>JADMJV010000158.1:0-44551 GCA_018780265.1 bacterium
TTTACTGTAAACACAGTGTATCACGGCTGTGGGCCGGCGATCACGCCCCGATGATGAGGGGATGGAAACTTTGCAACCCATCGGGAAGGCGATCCCTCCAGGTTCTGGGCCGGCGATCACGCCCCGATGATGAGGGGATGGAAACCAGGAGTTAATTTCTCCCGAATTGCACGCGAGAGCCGGCGATCACGCCCCGATGATGAGGGGATGGAAACCACTCGGGGCAGGGGTAGTTCTTTGCATCAGGCTCCACGCTGGCGATCATCTTCTGCCGGAGAGGTGAGGCTGGGGGGGATTGCTGAATTGCCATTTGGCGTGGACCACCTTTCGTTGGTTATTGGTCCAAACATGAGGCTTACCGCAAAGACCTGGTCAGCGGCCAGGTGCTGTTGCTCAGTGTAAACACGGCCGGCATTCTGGCCAACCAGAACATCTTTGACTGCGCCACTTCAGCCGATGCCAATCTCGTCGGGTATCAGTCCCTGTCCATCAACCTGAGCACACCGGTGGGCAACGGCCAGGCTCACATCTATGTGCGCAACATTTCGGCCGGAACCACCCGGTTGGTCAGCACCGATGTCGCTGGTGCGCAGGGCAATGGCCAGTCGGGCGGCTGCTGGCTATCAGGCGATGGCGCCTTCATCGCCTTCTATTCCGATGCCACCAACCTGGTGGCGGGAGACACAAACGGGGTCGCCGACGTCTTTCTCAAGAACCTGAACACAGGATCCATCCAGCGCGTCTCGGTGGACAGCAGCGGAGTGCAGGGCAACGGCCAGAGTCCCCACTTTGCAGACCCAGAAACCGGCGATGTAATCCTGTCGCGCAAGCCTGCAAATTGGGACCGTGAGCCACTTGATGAGACAGTTCCTTCAGGGTAGAACCATGGCCCCACTGGACCTTTTGATCGCTGCTCATGCCTTGGGTGCAGGTGCGATCATCGTGACCCTCGGTGGCCCTCTAGGTCACCATTGTGTGGTATCATCAGCCTATGCCACCCTTTGACTACAGAAACATTATTACCCTGGAGCCAGGCAAACGCAGTGGTAAGCCCTGTATTCGGAATACCCGAATGACCGTCACCGATGTATTGGAATACCTGGCAGGCGGAATGACCCACGCCGACTTACTGGCTGAATTTCCTGATCTGTGCGAACAGGACATTCGGGCCTGCCTTGCATTTGCCGCGGACCGTGAACGCAAGTTGGCAACTCTGCCATAGATGAGGTTGCTGTTCGATCAGAACCTGTCCCCCAGTCTTCCCGATCGCCTGGCGGACATCTACCCGGAAAGCACCCACGTAAGGACAATTGGCCTGGCAACGGCCCTCGACTCCACTATTTGGGAATTCGCAAAGCTTCACGGTTTCGTGATCACTTCCAAAGACTCAGATTTTCAGCAACGGAGTTTGTTGTTTGGGCACCCACCGAAGTTTATATGGCTCCGCGTGGGAAATTGCACTGCTGGCCTGATTGAAGACTTGCTGCGGAAACACTCGATAGCAATTCATGCGTTTGACTGTGATGCTGCAAAGTCCCATTTGATGCTCCCATGAGACATCTGCCGTCATTACCAAATGGATCTGGGTGTGCCTCTACCTACTGGCCTGGCCCGCGCTGGCTCGGCCGGAGTTATCCTGGACCCAACTGTTGCGCCGCCAGGCCACCACCCAGAAGCTGGAAACCCCCGCCAGCTACCTGAAGTCGGCTGCGCCAGCGCCCGAGTTTTTCGGGAGCAAGGCGGAGTGGTCGACCTGCCGGGTCATCTCCCCACCGTGGTCCTCCCCGATCTGCACGCCCAGCGAGACTACCTGCTGGAAGCCCTGCTGATGCCGATGGGCGGCACGAACGTGCTGGGCTTGCTTCGGCAGGGGAAAATCAACGTGCTCTGCCTGGGCGATGGGATGCACGCCGAACAGCGGGCTGAGGCCCGCTGGCTGCAGGCAGAGCGTGAGTTGATACAAGGTGTTCGCTCGCCGGCCATGGAGGCCGAGGTGGTGGAAAGTCTGGGACTCCTTAAAATGGTCATGGACCTCAAGGTGGCCTTTCCCAACCACTTCTACTTCGTGCGCGGCAATCACGAAGACATGGATCCGCTCACTCCCTATCGCAAATTTACCCAGGTGGGCGAATCCACCCTGGTCAGACAATGGGTTACGGATCGTATGGGAAGCTCATTCTTGAAGCAGTGGCACTCATGCGAACAAGCCATGCCTTTGCTGGCCCGGGGGGGGAGTTTTGTGGCCTCCCACGCTCCTCCCGAGCAGATCCTCCGCCTGGACGAAGTTCAGCAGCGTTCTCCTCGGGCCTTTCGGGCCTGCGCCTGGTCGGACAATACGCGCTGGACGCCCTCTGGCGCCGAGGAAAAAGCCTTTCTGGAAAACAGTCTCACTTTTCAGGTGTCCAGCACCCGCCCCTGGCTGGTGGGTCATCGCAAAGTGATCGACGCGCTCTATCGCAGCCAGTGCCAGGGGCGTCTGATCCAGATCAATCCCCTCGACTCCCAGCCCCGGGTTGTGGTGATCGCTCCTGCCCGGGGCCAACCCTTCAAGCCGGAGCGCGACGTGAAGAATCTAGCCCGTCTCCCATAACTGGCGCACTTCAAGTCCGACTCCATCATCCCCAGCCGCTTCACTTGTTGTTCTGAAGCACAAAAATCAATTCGCGGCCGACGGCGTACAGCTTGAGCTGATCCTGAACCAGCACACCAGGCCGGTAGGATCCATCGGCGGCGGCCTTGCCGAAGTAGTTTTGGGCGAAGTCCGTCTGCTCGGAGGTCACGGGGGACTGCAAGTGAAGGATAATGTGAGATTTGTCGAGCTGATAGGACCCGCCCAGGAAGACCTCATGGTGAATGGGCTGCGCGGTTGAGGTGCCATCTCGGCCAACCAGCCACTTTTCGGTCACACTGGTAGAGATGAGACGAAACCGGTCGCCTTCGAACCGCAGGGTACACTTCCAACGGGGGTCGCGACTGATTTTGTCACCATGATGGAGTGATTCCAGGGCCCACAGCCCTTGCAGATCGTCCGCCCTCGCCACTCCCCACAGGGAGAACAAAATCAGGCACATGAGCGGGAGTCGCATCCATGGGAGTTTTGACCGTGGTCGCTCAATCCCTGGCTTGCGGGTGGCGGCGTCAAAAAGGCCGGTCTGTGGCACGAACTTGTGAACTGGAGGAGTGTCTTCGTCGGCAGGTGGCCGAGGGCCCAACCCCAGCCAGTACCTTCGCTAAAATATTTCAGAAACTGGTTGATGAAATGTTAACAGCGCGCCCATCGATTTATCTCCAGCTTGTGACCGCCAGGCTTTGCTGGATTTCAGAAGGAGGTAAAAATGATTCAACTCGCCGCTCGCCCCTGCAGTCTCCCTCTCCGTCCCACGGCCCGCTGCGGCTCTACCTGGGGACTGGCCGTGGCTTCCAAACCGGTGGCCCCCGCCGCCGAGCCGCTGGAGGCCCTGGTGCAGGCCGTCCAGGCCCAATTTGGCGAGGCTTTTGACGGCTACCTCGAGGGCAACTTTCGGGGGATGTCGGAAAGCCGAATGGCCGGCAGCATTGCCGCCCGCCTCGAGGCGGACCGCCTTTTCCGCCAGCGTTTTTGCGAATATGCCGGACTGCCCGCCGAACCCAGCGAGCGAGAGGTCCTTCAGGCCTTGGTGGACGAAGTCAGCAGTTCGTGCCGCTCCAACCAGGTCATTGTGGAATCCCAAGAACTGTTGGCCCGTGAGGCAGGGGAAGGCCTCTCAGGCGACCGCTTCGGTGCTCGTCTGCAGGCCCTGGGCGTGGAAACCGACGCTGCCTTCCACACGGATTACGCGAGGTAGGTAATGGCATTTTCCGTTGGCAATGGCTTTAACGTCGTTAAGACTCAGCCTCAGGGCTTCGAACTCGAATCCAGCCCCGGCCTGCCGCCCCTCGTCCCCCCCGCCACTTCCTCGGGCGCCCAGAATTTCTGGGGCGACATGCTTGCGGCTAATCGCTGGCTGCGCCAGAATTTTACCGGCGTCATTGGGCCGCGCGATTCTGAAGAATTGGGTCAGCTCAAACCCAAGGCCGAGCAGGCCAGGTCCGAGCACACAAAGTCCGAGGTCACCAAGACTGAGGAAACGACCAGCGACGCGGGAGCCAAGCCCGATACTTCCTCGCCTTTTGACACGCTGGCCGCCTGCTGCGCGCCGAACTCGAGCAGACGAAGAAGCGCCAGGAGGAGGCCCGCAAGGCCTGGGAGGCTAGCGTTCCAGGCCAGATGCACAAGGCCGTGGACGGCACCGGCGGCAAGGACCTGCGCACTCTGCTCACCGAGGCTTCCGTGAGTCCCGACAAATCCTTGGAGTTTCTCGAAACCCAGATCAACGACACCAAGCACGGTGCGGGTTTGATCTCCTCGGGCATCATTTCGCTGGTGCGTAGCGACGCGGGTGTAGCCGAACTCTATCTCCAGGTGATGCAGAACGCCGGAACGGCCACCAGCGGCGAGGTGATGGACCTGTTTGGTCAGGACCCCAGCCTGTCGGCCGCCTTCCTGAGCAGCATGAATCTGTTTGGACTTGACCGCTGGACGGCGCTATGGGTTTTGAATGATTGACCAGCACCCATGGGATTGGGTCAACGGGCTCTGGAGTCGCTCGAAGGCGACTGTTGGTAGCCGTAAAGAGTGCTGCCGGGGTCGTGCGATGACCTGATGAATCGCCGCAAGGCCGGACGGGCGGGCCAGTGGTCTACAATCAGGCAGATCGAAGTAAGCCCCTGAGATGAAAATGCTGATTGGCAGTTTGCGCCGAGTTGTGAATTGCATTATGAAGTGTCCACAGTGGCGAATCGAGCCCAGCGCCAGAGAGGGAGTAGTTGGCGGGGAATCAACTTAACCGCCACCATGCGTCCTTGCTGGCAGAGTTGGCACAGGTCAGCGGGTTGCCCCGTCAGCTTTTCGAAGAGGTCCTGCCAGTTGGTGGTTTCGAGGACTGGGGCGGGTGCATCCAGCAATTCTCTGCATTGAGCAATTTTGGCCCGGCGGTGCTTGTTGCCCAGAAATCAGCCGTGGCGAATGCGCACAAAGCCTGCAGGCAGAACATGCTGAAGGAAGCGACGCATGAACTCGTGTGGACCGAGTCGCATGACACCCTGCTGATTGTCTTTCCGGTAGTCTTTCCAGCGGAAGGCGACCTCGCTTTCGCTGACGTTCGTCAAGCGTTGATTGGAGATGGCGACCCCGTGAGTGTATCGACCCAGATATTCGAGCACTTGTTCCGGACCCGCAAACGGTCGCTTTGAGTAGACGACCCACTCGGTCTTGCGATGGCCAGCCAACCATTGAAAGAACACATCCGGGTCGGCCAGGTGCGACAGATTACCGGACAGTTTGAGATCGCCCTGAGCAAAGGCCTGCCGAAGCGAGTCCAGGAACAAGCCGCGGAATAGGCGAGACAGCACCCTGACGGGAAGAAGGAACCCCTTGCGACAAGAAATCCAGCGAGTCCCATCGGGTGAAAGGCCTCCACCGGGTACCACGCAATGAAGGTGCGGGTGGTGTGACAGGTTTTGACCCCAGGTGTGAAGTACGGCCAGATACCCGATCTCAGCCCCCAAATGCTGCGGGTCAGCCGCGATGCGCTTCAAAGTCTGTCCTGCAGATCGAAAGAGGATGTTGTATACAATGCTTTGATTCTGCAGGGCAATGTCCGCGATCGAAGCTGGCACGGTGAAAACCACGTGGAAGTATTCCACCGGCAGGAGTTCCGCTTTGCGTTCCTCCAGCCAGCGTGCCCGCGCTAAGGACTGACACTTGGGACAGTGGCGATTCCGGCACGAATTATAGGCTATGTGCTGATGATGGCAGTTGTCCCATTCCTTGACATGGCCTCCCAAAGCAGCGGTGCGGCACTGCACGAGGGCGCGCATTACCGACCGCTGCTGGTGCTGCCGCCTCTGCGTAGGAGTCCGAGTGAAGACGAAAGATATCCGCCACCCCAAATTGAGGACGGAGACTCAAGGTCCGCCCCTGAATTCAAGCCTAAATCACGGGTTCAGGCTCCTTGGGCTGCAGCATGGCCCCCTGAGGCACAGTCAGCCGATAGTCCCGCCGGTTGGATTTGGATTTTTCGCCAAGCCTCAGGGTCGACTGGGGGAGCAGTTCCAGTGGACTGCGAGTCGCGCAAATCTCGCTGGTCGCCACGTGCGTATAGATGGCCGTAGTGGAGAGATTCGAATGCCCGAGTAATATCTGGATTTTGCGAATGTTAGCGCCGTCCTCCAATAGGTGGGTAGCAAAGGGCACCGGCCGTGTTAGCCAGCCGGCTTTAACTGCTCGATGGCCACGTCCATGTGCTCGGGCGGAATCAGCACGAAGCCGTTCTTGCTCAGCCAGTCCTGGTCGTAAATGGTCTCCAGGTAGCGGTCTCCGTGGTCGGGATTGATCATGGCTATGCGACTACCGGCCGCCAGATCGCGGGCAAAATGCAAGCCGGCAGCCACGATGGCTCCGCTCGACGAACCGAGCAGCAGACCTTCCTGGCGGGCCAGCGCGTTACACATCGAGTAGGCCAGATTCTCTGGCACCACATAGGCGGCATGGATGGCCGTATAGTCCAGATTGGGAGGCCGGAACGAAAGCCCGATTCCGGTCATTTTGTAGGGGGCCGGGTCGGGGTCAAAAATCACCGAGCCTTGCACGTCCACCCCTATCAATTTGAGGTGGGGGTAGCGCGGCTTGAGGTAGCGGGCCAGTCCACTCAGTTGACCCCCGGTGGACACGCCTACCACCAGAGCGTCCAGGCGGCCGCCAAAAGTGGCTTCGATTTCGCGGGCAGTCAGTAGCGCGTGAGCGTCAGGATTGCGAGGATTATAGTGCTGGCAAGGGTACCAACCGCCGTCGATCGACTGGGCCAGCGAAGTGGCCAGAGCAATGCGGGCCTTTTGCATCGAGCCGGCGGCATCCACCTCCTGGACTTCGGCCAGTTGGGCCCCGTAGGCCAGCAGCATGCGCCGGAAAGTGGGGGTAGTCTTGGCGTCAACCACGATGATGACCCGATATCCTCGAGCCGCTCCGATCATGGCCAGCCCCACCCCAAAATTGCCCGAACTGGATTCGATGATGGTGCCGCCGGGCCTTAGCAGCCCTTCCTTTTCGGCCTGGCCTACCAGAATGGCGGCATTCTTCTCCTTGATCGACCCACCCGGGTTGCAGCTCTCCAGCTTGACATAGCAGTCGACGCGCTCACACACCGAGGCCACCCTGCGCAGGCGCACACTGGGAACATCACCGACCGCCTGACTGACGTCTTCACAAAGCCTGGGGGCGGGCCGGGACAGGATCACATTCACAATTTGACATAAACACGGTCATCGACCGGAGATATGAACAGTGTATGAACAGTCGGCCTGGTTTGCAGAGATCTTTCAGGCCAGGCGGCTATTCTCCATGAACATGAAGATCAGCAATGCCAAACCGCCCCACATCCCCCCTTCTCTGCCGCCGGCACCGTCTCGTCGGCCTGAAGATCAGGTCACACTCGGTGAGCATCGCCAGCCTCCCCTGGAGAAGGCCACTCTCTGGCAAAAAGCTGTGGCCACCACTGGAGTCGCTGCCACCGCCACGGTGGTGGCCGGTCTGGCCTATGGGGGCGCCTTTTCCAGTATGGGAGCGGGCCTGGCCGTGGCCGGCTCGATGGTCGGAGCCTATTTTCTGGCCGATATCAGTACCGGGCTGGTCCACCATTTTCTTGACAATGTTGATCCCAAAAAGCTTCCGGGGGGTCTGGCTCGCATCGCCGACGACTTCCAAAATCATCACGATCACCCGCGCGACGTGGTTCATCGCGAATTTGCCAACCACACCGCTGATACCCAGCGGATCACCACCCCTATGCTGGCCGGCCTGGCGGCGCTGGCCTGGACCTTGCCCCAGTTAGCCCCCCTCACCGCCGGCCTGACCGTCTTTGCCAACTGCGCCAACCTGGCCCAGGAATTCCACCGACGCGCACATATGAGCGACGCCGAGAATCCCGCTTTGGTTAACCTTTGCCAGAAGGTGGGCCTCATGGTGCCGCGCCGCCTGCATCTGCAGCACCATGGCGCCGGTCACAAGTCCCATTACGCACTCCTCAACGGCGCCACCAACAAAATCCTGGACGATGTCCACTTTCGCCTCACTCCCGGTGGGGTCAAGAGCAACCTGCTCCGCAAAATGGAAGTTGCCCTCTATCATTGGCAGGGCAGCGAGCCCAACAACTGGGCGGAGACCCCTGGCCTCAAAGAACAGGCCCTGCGCGGAATCAAATAGCGGGTAAGCGTTGCCCGCACGCGCTCCATTCGGGGTGCGCTGGTCTTTGCCTCGCAGGGCAGTCTGATGCGGGTTGACCGCAACGGCCGCTTTGGGTGGACGCTTCACGGGCCTTCGCCTCCTTTTGGGTAGAGAAGGCCACGCGACGTCTCCCGTCCGCGCTGGCCGTGAAAGGGAAACGGGCAGGACCATTGCGGTTTTTCCAGCACTAAGGCGCATGGTTACCCGAGCACTTTCGACCGAACATTTGAGTGGACGGCTTCCGAAAGAAGCTGGTCCCTCCAACCTGAGCTTGGACTACCCTCGGCCAAAACACTACATCGGCAACACGGCTGCGGTGCCTGTGACCCTCGACGCGCTGCGATTCGAACAGATGGAGCCGTTGGAAGTCTATGCGGCTCTCATGACGGCGCTCAAAGTTGTCCTCCACAAGCACACAAACAGCCCGTCCATCGTGGTGGGCAGCCCGGCCCCGCGGTCTGCAATCAAGGCGCTGGCTATCGTGAACGAGATTCCGCTGCAATCGTCGCTTCGGCAGCTGCAGGTGGCAATCCGCGAGACCTTGCGCCAGGCTTACCAAATGCAGGGGGCTCCGTGCGCGGATGTCATTGGCGATCGGGGCTTGGCGAATGCCCAAAACCAGTGCCCGCTCTTCGACGTAGCGCTGAGACTGGAGGGCCTCCACGGGGAAATGCCCGACTTGATGCAAGATATGACCATCGATTTTGCCCGGCAAGACAACCAGCTCTGCGGTCAGATTCTCTACAACACATCCCTTTTCGACCATGGCAGCGTCGAGCGATTTCGCAATCATCTGGTCCGGGCTTTGGAAGCAGACCCGGAAACGACGGTTTGCGAGCTCGATTTGCGGACCGAATCGGATCTTCGGATGCTCGCCCAGTGGAGCGAGACGCTCTCACCCTTCGGGCCTGAACGCTGTATCCATGAGCTGTTCGAGGAACAGGTCGAGCGAACGCCCGAGGCCATAGCGGTGGTTTTTGCTGAGCAACGGTTGACCTATCGCGAGCTGAACCAGGGGGCCAATCAGGTTGCCCGCCACTTGCGGGCGGCGGGCGTTGGGCCGGAGGACCTCGTGGGCATCCTGCTGGAGCGGTCGGCTCAGCTCGTGGTCGCCATTCTCGGAGTCTTGAAAGCGGGCGGCGCCTACGTGCCGCTCGACCCGAAATATCCCAGGGACAGGCTGGCCTTCATGCTGCAGGACGCGCGCGCCGGGGTCCTCTTGACCCAGCACAGTCTGGCCAGCTCGGCAGCCGCGCAGACCGTTTTTCTCGATACCGACTGGCCCGCCATTTCCAGGCAGGCCGTCGAGAATCTGGAAACAGTGACAACTTCCCACAACCTCGCAGTGGTGATCTACACTTCCGGGTCAACCGGGCAACCCAAGGGTGTGATGCTCACCCATGCAAACCTGGCCCATTTTGTGCAGGCGATGCGCGTCACCCTGGGCATCGCCCCCGAGGACGTGTATCTTCACACCGGCTCAATTACTTACGCCTTATCCATCCGACAGTTGATGGTCCCGCTCTGCCACGGCGCCCGCCTGATCATGGCCTCCTCGGCTCAAATTTCAGAACCCTTGTCGCTGTTCTCGCTGGTGAAGCAGCAGGGCGTTACGCGCATGGATTTCGTGCCGTCCTATTGGCGAAGCTGCAACCTGGCTCTCGAGGGCCTCCCTGCTGCAGAGAGAGAGGCCTTACTGGACAACCAGTTGCGACACATCGTTTGCGTCGGAGAGCCCCTCCTTTCCGACATCCCTCGCAAATGGGCTCGCGACTTCCGGCATCCGGCCCAACTGACCAATATCTTTGGCCAGACCGAGACAACCGGGCTGGTCGCCGCCTATCCCATTCCCGACGCTCACTACGAGTGCAGAGTGCACGTCCTGCCCGTGGGTCGCCCAACCGCCAACACACGCGTCTACGTTCTCGACTCCAAGATGCATCCGGTGGCGCCCGGTTGCCCCGGCGAGGTCTTTGTCTGCAACCCCAGCGTCGCACGCGGATATCTCAATCGACCGGATATGACCGCCGAGAAATTCGTCGAGAGCCCCCTCCCTGTGGAGCCCGGCGAACGTCTTTACAGGACAGGCGACCAGGCCCGACATCGTTGGGACGGTGCTCTGGAGTTGCTCGGTCGCCAGGATCAGCAAGTCAAGGTGCGCGGGATGCGAGTGGATCTGGGCGAGATCGAAGGGACGATCCTCTCTCACCCGGCCATCAGTCAGTGTGCCGTGAAAGCTTACGAGGAAGCTGGCCTGCGGCTGGCCGCGTTTTACGTTGCGCGAGGTAGCCAGAAGCAAGTGAGCGAGGAGGCTCTGCGCGAATTTCTGCGCGGTCAACTGGCTGACTCCATGATTCCCTCAGTCTTCCTTCAGGTCGACGCGATGCCCCTCACACCCACCGGAAAAATCGACCGCCAAGCGCTGCCCGTCCCAACCCGATCGATGCGCCACGACCCCCCCTCCCCGGGCACTCGGTCTAACCCGGTAGAAGAAACGATTTGCCAGGTGTTACAGGAGTTGCTGCAAGTCGAAAAGGTGGGGATACACGACAATTTCTCGGACCTGGGAGTGCACTCTTTACTGCTGATGCAAATGCAAACGCGATTGACCCAGGCGTTGCAGCAGCCCATCTCCACGCTGGACCTGCTCCGGCACGCAACGACCCGCTCTTTGGCCGAATTTCTCCGTCCCGAGCGCCGCCTTTCCCCATCCCTCAACCAGGCCAGGGACCGCGGTGACAAGCGCCGACGATTGCGCCGCCCAACCGAGAACCGGAGAGTAGAGGATGGCTAAGGCAGAGGTGGCCGCGGGCGTGGCCGTCATCGGCCTGGCCTGCCGGTTTCCAGGCGCTCGAAATGTAGACGAATTCTGGCACAATCTTCGCACCGGCAAGGAATCCGTCTCCTTCTTCGAAGACCCCGAGCTTGAGGCTTCCGGCGTAGACGCCAAGGCCTTGAATAACCCTAACTATGTCAAGGCGGCCGCAGTTCTGCCGGGGAGCATCGAGGATTTTGACGCCGACTTCTTCGGCATCAGCGCCCAGGAGGCGACCCTGATGGACCCGCAACACCGCATTCTGCTCGAATGCGCCTGGGAGGCGCTCGAGAGCGGCGGCTGCGTCCCGCACAGATTCGATGGCGCCATCGGCGTCTTCGTCGGATCCCGCATCAGCGAGTACCTCCTCTTCAACCAGCCTGCGCCGGACCTGGCCGGATTGGAGCCGGGCTCGGGCGTGACCAACTTGCAACGGCTGATCTGCAATGACAAAGACTATCTGGCTACGCGCATCTCTTTTAAATTGAATCTGAAAGGCCCGAGTATCAACGTCCAGACCGCCTGCTCCACCTCGCTCGTGGCCGTCCACGTGGCCTGTGAGAGCCTGCTTGGCGGGGAATGCGACCTCGCGCTGGCGGGCGGGGTCTCTGTGCGCGTCCCACAGAAAGCCGGCTACTTTTACAGCGAGGGGATGATCTTGTCGCCCGACGGGCATACCCGGCCTTTCGACGCCGACGCCGGAGGGACGATCTTCTCCTCCGGGGCCGGCATCGTGGCCCTGAAACGGCTCCAGGATGCACTCGACCAGGGCGATAGAATCCTGGCTGTCATCAAGGGGACGGCCGTCAACAACGACGGCGGGGAATCGAAAGCGGGCTATACGGCGCCCAGCCTGGATGGGCAGGCGGACGTGGTGGATCAGGCCCTGGGCGCCGCAGGGGTGGAACCGGAAAGCATCTCCTACCTCGAGACCCACGGGACGGCCACGGCGCTCGGCGATCTGATCGAGCTCTCGGCCCTCAAGAGAGTTTTTGCCGGTTCGGCTACCGGGCGGATCGCGATCGGGTCGGTGAAGAGCAATATCGGCCATACGGTCCAGGCCGCCGGCGTGGCAGGCTTGATCAAGACGGTCCTGATGTTGCACAACCAGACACTTGTTCCCAGCCTGAACTTCCGCACTCCGAATCGCCAGCTCGATCTGGACCAGAGCCCCTTCTCCGTGAACACGACCACCCGCGCCTGGGCGACTTCCGATCGGGCTCCCCGTCGGGCCGGCGTCAGCTCGTTTGGAATGGGCGGAACCAATGCTCACCTGGTATTGGAGGAAGCACCCGAGGTCGAGGAAATACGGGAGCATCCAGGCCAACCAGATCTGCTAACGCTTTCCGCCAGGAGCGATGCCGCCCTGAGGGACCTGGCGGAAAGCTATGCTGGCTTCCTGGCCCAGGGCCCTCACGCAAGCCTGGCGGACATCTGCTTCACGGCCAACACCGGTCGCACTCACTTCGGACACCGGCTGGCCCTGGCGGCCAACTCGACCGCCGCTCTGGCCCAGAAGCTGGCGGGATTCCAGGCGGGAACGGAGACGCCCGGAGTGACCCACGGCCTTGTCCAGGAACGTTCCAGCCAGCCCAAGATCGCTTTCCTCTTTTCCGGTCAGGGCTCCCAGCATGTCGACATGGGGCGGCAACTCTACCAGACCCAGCCCTTGTTTCGTGCCATCCTGGACCAGTGCAATGTGATCCTGGGAGGGGATTTGCTGCCGGTCTTATACCCTGCGCAAGACCAGGCTTCTACGCTCGACGAGACAGCCTGGACCCAGCCAGCCCTCTTTGCCATAGAGTATGCTCTGGCCCAGCTGTGGCGTTCCTGGGGAGTCGAGCCCAGCGCGGTTTTGGGCCACAGCGTTGGGGAGTACGTGGCGGCCTGCATCGCGGGGGTTTTCCCCATGGAAGAAGGACTGCGTCTGGTTGCGGAGCGCGCCAGGCTGATGCAGGCTCTCCCCCAGACAGGGGAGATGGCCGTGCTCTTCTGCGACGCATCGCAAGTGATATCGGCGCAGGCGGGGTACGTCGGCCAGGTCTGCATTGCCGCCGAAAACGGCCCCAAGAACACGGCCATTTCGGGCCACGGCGAGGCGGTCCAGGCGGTTCGGCGGGAACTGGCCGGCCAGGGGATCGGTGGGAAACAACTCAATGTTTCTCATGCCTTTCACTCCATTTTGATGGACCCGATGTTGGAGTCCCTGGTTGAGTATGCAGGCCACATTCCGCACGCTTTGCCGGCCATCACCCTGGTTTCCAGCCTGACTGGAAAGCCGGTCACGAGAGTCGATGCGGCTTATTGGGGCCATCACGCCCGCGAGAAAGTGAAATTCTGGTCGGGTCTGCGGAGTCTCCAGGAACTTGGCTGCGAGGTCTATCTTGAAATCGGCCCCGATTCCACGTTGTCGGGGATGGGCCGGCGCTGTCTGCCCGAGGGAAGTGGTGTCTGGTTGCAATCCCTGAGAAAGGGCCGAGAGGACTGGCAGCAATTGCTCGAAAGCTTGTCGCAGCTTTATGTTCTTGGCTGCGATTTGCGCTTTGGCAGCGGGGAGAAAAGACGTCGGGTGGAGCTTCCCACGGTCGCCTGGCAACGTCGTCGATACTGGATGGAGCGGAGCGCACGAAAGAAGCTGCCGGAGCCCTCGATTCCCGGCCGGCGGCTTCTTTCCCCAGCCTTGCGCGAGATCGTTTTCGAGTCGCACCTCTGCTTACGCCATCTGCCCTTTTTGGACCGCCCCCGGTTGCATATTGGAGCCTACCAGGAGATGTTGGCGGGGGCGGTTCGAGAGGGTCTGGAGAGCGAGAGTTACCTCCTGAAGAATGTGACTGTGGTCCGCCCGCTTCACCTCTTGGAAGAAGACGCCAGGACCGTGCAAATCATTCTTTCTCAGGCGGATACGGTCCAGTCGTCCTTTCGCATTTTCAGTCACGAGGGCGGTTGGAGTGAGCACGCCCATGGCGAGGTGGAGCTGCTTGCGGATGACGTCAGGCCCGAAAGGATCGCTCGGGTCAAGATTCAGGAGCGTTGCCGCGAGCAGTGGAGCGATGCGGAATTCCAGGCCGCCTTGCAATCCCACCAAATTCAACTGACGCCACTCGATCGGTGGGTAGAGCAGGTCTGGCGCCGGAATGGCGAGGCCCTCGGCCGGATGCGAAGGCCAGAGGGGCCTCTTGACACCGTGCTGCCTTTCCATCCTGGCCTGACCCACGCGTGCGTGCATCTCTTGTATGCAACCCTGGAGATAGCCGAGGGCCCCCAAGTCGAGGCTTATCTGATGTCTGGCTTTGAATCCTGTCGCGTGTATCGGCATCGCTACCAGGGTCTGTGGGGCCACGCAGTGACTCGACCGGGCCATGGCCCGGACCTGGTTGGCGATCTGTGTCTCTTTGACGAGACCGGTCAGGTTGTTGTGGCCATGAAAGGCACTCGACTGAAGGCCCTCGGTGGTGTTAGCCACGGACGCGATCGAAATGGCTCGCCCGGGCCATTCCAGGCCACGCTGGATCTGGTGAAGTGCGCGCCGCAGGAGGCGCGACCGGGCCCCTTGAGCGAGTATTTGCGGGCCCAGCTATCCCGATTGTTGGGAGTACCGGAGGCCCGCTTGGAAGGGAGGCGATCCTTGCTGCAGATGGGTTTGGATTCGCTCATGGCGATCGACCTGCGCAACCGAATTGAGGTCGATCTCAAGGTGCACATTCCCATGGTCGCATTTCTGACCGGTCCGAGCCTCGACGAAATCGCCGCATTGGTGGAGCAGCGGATGTTTGCCGGCGCGGGCCAAGCTACGGTCGGACGGAATGGAAGCCAGGAGTGGGAGACGGGAACAATCGAATGACCAACACAAACATCGCAGAATCTCTCCAAGAGCTCTACGACCAGGGGATCCAGCTATGGGCCGACGCCAGCGGTCAGCTTCGGTTCCGAGCGCCGCGAGGAGCGCTGACAGAGGATCGTCGGACCTGGCTGCGCCATCACAAAACGGAGGTGCTGGCTTATTTGCAAGGGGCGACGGAGTTTCCCCTGTCCTTTGGCCAGGAACGGCTCTGGTTCCTAGACCGCTTGGAGCCAGCCAGTGCCTTTTACAACGTGCCCTTTACCTATCGCTTGCGGGGTGCGCTGAACCCGACCGCGCTGGAGCAAAGCCTCAACGCAGTCGTCGCAAGACATGCTATTTTGCGTTCCAGCTTCACGACCCGAG
This sequence comes from bacterium, assembly GCA_018780265.1. Lineage (GTDB taxonomy): Bacteria > Vulcanimicrobiota > Xenobia > Xenobiales > JADMJV01 > JADMJV01. Next base: position 15,319 of record JADMJV010000158.1, read on the forward strand.
AGGGGCGGCCCGTCCAGGTGATCCAGTCCAAGCGCAGGGTGCCCTTCTTGCAAGTAGACCTGCGCCTGTTTCCTGCCTGCGAGCGCGAGGCAGAGGCACAGCGGCAACTGGCCACGGATGCCAACACTCCCTTTGAGTTGGCGGCGGGGCCTCTTTTTCGAGCCATTCTCTTCCAATTGGAGGAACACGATTGGCTGCTCTTTCTGAACCTCCATCATATCGTCGCAGACGGATGGTCGATCCGCAACGTCTTTCACCCGGAGCTGGCTTCGCTCTACCAGGGTTTCTGCAGCGGGGAGGCGCCCCCTTTGCCGGTCCCGCCATTCCAATTCAGCGACCTTGCCCGCTGGCAGAGACAATCTTCATCCGACCCGCACCTGGCGCAGCAGTTGGACTACTGGCGTCAACAACTTGCCGGTTGCTCCGGCCTGCTTCAATTGCCTACGGACCATCCCCGCCCCATGTCGCAGACCTTTCGCGGGTCGATGGAGCTGTTCACTTTTCCGCCCTCGTTGTATGCCGATTTAAAAGCGTTGAGTCGAGCTCAAAGCGTGACGATGGCCAGTACCCTGCAGGCTGCCTTCAGTGTGCTGCTTCATCGCTATACGGGCCAGGAGGATATCCTGATTGGTTTTCCCATTGCCAATCGGAGCGACCCTGACCTGGAAAAACTGGTCGGTTTCATCACCAATACCCTGGTCTTGCGCACGAACCTGGCCGGTAACCCCACTTTCACGGAGGTGCTGGCGCGCGCCCACCAGACGGCCCTGGAGGCCATCCAACACCAGGACCTTCCCTTTGCCAAATTAGTGCAAGAGCTGCAACCCGATCGATACCTCAACCAGACTCCGTTTTTCCAGGTGATGTTTGGGATGACCAGCGGCGGGGCCAACGATTCCCTGAAACTGGCGGGAATCGAGCCCGCTCCGATGCGCATTTACAATAATGACACGGCCAAATTCGATCTGAGCTTGCTCATCTCCGAAGATGGCGAAACGGCCCGCGTGCGGCTTGAGTACAATCTCGACCTTTTTGAACGAGAGACCATGCTCCGCCTGGTCCAGCATTTCGTTACGTTGCTGACAGGTATCGTCACTCGTCCGGAAGAGCGCATCATGTCCTTGCCTCTGCTGCCGGAAGGCGAGCTTGCCCAGTTGTCCAGGTGGAACGAGAATGTCGTCGACTTTCCTCAAAGCGACTGCCTTCCGCAGAGGCTGGCGGCTCAGGTTGAGCGCACGCCCTCACAAGTCGCCGTCCTCTTCACCGACGAGGCAGGTCAGCATTCTTCCTTGACTTACGACGAGCTCAATTGTCGAGCCAACCGTTTGGCCCATTTCCTGCAGGGCCTGGGAGTCGGCCCCAATCACCTGGTGGGAATCTGTATCGAGCGGTCTTTGGACATGGTAGTTGGCCTGCTGGCTATTTTGAAAACGGGCGGTGCCTGTGTGGCATTGGATCCGACCTATCCGCAAGAGACCCTGCAATTTATGATCCAGGATTCCGGGATGGCGGTCCTTTTGACGCAAGAGAAGTTGCTGAGCCGGCTACCGCAGGGCTCCAACCTGACTGCCATCTGCATGGACACGATCTGGCAGACGGTGGCCGACCCATCCGATCACAATCCGAAAGCTCAGGTGTCCGGAGAGGACCTCGTCTACGCGATTTATACCTCAGGCTCGACGGGCCTGCCGAAAGGGATTGGCTTTCCTCACCGCGCACTGGCCAACATCCTCCAGTGGCATCTCAAACACCCTATCCTGGGTCGCAAGGCTCGGACCGTGCAATATTCCACGTTCGGATTCTGCGTCAGTTTTCAGGAGATTTTCTTAACCTGGCTGACGGGCGGGACGCTGGTCCTGATTCCCGACGCCATCCGGCGTGATATGACCAGGATGGCGCGCTTTCTGGCCCGCGAAGCGATCGAGGCGCTTTATCTACCCTTCACTGCCTTGAAGAATCTGGCCGAAGTCTATGCAGAGGATGCGGCCATGCCGCTCCCCACCAGCCTGCGTGCCGTGGTGACTGCCGGAGAGCCGTTGCATCTGACTTCCTCGCTGCGCTCCTGGTTCAGCCGGCTGGGAGACTGCTCGCTGCACAATCAATTCGGAGCCTCGGAAACACATGTAGTGACCACCTGTACACTTGGGCCATTGGAGAGGTGGCCCTCTGTGGCGCCCATCGGCAGGGCGGTTGCTAATACCCAGATTCACATCCTCGATCGGCAACTGCAGCCCGTTCCGATTGGGATTCCCGGCGAGCTGTGCGTGGCCGGGGTGGCCCTGGCCAACGGGTATCTTAACGACCCCGAGTTGACCCGTCAGAAGTTCCTCGCCAATCCCTTTGAGCGGCCTCAAGCGGCCTGGGATCGCCTTTACAGAACGGGCGACCTGGCCCGCTATCGAAGTGACGGCAGCCTCGAGCATTTGGGTCGCATCGACCAGCAGGTCAAAATCCGAGGATTTCGCCTCGAGTTGGAAGCAGTCGAAAGCGTGATTCGCCAATTCTCCACCATCCGGGACGTGGTTGTGCTGGTGCCGGAGAATGACCAGGGCATCCCCAGATTGATTGCCTATGTCGTCGCTTGCGACGATGGGCGCGGCGATTGGGCCTCGACCAGCCGACAGGCCGCCTTGTTTGGGAACCTGCGTCGTTTCTTGAAGACCCGCCTTCCCGACTTCATGGTGCCGGCCGTCTACTTGCTGGTGGACGAGCTTCCTCTGAACGTCAATGGCAAGCTGGATCGGCAGGCGCTCCTGGCTTTGCTAGCGCAAGAAAGGCCAGAATTGGAAACGAGCTTCGTAGCGCCACGCACGGAAATGGAGAAGACCCTTGCGGAGATCTGGGCCAATGTTCTTGGGCTAGAACGCGTTGGCGTGTTTGACAACTTCTTTGATCTGGGCGGACACTCGCTGCTGGCTACCCTTGTCGTCTCCCGGGTTCGAACCGCGTTACAGGTGGAGCTCCCTTTGCATCAACTCTTCGAGGCGCCCACCGTGGTCGATCTGGCCATCGCCCTGACCCAAATTTCCGCTCAAAGCGTCGACTCGGATTTGCTCACGGATTTGCTGGCTCAATTCGATCCAGCTGGCGCGGCCGTATGATCCACTTTGCCCATCGATGAGTGACCTTGGTCGCCAAAATATGCAGCGCATCGCGCAGTTGTCGCCGGAGAACCGGGAGTTGCTGCGGCGGCACCTGGAGGCCAGGGCTGCAAGCCGGGCACCCGCGGCCCAAACCTCCATCTCGAGAGAGCCGCGCCCCTCCTCGGGAGAGGCAACCTTTCCCATTTCCTTTGCCCAGGAGCGCCTGTGGTTTCTTGAGCAGCTGGAACCGGGCACTTCCGTTTACAATCTGTCCAATTCTATGCGTCTCCAGGGTCCGCTCGATGTGCGCGCGCTAGAGGCAAGTCTCCAGGCCTTGATCCAGCGGCACGAAAGCTTGCGAACGACTTTCCCGGCCGTCGAAGGGCAGCCCGTCCAGCGAATCGCGCCCAGTCTCAGCCTGGCGATGCCGGTCCACGATCTGCGGGGATTGCCAGAAGGGGAAAGAGAGGCCGAGGCACTCCGGCTGGGGCGCATGCAGCTACAAGAACCTTTTGATTTAACCCGGGGTCCGCTCTTGCGGACCAGCCTTGTGCAACTGGGGGAAGGCCGACACATTCTCCTGACAAGCTTTCACCACATCATCTCGGATGGGTGGTCGTTGGGCCTATTCTGGCAAGAGCTGGGGAGGCTGTACCGGGCCTCACCTTTGACCGCTCCGACCCTTCAATATGGGGATTTCGCCGTATGGCAGCGGGCCCAGGAGGCGGTGCTGGAGCGACAACTAGCCTACTGGAAAAAGCAAATGGAAGGAAACCCGGCACCGCTCGACCTGCCGACCGACCGGCCCCGTCGTGGCGCGCGAAGAGTGCAAGGGGCTCGTCACTCTTGGAGCATCTCCGCGGAGCTCTGCGAGCAGCTGAAAGATTTGTGCCGGCAAGAGGGGGCCACCCTTTTCATGCTACTGTTGGCCACCCTGAAATCTTTATTGATGCGCCTCACCGGGCAATCCGACATTCTCGTCGGCACTCCCATTGCCAACCGCAACCGGGAAGAGCTCGAGGGGATTTTCGGCCTCCTTGTCAATACGCTGGTCTTGCGCAGCGACGTCTCCGGGCGGCTCACCTTTCGGCAGTTTCTGGCGCAGGTTCGCGAAACGACTCTGGCAGCCTATGCCCACCAGGATTTGCCTTTCGAACGGCTGGTGCTGGAGCTGCGGCCCGAGCGCGACTTGAGCCGGACTCCGCTCTTTCAGCTCCTCTTGGCGCTGCACAATCTGCCCGACCAGAGCCTGCAACTGTCCGCGGACGTTTCGCGCGCGCCTTACGACCTGGACAAGGGAACGGTGCAACTGGATCTGGCCTTTCACTTTTGGGAACGCCGGGCCGAGGGCGGTCTGGAAGGCATCCTTTCCTACGCGACCGACCTCTTTGAGGCCGCCTCGATGGAAAGACTGGCCGGTCAGTTCCAGACTTTGCTGGCCGCCGTCGTGACCGAGCCGGACTGTTTGATCGCGGAGTTGCCCTTGCTAACGGAGCAGGAACGGCGCCAGTTTTTGGAGTGGAACGAGACGGCCGTGGACTACCCCCGGGACAAGAGCGTGTCTCAACTCTTCGAGGAACAGGTCGAGCGGACGCCGGATTCAGTGGCGCTGGTTTTCGAGCAGCAGCGACTCAGTTACCGCGAGCTGAACGAGAGGGCCAATCAACTGGCCCACATGCTGCGCCAGCGTGAGGTCGGCCCGGGTCACAAAGTGGCCATCCTCTCCAGGCGGACCATGGAGGCGTTCGTTGCTCAGATGGCCGTTCTGAAAGTTGGAGCTGCTTTTCTTTGGCTCGACCCAAAGACGCCGCAAGCCCTTCTCCAGGCTCTCGTGCAGGACGCGCGCCCCCTGTTGATCCTGGCCGACGTCCCCTTCGACCTTGGCGCGCCCAGCCTGCCCCTCAAGCCGTCAGGCAACTATCCAAGCACCAACCTGAACCTGAAGCTGGGCGGCGAGGCTCTGGCGTACCTTCTCTATACATCCGGATCAACCGGGATTCCCAAGGGGGTGCTGGGCCGTCACCAAGGCATCCTCAATCGGATTTTCTGGATGCAACGGGAGTATCCATACAGCCAGACGGATGTTTGTTGTCAGAAGACCTCGCTCAGCTTCGTGGATTCCGTAGCCGAAACTTTCGAGCCGCTGCTCCACGGTCGTGCCCTGGTTGTCATGGCCGACGAGGTGGTCCTGGATCCAAATCTCCTGGTAGCCGCCCTGGCCGAGCACCGCGTCACCCGGATTGTCCTTGTGCCATCGCTTTTGCGGGCTCTCCTGCAGGTACCGGATGCGGCCAGGCGTTTGCCGGAGCTGGCACTCTGGGTTTCCAGCGGAGAGCCCCTGCGAGTGGAATTGGTGGACCGATTCCACAAAGCGATGCCGGGAAAGACTCTCTTGAACCTCTACGGGTCGACCGAGGTTTCCGCCGATGTTACCTGGTGTGAGACGAGGTCGGGCTGCGGCGGCCAGGCCTATCCGATCGGCCGCCCTCTTGCGAACACGCAGGTTTACGTCTTCGACCGGCAGCGACTGCCCGTGCCAGTCGGATTTGCCGGAGAGTTCTATATCGGTGGCGCCGGCCTGGCCGCCGGCTATTGGAATCGCCCCGACTTGACGGCCGAAAGATTTGTGGTCCATCCTGACGACGGTCGCCCCCTCTACCGAACGGGAGACCTCGGTCGCTGGCGCCCAGACGGCCAACTGGAATGCCTGGGGCGTCTCGACCAACAGGTCAAGCTGCGCGGTTTTCGCATCGAGCCTGGTGAAATCGAGACCGTTTTGAGCGAGCACCCGCAGATTTCTCAGAGCGTCGTGGTCCTTCGCGAGGACAGGCCGGACGAGCCCCAATTGGTGGCTTATTATGTCCCTGCGCAGGGCCTTGAGCCAGAGACATCGGCTCTCAAAAGCTATCTACGCAGCCGGCTGCCCGGCTTCATGGTGCCGGCTGCCATCGTTCGCCTGGATGAGCTTCCCCTGAAGCCGAACGGGAAGGTGGACCGGCAGGTGCTGCCCGCACCCCGGGAACTCCACCAGCCAGGCGGGCCGTCCGCGCTGCCGCAAGATTTCCTGGAGGTTCGGCTGCTGCGGATTTGGCAGAAGATCCTGGACAGCCGGTCGGTCGGGATCGACGCCAACTTTTTTGACCTCGGAGGGCATTCTCTGATGGCGGTCCGCCTGATCGCCGAGGTGGAGGCACGACTGGGACGAAAGTTGCCTTTGGCCTCCTTGTTCGAGGCTCCGACTGTGCGCTTACAAGCCGCTCTTTTGCGGGATGGCTGGATCCCGGCGGAAAGCCCCCTGGTTCCCATTCAGCCGCACGGCTCCAGGATTCCCCTCTTTCTGGTCCACGGACTGGGGGGAGAGGCGATGATGTACGCGACGCTCTCGCGACTACTTGGTCTCGATCAGCCCGTCTACGGCCTGCAGGCCGCCTGGTCGGCGGAGCACCCGCCGGATACTCTGGAGGAGCTGGCGGCGCACTACCTGGTGGAAGTCCGCAAAGTCTGGAATGGGCCATTTCGGCTGGGCGGCCTCTCTTTAGGGGGCGTCGTGGCTTTGGAAATGGCCCAGCAGCTCATACAGCCTGGAATAGAGCTGCCGCGCCTCTTTCTGATCGACTCCTATGCCGCTCTGACAGCGGCGCAATGGCAGACGCGGCCCGGCCGAGGAACGGTCCCGTCACCTACCCTACCCCAGAAATTGAAATTTCATCTTCAGGCCCTGCGACAACTGGCACCGGCGCGTCGGCTGCCCTATGCTATGCGCAAGCTGCGAGGCATCACCCAGCCGCCCCCCCCGTCCCCGCGCTCCTACGCCGGTCACGTTCTGGCGCGCCTCTATGGCGGTTACGAGGGCAGGCCCTATGCGGGGGACATTGTCTTGTTTAGCTGCTCGCAACGACCCGAAGTGTTTCGCAACGATCCAAGCCTGGGCTGGTCCGAGTTGGCGACCGGCAAGTTGGAGATTCGCCCGTTGTCGGGATTCCATGGGACCATGTTGGTCGAGGAACCCGTGGTCTACACTCTGGTAGCGCAATTGCGCGAACTACTGTGACGGGCAAGCAAGAAACGCAATCGTCCAGCGCGGCTCACGGGCGGCGGTTGGCGTCGCCATCGGCTCCTTGCGGGTCGGGGCTGCGAGAACAGCAGGGCACAGACCGCCAGGTTCAGTATCGAGATCCGCGCGGCCCATCGGTTGGAGGATACCCGCTGTTGCGGGACTTGAGGCCGAGCCTGTTCTCAATCGGAAGCGTGAACAGAGCCTCAGTAATGTTTGCATCTTGTTAACCTTCCTTTGCCAAAATTCGCATAGCTTCAGGGAACTATGTCAGCAGCCATCGCCCCCGCGCGTTTCACTCTCGCTTCCTATAACGTTCTCAACCTCTTTGACAACATCGACGACCCCGCCAAGAAAGACGAGGACACTCCGGCCAAGCCTCAGGCCGAGCAAGCAGCTCTGTCTGAAGTCATGCTGTCGAGTGGGGCGGACGTCATCGCCTTGCAAGAAGTGGAAAACCTCCAGATTCTCAAGACCTTTCGCGATCAACACGGGCTGGCCGAGGCCTATCCACACCTGTTGCTGCTGGAGGGCAATGATAAGCGTGGAATCGATGTGGCGCTCATGTCGCGTCACCCCATCCAGAATCCCGTTTCCCACAAGGAGACCACCTTCAAAGTCGAGGGCCAAAAAGAGAAGGGGCATTTTCTACGCGACGTACTCCAGGCCGACATCGAGATGCCGGGAGGCACGCCAGTGCGCTTCTTCGTGACCCATTTTGCCAGCAAAATAGGAGGACAGCGCGCCGATCGCCTGCGCAAAGCCGAGGCCAAGGCCGCCCGCGAGATCATCCAGCGCGAAACGGCCAGCTTTCCGGGTCAGCGCTATGTAGTGATGGGCGACTTCAATGACACCCCTGATTCCATCGCAGTCAAAACGTTTACCACTCCCGACAAGAATGGGTGGGCTCTGCGCGATGTTTTTGCCGATCAGCCGGAAACCGTCTCCTATCCGACCAGCGAAGAGACCGCCCAAAAATGGGGCTACAAAAAAATCGACCACATCCTGGTATCGCCGGCTCTTATGGACAGCTTCACCGGTCACCAGGTCCACCATCACCCTGCCGACGAGCAGGCCTCGGACCACTGGATGGTCTCGTCCAACTTCGCCGCAAACTCCTGACGGGCGGTGCGTGGGCCGCTACGAAGCCCCCACCATGGACTTTGGCAGTGATTTGCTGCGTTGCCACTGGACTTTAGCGACTAGTTCAGTCCTTTGGGTGTGCAAAGAAGTCCCACAAGACCTGGTGGGCCTGGATCAGGGGGGAGGGGGGATCGGCCTTGGCGCGTGGGGTCTTTCCGCCCGGCCAGGCGTGTCCTTGATTGTGCAGCACGTACAAGACAACCCGGCGTCCTTGCTGGCCCCCAGTCCAGCTGTAGCGGGTGGCCTTTTGCTCGGGTAGCTCTTCCACCACAGGTTGTGGCTTGCACTGGTTGGCCTTCACCCAAAATTGGGCGCTCTGCTGGGCCGAACTCACAAAGCGCGCTTGCTCCTCCAGGTGCAGCTTTTGCTCCCCCCCCTCCAAAGGCACGTGCTGGTCGAGGGCACCGTTGAACAAAATTACGTCCAGCGGGGCCTTGGGAGCCACCGGATAGAGCATCTCTGAGTGGTTGGTTTCACGTCCGGCCACGCACCCCACGACCGGAGCAATTCCGGCGATCAAGTCGGCATTGGCGGCTCCCGCCCAGTGGCAGAGAATGGCCCCGTTGGAAAGGCCGGTCAAATAGACTTTGGACGAGTCCACCGGGTAGGCCTGGCGCAGATGCAAAATCAGGGCCCTTATAAAGCCTACATCATCTATCTGTTTTTTCTGGGCGTAGCCAAAGCCAAAGCCCACGTTCCAGGTGCGCAAAATCTCGCGGCGCAAGGGACCGGTGCCGTTGGGGGCCGCCAAAATAAATTCCTGACTGTCGGCCACCTCGCGCAGGGGATAGCTATCGAGTGCCTGGGGGGCGCTCCCCCCGCCCCCGTGCAACAGAATCATCAGCGGCAAGGGCTTCCCCGCCTTGTAGGCAGGGGGCAAATGCACATAGTAGGTGCGATCCAGGCCTGCGTGGCTAAGGGTGCCTTGTTGGTAGCCGCTCAAGTCTGGCTGGGGACGGCCCCACACCAGCCAGGCCATGCCGACCAGCACCAACAGCGCTATCCACAAGCGCCTCATGAATGAAACACCCGGCTCCACCATCCACTGGTCTTTTGGTACTGGATCAATACGATTTTTTGCCCCTGGTCACTATCTACGACCACGGCCGTGTAGCGATCGGGTGCTCCGTCGCCAATGGTCACTTCGCTTACTCGCACGATGCTATGCTTTTTGATGCGCCCTTCGGTGAAACTCACCCTCTGAAAAACCTGATCTACCACTTCGGCCGGGCTGGCCGTGGCCGGCATGTCCAAAGTAGGAGAGAGCCCGTTGATCCACAGACCGTGCGTGGCCGAAAGGCGCTTGACCAGGGTCTCGACCGGATCGCCCTGGCTCCACCCCAGGCTCAGGCAGGCCAGCACCAACATTACCTTCAGTGAGAATATCATCCAGCCATAATAGCACCGAGGAATGCAAACCCCCATAGCCAAGAGTCAAAGATGATGAAAAAAATCGCCCTCGCTCTGCTCTTGATGATTGTGCCGGCCGCCTCTGCTGATTCGGTGCGTGAGCGCCTCAGCGCCACCGTGCGGGCCCAGTACGGTCAACGCATGCCTTACGGCATCATCGTTCCCTACAAGAAAGTCTATTTTGCCACAGCCTACAACGTCGATTCTGAAACCCGCAACAGCACGGGCAAAAAGACTCACTTTGCCGTCTACGAATACGTCGGTTCCCGCTGGAAATTCATCTTCGAGTTCGATGCTGGTGTCGACGCCGATGAGGAGTCGGCCCGTCTCGACGCCCTCTTCTCCAAGTATCAGTTCAGCTCGGAAATGCGCGGCAAGCTCATGTATGGTGACGAACTTCGCCTCTAAACCCCGCTATTGCAGGGCCAGTTCGGCCCGTCGAATGGCAAACAGTTGACCACTCTGGCAGCCGCTGCCAAAAATGGTCAGTGACCCGTCCTGCGAGGCCACAAAGGCCAGGCTTTCTTTGTAGCGTACGCAGAACTCGGCGGCCGACCGATGGCGCGCGCCCCCCAGCCTGGCCAGCGGCCGCTCGGGCAGCCGACTCAAGCGGGCGTCCGGCTGACTGGCCTGTCCCAGTTCTAGAACGCGGGCCGTATCTTGAGCGTCATCAGCCTGGGCGCGCAACATGATGCCGAAGGCCAGCACGTGCAGCTCTTCGTTGAGCACCGTGGCTCCATCCACGGCGGTCAACTGACCCACGCTGTCGATGGCCGATTGGATCGAATGCAGTCGCATCGATAGTTCCTCGTAAGCAGGGTCGGCCCGATAATTGTTCGACTCGTGTGAAAAGTCCGGCGGTCCGTGGGGGTAAAGCCTTTGCACGGCCTGTCTGAGGCCCGTATAGGGCGGTTGGCAGCGGTAGCGGATGCTTTTCACCCCGGCGCTCCACTCGTGGCCCTCGGGAATCCAGAGCAGAGTGCCGCCATGTCCGTGTTCCAGCATGGATTGAATGACTTTTTCGAGCGCTTCAGAGAGTAGCAAAAAGGAAGGGGTGATTTCCATTTCATACTGCGAGACCGCATTGACGAGCAGGAGCAGATTGTCAGAATTGTCGTTGGCCAGATAGATCATTCGGCCCGAATGAAAAACGACTCGAGTACGATCCAGGAAGCGAAAGCGCAGTTGGCCCGGATCCGAGCTTTCCAGAGTGAGTGCCTGGGTGGGCAGGTCCAGGGTGCCCCAAATCCACAAGCTCCCTTGAGTTCCCGCGGTGACCCCCAGGGCGCGCTGGCCAAAGACCACGGCTGGGGCCAGTTTGATGATGTTGTGAGCGGAAAACTCCAGCGGCTCGTCCAAAAACATTCTGCCAGAGCCGTGCGGCTGGGGGTCGGTTTCATAGACCAGCGAAAACCGAACCGCCCGCGCCTCTTCCTTTTCCAGGCTGGCCCAGAAGGAGAAGTCCACCATTTCGCCCATTTGCGACTGGCCGGGCAAGCGCGAGGGCCGGCCGCTGAGGTGGCAAAAAAACTGCCACAGGCGTAGACCATCAGCCGGGTTCAGGATGTGCATCTTCCCCTGTAGTGTTGGGGGAGCGACCAGGTTCCCCTGCTCAGGTCTGATCCTGATCATAGCCAGAGGTGTACCGGGCGTGTAGGCTAATCACGTCACAACCTTGGAGGTCACGCATGTTTCAACGAATTCTTGTGCCCCTGGATGGCTCGAGCGTCGCCGAGGCCGCTTTAGAGCCGGCTCGATACCTGGCCCGGCTCGGTTCTGGCCAGATCGAATTGGTGCGCGCCCAACTCTTACCGGTAGACCTGGAAGACGCCAAGGAGTTCCCGGTAGCCCACGAGAGTTACGAGGCCGAATGCTTGCATTGTTTGCAATACCTCAACAATCTGGCTGAAAAATTGCGCGCCGAAGGACTGCTGGCCACCTGCAGGGTGTTGCCAGGCGGCGATGCGGCTACCCGCATTATTGCCACCGCCCAGGAGGAGCGGTCCGACCTCATCATTCTGACCTCACAAGGGCGCAGTGGACTGGGCAAACTCATGCTGGGCAGCGTGGCCGACAAGCTCAGCCGAATGGCCACCTGTCCGGTCATGATTGTCGGCCGCAACAGCGACCTGGTCACCAAGACTCAGGGCTAAAATACCGCCGGGTCACAACGCCTCCATTGCCGAAGTGGACGGCTTTGTCAGCAGTTTTGACCAGGAATAGATCTGTTGAGGATAGCTCGTCGACAATACCCCGGGCATACGAAACAGGGTCAGGCTCAGGTTACCCACTGAAAGGTTTCTCAAATGCCGGCAGAAGTGACCCCCATGAAACGGCTCTTCTCCTGGCTCGTGGGCTTCTCTGTGTGGGCACTTCCACTCTGGGCTCAGCCGCCCCAACAATGGGCTGAGCGGGCACTCCAGCACGAGAAGGCCGGCCAACTGGATCAGGCCGAACAGGCCTGGCTGCAGGCTGTGGCGGGTTATCAGCGCGTCCGCGACCAGGTGGCCTTGGGGCGTGCCTACTTTTACTTGGGCCGACTCTGCTTTCAAACCGAAAAGCCCATCCCGGCCCGCGCCTGGTTAGAAAAGGCTCAGGCGGCCTTTGCCAGGTCCAAAGAGCTCAAAGGGCTGGCCCTGGTGGCCTTGCAACTCGGTCTACTGGATAAGGAAGAGAAAAACTACCCTCAAGCCGAACAGCACCTGCGCACTGCTTTGGAGGCCGCCAAACAATCCGGTGATGAGGCTCGCGAATATGAAGTATTGGGTCACCTGGCCAGTCTCTTCGACATTGCCCACCGCTGGAGCGAAGCCGAGGACGCCTATAAAAGGTTGGCCGACTATCAGCGCCTCAAAGAACATGCTGACCTGGCCCAGACGCTGGTCACCTTGGGCGCCGTCTACCAGGTGCAAAGCGAGGGCAACAAGGCCCGGTCCGCTTACCGCGAGGCTCAGGGTCTCTTTGTAAAGCAAGGAAAGACTGATGATTCCCGTCAAACACTGTCACGACTGGCGCGCATGCTGCTCACTGTAGGCCAATTTGAGGACGCCGAGAAGGTCTACTCCGAAATCCTCGCTGTCGATGCCGGCAATCAGGTGGCCAGGGCCAACCGGGCTTTCTGTCTGGAAAAGATGGGTCGCGAACCAGAGGCACTCCAGGAGTATGAGAGTTTGCTGGCCGCCAGTCCCAAACCGGACACCCGCGAGTCGCTCCAAGATCAGCGCATTCGCCTGCTTTATCGCACCGGTGCCACGCAGCCAGCACTCGATCTGCTGGCACAATTTCCCGACCCTCGCAAACGAGCCCGCTTGCTTCAAGATTTGGGCGAGACGACGCTGGCCGTGCAGACCCTGGAAAGTCTGCACGCCCAGGTCCAAGACAGGGATGAAAGTATTTCGCTGGCCAATCAACTGGGTGTTCTCCATCTGCGCCTGCATCAGCATCAGCAGGCCGCCCAGGTGTTGAAAGAGAGTCTGCAGCGTTTTCCGGTCATGACTCCGGCCCAAAGGGCCAGTTTGTTGACCAATCTGGCCGAAACCCACCTGGACCGCGACGACTACGAGCCGGCCGTGGCCCTGCTCGACCAGGCCATCCCTCTCTGGAAAGAGGCCGATGAACCGCACTCCCTGATGACGGCACTCAACAATCTGGCCTCGGCCCATCAATCGCAGGGACGTTGGGACCAGGCTCTTCACTTGCTGCGCCAGGCGCAAGAGGTCGGTGACGCCTTCCAGAAACCGGCTGCCATCCAGGGCACGGTGGCCAACAGTCTGGGCTTGCTTTACGTCAAGTCTGGTCGCTATCAAGAGGGCATGGATTATTACCACAAGGCCCTTGGCCTACGTCGAAACCTGCGCGACTCCCGGGGCGAAATGATCACTTTGGCCAATATGGGGGCCGCCGAACTGGGCCAGAAGAGTTCCGAATTGGCCAGGCAGTATTTCTCGCAGGCAACCGAGCTCAGCCAGAAACTCAACGATCGCCGCATGCAAGCCACTCTGTGCAATAATCTGGCTCTGGCTTTTCCCGACGACCCCGCCAGCGAAGGATGGTTACAGCGCGCGCTCTCCCTCACCACTGCCGAGAGCGAGCCCTACGACCGGGCGGTGGCCCTGGCCAATCTGGCCAACCGGCTGGCCTCGCAGGGCAAATTCGAGGCGGCTCGGGCCTCAGCCGACGAGGCTCTGGCCCTGTTTCAAAGACTTGGCTCGCGCGACGACCAGTTCCTGTTGCTCGATTTTTACCTTCGCTACAACCAGCCATTGGCCGGTCAAGCTACCGCCGACACGATGCTGAACTTGCTCGAAGAGTTATTGCGCGGGCTGCCCTCTCGGCTGGCGCGGGCCTTTGTGCAGGAGCACCTGGAGGCACTGGCCCGCGTGGTGGAGTGGTCCTACCGGCACCAGCAGGCACGGGGCTTACTGGAGAGTGAAGAACGGGTGCGCGCTCTGGGCGTGCTGGCACTGACCCGGGCTTTGCCAGACCAGGCTGCCAATCTCTCCCCTTCCCTGCGCCAACGCCTGGCCTCGCTGGAAGAGCGCCTGGCCCAGGCCTTGCGCCAAACGGCCCCGGCCAACATGGCCGAACTCAAACGCGAGTACGGACTGATCTGCGAAGAGGTCGAGCGCGTAAATCTGGCCGCTGGAGTGGTCCATAAAGCCCGTTCGGCCACTGTGACTGAACTTCAGTCTAGCCTGAAACCCAATGAAATGCTGGTTGAATTTATCGACCTCAGCGACAACCGGATGGCCGTTTTGGTGGAGAAAGATCGAGTACAAGTGATCGAGATCGGCACTCTCAAGTCCCAAATGCGACTACCGAGAGGGCTCAGCAATTCCGACACACCCCGAGTTCTCGAAACTTGGGGTCAAGGTTTGTGGGCTCCCTGGGCCGCCCTGGTGGGGCCTCATATAGAGCGCCTCATCATCATTCCTACCGGGCCGCTCTACCGCGTCCCCTTCGCTGCCATATCTCTGGACCAGCGCCCCATGATCGAGCGCTACCAGGTGGACTGCTCGACCAGTGCCACCGCCTGGCTGGTTAGCCGGCAATCTCCCCACACGGGCAAGGGAACATTGTTGGCGGCACTGGGTGGCGTGCAACTACGCCCCGACATACCGGCTTTGCCGGGCACTTTGAAGGAATTGGAGTCTCTGCAAAAGCTTTGGCCTCGAGCCATCTCTCTTAGTGAGATGGCCATGACCCGCTCGGCTCTGCAGCACAAATCGGCCGGCTGTAGACTGCTGCACTTTGCCACCCACGGCCTGCTCGACCCTGGCCAGCCCTTGCTGGGCGGCCTGGCCACCAGCGACGGAATGGTCACCGTGGCCGACATTTTCCACTGGCAGTTGGACGCTGAACTGGCCGTGCTGTCGGCTTGCAACACCGGCCAGTTCGGTCGCGGCGAAGAGTACGTCGGCCTCAGCCGGGCCTTTCAATGTGCCGGCGCGCGCACGCTGCTGGTCACCTTGTGGTCCATTTCCGACGAAGCCACCGCTAGCTGGATGCAGACCCTGCACACGCAACTGAGCCACGGCAAAAGCCTGGCTCAGGCCCACCAGGCCGCCACTCTGCAGCTCAGAAAGAGCCAGCCTCAACCCTTCTTCTGGGCCCCCTTCGTGATCTGGGGAGACGGCGACATCCGTATCTGATTTATTCTGCTTCCAGCCTGGGTCCCGTGCTTTGCCACGGCCTACTGTGGATTCGGAAACTCGCAACAGCACCGGCAGTTCGGCCTGACTCATGGAGTCACCCAAATACCCGGCCGCTTGGTGCCACCCAAGACACCCTACGAGGCCACACAAGGCCTCAGAATGCCATTGTGCGGTACCCGCCTAAATGCCGGCTTCACCGTTCTCTGCGCCCAGGAGGCGGCGGAACACGGTCAAAACGCTACCTGGTCAGATTGACCCCTTCTTTGGCGCGCATCGCCTCCAAGTTCTTACGGATCTCTCCGGGGGGGCCTCGGCCCCAACGCCCACACTAAGCCACAGGCCCCAAAAGAGGGCACACGCTTTTCTCAGCATCATCCGGCCACTATTCCCGAGTAAAAGGGTGCATAAACTCAACCCACTTTAGGGGTCAAGCGGATGCACATTCAGTCATGACCGGCGATCAGGTTCGTGGGCTGTATTTCGCCGGCAGCTAACCCTTCGCCAGCCTTCTGCCGAGCCACTTCGGTCATCTCTTCGGGAAACTCCAGAGGCAGGGGCATGGACCGGTCGTTTTCCGAATCGCGAATGTCCAGAGGGGTAGACATAAAAGCCGCCTGGCGCATTTCCATTCGGCCGGCCTCTTCGGCCTCTGGACCACTCTTCAGGTCAGACATTTTCTTCATGCCTTGCTGCTTCATCTGGCTTTCCAATACCCGCTCGGCCGCCTCCATGTTGGCCTCCGGAATATCCTCGAGAACGCGCTGAAAGATGGTGTCAGGGTCATCGTAGGCGGCCAATTTGGCCGCTGTCAGGCGGGCCTGCACCTTGTCGGCTGAGTCGGGCGATGTGGGCGCGGGCGTGGGCACGGGCTGCCCGGTGGTTTGCTTGAGGGTGTCCTGGTGGCGCTGATTGCCTCGCTCCACGTGTTGCTCGTGGCGAGACTCGGGCTGCAACTCATCGCCGAGACCTGCCTGGTGGGCCAATTCATGCTCTTGCCCGTGAATGTGCTCTTCGTGGTTGGATTGGAGTGATTTTTTGGCCGCATCGCTCAGGTGAATGCCGCTCTCGGTCGAAGGTGGCTTGCCCTTGGGGGCCGAGTCCCTGGTTTGGGAGGCCGCCGTGCCGCCGGTCTGGCGCAAATTCTCCAGAGTGCTGGCGTCGGGCCCCTTAGCCAGATGCTGATTGACCAGATTGAAGTGATTGCCGCCGATTCCGCTGGCCATGGGCATGACCCTCCTGCACTCATTGTTATTTCTCAGTATACTCTTGCTTGGAAGAATAGGCGAGAGAATATTCTGGCCGGGCTTTCGACAGGCCCCCTCATGAAAGCACAAAATCTTCTTCTCGCCGCGTTGCTCGGCGCATCGGCCCTGGCCGCACCTGACCGAGATTATCACCAGGTTGTGATAGAAACGGCCGCTATGGTTTCCGACTCTGCGGCCCAGCAGGCAGCCCAGAGTCACGGGCTGCAGATTCTCAATCTGACCTGGGAGGACACCGGCCGCTATAAGGGGTCAGCCGTGGGCCCCAACATCAGCGATATGACCCTTCAAGTGCAAGAGAAAGATACCATCACCTGCATGCCGGTGATTCGCTTTCCCAACTTTGACGACAAATCGGCCGACCTTCGCCTGGACCATTTCAATATCCTGACTGGCAATGAAAAGGGCAAGGACCTGCGCAAAATCTGCCTGCGCGACTATCTGGAAAACTTCCGCGGCCATCTTCATGACCCCGATTCCTGGAAGGGCAAGGGCCGCTCGCTGTTAGCCCCCCGCGACAGCCACGTGTTGGTGAGCGCGCAGGCCTGTTTCCTGCCCATTCCCAAGCGGGGTGAGGCCAAGTTTAACCCGGTGCTGTTCAACTATCAGTCCTATCAGGGCAACCCGGCCGTGCTTACGCTGGTGTGCACCCGCGAAGGGACTTCGGCTACCATCATCGACAATGTGCGCGACGGCTTCAACCTGGGCGGTGGAGCCTGGGGGCAGCGGCTCTTTTTCAACGAAAATGGCCAGCGGGCCAGTTTTACGGGGCAACGCCTCAGCGATTTCAAAGGTCCCAGCGGTTCCACGCCCACGGTGGCCCAACAACAGGGAATGAACATGGTGCTGCTGGTGCAGGTGCCACTGAAGCACAAGCCTCCCATGCTCCGAGCCCAGGAGTGCCAGCCCTGTCCTGCGCCGATGAGTTGTGAAGCGGGCGCCAAAGGGGGACCCAGCGACGTAGAAAACGCCGTGGTTGGTCATGGCAAGGTGGAAGGCCCCTTCACGGAGATCGACGGACTGGCCATCGAGCGTGACCCCAATTACCCCATCCGGGTCACCGTGCAATTTTACAAGGCGACCAGCAACGGTGTGGTCAGCGGTAAAGACCTGGCCGGTATCGCAGCCCAAATCAATCAGGTCTATGCCGATGGCGACTATGTGGGCAGCCTGGTCACCGGCGGCTCCAGCGACCGTCCCACCGAATACGTGGGCAACAAGCAGAAGCCCCACGGCTGGTGGAACAACTTCTGGCGCCAATACAACAGCAAAGTCAAGTCTAAATAGACGCGCGTTGGGGGGATTGCCCTGGAGTTTGAGAAACTCAAGTCTGTGAGAATTTGGCTTTGTCTATGGCTGTTCGTATTCTGTGGGCCGCTCTGGAGCGAGCCTCGCGACGTGGCTCTGGTGGACGAAGTCATGAATAAGGTGCGCGAGAATTTCTTTGACCCGAAATTTCAGGGCGCCAATCTGGAGGCGCTGCAGCAGCGAGCCCGAGAAGAAATTGCCAGCACCACCAGTTGGGACGAGAAATCTGCCGTCCTCAACCGTATGCTGGCCGGTCTGAAAACGTCGCACACGACTTACTATTCGCCCGAATCCAAAGGGTATTTTGAAATCCAGGGCGTTTTTTCCGCCTTTGGAGGCGGCAAGCCCAAAGAACCAAGCTACGATGGCATCGGCATGGAGACGCTGACCACGCCGGAAGGCCGCTTCATCAGCGCCTGTTGGGCTGGACACCCGGCTCACAAAGCCGGCCTTCAGGTGGGCGACCGAATTCTGTCGGTAGACGGCAAGCCTTTCCAGGAGGTTCTCTCCTTTCGCGGCAAATCGCAGGTGACCATAAGGGTGCAGCCCACCTCTCAGGCCAGTTCGGCCCGCGACATTCGAGTGCCGGTCGTCTCCATCGAGGCGGCCGAGGCCTTTGAAAAAACTCTACGGGACAGTGCCGAGGTGGTCCCGGTGGGCGACAAATCGGTGGCCTATGTGCATGTCTGGTCCTACGCCGGGCAACGCTATCAGGACGCCTTACAGGAACTACTCTGCGAAGGAGTTCTCAAGGATTGCGACGCGGCCGTGATCGACCTGCGCGATGGCTGGGGAGGGGCGCAGGCGGGCTACCTCAATCTTTTCAACACTCGCATTCCTCGCATGCAGATGTTCAACCGCCAACGGCAACCCTTTCCGGTGGAGTCGCAATGGCGCCGTCCGGCCGCCCTGCTGGTCAACGAACGCACCCGCAGCGGCAAAGAGATTGTCAGCTACGGATTCAGGGCTTATGGTATGGGCCCCGTGGTGGGCACTCCCACCCCCGGTGCCTGCGTGGGCGGCCGACCTTACCGCTTGGAACACGGCGGAATTCTCTACCTGGCTGTGGCTGACGTGCTGGTAGACGGAAAGCGACTGGAGGGTGTCGGAGTTCAGCCCGATCTCAAGGTAGACCGTCTCATCCCCTATTGCCAGGGAGCAGACCCGCAGAAGGAGGCCGCCCTCAAAGCTGCCGCCCAGACCTTACACAGACCTGACAATCAACCCAAACAGCCCTGACGCGTCCCACTTAGCCTGCCAACCATGTCCTACATTTCGTGTATTGATGAAGCCTACATATCAGAACTCTGCGGCAACTGGCTGAGCGCCCGTGTTCTAACCGATCGACTGAACGTCGATGTGGGCACCCCTGACCAGGCTCTGGCCTGGCAAGACAAGTTGACCGGGCAACCGGGCATTGCCCAGGTTTGGGTTGACGGCGCCCGACTGCGCCTGACTTTCGATTTGCGCTGCTGGAGCCGGGCTGAACTGCTCCACAGGATTTGTCCGTCGGCGGCGTAGTAGCCAACTTATGAGCACCCCGCGAATTTTGATCGTGGACGACGAGAAAAACATCGTCGAAGCGCTGCGCTACAACCTCGACCGAGAAGGTTACGAGACGCTGGTCTCTTTTGATGGGCTGGATGCCCTGGAACAGGCCAGGACACAAATTCCCGATTTGATCATCCTGGACTGGATGCTGCCGGGCAAAAACGGGCTGGAGGTCTGTAAGCACCTTTCCGGTCAGGACGCTACTCGCCACATCCCCATCATCTTGTTGACAGTTCGCTCGGACGAGACGGACAAAGTGTTGGGTCTGGAAATGGGCGCCGTTGACTACGTAACCAAGCCCTTCAGTACCCGTGAAATGATGGCCCGCGTCAAAGCCACCCTGCGTCGTCAGGAGAGCCTGTTGGCCCGCACACCCGCCGAAATCTACGTATTGGGCGAACTGAAGGTGGACTGGGCTCGCCACCGGGCCCACCTGGGTGAGCAACCTCTGGAGCTGACCTCGAAGGAGTTTCAACTGCTCAAGGCGCTGGCCGAGGCCAAAGGACGGGTGCTCAGCCGCGAGCAGTTGCTGGCCCAGGCCTGGGACTACGAACAGGCCAGCAACGTGAGCACACGCACGGTGGACCTGCATGTCAGCCAGTTGCGGCGCAAATTGGGCGAATTGTCGAGGCGCCTGGTGACCGTGAAGAACGCTGGCTACCGATTGGACTCCGAGGTGTAGTTTGGATGACAGTGACGAATTTCACCTGGCCGAACGACTGCAAGCGGCGGCCATTCTGGAAAGCCTGTCTGAAGGAGTAGTGGCCGTCAACGCGGCTGGAGAGATCGTGTCCATCAACCCCGCCGCGCGAGCTCTGCTGGGGCTGGGGCAACTGCCTCTGACCGGGGCCAAGCTCTTTGAGACTTTACGACAACTTGAGCTACATCAACTGGTGAGGGCGGTCATGGAGAGCGGACGCCTGACCCTGAAAGAATTTCCCATCTTTTCCCCGCGCGAGCGCACCTTGCGCGCCCAGGGGGTACCTTGTGCCGCCCCCGGTGCCCGGGGGGCACGTGTGGTGGTGCTGCTTCAAGACGTGACCGACCTGCACCGCTACGATCAACTGCGCCGGGAGTTTGTAGCTAATGTTTCCCACGAACTCAAAAGCCCTCTTACGTCGATTCGAAGCCTGACCGAAACACTGCTGGATGGAGGTCTGCAAGACCCTTCCTGCAATCAACGTTTTGTAGCCTTGATCGAAGAGGATTCTACCCGTTTGAGCCGTCTGATTGACGATTTGCTGATTCTCTCTCAGGTCGAATCGCGGGCGGTTCCCTTGCGACTGTCAGCCGTAGAACTGGGGCCCTGTATCAGCAGCGTCATCGCCCCGCGCGAAGTGCTGGTGGCCGAAAAAAAGCTCACTATTGTGGTGGAGGTCGCCAACGAAACCACCGTGCGCTCCGATCCTGACCGGCTGCGCCAGGTGCTCGACAACCTCTTTGACAATGCCGTCAAATACAGCCCGGTGGGGGGGCGCATCCAGATTGTGGCCCAACCCACCACCGCCGGACGCGTCGAGGTGCGGGTTTTGGACCAGGGTCCCGGCATCCCTCCCGAGGCCCGCGTGCGCGTATTTGAACGATTTTACCGAGTGGACAAAACCCGAGCCCGTGAACTGGGTGGCACGGGCCTGGGCCTGTCCATTGTCAAACACATTGTGGAAGCACATGGGGGACGCACCTGGGTGGAAAGCTGCCCTGGAGGGGGCAGTCAGTTTTGCTTCACTCTGCCGCTGGCCAGCGCCCACGAAGACGGGGTCCGTCCGGTGTTGGCCAGCCACCCCAGCCAGCCCAGCCAACCCCAACTCCCCCAGGATCTAGACCCCGAACTGGGCCTCCTGCAAGAGCGACTGCTGGTGATGGGGGGCCTGGTGGAAGAGGCGGTAGGCCGGTCCATTCAGGCGCTCACGCTGCGCAGTGCCGAATTGGCCCGCCAGGTGTTGGATCGAGACCGAATTATCGACCAGGCGGAAATCGTGCTCGATGAAATTTGTCTACGTCTGCTGGAGCAGCACCGGCCCGCCGGGGCAGACCTTCGCCTCATCGCCATGGCTTTCAAAATCAATGCCGATCTCGAGCGGATGGGCGACCTGGCGGTCAATATCGCCCATCGCACCCTGGAATTGCTACGCCAACCCCTGTTGCTGCCCCTGGTAGACATCCAGACCATGGCCGAACAGGTCCAGGCCATGGTCAAAGGGAGCCTGGATGCGCTGGTGGAGCGTGACGTAGAATCTGCCCTGGAAGTGTGCCGCAAGGACCACGAAGTGGACCGACTCAACCGGCACGTTTTTGATACCATGCTGGACCTCATGTCCACCCAGCGAGACAGCGGCCAGCGCGCCGTGCCTCTGCTACTGGTTGGACGGGCCCTCGAACGAATCGCCGATCACGCTACCAACATCGCCGAAAATGTCGTTTACCTGGTGTCAGGCCGCACGGTCAAACATCGCTCTGCGTAACCGGATCGGGGCGAGAGCTTTCGGGCTCAGGTCGGCTGCGTTGCTTGACCACAAAGAAGGCAATTAAGGCCAGCATCACCGCCGCCGGACCCAGCAAAGCCAGATTGGTGGAATTGTTGACCGGCGCTACCGCAGTCGGCTCGGCAACCACCTCGAACTGGGTCGTCTCCAATCGCTGACGGGGGTGGGCCGGCTGGCGAGCCTGCTCGGGCGCCTGCTCCGGCCGAATGGGAGTGCCGCTCAGATTTACGCTGACCTCGGCAAACCCATGATTCTGCTCGTAGTTATTGATCGTGCTGCGATAGCTGTTGATCCGATCGCGCAGATAGGCCTTGAATTCGGCGTCGACCAGACCCTTCTCCTTCGCGTTAAGAGCGCTGCCGCTCACGGTCCACTGCGAACTCAGCGATTTTTCGGCAATCTCCAGATTGCGTTGAGCCTCGACGTAGGACGATGTGTTGTCGGAACTGCTGCGGTTTTCGCTGCGCACCAGTCCGACCTTGCGCAGGCCCTCGCAAAACCGACCCAACTTTTCTTCGGGGACGCGCACGTTGAGATTTCCATTGGCGTTATTGATGTCGCAATTAAAGTTGGTGATATGAGCCTGGCATTCGCGACACAACTGGTCCACACTCCGAGAGATGGTACCCATGTCCTGCACCTGAACCTGAGCGCTATAGTGGCTCTGGGTCATCCTGAGATGAGGCTCGGCTTGAGCCGAGAAAGAGAGAAGTGCGGCCACCAAGCCGACTTTGAGGCAACGAACAAACACGATAGAGTCCCCCTTCAACGGAACTGAAAAAATTCATGTCGCCAGTTCCCCCCTTTTCTTCCACAAGGCCGGCCCAATTCCATTGCAAGAGTCGTCAGTGTTTCAGCAGGCACGGCTCTGCTTACGGGAAAAGTTGGCACAGAACCGTCCTCCAATGCAGGCACTCTACGCCCTGGTGCAGCCTCTCGACTTTGTCCTGACTCAAGAGGATCTTGCGATGGGCCCCCGTGGAGTCGGCCAGGTCGGAGAATTTCTTGATTTGAGCCTGGGTAACTTGTTGAGTCGATTTGATTTCCAGGGCGGTGACGTCCCGTGGGCCTCGCGACAGGATGAGGTCGATTTCGTATGTTCCATCTGAGAAATACTCCAAGGTATAGCCAGAGCGCGAATAGGAATTGTGGCGCTGGATTTCCAAAATCACAAAGGCTTCAAAGGCTTCCCCGAAGGCAGAAGTGCGCTCGACCACCGACCCGCGCAAAATCTTGGCCAGAGCGCGCTGGACCCCCAAATCGAAAAAGTAAAACTTGGGCACCTGGCTCAGGCTCTTGCGCAATGAGGTGTGATGGGGATAGAGCAAGAATCCTACCAGAGTATCTTCGAGAATCTGAAAGTAGTTCTGGACCGTTTTGCCGTCCAAATCAAGGTCACGACCGAGTTTTCGGTAGCTCAATTGGGCGCCATGGCATTGTGCACTCAGCTCAAGAAAACGGCGAAAGGGTTGCATCTTGCGGACCAGTTGCTCGGCAAAAATCTCTTCCTTCAAGTAGGTATGTGCGTAGCTGTCCAGGTAGGCAGTCTTTTCCATATCCGTCTGAAAGGC
Source organism: bacterium (assembly GCA_018780265.1). Classification (GTDB taxonomy): domain Bacteria; phylum Vulcanimicrobiota; class Xenobia; order Xenobiales; family JADMJV01; genus JADMJV01. Next base: position 38,838 of record JADMJV010000158.1, read on the forward strand.
CAGCAGACCTGGTAGTGCCCCCCAGTTGAGAACTTGGAGCAGGTCAAAGTCTTGGCCCAATTCTAGTGCAGTCAGAGGATACAGCTCATTCAAAAGGGCACGGCCGGCCAGCAAATTGGCGGCCCCGCGACGCAACTTTCTGGCGCTAGATCCGGTGAGGGCAAACTTGTGGTGCTTCTGTTCAATCAACTTGTGTACATAGTTCAGCAACGTCGGGCACTTTTGAACCTCATCGATGACGACCCAATCGAACTCATTCGCCCGCAACTGAACCTCATCATAGAAGAGTCTGGGATGGGCCAGATAGCGGTCTTCCAGTTCAGGATCGAGGAGGTCGACCCAGTAAACACGCTCTTTTGCCAGATAGGTACGAAGAAAGGTCGTCTTGCCTGTGGCTCTCGCCCCAAACAGAAAAAAGCTGGACGACAGGAGTGGGCTGCACAGCCTGCGGATCATACTCCTCAATTATGGCATTATTGCGGAGTATGGTCAACGTGCGGCTAAGGGTAGGGGGCGGACCAATCTTCATGCCCAGCCGAGTGGTGCACCGACCGCAATGTCCACAGGCGGTCGCGGCCGCCTGTCGTCGTGGGTTTCGCGAAACTGAGTTGCTTCGTGGCTGAATTCTGGAAAGGTGCGCACTCCGTGTTCGCCATCCACCTACACGTCGTGCGGATTCCTAAGTGCCGCAAGGCCTGGCCAGTTCACTGGCAATTGTTTCCAGCCAGCTGGAAACTTTGCATTCTCTGGTTGGGGCGAGGGTCCAGTCTTTTTCGGTTTCTTTCGAAAGAGTGTAGGAAAGCCTCATTGCTACACGAACCGGTCGCCGTGGACGGGCTGAGCGAACTATACAACCATTTTGATCCGCTGGCACCGGCTCATCCGGACCAATATCTGGACTGTTCCGACGTAAGGGGCGGCAAAGCCCTGCTCAGGCGCTGCCGTAGAGAACTGCTTCAGGCCAAAGGTTATCGCCAATTCCTTTTCTCGGGCCACATTGGGGGCGGCAAAAGCAGCGAACTCATTCAGTTGGCGGCCGTGCTGGCCGAGTCAGTCCCCCGTAGAGTGGCCGCATTTGTTCTCGATCTTTCTAAGTACCTTGAGCCCTACGATACTTCCGTCACCGAAATCTACCTGTCAGTGGTCACCGAACTGGCCGATCAACTGCTTCAACAGCACCAAATTGATCTTGGCGGTAACTTTTTCCGCAAGCGGGGGACCGAACTCAAAGAGATTCTTTTTGCCGAGGTCACTCCGAGTGCAGAACTCAACCTGGGCTTCTTCAAACTGGCTTTGGGCCAATTAAAAGGCACTCCCGAGGCACGAAAATTGGTGCGAGAGCGGTTGGCCCAGCAGATCGGCAATCTGCGAAGTGAGGTAAATCAAGTTTTTACGCAGGCTCGAGCGGCTTTGCAGCAGAGAGGTTTTGATGACCTTTTTCTGATTCTGGACAATTTGGATAAGGTTCGACGTTTCTCAGATAGAGACGAAGGCGACGCTTCCTATCGAGCCCTTTTCTTGGAGAACGCCTCCAATTTCCAGCAGCTCGAAGTTCATCTACTTCTGACCGTGCCCCTCACCCTGGTGAGAGCCCACGGTCCTCAGTTGGAACAGAGCTATGGCAGCTCCACCTTCGTACTTCCCATGGTCAAGGTGCGAGACCGAAACGGGCATCCCTATGAGAAAGGCCGACAACGCCTGCGGGAACTCGTTCAGAAGCGCTTGAAAGGCAAGCCGCTGGGAGATGTTTTTGCTTCTGAAGCTTTGGAGTGGATCATCAATTACAGTGGGGGCGATTTACGCACCCTGGTCAGGCTGGTGCGCAGCTCCAGTTTAGAACAAGACCAACTGCCGATCACCCTGAACTCAGCCAGAACAGCCACGGGACAGATTTCCAGCACGCTGGCTTCAGCGATTCGTCACCAATGGTGGGCGGTGTTGGTTCAGTTGGAGCGACGAGGCGAAGTCGAATTGCACAACCGAGCGACTCAGGAGTTGATGGAGCAACTGGCGATTCTCGAATACGTCAATGGCGACGATGCCGAAGACCCATTTGATACGCAGGTCCCCTGGTATGCCGTCCACCCGATCGTTCGGGAGCTGAAAGCCTTTAAGCAGGCCTTGGCCGCCAGTTCGGCCATTGGCTGAGAAGCCGCTCAACACCCTTGCCCGGCTGATCGGACGGAGCCGAGGTTTTTCCCTGGTTCTGGTTGTCATTGACCAGCCCGCCCAACGCGGAAGATTCGTGGGAGACCTTACCGACCTGTTTGGGACGGCATTGCCGGCCATCTGGTTCGTGGAGACGACCCCCGACCCGGTGCCTGAACTGTTGGCCGCGGCGAGAAATTTGCCTCACGCCCCCGCCATCCTGGTTTTCGGTCTAGAATCGTGGATGTCGGAGAGGACCGCCCAGAACGAGCCGTTTTGGGCCAGACTGAATGACGCCCGCGAAGTCCTCATTAGAAATGTGCACTGTCCGCTCATCTTCGTGGTTACTGGTTTTCTGCACGACGCCTTTGCTCGCGCCGCGCCCGATCTTTTTTCGGGTGCTAGCGCCGTTCTCCGTGTGCCCCGCAAGCAGAAATCGAAATTGTCGAAGATGCTCTGGCTGCGTTTTCCCCGATGGGCCGGCCTCGACCTCGACGCAAAGAGGACGGAGCTTCTCGAGTTGACGGGACAGGCCTGGTTTCTCCCGGAAGCCCGACTTCAGCAGGTTGAATTGCTGTGGTGGCTTGGGCAGGAACAGGAGGCCTGGTCACTGGCCAGCGACCTCGTTTCCGAGTTGGAGCCCGGAAGCCTGAAGAACGAAGCCCTAGTGAAACAGTTATTGGTGTCGCACGAAGAGCCGGAGCTTCTCTATTCCCGGACCAATGGGCTCAGGTCGCAGTTCCTGAAGAGCGAAGACCCCCGCTGGCTGTTCGAGACCGCCTGCCTGGTCTGCGAAATCCACCGGGACTGGGGGAACCGGGATGTGGCGAGGCGGTTTCTGGCTGCCCTTCACTCTGCAAACTTCCCTGAAATGAGCCCGGAGCGGGCCCGGATGACTCTACTTTCGGCAATTCTCTATCTGGATGGTGGCGATTTCCGGTCGTCTCGAGACGAACTGAGCATCGCTCGCAAGATCACCACGGAGTTTTATGGCCCGAGGCACCCTCTCAGCCTGGAGGTAGACTATGTCATGGCTCTTGTGGCCGAGTTCGAGGGGAAGTTTAGTGATGCTCGCCGCGAGCTCTCGCGGATTCTGGAACTGTGGCTCGCCCTGGTTCCCGTGGGGCACCGGAGCACTCGTGTTCTGAAAGCGATGGAACGCCGACTGCTGACTCCTCCGGGTGGGCGGAGCCTGGCTGAACTTGAGTGAAATCCGGGGAAATAGCCTTTGGAGAAGTGGTCGGCGGCCTTAGGGCCACGCTATGCCTCGTCCGCCTGGATTTCAACGGGCGGGCAAGAACGAGCTGGCATCACCGTAGCCTGTGCTGCGCTTGTCGCGCCACTCCATTCCTTTCTGGGAGCGCTACCTACCGCTACATTGAACAATACCTATCTGGAGAAGCATTTACCTCGGGTCCTGCCTCCTCTTGTTCGCAACAGAATATGGCGCTCCGAATATGGGCCCGGTCAGGGCCAGCGCAGGCTGTTCAAAAGCTGAGACTCCAAGGACTCCATCTCGGCCTCCGAGGGAGTTTGAACAAAGGCCAAAGTGAGCGAGAGCATCTTTCCCTTCTTGGAGATCAGATAGTTGAGGGTCAGGCAGTTCATCTTCGACATCGATCTCCAGGAGGCAACCTGGCACCCACCCAGGCTCCGCATCCGGGTATCTGTCAGCAGCCGGTCGCCGCCCTGCTCGACCAATCGCGAGCGCGCACTCTCGGCAAATCGGGCCAGGTCTCCCTTGGAGCCCAGAGTTCGAAAGTCGAGACAGAGGGTTTGCTCCGGATTCAACCACACCCCTTGATAGGATACCCAGGTGTCGGGTATCTCGATCTGACCCTCGCCCGCCTCGCCCAGAGTTCGGCCCTGAGCCACGGACAGCGTGAACAACAAAACCAACACCGCCAGAAAACGCATACTACGCTGGGACCAGGCTCATGGAGCCGGTTTGCTTGTTGACCAACAGTTGTTTGGGGACAACGTGGGCACCCTGGATGGGGCAGAGCCACCCCTGGGCGGACTGGAGACGGGGAGGACGGCCCAGGTCGGGATGACAGCGGCGCAAGTCGTAGACCCGCTGCACCGCGCCCGCCTGGTCGACCGACTGAGCGTGTCGATAGCCAAACAGCCGGTAGGCGTAGCTGAAGTTGTGACCGTCGCAGCTCTCCATCCATGGCGTCCACTCGCTCATCACCCGCAACCGCTGCTCAAAGTCACTTCCCAGGAAGGCGTGCGCACTATCCCGCAGCAGATGCAGCACGATGGATACGACGTAGTCGGCCTTGCAACAGCCATGCTGCACTTCTTCGAGCAGGGTGGGAATCCAAGGGTCTTGCATGACGACGAGGTCCTCATCCTGACTGAGGATGATCCAGTTCTCCGCCCAGCACCAGCGCCGAACCTCGGCCTCGGTATTCACAAACTTTTCGAATTCCGGAAGGTCCTCCTCGGACAAATTCTGGTCCCGCAAAAAGCGACCAAAATCCCGATCCAGTTCAACCTCGCTCTTGGGGCCAAAACGCTCGCGCAACCAGGGGTACAATTCCCCCGCGGCCCAGTCTTGCTGCAACCCCACAAAGTCCATCGCGACCCTTTCGCAGGCCGGGAGACTGGCCCTCCCACGAAGCTCAGGATTCTTGCAGAGTTTCAAGGATTGGCCCTTGGCCCGGGACTTCGCTGAGGAAAACCTGGATCGATCCTCGATACGGTCGAGATTTTCATGGGGAGGTCCCCCTTCAGGACGTCGGGTTTAAGAACTGGGCAGGGGTCAGTAGCCGCAGATGAGTGCGACTCTGGAAATGGGGGGCGTCCCAGGAGACGATGGTATCAATCCGGTATACTGGGTTTTCTGCCTGTTCAAGCATCTGAGCGTCTCCCAGGGACAGGCGTCGTGAGATTCGCTGAAAAAGCTCTCCTGCGCTGCATCGGGGAAGTGGACTGGCCAATTCCGAGTTAGGCACGACACCGACACCGTAGCGCGATGGGAAAAGGTCGTAAAGGTTGCGTAACTGCTCTTCGTTCAAGTTAAATGAGAGAACTCCAGCGATCTCCAGGAGGTTAAAAATGCTGGTGACGCCATCCCCCCGGCTCTTCAGCGTTTGGAGGAACTGTTTATTGGTGGCTGCGTTGAGGTCGCGGGGGTATCTTAGGTCTATCAGGAAGACATTAGAATCAACCAGGATCATACTCGGCCGCGAGACCAATCTGTGGCGCTTTGCCAATTCTCGAAGGCTGGGGCCTGACTGGCGATGGTGGCTTCAATGTCTTTCCAGGCCGCTTCGGGGTCGATGGCTTCGGGTGTTTCGGTGGCCTGGATGAGCCAGGCCACTGGTTTGCCCCGACGCGTTATAAGGACCTTTTCACCCAGAGCGGCCCACTGGAGAGCCTGCCCAGTCTCGTTTTTCAGCTCACGGGCCGTCATCTTCTTCACTGCTCTCACCTCCAATGCGCTACTTGGCTCTGATTGTAGCTACTTGAGATTTTACGGTCAAGGATTCGGGCGGTCGCGTACTCTGTTTGGCAGCGGTCCTGGAAAGCAATCGCGCACCTTGCCACTGCGACGCAAG
>JADMJV010000158.1:44584-47058 GCA_018780265.1 bacterium
CGGGATGTGCTGCACCCAGTCCGCCAAGAGTCAAAGTCGCATTGCCACACCTTGGGGATAGCCCGGGGACGGTCTGGGGAGCCACTCAGGCCAGTTTAGCCTTGGCCGAAGTTCGACATCGCTTTGAAGAAGGCGAAGCGTACGCCGCCGGCGGCACAAGTGCGCAGGGTCAATTGTTGTCGGCCGTCTTAATTTCACCTATGAGTAGGAGCAGCACCCTGTGCGTGCTCGCCCATATCGTGAAAGAGAAGGTATCGCTCTCTTTCACGACTTGCTTACCAGTCCTTGCTGGCACGCGCGGCCAGGGCCGCGGAAATGGGCTGTTCGGCCTCCGGGCAGATGCCCAAAAATCCTCCCGTGCCTATGGGGTCCTCAGTGTAGATCAGGCCCTCTCGGCGCACCACCCGCAGATTCAACTTTCGCCCTGTGCGAGTCTCAATCACGACCCGACCGGCCCGCTCCGATTGGGGTCCTCGCCGTTGCATTCGGCACTTGATGCTGGCCAGGCCAGCCAGGAAGGAGTCTCGCTGCGGACCTTCCCAGAGCACGCCGTCGAGCCGGACGGAAGCCACGTAGGCCGGTTCAAGACTGCGCAGGATGTGTCGATAGTGGGCCACCGCGTAACTGGCGTAGAACCCATAGAGCGCCAGGGCGGCAAAGAATAGCGTAAGCCCCCGCTGAGCCCACGGATAGGTGCCGCGAAACACCCAGGCCGGCCGCACCAGCGACACCAGCAGCGAAGCTCCAAATAGCAAGCTCAAAAGATATTCGGAACAGATGCCTTCGGGATGAAAGCCTGCATAGGCACCTATGCCCAAAGCCACCAGTCGCACCAGAATGCCCATGGCGGGAGGTTCCGCTCGAGCGGGATATTTCCCCTCGTCACCAAACCTGACTGCATGATTCATTGTCCCCGCTGCCAAACAGACCTGGAGAAACTTGATACCGAAATCGGAGAGGCCTGGATGTGCCCTCACTGCGACGGCATCCTGCTCAAAGAACTGGACCCGTTTTTGAAGATGAGCGAAGAGCAGTTGCGCGACTCGCCCCTCCAGGAAGGCCTCTTTGCAGACCATCCCGAGGTCGAGTTGGACAATCCGGTGCCTTGCCCGCTCTGCTCTCAGACCATGCGTCGCCTCATCTATTGCGGCGACAGCGGTATCCTCATCGACAGTTGCCCGGACGGCCACGGTATTTGGTTTGACGACGGCGAATTGGCCCGCATTTTCGACTATATGCAGGGTCTTAATCCCGGCGCCAGCAAAGAGGAGAAAGCGTCGGCCCTGGCCCAGTTGCTGAACCCGCCCGCCGCGTCGGGGATCCCCGACGAGGGCGACCCTACTCTGACCTTCCTCAAGCCACCCCAGCGCCCCTGACAGGCTAGAAGTTAAAGTTGCTGACCAGGGCTTCCAGCCAGTTCTGGTCGGGTTGGCCGTTCTGGGCTTGTTCTTTGCGGGCGCCATCACTGACCGTTTTGGCGTCAGGGGCCAGTTCTTTGACGGCTTCCTTGCCCACGTCTTTGGCGGTCTGTTTGAGGGTTTGTTTGGCGCCATGCTCAACCGCCTCTTCAGCCACTTCCTTGGTGATGGCTTTGCCGGCGGCGGCCGCCCCACCTTTGGCGCCGGCGCTGCCGCCACCGCTGAGCACGGCCATGGCCAGGTCAGGGGCGATGTAGCCGGCCAGCCCGGCCACGCCATTATTGTCGTATTGAGTCTTGTAGTCGTTGTAAAGGCCTTCACCGATTCCCTTGAGCTGCTCGCCGCCTTCTTTGTAGGCTTCTAAGGGGTTTTTGCCCTGGATGGCGGCCACCGGCAAGCCCAGTACGGGATTGAGCACGGGATTGGTGGCCAGCTTGCCCACGGCCTTGGCCGATTCGACCGGGTGAGTGGCCAGGCCGACCACCGTGCCCACGGTGCCTTTGCCCCACTCCAGCACGCCTTTGCCAAAATTGAGTTTCTGCTCGTTGACCCAGTTGTTGGCCTGGGCGCCCTTCTCGAGCACTTCACCGGAGAAATGGACCGCGTCTTTGGTGTCTTCCACCACGGCGTCCTTGACCTGGCCGGCGCGCTTGACGGCCGAGCCGCCCACATCAGCGGCCTTATCGACCGCCTTGCCGCCCAGTTTCTTGGCTCCTTCGAAGCCCTTCTTGACCAGGTCTGCCCCAGGAATGCTGAATCCCATCTCGATGTCCTCCGGTCTTTCTTCCTCTTCATCCTAGGGGCTGGATTCGAAGAGACCGATAAAACACGGCGCAAGTGTATTAACAGGTGTTAGAAAAATGTTGTCATTGTGTGAATGCGCCGTCACTCATTTCCCAAGCCACTCCATGCGGGGGACTGGAGAGCTTGCAGTCTCTGGGGGTGTCCTGGCCAGAATCAGGTATTTGTCCTGTCCACCGGTAGGACACCTGAGGGGCTGAGTGTCCTGGCCAGAATCAGGTATTTGTCCTGTCCACCGGTAGGACACCTGAGGGG
>JADMJV010000051.1 GCA_018780265.1 bacterium
CTTCGGGCGGCGGCGCACCCTCGGGCGGCGGCGCACCCTCGGGCGGCGGCGCGCCTTCGGGCGGCGGCGCACCGGCGGGTGGGGCCAACGAAGCCGGGGCGGGCCAGGGAGCCGGAGCCGGCAAAGAGGAAGTGGACCAATTCCTTCAGCAAGCCGCCGCGGCTTATGGGGCAGACCCAAAAATACTCAGCGAGATTGCCCGTCGCGAATCCAATTTCAACACCGGCGACATCGCCAACAATTGGGACAGCAATGCAAAAAAAGGCACTCCCTCCAAGGGCATGTTCCAGTTCATCCAGCCCACTTTCGCATCCATGGCCCCTCAAGCCAAGGCGGCCAACCCGGGTGCTTGGGCTGGCGTCAGCGAGAATTGGACCGACTGGAAAGCTCAGGCCCTTACCACCGCCTGGGCCATTACCCACGGCAAGGGCAGCCACTGGTCTACCTATAAGGCCGCTGTGGCCAGCGCCGGTGGTGGCAACGGTACCGCGCGGGCCTGAGAGAGCTGCCAAGGTCCCAGAGCCGGCTCGCGTGAGGCGATGTGGACCAAGACGCTGATAACACTTTGCGACTGAGGATACCAGGTTTTTTAGGGAGCGAAACGAACACTCAAAGCCATGTCGGAGATGGGGGAGCAATTTACTGGACCAGATCGGCGCCATTCCCGCCGCCGTCCCAGCCCGGTCAACCGCCTGATCCGGGCCCAATTGGAGGCAGATGGACAGGAGTCAGAGGCTCTGTACCTTTACTTGGTAGACATGTCCGAGGGCGGTTTCCGCATCAATGCAGATCGACCCCTACCCCCTGACACAACGGTGGGCCTCTGTTTTGGACTCGAAGGGTTTCCCGCACCACCTTCACCCAACCTGGCCGTAACCGTGCAAAGGGCGTGGGACAAAACACTTGTCGAAGGAACCTGGGTTTCGGGCCTGCGATTCGTGGACCTCAGTCCCGACGCCCTGGCCACTGTGCAGGGCCTGCTAAAGTCCATAGCTCCCGAAGGAAAACGGCAACGATTTCGACTCCGCGAACCGATCAGCGTTTCCGTCCAGGCCGAACCGGAAGGGCGCTGGGTAGTGGTCGTGCCCATGGACCTGTCGCTCTCTGGCGTACGCGTGCGCGCCTTCATGGACGTGGCCCCGGACTCCCGGGTCGGACTCATGGTCAGGCTCCCGGACCAGAAAGGTCATGTCCTTCAGGGGCAGGCACGGGAAGTCCGCTCGGTGGGTCCTGACCGTCAAGAAATCGATCTGGATTTCCAGGACCCACCCATAGCCCTCACCGACGCCATCCAGGCTTATATCGATCTCATGTGTGGCATCCAGTCCGACAGCGGCGAGTCGGAGTAACCGTTGGGCCTCGATTCTACGTCCCCGTTCATAGACGACCGACACGCTGACCCGAACCAGGACGACATTGCCCAAAAGGACCCAGGCAGATTCGCCACCCGTGTCCAAGTCAGTCTCCATGGAGCTGAGAGAATGGGCCATGCGCGTATTTTGCGCCGATTGCCTGGAAGAGAAGTTAGTTGCACCCATAGGCGGACTTCAGGAACTTACGGACCATCAACCGGGTGCCCCGATGGGCTGGCGGCAGCCTCCCCGCGCCGCAACCCTGAAAATCGCGCCCAAGCACCAACGCAAAAAGTTTCCCCATCCCAGTTCGCTTGACCGCCAGGACATGCGAGTGCGCTCATTGCACGCTTTTGCCAACCACGAATTGATGGCGCTGGAGATGATGGCCTGGGCGCTACTGGCTTTTCCCGCTGCTGACAAGCCGTTCCGCAAAGGCTTGGCTAAAATCTTGCTGGACGAGCAGCGCCACTTCAGGCTCTACGCGCAGAGGCTGGCTGCCATGGGAGTCCAGTTTGGCGAACTGCCACTCAATGACCATTTCTGGCGGGCCGGCGCAAACATCGCCGACCCGCTGGATTGGATATGCACCATGCACCTGACCTTCGAGCAGTCCAACCTGGACCACGCCCCCTACTACGCCAAACGTTTCCGGGAAGTCGACGACTTCGAGTCGTCCCAATTGATGCAACAGATCTTTGAAGACGAAATACACCATGTCCGCTTTGGCAGTTGCTGGCTCAAACACTATCAGCCTCCCGATACCCCGCTCTTCGAACTGTTCGCCAGTCACTGCACCCTGACCAATCCCCCCAGTCGAGCCATGGGCGCCGAATTTCAAGAGCAGGCCCGACGCGACGCCGGCCTGGACGACGAATTTATCCGCTCGCTGCGAGCCTGGCAAAGCGTTGGCTGAGGCCACCTTGCTGGCGCTCGCCAATCTGGACTTTGAATATGAACTGGCCGCCCCAGCCGAAGGCGAGCCAGCCACGCTGCCTCACCAATTTAGCAAGCGCTGGCGCTGGATTCTGCGCCTGTTGCCGCGGGCACGCCAGGCCGAATGCCTGGACCCGACCTTCTCGGACCTTTCGGCTCCAACGGCGCAGCGCTCGGTCCAGGAACTGGTGGTATGGGGGGTGACGCCGCGCACCACCCGTCTGGCAGAGTCACTGGGACTGGCCCAGAACTTCCCGGTGGTGGACCTGGTTCGCCAGGTGAACGACAAGAGATTTTCTCATACTCTCGAGCAGCAACTGAGCATCGCCCTGCCCCATAGCCAGATCATCGAATCGCTTGAGCAGTTCCGGTCAGCGGTCGAGACCTGCCCCCATAATTGGGTACTGAAGCATCCGCTGGGATTTTCGGCCCGCGAAAGGGTGGTCGGCAAGGGCCATCGCATCTCGGATTCGGCCTGGGGGTGGGCACGGCGTAAACTGGGCCAACACTGGACTTTGCTCTTTGAGCCCTGGGTCGATCAACGGCAAGACTTCTCGCTGCACTTCCAGATCGATCGCTCGGGTGCAATTCGCTTTATAGGTCAGAGTCAACTGGTCAGTGACCCCGGAGGTGTCTATCGAGGCAACAGCTTTGACCCGTCGCTAGCGCCTGAGCCCAGTGCCCTGGAGTGCGGTCACCGGGTGGCCCGCCAGTTGGCCCGACTGGGCTACTGGGGCCCGGTAGGCATTGACGCCTTCTTTGGCATGCTGGGAGACCGGCCTGTTTCTCGGCCCCTGGTCGAGATCAACGCACGCTGTTCCTTTGGCAGGCTGGCGTTGGCGCTGCGCGACTGGATACCCCAAGACTGGTGCCATCTGTGGTGGCATCCCGGCCCTGCCCATCCCCAAATACCGCCGCCGCCTCCCCTTCCTGATACACCGACAAAGCCTGGCCTTTACTCATTGCCGCTGGCCGTCGACCCCCCGCAAACCTCTGGCACCCTGCTGTTCGTGGCCCCAACCCGTCGGCGGCTTTGCCAAATGAAGGCAAGCCTGGACGAAACAGGTCAAGAAAACACACGCCAAGTGAAAGCCGACTGAGAACCCACGTAAGTAAACCGCTGAAAACAAAGGCAACGCACCCGGGAGTTGCTACCCACATCCTCAGTGCCCCGGCCCGTGGACCCCGCCCGGACCGCGGGGCCCGTCTCCCGCACCCTGGAACTGGAACCAGGGACACGGCAACCTGGAGAACGCCAATGTCGAACGTCACGGCTTCCTGGGCCTACAAAACACCAAAGGTTACGACCCCCGGGCGAGATGGCGTATTGGCGATGGACCTCAACCGCGATGGCCGCGTCACGCCCGATGAAATCGAAGGCTCCCGCGAGCGCCTCAAGGCCATGGGCGGCAACTTCGACCTCAACGGCGACGGCAACACCACAATATGCGGGCCACAAGGCAGAGGCGCGAATCTCGCACCTGCGGGAACTCCTGAGCCAAGCCAGAATCATTACAATATGCTATTAGTAGGGCTCCTCCTCGGTGCCATGGCCGTCAGTCAATTCTTGGCCTGGATCTATGCTCGCCGATGCCTGGCCAACGGCCACTCAGAGATCGACAAAGCGCACCGAGAGACGGCCAGCAAAACCACCATAATGCTGGTGGTGATCACGCTCATGGTGTGGCCCGGATTGTCCTACAAAGACACTCCGGTGGCGGGTGTTTATCAGATGATCGCCCAAAACCTGAAACCACGTGACAGCAGCGGACAGGGTATATTGGCCCCGCAAGCCTACAAGAATAAAAGCGAACAAAAGGAGTCCAAGGAGCTGTATGGCCTGCTCCATCGCACCACAATGGCGGTGATTCTGGCCATGCTCTCGGGGCTGGCGGCAGGGGCGCTGGTCAAGTCTCAGGGCAGCAAAATGCGCGGCGAGAGAGCGCCCTACAGACCTCCCTCTGGACCCTTCCAAAACCACTGACTGCAGGCCCACGCCTGGGCCACGCGGAATTTCCCCACAACATGAAAGAGCCCATGCCTATCCTCGTGCTCGAGGATGATCTCAACATGTTGGAGACCCTGTGTGGCGTATTGCACTACCATGAGTACGACCCGCGCGCCGCCGACAACCCTGAGACGGCCATTCAAATGGTCAAGATCATCCCCTTCAAACTGGTCCTGTCCGACATCCGCATGGCCGGCCCCACCGATGGTCTGGGCGCCATACGCGCCATCAAACGCTTCCGCCCCCAGGTCAAAGTTGTGATGATCACCGGTTACGCCGACGACAAAGCCTGTCGAGAGGCCATCGAATTGATGGTCGACGACTACGTTCACAAGCCGATCAAGTTGCCTGTTTTGATCGAGGTGGTTCAGCGCGTTTTGCAGCCCCCAAAACGTCAGTTTTCCCCCCTGACCGGGTTGCGCTCGCTGCTGGCGGTGCCCATGCAATTCATGAGTCAAGCCAAGGCGCAAAAAGTCCAACGCATGCTGGCCTTGCTTGAACAAGAGAAGCAGAAAGTTCTGCTGGCATTTTTTGTCGCACTGCGTGCCAAAGGCCTGAGCAAATCGGCCTCTCTAGAGTTGTGGGACCACCTGGAAAAGCTCGAAGGCAACTGGCTGCAGTTACCCGAAACGCCCACCGAGGAAGCTTTGCAGGCTCTGGGAGTCGATTATCGCAAAGTCTTTGAACGCCTGGCTTACTTCGAGAAGACAGGCAATGTGGCCAGTTCTCCCGAGCGCAGTAGCCGAGCCGTCAAGCGCTCCGGCTTTGCGGCCATGGTCGAACAGGCGCAGGCAGGTCGGGTAGGCCGGGACGAGTTGCTGCTACTGCTGGAAGCCCGCCTCCGACCTGACATGGCCTCCGCGCTCAGTCCTGAGTTACTGCAACTGCTCCAGCAGATGGCGCCTTAGGGCCCGTCCCAAGCTTTTTTGCCAGATCGGCGGCGTGCAACGCCACCGAAGCCATGGCCTTGACCACGCCGGTCGCCGGAAGGAAGGCCACTTTCGTGATGGGGAAAGAAGTCGAGCACGGTGGTCAACGCCCAGAGCGGAGATCGCCAATTTTTCGCGCTAACCAGGACTAGACTGATTAGAGCGGCGGAACCAAAGAATACATGTGCGCATCGCAAATCTCGCCGCCGATTCTCAAACGATTGCGCATTATCCCTTCGAACTGCGCCCCCGCCTTTTCGGCCACCCGGATAGACTTGGTGTTGCCCACCGCCACCACGATCTCAACTCGGACCAGACCGAGTTCTTCAAAGGCATAGCCAGCCGCGGCCAGGGCGGCCGCCACCGCGTAGCCCTTGCCCCAGGCCGAGCGACGAATCCAGTAGCCAAGATTGCCAAAGCCGTGGTCCAGACGAATCTGATTGATGCCGGCACCGCCCAGGTAGCCGCCCGACTCCGCATCAAACACGCCCATGCCGTAATCCTGACCGGCCTCCCAGGCGGCCATACGGCTCAAGACAAATTGCGAACTCTCCTCCAGCGCATAGTTGGGATGGCACCACGGCATCCACTCGGTAAAGCCGGGCCCGGCTGACTCACACCCCGCTTCGTAAAGCAGGGGGATGTCCTCGGGTGTGTAGCGACGCAATGTGATATCAGGCATCGGATCGATTCAAGCCCCGGTGGGGCCAGGAAAAGAGAGTTCGGACCAGCGCAGACGTTCCTCCGTCAATTCTTTGATTTCTGATTGGTAAAGATGAAGAAGCACCGTTCCCACTGGATTCGTCCCCCGCCTATTGCCAGGACGGCCAGTGCGGAGCGAATGAGGTGGGCAAGGACGCAGCGTAGGGAATCTTGTCGCTGCCCGAAGGGGACTACCGGCATTGGGCCCGGTCGAGGTGTTGCTTGGCCTGCATTCCTTGTTGAAGATGTGGCGCCATCGTCCAGAATTCCTCCCAGGGGCACGCGAAGGCAGACCGTTGTCCAGGTCGAAACCCCAAGAATGGAGAGCACTCCCCACGTCCTGGATTTCAACCGAAGACTATCTGGCCCAAGAGGAGCAGGCCGAAACCAAAAGCGAGTAATATGATGGTTCCATCTACGCAATGTCAGGGGCGATGCCACTGCACAACCTGCTGGTGGCCAACGTCATCGGTGAACTTCGAAATAGCCTTCGGGGCGGTGACTGCCGTGTCATCATTGAAGTGCTGTCACCAGGCACCGCCGCCTATGACAGAGGCCAGAAATTTCTGGCCTACCAGGCCATCCCAAGCCTGCAAGAGTACGTCCTGGTTTCTCAGGATGAGCGAAGAGTGGAGAGGTTGGTTTTACACTCGCGTGGAAGATTTGGAGGCGGCTATCCAGCTCAAGTCCATCGGAGTAGAGCTGAAGCTCCAGGAAATTTATCTCGACACATAGGTCAGATCCAAGGCGTCTAACGTTATGCACCGATGGACGATAGCTTGGTCGACACGTTTCTGCGTCTCAGAAACCCCATAACCGCGCTGCTCTTTCTCCGACATCCTTCAAAAGTGTCGCTGCATCTTTAGCTCAATACCCGCCATGCAACTGAATTCTCCTCATCGTAGCAGGTGGCACGTTGTCGTACAAGAGCCAAACCAGGAAGTTATCGTTGACTGAATCCAGCCGATAACTTAACACAAAGATAGTAGTAGGCCGGCCGATGTCGTGATATAACCAGTCACCCGGAGGGTCCTCAATGCAACTATTTCGTCCACGCCACCGTCGCGCCAGCGCCCTGATGATCGTTTTCGCAATGATGTTTGTGCTCATAACCTTGGTGGCAGGACTGCATTATCGCCAGGGCACGGCCCGCTCCAGCCTATTTCATGAAGAGGCCAACCTGCAGGCGCGCGTGGCCGCCGAATACGAACTGGCCAAGCAATGCCAACCTCAAGCTTCCTTTAGCCCCGACACCCAGGCCATCAAGGGTACCCTTTCGGTTGCCAAAGAATCGGCCATGCAACCCGCATTGTCGGCGAGCAAACTCTTTGATGACGGCGGCATGCCCGATCTGGCCGTGGCCAAGACGATGGCCTTGGACAAAGTTTTCAAAAGCCGCGGTGGCGTCGCCTGGAACATGATCAGCACCACTTCCAACGACCCGGCCATGCGCCCGGACCGGGCCAAATTCTTGGCCGTCATCAGCAATGCCTTTCCCTACGCGGCGTGCGCGCCTGGTGGGAAAATCCAGGTGGGCAAGACGCTGGCCTGGCGCAATCCCATCTTTGGCGAAAGCGGTAAGGTCGATACCGAGCTGGCCTATTCGGGTGGACCCGCCCGTATGGCGGCGGATGGTGACATCGCCATTGAAGAATGTAGCTACGGAGAACTGCACACCTTCAAGGGCGAGGTTAATGTAGAAAGGGGCCGATTCGTGGCCTACGCCGGCCTGCCCGCCGACATCATGGGTCCTGCAGCCTACCCGGCCCTGATCAAGCAACAGGCCGAGGCGGCCCGGGACAAACTCAAATTGAATGCGCAAGACAAGACCTCGCTCTTCAACGGCAATTCCTTCCAGGTCAACGAAGTGCTCAAGCTCTTTAAGGGCGAAGGCCAAAACTTTCTGGCCGGGCTTCTCAGCCTGCGCCAGGCCATGCACTTCCCCTTTTTTATGATTCCGGGCGGTCGCGTCAACGGCATCTTCGTGCAGGTCTGGCTGCACATGCCCTATGCGCCGGACGGCGGCAGCGCCGGCGACGATGTGGGCAAAGTCGGTAAGGAAAAAGAGACCGAGCGCGACGACAAGCTGAAGAAAATCGATGATAAGCAAAAGGAGATCGACAGCCTGGCCGCCCAGGAAAAAACCGAGACCGACGCTGAGAAGAAAAAGAAGATAGCCGCCGACAAAGCCAGTGCTGAGAAGCAAAAAGAGAATCTGGCCACAGGCCTTCAGGACATGTACAAAGACATCCAAAAGGAGATGGATAAGGCTCTGGCCAGTTCCAGCGCCGAGACCGACACCGGTCCTTCTAATCGCGACGGCGAGACGGGCATGACCGACAAGGGCGTCACCGGTTGGTCCTACGGCCCCGTATACAAAAAAATCTTTCAGTTTTGCGTGGAGACGATCGTCAAAGCCATCAGTGGTCAGGACGTAAAGTCCATCTTAGACGAATGGGCCAAAACGCTCTATCAAGAGGTGCGCCTGGTCCATTTTGGAGGCAAAACTTTCGATACCGACTTCAAGATCGACGAATCCACCTCCGAATTTACGGCCACCTTCAATGTGCCTCCGGGACGGGCTGTGCTCATTCGCACCAACGTCAAGATCAAGGGCGATCTCTGGCTCATGCGCGGCTCCTCGCTGATTGTTCAAGGCAACCTGGATGTGGTCAGCCCTTTGTCCGGCAATTCGCTCGACCCCCGCAAGCCACGCGGCCGCATCTTCCTGGAAGAGGGAGCCAATCTGGTGGTGAGCGGCAATCTCAACTGCGAAGGGTCACCGGTGCTGGGTTCGGTGCTGATCGGGGCGCCCATCAATCAAATCCACCCGGGTATGAGCAGCATTCTGGTGGACGGCAACGTCAACATCCCCTACGGAGTGTGGCCCGCTTTCTCGCTGGGCGACATCGACCTGAAGGAAGTTCCTGAACTCAAAACCTTTCGCGACATCGTGGCCACGGTGGTTCCCAATCTGGCCAAGGTGTCCGGGCCTTTCCACCGGCGCAAGCCCTACTTCTCCAGTTACGCGACTACCTTTGTCGTAGCCAGTGTGCTCATTCCGCCTATCCCCGTGCCTATCATCGTGCCGGTTCCTCTGCCCCTGCCCACGCCCGCCAACATCAATGTGAAGATCTTTAAAGCCCTGTCGGCCATTTACGCCGTGCAGATGAACCTGGCCTGGGGCGAGAACTTCATCACCCACACCGATTGGTGGTTCCTGGGACAGGGCACGGTGCCCATCTTCCCCAAGATCAATCCAACCGTCTATCTCGACAAGATCAAAAACTTCAAAATGCCCGCCCTTCCTACTATGGATCAGGTCAAGACCCTGGTAGCCGATAAGGGCCCCAAAATGGTCCAGGAAATGGCCCCCAAACTGATCAGCGAGGTAGTTGTCAAAGCCGTACTCAGTCAACTGACGATGGGCCTGGGGGATGCCGTCCTCGGGCTCCTACCGCTGGACAAGATACTCGAAGATCTGCTGGCCGAAATTCTCGGAGTGGAAGATACCCAAAAATCTCTCTCTGAGATTGCGGGGCTGGATTCCTTGATGAACACGATCAAGGACAAAATCAGCGACAACGCTGCCGCCATGCTGCTCTTCGAAACCCCTGGAGTGATGATCTACGCCGGCGGCACCATTCGCATCGCCGCCGATCTCGGTCACCGCGTTCCGGTTAGCATCGGGATGCTGGTGGCGGGAGGCGACATCGTCTCCAATGCCAGCGTGACCGTAGGCGCTGCCCTGAGCCTCCGGGGCAACATCACTATGAAGAATCTGCTCTACGACCCCAACTGCACTCGCTGCTCCGTATACGTGCCCAGCAACGACCTTACCCTCAAGATACCTGGCCTTGACTGGCTCAATTGGGCCACCGAAGTGCGCTATGGAAATTACTACAAAAACACGGCCACAGATTCGGCCGTCGACATGGGGCCTCAGTTGCGTTTTCCCACCGTTCAGGGGTGGATGCAATGAAGGCCGGAAATCGAGGCCTGGGCGTCATCGAACTGCTCTTTGCACTGGGCCTGATGGTCACGGCCGTGTTTACGCTCCTTTCTGTATTTACCAGCAGCTCTCGCCACGCAGTTATGAGCCGTAACCGAACGGTAGCCATTCTGGTTTGTCACAACATGCTCGACGAATGCAAGGCCCACCCCTTTGGACGACCGGCTCCCAAAATCTGGTCCGAGAGCCGCGAAACGCCCGTCACGGTATACGTGGAGGGTCGGCCTCAAGAGATGGAATTTAAGAAGACCGTGACTTACGCCAACGGAAGCTTTGTGGGCAAAACGGCCGGCGACTCCGACGAAGTGACCATCAAAGTGGAATGGAAAGAAGGGGCCGGGCCCAACAACGGCCACAAAGAGATGAGCGTCAAGGTGCCGGTATGGCGTTAAATAAAACCGGGATGACCTTTATGGAGTTGATCATCTATATCGCCCTGACAGCCGTGGTAGCCATTGTGGGTGGCTCGCTGTTTGTGTTGGCCAAAAACTCTACCGAAAGTACCAACGCCAACTATTTTCTCAATGCCGATGCCGAAACCGCCGTGGCCTGGCTACGGCGCGACCTGCAACAGAGTTGTCTGGCCACCATTCAAAACTATCCTGGCATACAGGCCGGACAGGCCCCCGGCATCAGCCTGTGCAGTGTGCTTCAGGCCGATGACGTCAAACGCCTGGACGCCAACGACAGCGGCCAACCCAACTGGCACAATCATGTCTACTACACCTTGCAGCCCAACAAAGACAAGGTGGGCAAGTTGGTGCGTTGGAGCCAATCCACTCCGGCCGCCACCCTGGCGGCCCCCTCGGTCCCCACCCTGGCTCCGGCCTTGCCGGGCGCCATTGTAGCCTCGTCCAGTCGCACCGTACACAGCCGGGTGGTCATGCCCAACCAGCAGATTTACGGTCTGGCCAATCCCGCCGGTAACATCGACCAGTACGGCGGATTCCATCTCCAATTTGTGCGCCGCACCGAACAGGGCGACGAGGACCTGATCGAGGATAACCCGGCCGTGGTCAGCGCCCGCAAAAAAAGCCAGGACTTCCGCAGCAACACCCGACTGGTCCAGGTAGAACTCAAGTTTTACACCAGCACCAACACCGGCAAGCCTAGCTTTTATTCGCTGCGCTTCCGGGTCTGTCCGCGCTACTGATCAATTCGCCCCCAGACTCTGCTGCAAATCACCCAACATGGTGGCCAACTCTCCTTGTGGCTGGCAGCCAGGAATAACGCCGTGGAGTGCTCCCAGCGCCGCACCCGCCAGGGCCCCTAGCAGCGGACTGACCCGAGCCGCCTCTTCCAAAGCCTGACGCGGCTGATGTCCGTGGCATTCCAGCAGATAGAGAAGACTGGGCACCGTCTCCAAAACATAGTCGGACGTGCCCCACTCCTGAATCGCCTCGCCAAACTCCAACGAACGCCGGCGCGCATCGGGGATGGCCGCGGTCAAAAAGTCCGACAGCTTGCCTTTCCAGCCGTCAAAACGCGGCTGGCGAGCCGAATACTCGGCCTCCAGTTCCACCCGTTGCAATACCTTGAGATACAGCTCCAGGTAGGCCCTGGCCCCGGGCGGATCAGGACGAGCTAACATGGCCCACAACAGGGCCACAAAGGCCACATTAGCGGCCGCCGTGGCGCCATCCCGGTGGGTAACGTGAGCCCCCACCGTCACAAAAGACCATGATGCTGCCCCCGGGCTGCGCCAGCGAGCCAGCAAGAGCGGAGCGATGCGGGCCAGCGCGGCGGCACTGGGCGTCTCAACGCCGCACTCCATAAAGTTGCTGGAGAGTGCCACCTGCTCACGAAAGGCCACAAAATCGCCCGACGGCTCGGCCACCGGCGCCGCCGCCAGGGCCTTGGCCAGGGGCAACATCAACATCACCAATTTGTTGCGCTCTTTGATCAGGGCCAGGGTGGCCAGCGCCAACTCGCTGTGCTCCCCCCGCGGGGCCCCGGCTGGCCGAGCCTGCGCTTCGCCGGCCAGCAGCCCGCCCAGCATTCCTTCCACCTTGAGCCAGGCGCGTGGGTGGGGACCGGGCTCCTGGCTAAAAAAGTCGCTGGCCTTGAGGCGAATAACGCTACCCAGCACCCCCTCCATGAAAATCTCATCCAGGTTGCTCATGCTTACGCTGCCGCGACTGTAGGAATGCGAATAGGCCGCAGACTGCTTGCTGGCAGCGCTCAGGTCGCCGCGCTCAAAGGTCAGCCTTAACTTCTCGAGTTGACCCTTGTCGACATCCGACAGTGGCTGCTCCTGGAGCACCTGCTCCAAAATCTTGGCCGCGCCTACGCGGTCTCCCCTGTCCGCCGCCGCCGAAGCCTCGCGCCGGGCCCGGGCCGCCATGGCGATGGCCAGGTGACGCCCAACTTCTGGATCTACAGCCATATCCAGGCGTTCCTGGGCGCTGACCCGAGGGAGTAGCAGGGGAAAGTCGGCGGTTTGGTGGCTGGCGCTGGCCGGCGAATACCAGCGCAACTCGGCGCGTAGGCACGGCTCTGCACTGCCACTGGCGGGAACGCTGATGCGAAAGAGCTGCTCGAGAGGAAAACCGTCCACCAGATCGGCCAGCAGAAACTCGCCGTCGGCACTGCGCTGCACCTCTCCGAGCGGCTCAATGCGCACTTCGGAGTCGGCCGCGATCAAATTCAGGCGAACCCGAGTTCCCACGGTGGCAGCCAGCCCATCCAGCTCCAGCTCGAAAAACGGGCCCAGTTGTTCGGGCGACTGGACGTAAAAATGGTTGCCTTCGCCGCTGGCGGCCATCGAACGCAATAGACCTTCGTTGTAGTCACCCCCAAAACCCATGGTGGTCGTCTGCACCCCCCGCTGCCCAAGCCGATGCACCTGATCACAGATCGTATCAGTGCGGGTCTCCCCCACATTGGCCTGACCGTCGGTGAGCAAGATTACTCGATTCAAGTTCTGCTCGGTTTGACTCAGAGTGGCCTGAGCAGCCCCGCTTTGCCAGCCGTCGTAGAGAGCCGTACCGCCGCCCGCCTCAATGGTTTGAAGCTGTCGCAATATCTCCTCGGGTTGGCCCACACGCCGGCTGGGGATCAATGTCACTACGGCGTTGTTAAAGAGAACCACGCTCAGGTGATCGTCGGGCCGCAAGGATTGTGTGACCAGAGCCGCTGCCTTCTTGGTAAGATCGATCTTGACGCCTTGCATCGAACCGGAACGGTCGATCACCAGGGCCAGGTTGAGAGGCAGTCGCTGGACCCCGCGCACCGTTTGGGGAGGGGTAATGCGCACCAACACATCCAGCGTACAGGCCTGATCGTGGGTCAGGGCAGGTCGGTCCGGTATCCACTCTAGCACCACAGGACCTTCGCCCAACCGGGCCCCGATCCTACGCCAGGCGATAGGGTCAGACAGAGTAGTCTGCCGCGGCGCCCAGCTTGATCTGACGCAAGTGTTCCATTTCCAGTTCGTGCATGGCCAGAGCGCAACCGCCACAAGCCAACCGAAAAAAGCTCAGCAGTTCTTCGCGAGCGTGACTCAGCAACTCATCGGGGCCTTCATTGTGAAACTCCTGCAGCAACCCCAGCGCCTCCGCGAGATGGAATAGGGCCCGGTCCACCTCCACTGCTGCCCCCTGGTACGTGTCTTTCAGCTTTTCGCCCAGACGGTCCTTAAACAGACTTTCCATCAACACGCCCCAGCGCGCCTCAAATTCACTCACCCGGTCCTCAAAGCGGTGAAAGATGGAAAGCAGTCGCTCTCGAGTCAATTGGCCTTCGAGATACTCGTCAATGGCCACCTGCACCTGACTGATGTGGTTTGCCTCCACGTGCGGAGGGGCGACGCGCACCGTCAGTCCGCACTGGCTACAGTTTTCCACACCGTAGCGACCGTCGTGGCCGCACTCCAAACAGATCAAGACAGACTTACTTCCATTCCGATCAAACGCACCAACAGGCTGCTCAAAAGTTGCTGAATGTCAGCCTGACTGCGCAGTTCCGTGG
The DNA here is from genome assembly GCA_018780265.1 of bacterium. Lineage (GTDB taxonomy): Bacteria > Vulcanimicrobiota > Xenobia > Xenobiales > JADMJV01 > JADMJV01. Next base: position 13,909 of record JADMJV010000051.1, read on the forward strand.
TCGGAACATCCTCCTCCCGCAGCCAATCTCGGCGAGTAGGGTCGACTCCGGCCAGCAGCGACACATCCTGCAGCCAGGCCCTTACATCATCGCGGCTCTCTAATGGGTCCACGGCTACGGGCTAGTTAAACCAGCCAGAAACCCAATTGCCCAGACGACTGGCCTGCTCATCCACGAAGCGGCCCCCTTGTTGCAACATCCCATCTGCGCCTCGGTTATGCACCGTCTTCTCGCCATTCGCACCGGTAATGGTGGTGGTTTGCGAGCCGTCCTGACGCCGTTGCACGTTGACCCCGCTGGCGTTGTCCACCTGGACGGCCTCATCCCCACGGCGCTCGCCGGTGACCCAGCGGCCCACGTTATCGCCCCACTCGCCTACGCGCTCGGCCAATCCCTGATTATTGCCCACCTCGGTGCGCACACCGTCGCTGCCCTTGGCGCCCGGATTGTTCACCACCACGCCACCCTGTTCGTCGACATGGACGGTCGAATTTGCCGCGGTCTTGTCCGTGTCCCGGATGTTGACCGTGGTCCCTTCTGGGCCCGCTTTGGTGGTGGTCTGAGTGATAGCGCTGCCAGTAGCATTCTTGGCCACCTCCTGGGTGACTACATTCTCACCCTGCTGGCGCACATTCGCGTCGATGCGGCCTTTGTCACTCACCTCGCTCTTGACTTCCAGGCTGCCGCCACCGTTGTTGACCTCGGTGGTCATGCTCTTGCCGTCCTCGGTGCGTGCGGCCGTCAATTTGGTGGACCGCTCGCCTGTGTCCACTTTGGCTTCGGCCTTCTCGCCTTTCTTGAGCCCTTCGGTCGAAGCCGCCTCACCCTTCTTGGGGATGTTGAGGGTCTGGCCGGGGCGCAGCAGGTTGGGATCCTTCAGACCGTTCTGGGAGGCAACCGTCTGCAGCATGTTTTTCCCGTCTGGTCCCTTGCCGTAAATCTCATTCATCGAGTAGCCCTGGTTGAGCAGAATGTGCTCCAGGCAATCGTTCTTACCCTTCTTCCAGCTGTCAACCTTGACATTGGAGGAACTTTGACTGGCATTGGTGCTGAGGTTGACTTTGTCGGCAGATCCAGCCGGAGCTCCCGCCGCGGGCGCCGGAGCGGGAGCTGCTTTGCTCTGGGTATCCACGGACCGGTTGGGGGTGGGTTGTATACTCGGGCCGCCGGTTTGGATCGCTACGCTCATAAACACCTCCTGGAATGCTGTTACTAATCTACGACACAGATGTAACAAACATGTTGCCACCGTGACAAGATTTTAAGCCAAAATTCATTATCGCATCTGCCGTGTTTCATCTCATCCGAAAGGAGACCTGGGCCCCTCCCCGAAACCGTACAACTTGCTCCCCACGCCCACGCGCACCCTTCATCTTCACCCGGAAGGTGATTCGTTTCGGTCTACCGTCCCTCCAATCACCCCTGGTATGCTCAGCCAGCTGCAGACCCTCACTCAAAAAATGGCCGATCTGGTGCAGACCTGGCTACAGGCGCTGCAAGCCTGGCACGGCCCCTCGCCAAATGACTTTCATCCCCGGCTGCATCCGCAAGTGGAATGCCTATTTGCAGGCGATGAAGGCGCCATGGTAGCCTGGAAAGGCCGCCACTGGTGCCTGCACCCAACCCGCTACGGCCCTGATCACGCCGGTGCTGCGCCTGATCCAACAAGGTACCAGTCTCGCCGACATGGAGGCGTCCCGGCCCGACGCCCGCAGCCTGGTGCAGGAACTAGGCTGCGAACTGGTCATCGACTGCTTCCAGGACCCATCCAACCCGTCGCGAATTAGTAAAGCATGAGAATCTTTTGTGGAGTGTTACTGCTGATGGGCCTCGCTGGCTGTGCCGCGCCCAAAATCGACCTCAACATGGGCAAGATGAAGAACCAACAAAAGCAGCGAGTCAAATCTGCAAACCAGGGCGTAAAGGACCAGACCGGGACTGACCTGGGGACGGTAAAGCCCCAAAAGCGCAAATTCGGCATGCCCACAGGGCCCATAGAGCCCTAGGGCCCGTCCCAAAATAACATACATAGACACTCGGGCCGGTTCCGACGTTGACCGTAGCATCCCCCTAACCGAGAAGGGCGTCAGGAGGGCCTTTGAACCGATAGAATACGTAACCCGGCGGCTGAGTATGATCGTCCAGATAGACCACAAATGACCAGGGCGACACCTCATCAAATCGAGTCAGGTAGACCGCTTGTGGCTCAAGTCCCCGCAGCATTGCCTGCAAATCTCTCACACAAGGTTTATGCGCCAGCCACCACCCTTGGCCGGCTTGTGTCCAAAGACTCAAGCCTTCGCCCTCTGCCCGCGCGTAGTCCACCAATGCCTGACCGTCAAACGACGTGCCTGCGCCGGCAACCAAGATGACCTGGCCACAGCATCCAAGGGTATTCTCCAGCGCGAGAACATAGCCCCTGCCACCCGCTCAAGATCGTTGAAGCCCGCAAAAATATGCATTGGGGCCCGTAAATGAACAAAGGTAACACTTCGGTGGATGGATCGGCTGCCCAAGTGTAACGGTTATTTATTTACGGGCCCTTAGGACCGGATAGATTGCAAGATATCCTCGGCAATACGTCGGGCGTGCTGAACACAGGCGGGGATTCCGGCCACGCCAAAGGCCGGGCCGGTCCAGTAAAGTCCGGGATGTCGCTGGCGCATTTCCTCAAGCTCAGCAACCTGGGCGATGTCTCCCACGTGGTATTTCGGAAAGGCCTGGTGATACCGTTCTACGTGGCTAATGAGGGGCGCCTCGTCTATCGCCAGCAGCGGGCGCAGGCAGTCGAGGGTCTGCTCGATCAGAGTCTCAGAACTCAAGGAGTCGATATCGCGCAGGTAAGTGCGCAGCAGAACCCCTTGCTGGCTTGGCCCCCAGGTGCAGGCCACCACAGGGCGGGCCGCCAGGTCTTGAGAGACAAATCCGTATCCGTCGAGGGGGAGGTGAATGTGGGTCGGCTCAAAGCCCAGGTAAACGCAGGCCCCTGATACTGAGCCGGACTCGGATAGTTTACTGGCCAGCGGGCCGTCCAGCGAACCCAGCAAACCGGCCGTGGCGGCGCGGGGAAGGGCCACCACCAGGACATCGCTGTGCCACCTGCGCGAGTCCTCGCTGACAACTTCCCAGCCCTTCTCTCCCGACAAGATCTGTCTAACCGAGACGCCTGTATGCATGTTTGTCTGAACCGTCTCAGCCAGGTGGTCTACCAAAATCTGCATTCCACCTCGGAAAGAGTGGAACGTTAACTCCTCGTGGCGGGTGTCAACTTCCTGCCGGTAGACAGCAAAATGGGGAAAGCTATCGGCCAGTCCGGGCTCGTGAGGATCCGCAGAAAACAGTCCCGGACTGAGGGGGGTGGGTAGTTCTTTGGCGAAGTCCGCCTGCAAACGGCGCCGCACATAAGGGCCCAGTCCTTCGTCAGGGTCGGCCGCCTCAGGGATGAGACCCTGCAGAGCGGCGCGCAGCTTGCCCAAGGGTGAGAGGTCGGGGCAGAGCAGAGCCATCCAGGGTTGACCGGTGAGCCCCATCTGCAGGCCGGGAATGATTTCCAAGGGATTGTGGCCATCCCACAGATAGACGCCCCGTTGAGAGCGCGCCGGCATGAGATGCGACTCCAATCCCAGGCTCCGGCACATCTCGATGAAGTCTGGACCAAGGCACATGAAACAATCAGGGCCCGTCTCCAGACAAAATTCAGAGAGCTTGTAAGTGCGAATAATTCCTCCCCCGCGGTCGGCCCGCTCCAGGAGGCGGAGGCTGATGCCAGGCATCAGCTGACCCAGCCAGTAAGCACAGGCCAGGCCACTGATGCCGGCGCCGACAATGGTGACGCTGGGGCTTTGGGTTGGCATGAAGCCCATTATACCCTGGTCCCAGGGACGGACTATGACATGGGTCAGGCCGTCAGATCTTTTGAATATCGATAGGCTTGTAAAAAATAGAAGCCGAGGGGCTGTAGATCAACTTGCCGGACACCCTCACCTTGTCCTTCATCGTCACCAGGCTGCCGTCATTGGCATGCAGCTTGAAATCCTTATCCGTGTAGTCCTTGGGAGGCTTTTCCAGCTGGTTGTTGCCGCTGCCCACGTAGATACTGACCGGCACGGCTTTACCCTTGCCATCCGGGTTGTCGTACAGGTCCACCAGCATGGTATCGCTCACCATGGCCGCGACGGGCAGTCGCATATAGCCTTCCAGCGAAATCTGCTTGTCGTTGTTGGCCTGCACATTGAAGGTGTCAAAAGTCATGGGCGTAGCCGGAGGCGGCGGAGAGGAACATCCCACTACCGCAGCGGCCAGCGCCACCAGAATCAGGTGATATGATTTGCGTAAAGTCATCGTTGACCATCTTTCAAAGTTTTCCCCACCCAGGAGTTTTTAGGGTCGCCAGGCATTCCCTGGCTATTGCATGCTCAGAGCTTCCCTCAGGGCAGCATTGGCACTTTGCAGATCCAGACGATGACGGTCCCGGCGTGACTTGGAGGCAAACCGGACTCCCAATGTGCCCATCCCAAGGCAGTAAAACCCAGTGAATGAAGCCTTAAAAAAATCGGCAATGCGTAGGCACGGAGAGTTACGGGAGGACAGAGGCGCACACCGGGATTTTCAGGGTTCTCAACCAGGGACCCAGTGCCTTGCGGTCCAGCAACTGCCCCTGGAGTTGGTAGCCCTTCAGAGAAAAACGCAATGCCCACTGCCGCAGTTCGCGATCCTTCAAGCCGCTCCAGTTGCTACTGACGATTTCCGTCACTTGGAGGGAGGATCCTGGCAAGCGCAAATTCCCTGCTTATGTTCTCCGGTCGAGTGCCTCTCTTGCAGTGGCGTATAGGTGTGCTCTTCCCTGGCATCTCCATGGTCTGCGCGGTGGCCCAACCCCACGACATTCAAATGGTAGCCGAGGCCTGCGCGGGCGAATGTCTGCTGGGCATATTCAGTCTCAAAGAGCGTCGTCGCATCTATTCCTGCGACATCTGCGACGAAGTATTCATCGACTGGCCGTCCCTTTCGATTCACCAGATCAAGTTGCACCGTTGTCAACGCTACCCCGAAGTTCGTCCCGACCGGCCGGCCCCGCCACCGGCCACGATCTGTGTGGCCCAAATCCGTCGCGCCCAGCCTCTGCCCCACGGCGGTGCAATTTTGCGGGTATTGGGAATAGCCCGCGCGCGAGTGGTCCAAGAGTTACCCGGCGAGAAGCCCTATCGAGTGGCCCAGGTCGACCTGGTGGGCGACCCCGTCCCGCTGCGTCAAAGGCCACAGGGGTGGTTGGCTGAGGCCTATCAGGCCATTCAAAATCTGCGGGGCGACCCACCGCTCCACCAGGATCCGGGGCCTCCTGGCGTATGGCTGGATATCCTGTGTCATCTGCTGCCGCTACCGGTGGAAGACAAGCAACGGTTGCTTGACGAAGTCGACCTGGAAAGCCGCTACAAGATGCTCGCCCAACGCCTCCCCAGCAGCCAACCCAACCTGAGGTGGAGCGACTTGCTGCCCCCTCTTTCCCGGGCCAATTAGGTGCTCAACCTCTTACGCTTTAGCCTCGCCAATCTGCTGGCGGCTACCCTGATCATCAACGGTCTAGGCCAATACCTTCACTATCCTCCCGACCTGCCCGTTCGCATCAACCCCACCCTCCCTGGCCTGATACTGGCCCTGTGCTTCTCCCTGCTCGCTCCGCTGGGCCTGCGCTGGGTGGAGCATCGCGTTCTGCGCCCACTGCTGACGGTGGCCGTGGTCCCCTTTTGCGTGGCTCTGGCCGGAGCCCTATGGGCCTTGAGCACTCACTTCATCCAGCCCCAAGTGGGCGCCCAAATGGCCTTGTTGCTGATGGCCTACTCGCCGCGACTCAGCCTGGCAGGCCTGATCTGGGCCTTGCTCTGGACGCGTTGGAGTTTCCCACCACTGACTCCGGCCCCGCCCGCACCGACCAAAGCCGCTCCTGCCGACTGGGAAGCCCTGGCCGAGCCCCCCGGTGAGTGGATCGGATCCAGCCGCTAGCCTTCAATCCAGTTTCAGATCCAGGGCAAAGTGGCAGGCGACGGCGTGACCTTCGACCCCGGCCAACCCGGGTTCTTGCTGCGCGCACAGAGGGCGGGCGTAGGGGCATCGGGGGTGAAAACTGCATCCGCCTGGGGGAGAAGCCGGGTTGGGCAGGTCCAGCGACCGGAGCGGAAGGGGGCGGGCATGTCTGGCCTGGCGCGGATCGAGGGCTGGCAAAGCCGCCAGCAGAGCCTGTAGATAAGGATGCAGGGGGCGGTCGAGCAGCTCCTCCACCGGACCCATCTCGATAACCTGCCCCAAATACATCACCACCATGCGGCCGCCCCTGCCCAGATAGCGGGCCGTGGCCAGATCGTGGGTGATGTAAAGAAACGCTATGCCCTCCTGATTGAGGCGGCGCATCAGGTCGAGAATGGCCAGACGCAAGGTGGCGTCCACGCCCGAGACGGGCTCGTCGGCCACAATCAGGCGCGGACGCAAAAGGGCCGCCCGGGCCAGAGAGACCCGCTGACGCTGCCCTCCCGACAACTGAAAGGGGACTTTGGCGGCAAAAAAGGAGGCCGGGGTGAGACCCACCTCGTTGAGGATCTCTTCTACGCGACTCTTCACCCGGGCCGCCGGCACCAGCCGATGACGGCGCAGCGGGGCGGCCAATTGCTGGCCCACGCTCAATACCGGATTCAGGCTGGCATAGCTGTCCTGGTGCACCACCTGCACCGACAGGCGCAACGAGTCGCTCATGCGAAATCCTGGCGCAAACACGTCCTGTCCCTGATAGAGCACCTGGCCGGCGTTGGGCTTGAGCAGGCCCAGCACGGTGCGACCCAGGGTGCTTTTGCCACAGCCGCTCTCCCCCACCACCGTGACAATCTCGCCCTCGGCCAGAGCCAGACTGACCTGACGCAAAGCCAGCACTCGCCCCAATTGCAGGCTGGTCCCGCGCAACTCGACCAGGGGCAAATTCATGAGCAACGCAGGTGACAGGCCACCTGCTCCTCCCCCAGCAAGGGCGCCTGAACCAGGCAATCCGGCTGACACTCGGGACAGCGCGAGGCAAAGATGCAGCCGGCCGGACGCTGCCTCAAGTCGGGAGGCTTACCTTCGCTCACGGCCGCCGTGGGCAGCGCCCCGTGAATGCCGGGTGACGAATTCAAAAGCACCTGAGTGTAGGGATGGCGAGGATTGGCGAAGACTTCGTCTACCTCGGCCACCTCAACTACGGTGCCAGCGTAGAGCACGGCTACCCGGTCGGCCAGACGAGCCACCGCGGCCAGATCATGGGTCACCAGCACCATGGCGATGTCGGTCTGCTGGTGAATCTCGGCCAGAATGTCAAAGATATAACTCTGGGTAATCAGGTCGAGTGCGGTGGTGGGTTCATCCAAAATAAGCAGTTCCGGTTGCAGCATCAAGGCCATCGCGATGAGCGCCCGCTGGCGCATGCCCCCACTCAACTGATGAGGATAGGCGCCTACAATACGGACGGGGTCAAGACGAACCTGAGTGAGCAGCTTCTCCATGCGGGCCGGTCCATCAGATACGCCGTGATCCAGGCAGCAGTCCAACATCTGTTGACCGATGGTGAGGGTGGGGTTCCAGGCACCCTGAGCCGCCTGAAAAACCACCGAGGCCTGACGCCACCGAAAGTCCCGCAGGGCCTCCTGATTGCGGCCCAACAGGTTGTCTCCAGCCCACAAAATTTGCCCGTGCAAGACCACCGCGTTGCTGGCCAGCAGGCCCAATATTGCCCCTGTCAGGGTGGTCTTGCCGCTCCCCGACTCTCCGATCAGGGCGGTCACCTGAGCGGCCGGAAAATCCAGGCTGACATTGTGAAGAATACTCAGCCTGCCGGGGCCCACTCGATAGTCGATCGACAACTGCTCAATCTTCAACATATCAAGACCTGCGCAGGCGGGGGTCGAAGATTTCCTCGACCCCACCCGCAAACAAAATCAGGCTGTATTGAAAGAGAACAATAGCCAGCAAGGGGGCCAACAGGTAGACCTGCCCCTGCGGCAAAAAGATGGCTCCCGACTGAAAGGCGGCCAGATTGAGCATCATCCCCCAATTTTCAACCCGCAAGGGCACCAGGCCCAGCATCATAATGCCGACGCTGGCGGTGATGGCGTTACGGGCGATCAGAATAAAATTGAGGGTAAGGTAGGGCACCAGATTAGGCAAAATCTCCCGCCACAGAATATGCCACGTGCCCATCCGCATCAGACGACACACCTCGATGAATTCGCGCTGCTGCAGCGACAGTACCTGACCTCGCAAGGAGCGGGCCAGGCCTGGCCAGGACCACAGAGCCAGCAACAGGCCAAACGTGATCGGGTCGCCCACTCGGAAGAGGGCCGACAAAATGGCCATCAGGGGAAAACTGGGCACGGTCAGAAAGACGTCGGTGCAGGCCAACAGGAAGGCGTCAACGATTCCGCCCGCCAGGGCTCCCCCCACCCCGATCAAGAGGGCCAGCAAAACGGCAAACAACCCCGTGGAGAAAGCGATGGTGAGAATATCGCGGGAGCCGTGCACCAGTTGGGCCAGCACATCGCGGCCGGCGTAATCGGTGCCCAGCCAATGGGCCAGGCTGATGGGCGCAAAACGGGCCTCATAGTTGGGCATCCGGTCCAACCCGATGAACCAGGGGCCCAGCAAGGCCACCACCAGGAAAAAGAGCAGTCCGGCCAGGCCCACCCGGGCGCGCGGGTTCATCGCGACAGCCTCGGGTCCAGACGCCGTGACAGCCACTCGGCGCCCAGGTTGCCCACTACGATGGCCACCGTGCTCAGCAAGAAAAGGCCTTGCATAAGTGGGTAGTCACGGGTGCCGATGGACTGGGCCAGAAAATAGCCCAACCCCGGGTAGCCAAAGAGAGTCTCGATCAGCATCGAACCGCCCAGCAGCGCCCCAAGACTGGTGGCCAGACTGGAGATCAGGGGCAAAAGAGCATTGCGTCCCAGATAGTCGCGCAAAATTCGCCACGGTTTCAAGCCTTTGGCGCGGGCCACCAGCAGGTAGTCTTCACCCAGCACGCTGGTGGCGCTGGCCTTGGCCGAGAGCGCCCAGCTGCCCACAGCCGGGATCGAGAAAGCCAGCACCGGCAGGATAGCATGATGAAGCAGGCTGCCCACAAAGACCAGGGTGAATCCCGGGTCCGTCTCGGGGCCGTAAGCCCCCCGCAGCGGCATCCATTGTAGACGCACCCCCAGCAGCAAAAGTAGCATCACGCCGATCAAGAAGTCGGGCACGGCCTGAGTAAAGGTGGCATAAAAGGTTAGTGCCGGATCGAGCCAGCTGCCCCGTCGCCAGGCCGCCCACAAACCCAGACTTACGCCCACCACAAAACTGACACCGGCCGACAGAAAAGTGATGAAAAGAGTCCAGGGCAGGGCCGAAAGCAAAAGGGTGGAGACGGGAATGCGGTAGGTGGTGGAACGCCCCAACTCGCCGCGGGCCAGATTTCCCAAATAGTGAAGGTACTGCTGGAGCACCGGTTCGTCGGGGTCGTAGTTAATCTGCAGCTTGGCCATCTCGCGGGCCTGTTCATAGGCGATGCCCTGGCTGTTCTGAATCTGCAGAGCAAAGGTGTGCAAAACGTCCCCGGGCATCTGGCGAATGAGCACAAAGGTGAAGGTGAGGGCAGCCCACACGGTCAAAAAGGCCATGGCCAGTGCCTTCCTCATGGGGCCGGCCTTAACTGACCGCGGACAATCATCGAGCAATACAGGTTCTCTACGCCCAGGGGTGCAGCCGACCACTGCGGCGAGTCAGCTGCGGGCCAGCCCACCACCCTCGGGCCCTCCTGCACGAATATCATCAGACGTTTCTCAAAACAGGGCAGGAAGCTGACCGTATCATTGTGGCGCCGGGCCAACTGGCGAACCAACCTTTGCGCTCGCGCCGGGTCGCGCTCCAGGCGCAGCTGCTGCACCCATTGCTGGGCCTGAGCGTCGAGCGGCAGCCCGGAAGCCTTCTGCAATTGGGCGTCCGGACTGAAAAAGCGACCCATCGAGGTAGAAGGGTGAACCGTTCGCCCCATCTGGGCCCCAAAGACGGCCGCCAGATCAAACTGCCCCTGTTGCATGAGCGTGGCATACAGGTCACCCTGCACCAGACGCACGTTGCAGGGGATTCCAAACTGGCTCAGTTGCGAGGCGGCGGCTTCGGCCAACAGAGCCAGATCGGTAAATCCCGCCGGAGCCATGATCTCCAGTGGGCGCTGGGGTTGGTGCTCCAGCAACTGGCGAGCCCGGTCCGGCTGGAAGGGATAGCGCTGCAACTGCTGCACGAAATTGGGGCCCAGCCATTGATCGGTTAGCGAGGGGACCAGCCCCAGACTAAATCCCGGACTGGTGTCGCCCGGGGCGCAGGCCAGCCGACGGATACTGTCCCGATCCAGGGCATAAGCCAGAACTTTGCGAAACTTCAAATCGCTGAGGGGGGTCTGGCGACAGTTGATGACCAGGCCCATTTCGTTCATGTCGCTGGGCGTGCGCACGTGCAGCGCAGGATTCCGCCTCAAAATTTCTTGGGCCACATCGTAGGGGCAGGCGGGGCTGATGGCGTCCAGTTGGCCCGCGTAGAGGTATGACCAGACCACCTCGTTGCGGCCCCAACGGGCGATGCGAACACCCTTCAGGTGAACCTGGTCGGCCCCATGATAACCGGCAAAGCGTTCCAACACCATGTCCGACGAGGTCACCTTGGTGAGTCGGAAGGGGCCAGTACCGATGGGCAGCGGCGGTCTCTCGGCAAAAAGCAACTCGCGTCGGGCTGCCTCCTCTTTCAAGTCGCGCCGCCCCGCCCCGTGCTCCAACCGGCGAATGGCTGTCAAAGAGGGACGAACCAGGTGCTCGGCGGAGACGATCGGTTCTGTCAGAGCCAGCAGCCGATTGGTGGACGAAAGTAGCTTCCAATGAAAGACCACCGTCCGATCGTCGGCCACCTCAACACGATCCAGGTAGTGCCAAATTTCCAGACCCTTGAGAAAGCCCACTTGAAAGGTCGCCTCCACGTCGCGGGCGCTGAAAGGTTGACCGTCATGCCAGCGGGCATTGGACTGCAGGTGTACGGTCAGCCGTCTACCATCTGGACTCTCTTCAAAACGGCTGCCCAACCGGGGTAGCAACTGCTGGCTCTGTGGCACATAGTCAAAAAGCGGGTCATACACGTAACTGCGAGCCACCCCTACCCCACCGGGAGCCCAAGGGTTGCCGTGATAGGCGGGGGGCATATCCCAGTCCCCCGCTGTCAACAAAATGCCCTTCACTTCGGGCCCGCGGGCACAGCCCGTCAGACAAGTCAGAACCAGCAGCAGGGTCAGGCCTGGCAGCCGCTGCCGCATAGCATCCTGGCGTAGACCTTTTCGTAGCCGTCGACCATGGCCTCGATGGAGAAGCGTTGCTCCACCCGGCGCCGGCAGGCCTTTCGGTCAATCTCGGGGATTCTTTGCAGGGCGCTCACCGCCTCGTCCACAGAGCCCACCAGGAAGCCGGTCTGGCCATGCTCGATGACCTCGCGCGGGGAGCCCAGGTCCATGGCGATGACGGGAATTCCGGCGCAGTTGGCCTCGGCCAGCACCAGTCCGAAGCGCTCCGGGATGGTGTTCAGGTGCAGCAGGGCATAGGCCTGAGTAAACATCTCATTTTTCTGAGCCACATCCAGGGCCCCGAGGTAGATCACCTTATGGCCGTCGATGAGGTGGGCCACGTGCTCTTCATAGTAGCCCTGATCCTGGATAATCCCGCCGATCAGCAAGCGACGGCCCGATTGGCGAGCCACCTCTAAAGCCAGATGCAAGCCCTTGTCGGGATGGATGCGACCCAGAAAGACCAGGTCCTCGCCGGCTCGCTCTTGGAATGGATACAGCTGGACATCAATGCCGTTGTAAACCGTGGCCAGATAGTCCAGTTGAGGACAGCGATCCGATTCGCTGATGGAGACGAAATTGCCATGGCGATACTTGAGGTAAATGGGCATGATCTGGGGCGACGAAAAGCCGTGGATGGTGGTCAACACGGGGGTCTTGACCAGCCTGGAGTAGGTCAAGGCCATGAAGTCGTAGTGGCTGTGAATCAGGTCAAACTGATCGGCCTGTTCAAAACAGGTGGAGATGTGCAGATATTCGGCCACCTTGGCGTCCACCTGGCGGTCTTCCTCGTAGCCGCGGGCCACGCAGGCTTGCAGGCGAGCCCCGGTCAGCGAGTCGGCGGTGGCAAACAAGGTCACGTCCCAACCGCGCGCCACCAGGCCTTCGGTGATGTTGCCGGCCACCGTCTCCCAGGCCCCATAACGGCGTGGCGGCGTACGCCAGGCAATGGGTGAGAGAATGGCCAGTCGAGCCGAGCGATCCACAGCTAAGTCATGGCTGCAAGCAGCGCCTTCAGTTCGACTCGGGCAAACTTGGTGGCCGAATCGGACACTGCATAGGGAAGGATGAGTTGGCCGGCGTGGACCAATGCGCCGCAAGTATAAACCACATTGGGCACGTAGCCTTCGCGCTCGTCTTCGAGCGGTTCCATCAGGGGGCGCTTAAGCCGTCCGATGACCTTGCGCGGATTATTCAAGTCTAACAACAGTGCGCCAATGGCATACCTGCGCAGAGCCCCCACTCCGTGTGTCAAGACCAGCCAGCCAGCTTCGGTTTCGATAGGCGAACCGCAGTTTCCGATCTGAACCATCTCCCAATCAAAACGAGGGCGCACGATGATGCGCGACTCGTGCCAAAAATGAAGGTTGTCGGAAACCATCAAATGCAGATTTTCACCATCCTGGCGGCTGAGCATGGTGTAGAGCCCATCAATTTTGCGAGGAAATAGGGCCATGCCCTTATTCTTGACGGAGGGTCCATTGAGGGTGATAAAACGAAAATGCAGAAAATCTTCGGTCTCCAGCAACTGGGGCAAAATTAAGCGTCCGTCGTAAGCGGTATAGGTGGCGTAGTAAGTTCCGTCCTCAAAACGAACAAAACGAGCGTCTTCTATGCCGTTGCGCTGGGAAGGAGTGACTGGAAAAATCACTCGCTCGGACAACTCCTGATCGGGCCGAAAGCGCACTTCATAGTTAGACAGCGCCACCGAGAGAATCTTGTCGTCGACGGTGGGATCGTCATCGGGCTCGGCGGTCAGGTTGCGTCGACGCCAGCGCTCTCGCTGCAGGGCATTGCGCAGGTCCTGCAGGGTAAACTCCTCATCCAAAACCGACACAACCCGTCGGGCGAAGGCGGTAGAAACACCCAACTCAAATAGCTTACGCCCAAAGAGTGGCTGCTGGTAGCTGGGATTTGGGATTGCCTTCGGTTCCATCACAAAGCGACTGGGAGGGTCGACGACAATGTCCCCTTTGCTGTCAAGCACGGCGCTGCGAAAGGTAATCGAGGAGATGTGCCCCTCGCCCGTGGCCCGCAGGCTGAGTACCACCCTCAGCGAGCCCTTGGGCAGGCCTGTCTGATCCGGGTGCTCCACAATGGAGGGATTAAAGAGGGCGGCGCATTCCAACGAGTATTCGGAGCAGAAACTGGCCCCCAGTATTGCGCGCCGGGATTCGGACAGGTCCTGATCGGTGGAAAGAAGTTCGCTGATGTCCTCAAACCGCCGCAACATCTCGTGCAGAAACTCCCGGTGACGATGACCAAACCGTTGCAAAAGCAATTCGAGACATTGGTCGAGTTCAGGTTCAGGGAGAGCTAACACGCGGCTGACCACGTTGCGGGCCTGCTCAGGCCCTGAGGTAGAATAAGGTCGCAAAAGCACGCGAGCCGGATCTGCCTTAAGGCTGACGTCGAGCCTCAATACCTCGGGAATCAAGGGAGCTGGCTTGGGCTCGGGTCCGGGAGCGTGGACAGGGCGTTTCGACTCAGACACATTTCCCCCAACGACAAGAGAAACGCCAGCGTTGACTCGGCTCCTTGATTTTCATTGACTCGATCGATGTGAAGCCCATCGCGGCAACCTCCAGTAGTGTGATCGTATGTGGGTAATCCCAGGTCGTTACGGCCCAAAAACCACTCAAAAGATTTTCTGGCCCGCCCGTGCCAGGTTGCGTCGGAGGTAGCACGATAGGCTTCCAGGCAGGCCGACACGGAGGCCCACGCGTCGACCGGCTGCTGATCAAAGTGAGGCTTGACCTCTCCTCGCCGATACACCCGATCCGAACCGATGGGCCGCAAATGTCGAGTTTCAGACGTTTGCACCTGCATCAGCCAGGTAAGTGCCCGCAGGCCCATTTCGACCATCTCGGGACGATTCAGCTGAGTACCGCTGCAAATCAGAGCCTGGGCCAGGCGAGGGTTGTCGTAGCATAGATACTCTTCGCACCAAACCCAGTCCTCTCGGGCGCAGGCCTGAAAGTGTTCGTAGAGTCGTTGAGCCAGGTGTTCCTGAATCTGTGCCACCTGTCGGTCACCGCTGAAACGAGCCAGGTAGTCGCGAATTCCAAGCAAGCAAAAGCCGGCAGCCCGCAACGAGGTAAAGTCGACCACCGTTGGCAGCGCTCGAGAAAACAGTTGACCCGCCAGGGCCTGCTCGGATGTGGGCAACGATCCATTGACGCACACACCCAAGGCCCACACGGCCCGACCGTGGCTGTCCTCGGAACCGCACTGCTCCAGCCAGCGGCGGTCAAAGGAAAGGAAATTGCGAAAGCGACCACTGTCACCGTTGAAGGCGTGGAACAAAAAGGCAAGATAGATGCAGCGGATCCGATTGAGTAGCTCCTTGTCCCAACCCAACTCGGCCAGCACCACCGTCAAAATCAAGGCTCGAGCGTTGTCGTCGGTGCAATAGCCATGTTCGAAATTGGGCACCGCAAAAATGGCGTGCTGGAACATTCCCGTCGAATCCGTCAGACGCAACAGGTGGTCCAGCTTGATGTTTGGCAGGGGTCCCGGCAGTTGGGCCAGGGGACGGGTAGCAAAGGCCACCCGTCGCGAGCGAGACCTTTCCCGACGGGCGGCGTCAAAGGATTGGGCATAGAGGTGAGCGCTGCGGCTCCATATCATTTCGCGGCCCAGTTCATAAGCACGTCGGGCCATGGCCTGACGTCGCAGCGGGTCGCCTAAAAGATCCTTGACCGCCCGGGCGATGCTGGCCGAGTCGCCAAAGGGCACCAGTACACCCTGATCAGCCTCGAGCAACTCTTGAGCGTGCCAGTAAGGAGTGGAGATGACCGGCTTGCCGCATCCGAAAGCATAGGCCAGCGTACCCGATACAGCCTGAGCTTCGTTGAGATAGGGGGTGATGTAGATGTCGGCAGCCGCGATGAACTCGGTGAGTTCGTTCAACTCTACGAATCGGTTGTAGAAAATCACGTGACCTTCGATGCCCAGCTCTTCGGCCAACAGCTCCAAGCTGAGTCGATAGGCCTCGCCATGTTCGCGCACCAGTGTGGGGTGGGTGGCTCCCAAAACAATGTAGACAACGCCCGGAAAACTCTCGACAATCTGGGGCAGAGCGCGCAGCACCACCTCGATCCCCTTACCGGGCGAGAGCAGGCCAAAGGTAAGCAAAACCTGCTTGCCTTCCACTCCAAAGGGTTCCTTGCACAGGTCTGGATCGAGATAGGGGGTATCAGGGATGCCGTGGGCAATCAGATCCACTTTTCCGGCAGGCGCGGCGTAGCGCTCGATCAGCAACTGGCGCGTATAGCGAGTCATGACCACCAGTCGGCTGGAAAGTCGGATCAACTCCTGCATGACCCGCTCTTGTTGCTTGTCAGGGTTGCGCAAAACGGTGTGCAGAGTGGTCACGATAGGCGCCCGCACATCCTTGAGCAGAGCCAGGAGATTACGCCCGGCCGGTCCCCCGTAGACCCCAAACTCATGCTGCAGGCAGACCAGATCGACCGCCTCAATGTTGAGAAAATCGGCCGCCCGCTCATAGGCGGCCAGGTCAGACAGGTACACTTCAAAGCGAACTTCCAGCTGATAATGGTAACCGACTTCCAGGTCATTGAAAGCAACCACCATGCACTCGCAGTCAGCAAACTGATGAGTGACGGCCTGGTAAAGGTCAGAAGTGAAGGTGGCGATTCCACATTTGCGCGGAAGGTAACTCCCGAGCAGTGCAATTTTGCCCGTCTGGGCTAAGATTTCGATGGAAATAAGTCTTTCACGTTGGCTATGGCTTCCTCCCCTGGATCCGGTTCCCTGCCCCACCCGGGGGGGGTTGACGCCTGCCCTATACTGAAAGAGTCAAGAGGTCGCCTGCGCGACTTCATTCCTTTGTGGCGTTCCTGACAAGGCACTCGCAACCCTGCGCGATTGCCCCCACTTGCTACCCCCCTCCTTACGGTAGCTAACTTCGCCAGCACCGCACGTCGCCATGGAAAGGTAAGACTAATATGTTATTTGGAATCATCTCCGTCCTGACCGGACTTGTCTTATGCGCTACATACTCCAGTCTCGTGGGGGGATTTTTTCTGGTGGTCGGGGTGGCGGTAATCGGTCGCCAGTACACCCAGGGGGAAAAACCACCGACGGAATACCGCGACTACCAAAGCACTGTGCCAACCTACGATCTGAGCAGCAAACCCCGGCCTCGCCGATAGACTAGCTGAGGTGCTCAGCCACCTCGTCCACCAGGTCCTGGCGATCGAGCGCGGCCGCAACTGCCACGAACACTTCGGCATCGTCATCCAGGCCCGTGGGTGACTCCAGGTCGTGGTCGTCATCATCGTTCTCTACGTAGTATTGCACGGCCGCCTGAATCAGGCGGCGATGCTCCTCGGGCGTATGCTCCGTCTGACCCTGCAACAACTCACTCAGGCCCCAGCTCAAAGCCTTGGCAAGGGGTAGAGGCAACGGGCGCTTTTTGGCCATGATCTCAATCACGCGCGTGTGACGACTCACCTCATGAAGAAGAAAGTCGCGTTCTAACAACGGAGCCGCCGCCAGCGTCCGCACTCGAGCTTCCAGTAAATCGGAAATCTGCAGCTTCATTCTGGGCATTTCCGGCCTCCCTCCCCTGTTCCTGTGCCAGGACGGGACCAACCCGTTCCAGAAGGGCACAGGGTGGCCATCACCTATCGCTACCAACTTCGCTATTTGGAAGCCGAGCGCTTTCAGGTCGAACTCAGCGACGGTCAAGGCGTAGGCCCCTGCCCCCATCTGTGGTTTGATAAAGGCCAGTTGACTCTCAGCGAGCAAGCCCCAAAGTTGGGCCTGGGCCGCTTCTTTAACCCTCCCCCCTCGCCCCGCTACACTCGCATTGTGATTGAGTTGGGCGCCTGGCTGGAAGTCCTACACCCCCAAGACATCCTGGAAATCGGCCGCAGCCAGGGACACCATTGGGTGCAACTCAATCGGCGCGGGGGGCTGGAATTGCGCTGCGGCAACCTGACGCTGGCCGAATTTCCCGCCGCCACTCTGGTCAACACCTTCGAAGAAAACGGTGCCCTCGAAGTGCGCAGTGGCCGTCATCGGTCTCACCTGAGACCCGGCCATACCAGCGTATTGGAGGGCTACCACATCTATCTGGCCCGCCTGGAAGGCTTCAAACAAGGCAACCTGGCCGAGGGTTGGCTGGCCCGCGACACCTGGGCTCCGGATTGGATGATGAGCACTTTCGTCAGGATCGGCGAGCGCTCAACCGAGACCGCCTGAACCTTGGCCGGTCTACAATCCAGCAAGCGAATCCACCAGCTCCCAAGCCTCCACTGCCTGGGAAGTCGAGACGTTTCCGGTGACGCCCAGTTGCCACATCAGTTCAAGGCACTCACGAACCGGTAACGAGAGCACCGCTGACGCCTCACGGATAGTGACTTGCCCCCGCCCATAAATTTCAGCAATTTCGCGCTCCAGTCCTTTGCGAACGAGGCGACGAATTGCCACGGAAGCATCGCCCCCTTGCCGTCGCTGATACCACGCCACACCTTCACTGAGGTCCTCTGACAGGCGAACAGATCTTGAGACCTTCATTTTCTTGGGTATCTCCCTTCCACTAACAATTGGTAGGTTGTGTATTCGTCTCTGCTGATGTGCGGCGCCAGCAAGTCCAACAGATGTACCACCTCGGCCGAGGGCAGTTTTCGCCGTCGGCCAACGGCGACCACGATAGCAGCCGGAACCGTAGCGGAAACACCCAGCTGTTTAAGCCGATGCAGCAGGGCTGAGTCGTCGGTGACCACGGCCGCAAAGCCCCCCAGCAGGGCATGCGAAACGATGGCCCGGTCGCCGCAATGGAACAATGCTGCTTGGACTGGCTCATCCGCAATTGGTTCGGCAACTTCAAGCCTCCCTAGATCAATGTTATCCCCGACTTGAACGGCGTCATGAAAACCGGCCAGCTTTCCTTCCCTAACCACCTCTTGCTCCACAACCCTGGGTATCACGGTAATAAAAGTAGTAACAACGATCTCTTTCAATCCCGCTTTAGTAAGTTTAATGATGGCGTCAGCGTCAACCAGAATTTTCATTTGTAGTCAATTGTATTCAAGTCACTACAATCCGTCAAACAAATCGTCGACTCAGGCTTTGCGGGAAAAAGTCACGGACGGCTCGATTCACGACGGATACTCTCAGGTCATGCTACACCAACTCGTTTTCACGTACGGCCTCCAGGCCGAGTATCTGGAAGGGAACACTCTGGCCCAGCTGTTTCGCGGGGCTCAGGGCGATGCCGAGATCAACTGGGCTGCCCTCACTTGCGAAGCTCGCTGCTCCGACCATCAGGCCGACCGCTACCGACTCTACCATCTACCCCAACTAGAACTTTACGCGCTGGTGCTTGATCTGGACGGCCACTGGGTGAGAACCTTCGATTCCCTGCCCAACCTGGGTCAGGTAGCCCGCCTGCTGCGCGCTACGTTGACGGGTCAGACCATGGCCTCGCACACGCCCTATATCCCAACCGGAACACTAAGGACCGGATGGGCCGAACTGGAACGAGAAGTCCGCCAATGGTGGTGGGGACGACTGCTGACCAACCTGAACCGCCCGTCGGTCATCGACGAACTGACCTGCTGGCCCCAGCGCTGGGCCGACCAGGTCGAACAACTGGCCCCGCCCGGCGCTCTCGAATAAGAGCCTGGCTTAGGGCCCGTCCCAAAATAACATAGACACTCGGGCCATCGATCCATCCCCGCCAGCAGCGTCACGTCTCCGTTAAATATGACCCGATATTCGCCCTCGCCGCTCCTTGCTGGAGGGGCGCCTCGACGACCGGAGTGACCAACTTATTCCGGGACGGGCCCTTAGGGTTCGAATTTGTAGCCGCGTTCCGAGGCTTGCACACGAATGGTCTTGAGCATGGCCGAATCGAGACTCTCTTTGCTCTGCTCTTTCTGGTTCTTGGCGATAAATTCGTCGCGCTTCTTGCTCAGCTCCTGCATTCGCTTCTGGATCTTCTCGCGCTCGACGCGCTTTTTCTCCACGTAGGCAACCCGCTCGCCGGCGGACATTTTCTGCATCTCGGGGGGCAGTTGATCGGCCTTCACCTTGCCCAGATCCACGCCTTCCTTCTTGGCATCGACGAGATCCCAATTGCTATTGCTGTAGTTGGCCGTGGACTTGGTGGCGGCGCGATTCACAGCCACACTGGGCGCTGCACCGGCGGCCGCCTTATCCATCGTCTCCTGACGAGCCGCACCCTCTCGACCCTGCGGACCATACTGAACATAGGTCTTGTTGACCTCGCTGCCCAAGCTGGCCAGTTCCTTATCGTAGGGCGTGGGGACATCGACCACCTTCTGGTCCTGATCGATCACCAAAAAGCGTCCACCAGCCAACTGGGCCCCGTCGTCCCAGTGTGTGCGGGCCCCTTCGGCTCGATCACCGCAAAAGATGGTATTGATCAGAATGCCCTTCTGGCGGGCCGAAGCGCATGCTTCTTTATAGCTGACGCCTCCCTGATCGAAGGGCTCGTTACCGGCGATAAAGATGGCCTTCATATCGTTGGCGCTGCCGCCCCACTCCAGATTCTTCAGGCTGCTCTGGATGACAGCCCCGCAATACTCCTCGCCACCGTTGGTTTTGAGGGCAAAGAGCGCTTCGGAGACGCGGTCCAGGTCGGTGGTAAAAGGCAAGATACGGCGCACATAGTTCTGCTGCACCGACAGTCCGTCATTGCCGTATTCGTAGAGGGCCACTTCCAGTCGCGGGGCCACTCCGTTCAGTTCGGCCTTGCTCAGCTCGTTGACAATCTTCCAAAGCTGATTCTTGGCCTGCACAATCAGACCATCCATACTGTTGCTGGTGTCCAACAAGATGGCCACCTTGACCAGCGGCGGTTTGGGGTCTTTCTTGGCCTGGGCCAGCATCGGTGCTCCCAACAAACTCAGGCTCATCAGCCCGGCCAGCAATGTGTTACGCATACAAAAACCCCCTGGGTAAAATTTTCACGAGGGGCCAAGTCGCTGCCGGTCCGGCTTTATTCCCCCCAATTTTCAGCGCACCGAAAAATGCACCGAGTGGCCGGGGATCTCGGCCACATGCAGCCCCGGTTGCAGGGGCCACTCCCCCTCGGGCACCGGCTTGCCGTCCACCCGCCAGCGAGTGGGACCGCTGGCCGTCAACTGCAACGTCTGAAAACGGCGGGCCAGATTAGGATCGATCACAAAGTGGTCGCCCTCGGCGGGAAAGGTAATCTGCAAAGACTCGGCAGGGCGCTGACAGTCACACACCTGGCTCGGTGGCTCCCATTCCGGCATACGGCCGGGGCAGTGCGGACCGGCCGCCAGTCCCGACTGGATACAGATCAGTCCCCGACGCAGCCCGCCCGGCGGCGTAAAGGGGGCAGGTCGACTGGACCTGTGCAGGGCCAGCATGACCTCGCGAAAGAGGGGACCGGCACCGGCCACTCCCGAGACGTCGTGCATGGCCTGTCCGCCGGTATTGCCAGCCCACACCCCTACCGTATAGCCCGTGGTGTAGCCCAGCGTCCAGTTGTCGCGATAGGCTCGCGAGGTGCCCGTCTTGACCGCGCACGGAAAAGGCAAAGAGAGCAACGAATCGTGTCCAAAGGCGGGAGCGCGAGCGGCCGGGTCGGAGAGGATGTCGGTGAGAAGAAAGGCGACCCGCGGCGAAAAAATCTCCACCTCGGGCACCACCTCCGCGGAGGGCCACCATCGGATCGGGCCGTAGCGACCCCCCCGGGCCAGCGCACGATAAGCGTTGCAAAGCTGCAACAGGTCCACCTCGCCTGAACCAAGCGTCAGGGACAGGCCATAATGCTGAGCCGGGCGTTCGAGCGAAGTGAGACCCGCCGCCCGCAATCGCTCGAGCAGAGACCCAATTCCCAGTTCGTGGGCCAGGCGCACGGCCGGCACATTGTAGGAACTGGCCAGAGCGGTGCGCAGCCGCACCCGACCGTGAAAACGGCCGTCGTAGTTGGTGGGCGCAAATTCACCGGCTGCGGTGGCATAGCGAACTTCTTCGTCAAGCAGAATACTGGCCGGGCTCATGCCCCTTTCCAGCGCTAAGCCGTAAGTAAACGGCTTGAGAGCGGAGCCGGGTTGACGCAGCGAGGTGGCCAAATTGACCTGGCCGGCGTTGGCCACGTCAAAAAAGTCGGGCGACCCCACCAGCGCGCGCACTTCGCCGCTGGCATTGTCCAACACCACCACGGCCGCACCGTTCATGCCTCGCGGCCGCAAGGTTTCCACCTGAGCCCGCACCAGTCGCTGCACTTCATCCTGCAAGGGCCCGTCCAATGAAGTACGCAGGCTGGAAGCCAGAGAGGGTTGGGCCTGCAAAACCAGTTCACAAAAATGGGGTGCGCGGAACTGCTCGGGGTGCGCCCCCACCTCCAGTCGCTCGGACAGGGCACGCTGGTAGGCCTCATCCTCGATCATGCCCAGCTTAACCATGCGCTGCAGAATCCAGCGCTGACGCTGAATGGCCCGCTCCGGTTGACGCAACGGGTCGTACAGCGCGGGCCCGTTGGGCACCCCCGCCAGCAGGGCGGCCTGGGCCAAACTCAGGGCGGCCGCCGGGCGGCCAAAGTAGTAGCCAGCCGCGCTCTCAATGCCACGGGTATTGTTGCCGTAGGGCACCAGTCCCAGATAGAGCTCGAGAATCTCGGCCTTAGCAAGCATGGTCTCCAGCTTCAGGGCGCGCAGCCCCTCCAGGGCCTTGCCTCCCCAACCAGGCGAACGTCCGCACAGATTGGTCACCACCTGCTGGGTCAGCGTAGAGCCACCCGAAACCACCCGCCCGGCCCGCAGGTTGCCCAAGGCCGCCCCGGCGGTGGCGCTGAGATCGACGCCCCAGTGGCCATAAAAGCGATGATCTTCGGCGGCCAGCGTGGCCTGCACCAGGTCGGGCGACACCTGCTCCAGGGACACCCGGCGCCCCTCTACCCCAACCTCGCGCAAGGGCCGTCCCTGGCGGTCCAACAAAACCATCGAAGAGGTCGTCGCTGGCAGAGGCAGGGGCACCAGCCATAGAACCAACCGGAAGGCCAGCGCCGAAGCCAACACCAGCAGCAGCAGGCGTCGAATCACTGAACGATCACCTGGTCGCCGGCGCTGCGGCCATAGACTTCGGGGGAATACATGGCCTCCACCAGAGTGGGGGGCATGGCGTAGCGACCCGGAAAGGCGGCCCGCAGGTAGTAAGTGTAGCGATGTACACCGGCAGTGAGCACGTCGGCAAACAACAACACTCGATCATCATAGATCTCCTGGCGTTGAAAGCCTCCCCACCAGGGCCGATCTTCTGCCTGCCCCTGCAGGTCCAGGTCGGTGCGCTCGGTGGCGAAGTTGCTCTGCACCACCTCCATTCCGGCAGCCACGGGATCGTTGACCACCACATAGACCTGCTCCTGGGCGCTGCTCACCAGCAGTCGTACGCGCAGCAGCGTACCGGCCGGATAGCGGCCCGAGGGGTCGGGTTTGCCCTCGACGGGCTCTATCCATTTGCTCACCGACAGGCCCGCGTCCACCGGGGCCGGGGCAGTGGCTGAAGCGTAGCGCAGCATGGCCGACAGATGCAGTGTTCCTGTTCCCTGTCGACTGACACGCAACGGCGCTCCACTGTCAGGCACAGGCAACCGCTTAGAAACGATACGCAGGTCGCGCCCCAGAAAGGCCTGACGCACAGCCTCCTGGCCGGCCAGCAAGACACTGGCCTCAAAGTTGGGAGCGGCCGCTTCCTTTTTGCGATACCAACTGGAGAGGGCGGCAAAGACGGCTGCATTTTCTTGCGTGGTGCGCCAGCGCCCCTGCTCGCGTCGACTCACCAACCACTGGACCACCTGAGCCGATTGGGGAAAATCGAAGCCGGCCTCCAGCAAGGCGGATAGTGCCAGCGCACTGGTGCGCGTGGGCGACTCGTAAATATGCGTTCCGTCCATGGTGTCGCGGAAATGGGCCTTGCCCGCTTCCACGACGAGGTGGTCCAGCAACTGGCGAGCTACTGCTTTGGCCTGGGCCGGATGGGCCCGGCAGGCGCGCAACAGCCAGGCCAGTCCTGAAACGGGCAGCTTGTCGCGCTGGTCATAGACCAGGTTGAAGGCCGACTCGTCGCCCCGCTCCCAGGCCGCCAAAGTTGCCAGCATAAAGGCCCGGCTGGCCAGCTTCTCGCGCTCACTGTAGGGATAGGTCCAGTACTCGGCGTCGCTGTCGTCGGCCGCCGCCTTTTCCAGATACTCGAGCGCTGAGTTGATGGTGCTTTGGGGCATTTTGTAACCCTGGCTGCGGGCCTGGGCGCACAGCTGGAGGGCGTAGGCGGTGGCCCAGGGATTTGGCTTCTCGCCCGGCCACAAGGACAGCCCACCCGATCGGGTCTTTAAACCAGGCAGAGCATCCAACACCTCCTGAACCAGGGCCTGTCCCTCGGCCTTGGAGGTGCCAAACGCGTCCAGCACATCGCGGGCCACCACTATGGGGGCCACCCGCGACACCTTTTGTTCCAGGCATTCATAGCTATAGCCGCGCAGATACTCGACGGCCGGTTTGAGGCCGGCCAAGGCCGACGAAGAAAGAGCCAGGTCCAGATTGGCTGTGCCGGGCACCGCCTCGGGCGGCACCTGCAAGTTGATTTCCAGAGGCGCCTCTTCCACGCTTTCGCGGGCGGCGGCCACCTCGACCAGGCGCGGGATTCGCACCGGCAAGGTGGCCTCGATCTTATCGCTGTGGGACCCGGCCTGGGCACTAAAGCGCAGCCGAATCTGGCCGGGTCGGGCCGCCACCAAAGGAAAGCGCACCTGACGCGACTCCCCGGCCGGAACCGCTACAGTCTGCAAATTGGGACCTGGCAGGTCAGCGCCCTCCACCTGCAGAGTCACCTGGACGGGGGCGGCCGTGCCCGTCTGATTGTGCACCACCACGCCGGCCGTGGCCTCATCGCCCAGCGTACAAAAGCGGGGCCAGGATGGGGTTAACGAGAGGGGCCGGCTGACCCGAATGCGCCCCTCGCTGAGGCCATACTGGTTGCTACCCACCTGGGCCAGAGCCGACAGACGGAAAGCTGTCAGGCTGTCAGGAACCTGAAAAGTCACCCGCGCCCGCCCCTCGGCGTCCGTCTTCAAACTGGGACGCCAGCACGGAGTAGCCTCAAAATTCCAGCGAAAACTGCCGTCGCCGAGAGGCGTGTCCTGACGACCGTCTCCTCCCCCGCCGGGATTGCCTTTTTCTCCGTATCGGCGTTGCCCCACCACCTGATGGCGGGTCTCAGCCGTTTCAACCGACAGTCCGCGCTGCCGGAAAAAGGTGTCCATGGGATTGGGCAGGTGGTAGTCGATCAGGTTGAGCACCCCCTCGTCGGCGGCCACAAAGGTCACCTCGGCCGCCTGCCCCCGACCCTGGGCGTCCCGCACCTGCACGTCGACGGTGACCGTCTCCCCGGGCATATAGCCGTCGTGATCGGGCTTCAAGTCCACCGACAGGCGATGCGCTCCCGAGTCCACCGGTATCTTCACCGTTCCCAGTCGGAAGGTGGGTCGGGCCAGGTCTTCCCCCAGCGCGCCAAACTGATTGCGCCCGCTGCGTCCCTGAATCAGGGCTACCGAAACAAACACATTGGGGGCGAATCTGTCCTGCACGGGGATGCGCACCACCGGGGCGCCGCCCTGCACGTCAGCCACAAAGCGTTCCATCACGCCGTCGCGCTCCACCGTAACCAGGGCACGAGCCTTAGGGAAAGGCGACGAAATAGCCAGGCGAACCACCTCGCCCGGCTTGTAGCTGCGCTTATCCGGCACCAGGTCAAGTCGTTTGTCGCCCATAGGCCAACCCACCTCTGCATCGCCATAAACATATAAAGCAGTGAGCGTTTCGGCCAGGCGACCGCCTTCGTCGCGACTACGCCCGCGCAACACGTAAAGACCAGGCCCCTGGGTGCGCAGGCGCGTCTTGACTTCTTGGGCGCCACTGACCAGCTGGGCTTTGCCCACCGCGATGTCCTTGGCCACGCTGATCCACTCGCTGCCCGCCCCCTGGGTGCGTCGCACCGAGCGGTACTCGCGACGCAGCAGTTCCAGTTCCACCGTCTTACCGGTCTGGGCCTGACCGTCAGGAGCCACTACAATCGCCGCGCAATCCACCTCGGAATTGGGAGCCAGGAAGGTCGAGCCCGCTCGCAAGCCCACATAGAAGTTGGCCGGGTGTAACAGAACCTGCGAGCGCCCCGTCACTTCGCTTTTGTCGGCCGCACTCACCCGGGCCTCCAGCGTTACCTGGGCCGGTCCCTTGATCTCCTGGGGTTTCAGAAGCACCTGAGCGAGGGCTGCCCCTTGCCCATCCAGGCTGGCTTCCACCTGCTCTTGCAGGCTCTCGCGGCTGACCGGGTCCTCTTCACGTTGGCGCCAATCCAGCCAGGGGTCGGGCCCAAACTGCATGGCTGGCCACTGCGGACAGGTAAATTCCTTCACCGACACCATGGCGGTCCACTTCAACGGGGCTTTGCCCAAGGGGGCCCCAAACAAGTAGTTGGCCTGAATGGGGGCGCTCAGGGTCTGGCCATAGGTCCAATCCAGGCGTTGAGGCTTGACCTTAACTTCAAACTGGGCCGGCCGATAGGCCTCCACGCGAAATTGCGTGGAACCGTTGGGCAGACTTACCTGCCAGGTACCGGTGCTGGCTTCCTTGGGGAGCCTGGCGCTAAAATCGAAATTTCCGCTGGGGCTCAACTCGGCGTCTTTCTCGAGCCACGGCTCAGAGCGGCTGTCCACAATGCCCACATGGATCGTCTTGTCTTGAGGCAAAACCCAGGCGTCACCGCGGCGCTGGCGTACGATGCCCTTGAGGTGGATCTCATCACCCGGTCGATACAGTCCGCGGTCGCAAAACACCAGCGTCTGCCCCTGGGCCGGGGGGCTATATTCGCGTTCAACAGGGATGTATTCCACGTCGCTGCCCGTATCCGAGTCGATGACGGCCACGTCCTGGCCGCGCTGAGCGATCACGAAGAGCCTGGCCTTTTCGGCAAAGCCCAGCTTATACCAACCCGGCCCCTTGGCCAGCCCGCCTTCGTCAGTGTTGCCTTTCCAGCACACCTTGTTGTTGGAATCGCGGACTTCGATGCGAGTGTTGGCCAGTGAAGCACTGTTCTCCAGGTCGGTCACCCACACCAGCGTGTCTTCGGGCGAAAACTTGGCCGTCAGACCCATGCGCGTCACCTGGATCATGGCGCTTTTCTGGACGACCTCGTAGCTAGAACCGCTGGGTAAAATGCCCGCCTTGTCGCTGGGATCGAAGTGCAGAGCCACCAGACCGAAGCCCCCCTGCAGCAATGGACCCATATCGAAGGGTCGATAAGTCATCACATTGCGTTTGGCCTGCGACGGCACCAGCCCGTCGTAACTGGCCGGGCGGGGCAGCCATTTGCTCTCTTCATACTTCTGCAGCAGCGGCACCACGTGCTCGGCCCCAATGCGGCTGCCGCGGACACGGACCTTTTTCACGTTGACAAAGCCAAGGGGCAGTTGGGTGGGCAGGTAGGCCTCCAGGGTGCGTGCGCCAACGGGCGCCACCAGCGTGGAGGCCAGCGGGCGCGTACGCACCTCGAGGCGCCGATCGCTGCCCAGCCGATAGCCATATTGGTCGCTCAGGTCCCCCTTGACCACGATGGTGTACTTCGTGTCGGGACGCAGCTCAAAGCCCAGCCGAGGGTCTTCGGTGTAGGATCCGGGCGTCATAGCGCCTGTGTATCTGGCGGCCGGCGAAATCTGAAGCCTGCTGGCCAAATCCTTGGAACGCACGGGATTGTTGAAGCGGAAAACCAGGGGGTCACCAGGGTCATGATAGGCGGCCTCCTCCAGGGAGCGCAGTTGCAGCGGCCCGGGCACCTGGATGCCAATTGCCTGCTTTTCAGAAGTGCCCAGGTCGCCCTCCCTGGCCAGCAGGCCCGGCTTCAAAAGCAGATCATAGTGAGCCCCCGGTTTACAGGGCGCAGTGGGTTCCACCCACAGGGTATCTGCCTTGGCGCCGGCTCCCACGCGAAGCTTGGGACCGCCCTTCATCTGGATAAAGGGGGCAGCCCGCTGGGGGTCCATAGGCATGTTGAAACGGAGGACCAGACGCTGTCTGCCTTTGGACCAGATCGTCCCCGAGCGATCTTCGAGTACAGGCAGTTGGGTCCGAAAACCAAAGCGATACTCGCGGGCCAGGCTGGCGCCGCTGAGCGAGCGCGTGCCGGCCGGCACGATGGCCGTGTAACTGGTGGCCGGGCTGAGGCGGGCGGGGTAAAAGGCCAGCGTGCGCACCCCCAGCCAGCGGTATTTACCGGGGGTAGGCGGCTGTAGCTGCAAAGGCCCGTCGGCCCGCTCGGTGGCCGGACTCAGGGGCACCATCGGCTGATCGAAGGTGACCACAATTCCGTCCTCGGGGTTGACCAGGCTGACCTGAGGGGAGGCAAAAATCACCTGCAGACCGCCCGTGTCCGCGCGCAAACCTACCAGAGCGCACAGCAGTAGCAACATCAAAACCAGCAGTCGACGACCCACCCTAACCTCCCAGCCACCAGATGAGGGGCGATCATAGCACAGCCCATGGAGGCCGGATCGGACCCGGTGACATGGCCATTTTTTGGCAACATCCAGGCCGCGGCCGGGCGGGAGCGAAGAAGCAGTGAATGCCCTTGGGACGAGACGACCGCTTTTGGCAGCAGGCCCTGCACCAGCCAGATCTGCCTACCCGCCTGCTGGCCTTGCGGGTGCTGGCCAGCCAGCGCCAGGCCCAGACCCTGATCGACCTGGCCAACCCCCAGTTGGGTTATCCCCTGATCTGGGCACTGGTGCAGTGCGACTGCCCCCAGTTGCTGGCCCAGGGACCGCCCGATGGGCCGGCCCGGGCGGCACGCTTTCTGTGCCTGCGCCGCCGCCATCGACAAAACTGGGTAAAACGGGCCAACCTGCAGCGCTGCCTCAGCGCCATCGCCCAGACCGCTCATCCGCTGCGGGCCCTGGCCTGCACGGTGCGACTGCTAGAGCTGCACAAGGAAAAAGCCATCCCCGGCCTGCTGCAATGGATTCAGCGCGACCAACACGCCGACCTGTGCGCCTGGGCGTTGGGTCAGCTGGGACTGGTGACACCGCTCATTCACGCCTTTGTCGGGGCCACTCCCAGGGCCCGCTACAGCCTGGCCATGGCCCTGTGGTACCTGGGCCCGGCCGGCGCCCAGGCCATACCGGCCCTGATCGAAGACGGCGGCTCGGCCTCCCTGGCCGCTCTGCTGGCCATGCAAGAGCGCGCCTCGCCGGCCCTGATCGCCGCTCGCAAAACCCCCGTATGGCTGGACGAGCAGGCCGTGGAGCAACTGGCCCTGCTGGCCTTTGACCTCGACCCCCGGCTGCGCCACTACGCGGCCGAGGCCCTCTGTGGCTATGGGCCGGCCGCCCAGCGGGCCCTACCTATCCTGCGTCAGATGCTGCGCAGTAACGACTACACCGCCGCCCAGGCACTGACGGGTCAAACCCCACCAACCGACCTGGTACAGGAATTGCGCGGCTTTGAAGAGCGCAACCTGCCCCGCGTCCAGGACCTATAGCCTTAGGGAATAACCATTGCATGATCGGCATCGAGCAGCCAAACCCCAGCCCTACTTGTCCCGTGTGGTGGGCTCTGGCTCTGGCGCTAGCCACGGCGAGTCTCGGTCTCTACTACAGGCATTTTGTCCACACCCGATGGCTCGTCAAGCCCAGGCCTCCCAACAGCCCTCTCGCCTTCTTTAACCACGGCCAAAACCCGGCGGCCTATATCGAGTATGGGCGCCGCATGCGCACAGGTTTTGCCTTGGGGATCAAAGCGACTCTCGAACGCAATGAGCAACTGTTGCGGCAGCCTGAAGACCTTGCCAGCTTTGCCCAAGAAGTCCAACAGAACCTGCAGGGGTTTGATGGCCAGCCGGTTCCGCGCATCATGCGCGGGGCTCACTACCAGATCAGCCAGGCCCAAAGACTGTGCCTGGAAAGCATCGCGCTGCTGCGCCAGGGAAAGGGAGCACAGGCCACTCACAAAGCAGCCCTGGCCAGGGCGGCGGGCGAGTCCGGCGTCGGAGAATTCCGGCGCATTTGGAACAGCGCAGGAACGGCCTATCAGGACTAGGAATGGGTCGCAATGAAACGTCTTTTGCCCTGGCTGGCTCTGCTCACTCTGGCCGCCCCCGCTCAACCGCCCCAGAAGATCGTGATCGGTGCCTGGAACATCGAGCACCTGGGGGATCCCGCTCGTCGCTCGGAGCCCTCGCGAAATGTGGCCCAGCAGCCCGAAGACCTGGCCCGCTACATCAGCCAGAGTGGAGCGGACATTCTGGCCCTGGAAGAGATCGGCGACAATCCCAACACCGAGTTTGACCCCGACAACCCTACCCTGGCCAAAGCCCTGGCGCTGCTCTCCAAAGACTGGAAGTATATCCTTTTTCCCAAAAAGGGCGACGAACTGACCCAGCTCACCGGTATCGCCTGGAATTCGGCCAAAGTCTCGGCCGTCGATGGACCCTACATTCTGCCCATCAACGACCGCACCAACGACGGCTTTCAACTGTGGAAGCGTTGGCCTCAGGCCATGAAGTTTCGAGTGGCCCAGGGCCAGACCGACTTTGTGCTGATCCCCATGCACCTCAAAGCCAACCGACGCGACGACCCCAACGACAACCCGGCTCGCCAGCGAGCCCAGGAAACTCGCGCCCTGGTCCAGGTGTTGGGGAGCGTTCGCCAGCGCTTTCGCGAACAAGACGTCATTTTGCTGGGAGACACAAACTGCCTCAAAGCCAGCGAGCCTGCCCTGCGCAACCTGAGTCGGGCCGGCTACCGCGACCTCAACGCCAAAGACATGCGCACCACCTGGGAAGGGCCCGCCCCCTTTGACCGCATCTTGGTGCCCCGCCGACAACCGGAATTTCGAAACAGCAGCGAAACCGTGCACCGACCCGCCGGCATGGACGCAAAAGACTTCAAAATCAAATACTCCGACCACTACCTGGTGACCACCGAAATGCAGGTGGGGCCCGACGACGATTAGCTCTAAGCTAACTTGCCCTGCAGGGTGCGCAGTTGGCCCAGTAGTTCGGCCTCTTCCGAAGGGTCTCCGCCAAAACCGCGCTGCTGGCGATTGCGCCAGAAGGCCAGTTCGCTGGCTACCTGCAGGAAATTCTCGGCGGCCAGCCAGCCAGCCGGGCCTTTGCGAAAGAATTTTCCCAGCGAAAAACCGATGCGTCCCCAGATCGAGGATACCGAGCGCAATTGCTGCTCGCTCAACTCACCCAGGAGGTGAGTGCGCAACAATCGACCTTCGCGACCGAGGGCGAGCAGCACGATCAGGCCCACGCCCATCAGACAGGGCACCATGAAGAACAGATAAGTGAGCAACCAGGCCTCGATCTGAATGGTGGCCGACAGGTTCCAAATCGAATGCAACGTCATGGCTGCCGCCAGTCCGGCCAGTGGAGCGAAGATCTTCACCAACCAGCGGTCGCTCTGAGCGGCCCAGCCCAACCCGATCCCGGTCATGCTGGTAAAGAGCGGGTGAGAAAAGGGAGACATCATTCCACGCAAGATGAAAACGGCGCTGGCCGCCTCGGCGCCACCCTTGCTGAGAGCCCCGCCGTAATACTGAACATTCTCTGTCATGGCAAAGCCGAGCGCGACCATGGTGGCGTAGATCACACCATCCACGATACCGTCGAACTCTTTACGCTTCCAGAGAAAGAGGAGAAACAGGCACAGGCCCTTGGAGAACTCCTCCACCAGCGGGGCTGAAATCACCCACCCAGGGCTTGGGCCACCCGGGCATCACCGGTGGCCTGCAAGAAGACCGAGGAGTTATAGGTGTTGAGCAGGTAGCTGACAAACACCGCCACCGTGGCGCCCCAAAAGAAAGCGCCGGCTAACAGTGTGGGGGGCTCGGGCTCGTAGCGATCCACCCACATGGCCAGCCCTACGTAAACCGGTACCGGCAGACAGGCCATGCACAAGCCTGCGGCCAGTCCGTGGAGGCCTACATCGGAGGCGATCAAGAGCAAAGTTAACAGACCCGTGCTCAGGGCCAGCATGGAAAAACAGCCCAGGCAACAACCCGAAGCCCCGCGGTGGGCTTTGGCAGCCATCAGGCGTCGTGAAATTCGACCAGCGTGGCGGGGGTGCGCGCTTCCGTACCATTGCCAGCCTGCACCACCGGGCCCGGTTCGGCTTTTGCCTGGGCCGGCTTCTGGCCCATTCTCTTCCACAGGTAGTCGACACCGATGCCAGCCACGTCTATCAGATTGGCCAGCATCATCAGAGTGATGCCGACCGGGGCGGCGCCCATGGCCATCGCTCCGGCGCCAGCCAGGGAGGTAACCCCAGAAGAGATATCCAGACAACCCATCACAAGAGTGCGCGAGCTGCCTCCGGCCTCTTTGATTTCAAGACCCTTGCGAATTTCAGCTACCCCAGCGGCGATACCCAAACCACCGCCCACCGCACCCAATGCCGCCCCCATGCCCAGCAACAGACCACTGCGGATGGCACCATTGCGGGCCAACAGCGCAGGGGCCAGGGACACTTGAGCCAGAAACGTACCCAGACTGCCAGCGGCGTTACCGGCCGAAGTGGCGGCCACGATAGGATCGTGCTCTTTCAGTTTTTTAACGGAATTGTAAGTCTCGATGGCGGCCACGCCCAGGTTGAGTCCCGGCACGGCTTCGACCCCCGGAAAACTGACCACCGTGTCCAGCATCGTGCCCATCGAGTCGGTGAAAGCCGCTACGGAGGAGGCTCCAAAGCCCGCATTGCCCAAGTGTTGGGTAAGCGTCTTCTCTCCACCAACCTCGGCCGGTTGTGCGGGGGCAGAGGGCAGTCTGGGGGGAGAGAGCCGAGGACCAGCGATTTTGTGCATTGGCAAACTTTACAGAACAGGCCTTAAAAACCTCTACACTCAGGCGGTCGAGCGGTCATATTTCAGCCCAGTATTCGATCGATCAGGCCCAGTTGCAAAGCCTCCTGTGCGGACAGTTCGGTCGCCTCAGAATAGGCCGCCAGCCGTTGCACGCTCTGACCCGTGTGCCGAGCCAGCAGTCCATTGACTGTCTCGCAGTGATTTTGCACGGCCTTAAGATAAGCCTGAAAGTCCATGCCGGCCATGTCGACGACGGGCGGACCCACTACGAAACGGGTCCCGGCTTTAGCCACCCGTCGACCAGGGGCTCCCGCGGCCACCAGCACTGCGGCGGCATACTCCACTCGACCCAAGGCCACCGTGGCCAGGGGATAGCTCACTTTTTGCATGGCTTCGTAGACGCTCAGGATTGCCACCAACGGGCCCCCTTTACTGTTGACGTAAAGAGAAGCCGGACGGGTCGGGTCGCACGCCAGCGCCTGCAGTTGAGCAACCACCGCTTGAGCTACCGGCTCGGTCACATCGCCCGCATAGATAATCCGCTCGGCCAGCAATTTGCTCAGGTTGTCTGACATCAGGCTGCGAGATTCTAGCCGGTCACCCCCTTCCCTTTATGGAGCTGCCGCCAGAGCCGCCAGAAGGCCCTGTTTGAACTGTGGCTTCAGAAAGCAGTTGAAGTGACCGGCCCCGGCCACAACCTGAACCGGCACGTCCGGCCGCAGTCGGGGCCAGATTGGCAAACCCGCGCATGCAGGCGGCGGGACTGGCAGGATTCTCTTGCCCCACCTGGCCCCAAAAACGCTGTAACGGTTGGCCCTCGCGCATGACGCCCATACCGCCCAAATTGAGGGGCGGGCCACCACCGCCTAAAGGCGGTGGATTCGTTTGGC
>JADMJV010000025.1:0-11659 GCA_018780265.1 bacterium
CGCGTTTCTTGTAGAATTCGTCGAGGCGGCCACTGTGGTCCGCACCACCGATATTCCATCTCATTCCGCTTCGGTCAAGGCGGTCTTTGCCTAAAAATCGGATGTCGCCCTCGATCACTCCACTGCCGATGGGCAGTTTTCTATCGCGGCACTCCTTGTATCGCAAGATGGGGCGTCTCTTGTGAAAATAGTCAATGCCCTCTTGAATCAGGTCCGCCGGTGCGCATAGTTGGCTGAGACCGGCAAAGAACTCGTCGAGTAATCCATTCCACAGGGCATCCTTGAGGCTCTTGGTGACCTTGGACCTTTCAGGGTTAGCGTCTTCGTGGAAGGCGAGCTTAGCCAGGTCGGAGACTCGCTCGGCCGCATGAAACCAGTCGAGCACGAGACTCACCTCCTGGTCCTCCTGAGCCAGTTGAGCGATTCTGGGTTAGCACCAGGCGGCACCATCAGCCACGCTGGTGGTCATCGTCGTGATGAGTTCCGTCAAATCGGGCAGGGCAGAATGAGAGTCATTTTCAAGCATGGAGGCCTTTTTGTACAGGCGGAATCTGAGCGAAAGTCAGCCGGGTTCAAGGGAGAGGGGAAGGATGGAAAGAGGGGGATGGTTGTCACTAACCGAGAGGCTCATTCAGTGCATAATCAAAGTGCATAAAGATTCTTGGAGAGCGTGTACCGACGGGCTTTGGTTGTCGAACTCAAGCGTGCCGGCCTATTTGTCGAGGTGGAAAAAGAAGTCGTCATCTATTACTGTGGCCAGGAGGTCGGTCGACACAAGTTGGATTTGGTGGTTGAGAGTCGGCTCATCGTAGAGCTAAAAACCGTTGAGGACCTGAGCAAGGCTCACTACGCGCAAGTGCGCTCCTATCTGAAGGCCACCGGCCTGACCTTCCCTTAAACGACCCTGCATTGGCCCCCGTTTGACTGCTAATTGGCCTGGTTATCTGCTTTCGATTTTACCGGTGAATAGGAGCAGTACTCCTCAGGTTCCGCGCAACATTCCTTGGCCTTTTAATTTCGGGGAAACACCGAGAAACGGTACACCAGAGTGTAGCCACTTTCTCGAAAGGAAGTGCTGCCTATTGCCACTTTGCGACGCGCATCGGGAATGGACACGGCCCGCAAATCCACGCGCAGTTCTCGCCCAACCTGGACCACTTGAAAGGTCAGCAGGTTGATGGCTATGGTGTCTCGGGTCGGAGTGTTGGGAAAGCCGGTTGGCCTCACCAGAAAAGGCGCCAGTGGGGTGAGCAGTGAATCTACGCTGCCCGTATCGGCGGGGTCATAGATGGGGTTCTGATCTTCTACCCCCCGGATCAGCATTTTGTGAGGGCAGTTATAATCATAGCCGCCTTCATTGCCGCCTACGCAGTTCAAGTTAAAAAGGGCATTGTGGTCGGTCGGCACGGTGATGTAGTAGAAGATGTTTTGAAAGAAGTAAGGATTGCCTGAACCGTCCGCCAGTGTCGCGATGCTCCCATCGGTCACATTGACGGCTGACAGGTAGTTCAAAGCATCTCCATCGGCGCCGCCTCCCAGGCTGGCCGGAGATTGCATGATGGCCAGGTCGGCCGAGGCCTGATTGAGGTCCATTTCCAGCGCTCGCCTGGCTTTGCTCAGGTCTCTCAGGGCCGTATCACGACCCGAGGTGTTGTTGAAGATCTTGAGGGCATTGTTCAAGGCCAGCGCGGTCACCAGGGTCACAAACGAACCCAGGGCCAACACCACAACGGCTTCCAACAGGCTGTGGGCGCGTTTACGGCTCATGGACCAGTCGAGAGGCCTGGGCCCTGAGGCTCCCGTAGCCCATCTTGCCCTGTTCCAGGTCTTTCCAGATCACCCGGGTGGTCAGCCGCTTCAAGCGTTTGCCTGCAGCAAAAGCGGGCGTGGCCACCACGTCGGTGGCGTAGGTGGTCACCTGGAAGGTGGTGCCCTGGATGGTCACCGGGTCAGAACTATAGGCACTTACGGCGCTGTTTATCCCCCACACGGCCGCGGTTTTACTGGCCTCGGCGGCATCGGCGATCTGCTCGAGCACCTGATCGGCCACCATCTGGCCGGCACCGGTATCGATGGTCTTGCGGTTGGACTGCAAGGTTCGCAGACACAGTCCCATAATGGTCAATAAACTCACCGTGATCAGCGAGATGGCCAGCAAAATTTCGGCCACTGTAAACCCCCGGACCTTCTCTAGTTTTGCAGCCATCGAGTGCGTTTCAATTCGAAAGTGCCGGGCAATCCGCTCAAAATAGACTGCACGTAGGTCTCGTCGTATTTCAGGTTGATCTCTTTAGCGGTAATGTCGATTTTGGCCGGATTGGGCACAGCTATCAGATCGCTTGGGTCTTTTCCGTAGGCCACCATGGCGCCCGTTAAATCGAATTTTCCCCACTTGCTTTCGTCCACCACCACCCCGGTGGTATCTCCCAGATTCATCTTTACGTCGCCCCAGGCGTAGACCACACCTTTGAGTGCCACCTTTTTGTAGGTGGCGCCAGCGTCATCATAGGTGGACATCAGTAAATTCTTTTTGGTATACAGGCTTACTCCTTGTTTGGGGTTGGACAGAGCTGAAAGATCCACCCCAAGTCCGACCACATTGATGCTGTCTTCGGCAGTGATGGAGCCGCCATCCCCAGCCAATTTACCGCCCAGGTTGAACTTGCCTGCAGTGGTCACCACGGCGGACTTACTGGCGCCCGGCTTGAAATCTACGGTAACCTTATCAGACCGCAGCGTGTCGGTTACGGTGGGAATATGGGTAAAATTGGGGTCGCTGATATTCGGGCCCGCGTCCACTCCAATCTTAGGAATAATGGTCAGGTCGGACGTGGTGCCCGTGGCCTGCACAAAGGTGCTTTCTTTGATCTGAAACTTGGCCTTGCCACCCCCCCAGGAGTACTGGACGCTGCCGGGCAAAGTCGGGTTGACCGTGCCCGGAGCATTCGGGTTGGCCGTCATGAGGGCTCGGTAGCCCGCCAGATCGGTATCGTAGTAGTGAAAATTGCCGTCCTGCCAGACCGAGTAGACGCCGGCGGGCAGCACATTGACGGTCGGGTCAACGTTGGCAACGGCGGTATCGATAGAACTCCACCCCACCCCCAACAGCGGGTCGGACGGACCCTCGACAGCCAAGGTCGCGCTGCCGGTGACCACTCCGCTTACCGATACCAGTCCCCCGTACTGGCCGCCTTTACTGCCGGCCACCACGTTGTCTTCGCCGAGTTTGCCACCGCTCATGAAAAGATTGCCCCGGCTGCGAATTCGCGGAATCTTGGTGGCGTCGCTGGAGTCCAGGCTCAGATTATCTTTCTTGTTGGTGGTGGCCACCTGGGCCACAAAATCCCCGGCGCTGCCGGCCACCGCTGGCGAACCCTGGGGGGGGGTCACGACCTTGTAAACGGTCTCCACGTGACTTACGCTGGCTCTCATGGTTGGTGGGATAGTCGGGTTGGGATTGGCCAGGGTGGCCTGACTTAACCACGAACCACAGCGGCCCTCCACGGCCACAAAAATGCCCCGGCTGGGCAGATCGGCGTAGGCCGTCGGGACGGCCGGAACGGAGGAACCAGGGCCGTTCACCAGGGGCACGGTGACCGCCGCGTTGCCAGCGCAGTTGTTGAAGCAGACTCGCGGCCAATCGATCCTCATGGCCGCGCTGGGATCGTCCATTCCATCGCCTCCACCCGTGCCGTCGTAGTAGTTAAAGCGAACCCGAAATTGGGAGGTCTGTGCACCGTTGCGCAAGAGGCCGATGACGTTTCCATACTCTTCGACCACGATCAAATCCGGTTCGTTGATGGCGGTCGTCATCGGTGTGTTGGCCTTCCAGGTGCCGTCGTTACGCAGGCGACTGAGTACGTAGGCCAGGCCGCTGCGAGCGGCTCGCTGGGCTGCAGAAACGTCGCTCTGGTTGAGATTTCTCTTCAATCCCCAGACACCCAGCTCAAAAGATGCGCCCACAAACATAGCCACCAGCACTACCACCAGCATCACGCCGATCAGGAAAATGCCGATTCGTTTGTTGTGTCGTTTCATCACGCGCGCTCTCCTACCCCTGAGTCAACAGATTTGACAAGTATACCATGCAACGGTTCAGTCGACAAAATCTGGTTCAACCAGGGAGGCGTAATGCAGGTAACCAGCCATGGTACCCAGGTCGGCCGGTCGGCCCGCCAGAGCAATACAGTCGTGTTGACCTTGCTGCAGATAGGTTAGAAAACAGCGGCCCAGGTCCGACTCCTCCCCCTGTTCAGGCAGCAATTCCAGGAATTTGGAGTCAAACACCGTGCGCCCAAAGGCTCGCAGTGTGCCGCAGCACGAAGGTTGTAGCACGCCACGGACGCGATGGACTGGGCCGGGCCCGTCAAACTCCAGGCCGGCGGCCCCCGGAAAATAGTGCAACTCTGTTTCCGGCACCTGGGCCAGACTGGCCAGGCTGGCCTGGCCGCGATAGTAGTGTACCAGTTGGCCTGAGGCGTCGGACAACTGTTGGTCGGGCAGGGCCATCAGCAAGGGAGCGCCGTTCAGGGCCCGCCGCGCCGCCCTGAGCGCGTCGGCCAGCCCGCGAGGCTGTTGTTGAACGACAAATTCCACCCGCAGTCCGCTTGGAACTCCCGCTCGCTCCACATGTTCACGCAGCGCCTCTTTGCCAGCCCGAGTTACCACGATAGCCCGCTCGACGCCGGCCCGGCATAGCTCATGCAGGGTATGGTCAAGCAGAGTTTTGGGGCCGTAGGGCAACAACTCCTTGGGGACAGCCCAGGTCAGGGGGCGCAGGCGCGTGCCCAGGCCGGCGCAGGGGACCACGGCCACCGGCCGCACATGGTCAGTCACCGTCCAGTGCCTGAATGTGGGTCAACAAAGGCTGACCAGGGGTATAGATATGGACGGCCAGACCCACCCCGCCGGGAATCAGGCGCAAGGCCCCCTGAGGCTTGAGGTTGAGTTGGGACTGGAGAAACACGCTGGGGCAAACCATCGCAGGCACGGTCCCCACTCGGCCCACAATGGGTCGATGGATGTGGCCGCACATCACCCCTTCCAGGCCACGGACGCCCTCCAGGGTTTGGGCGAAAGCCTGGCGGTCAGCCGGGGGCAGGCAGATCAGGTCAAATTGGTCCATGCCGCACGGAAAGGGCGGGTGGTGCAGGGCCACCATGGTGGCGGCGCCCGCCCCCGCTTCTAGCTGGGCGCGCAGCCAGGTCAACTGTTCGGGGAGGAGCTGGCCTGCATCGCTGTCGGGTTTGCAACTATCCAGACAAATCAGTCGTAACCCGGCGCAATCTACGCTGTAGTCCACGGTCTCTCGTCCATTGTGGAGCGGGGCGTGATCGGCAAAGGCCTCGCGCAAGGCCTGACGCTTGTCGTGGTTGCCCATCAGGGGATGGACAGGCATGGTTAAGGGAGACAATAACTGGCGTAACCGCTGATACTCTTCGGGACTTCCGTTGTGGGTCAGGTCGCCGCTCACAAGGACAGCCGCAGGCGATGGCTCGATAGCCAAAATCTGACGCACGGCTCGTTCCAGGGCCCTCTCCGGGTCCACCGCGCCCGGAAATCCGAGGTGGGTGTCGCTGATCTGCACCAAAATCATGGTCAAGCTATTCGCCGGCCATCCACCACTGGCTGCTCAATACGCGCTCTTTGCTGCATAGAA
The DNA here is from genome assembly GCA_018780265.1 of bacterium. Classification (GTDB taxonomy): domain Bacteria; phylum Vulcanimicrobiota; class Xenobia; order Xenobiales; family JADMJV01; genus JADMJV01. Next base: position 5,660 of record JADMJV010000025.1, read on the forward strand.
AATAGAGAAAATCGTGATGCCCCCGCCAGCAATACACCAGCAGATAATCCCCCTGGTCCGGCCTGGCGGAGGCCCACGAATGGCTGCCTGGTGTTGCCCTTTCGTCGGGCGGGCCCATCCAGCGAATGATGTCGCTTTCCCGGGTGCCGGCCTGACCCAGGGCGTCTCCCAGATCGGACATCACCTCGTGTTTGCGGCCGGCCCAGCGGTCCACCTCGTCATTCCATTGGCCACCTTGAAAATGGCCTTTGACGGTTCGCAGTCGCTGATACTCCCGGGACAGCTCTTGCAGTGTGCTGGCGTTGCTGCCGAAAATGTGCTGTAAAAGCCTCCCCATCGCTTGCGAAGAACGATGCAGCGCGCCGTGTCCGCTGTCGGGCACCTCGATGGACTCGACTACCACGGCACCTTGTTTTTTCAGCCAGTCGGCGCTCCTTCGCATGGCCGGAATTCCGTCGCGGTCGGGGTTAGGGTCCTGGCCGCCAGCCACCGTGATCCAGCGGGTTCCGGTCAAGGGATGTGCTCCAAAATGGCCATCCAGGATCTGTCGGGTGGGGGGATAGTTTTCTGACACGGCACCGCTGCTGGCTACGATCAAGTTAAAGTAGCGACGTCCTGCAAAGACGTCCAGGGCAGCCAGCGAAAATGTTTGAGTAGAGCCCCGACTGAAACCTTCCAGCACCACCGATTGAGCCGCTACTTTGAGGCTCTGCAGGGTAAGGTCGATTTCGCGGTAGATCTCGCGCGGGCTCAGATAGTCTTCCGCTCTGTCCCCCGCGCCCAACCACCATTGCAGGCAGATTAGGCCCACTTTCCGTCCCCGCAAGTGAGGTTGCCAGACGGCCAGGTCCTCTATGGCATAGCCTCGACTTCCAGGCAAAGAAACAATCCACGTTTGGGGCCACTCGCAAGTTTGCCAGATGGCCACATAGCTTCTCCCGTCCGAGGTCGGCTCTAAAAAGGGTGGCGGGGAGCTCTGCAGGGGATGGCGATTGTGGGTCAGGCCCTGCTCATAAAGCCTGGCGGCAGCCTCAGGCAACGGTGTAGCCCACCCTCCGGCCAGAGTCCACAGGATGAAAAAGACGGTCCAGCCTCTCATAGTAATCCTATTGACAGTTGACGCAGCTTCCCCTTCATGGGTCAGGTTTGGGCCCCTTCCCACAACGCTTCAAAGGCCATCCGCACCTCCCGTTGACCTTCCCGATCGAGGCCATGGATCAGTCGATAATTCCAAATGGACTGGCCCAGCAGGCCGGACCTGGTGATGGGACTGGCTCCTACAAATGTCGTCTCCTGGCCGTCCAGGTCGTGTATGCGATAGCTGTTGGCTGCAAGCCCACCCGCAACAAAACGAAGCTGGGCGGACAACCCCCGCAGGCGTGACAGGACGTCCCGGTCAATCGTTCCTACCAGCACTCGAAGCTGGCCGCCCGCGCTCACCATGCGACGAAGTGCAGCCTCGATCAAGTCGAGCCCTTCACCGTCCAGCGCAGCTACCGCAATGTCTATCAGGTGGGCTCGCTCCATCAGGGGCAGCAGTCGCGCCAGCAAGTTCTCGGTGCTCAAATGCCAATCCATCTTGGGGGGAACCAGCGAAGCCAACTCCCCCTGCCCGTCCGGTTCCACTGCGCGGTAACGGGGTAGCACGTGCAAGTGCATGTGAAAGACCGTCTGGCCGGCGGCCACCCCGCAGTTCATTCCCACATTAAAGCCATCCGGACGATGTTTGCCCAGCACCGCCTGGCGCGCGATTTCTACACTCTCGGTAATCTCTTGCTGTTCCTCCGGCGTGGCCTGGAACCAGTCTTCAACATGCCGCCTGGTGATGACCATGGCGTGACCCGGGCTGGCCGGATAGGTGTTCCAAATCCCCAGCACCAGACGACCGGTGTGAAACACTTCCCACGGATTTGGATGGCAGAATGGGCACATGGATCGCGCCTTTGACGCCCGACGCAGGCAACCTCGGCAGGTTTGGCCAATGGCTCATCATGAAAAAGTTGATTCTCTTCGTCCCCTTGCTGTCGGCAGTGGCCACCGCAGCCTGTTGCTACTTTGCGGCCATCGATAAGGATGTCAAGCAGCCCGGTCAGCGGGCCTTCATCACTTGGGATGAGCAGGCCCAGACCGAGAGCTTTACGGTCCAGCCTCAGTTTGAAGGCAACGCCGCTGATTTTGGCATGGTCATCCCCACGCCTTCCAAACCGAAGTTACAAGAGATGCCCCGCGATTTTTTTAAAGAATTGGCCATTTTTACCATCCTCGAACCGATGGATATCAACAAATACAAGAACATGAACATGTACCGTTACAAGACCGAGGAGAGTGCCAGCGACGGTGGCGGGCATCGTCCGCCGGTTCGAGTCCTCGAGAGCGGGGTGGTAGGCAATCTAGACTACAAGATTCTCGACGTCGACCGGGCCGACGCTCTCTTTGAGTGGCTTAAGACCAATCACTATCACTACGCCGGAGATGAGGCAACGCTGGGATTCTACGTCAAACAAAAGTGGAATTTTACGGTGATGAAGATCGACCCTCGTCAGATGAAGAAACGGGCCGACGGCAAGTTCCTGGGCGATGTCACCCCGACCCGCTTCACTTTTGCCACCCGCAAACCCATCTATCCACTGCGCATCACGCGCATCAGCGTAAAAGACAGCACCGACGTGCTGCTCTATGTGATGTCGCAGAAAAAGATGGACATGGATGGCGGCTGGTCCTACCAGGGGAATTTTCTGAGCATGTGGTCGCAGGCCCTCAGCTATGCTGTCCCAGAGAAATTGACCGAGCCGGAGCGCCGCTTGCAGCAATCCCTGCAAAAGAACTGCCCCCCGCCCAGCGCCCGGGGGGCTCAACTGGAATGGGCCGGAAAGCTGACCCAGGATCGACTGGACGTTCTCTCTGGCAAAAAACCTTACAACCGCGAGGCTCCTGCCGAAGACGTCAAGAAACTCAAGATTCTCAGCGGCCATCTCAAGCAAGGCTGGTATCTAACCAAGTTCCGCAAGCGCTTTCAGAAAGATGAGATGACTCACGACATAGCGCTCATTCCGGCCCGACTCAACGGCTCCCAAGACGATCTGGAATACGTCTCCATCTTGCCCACCTCGCCTCCATGAATCGCTTGCGGCTCTGGCTGCTTCTGTTAGCGTTGGCTCCCCTCACTGTGGTAGCCCAGCCCCTGCTGTGGAGCGACGAATTTGACCAGCCCGACGGAAGCCCGCCCAATGCCTCCCGGTGGACCTACGACCTGGGTGGAAGCGGCTTTGGTAATCGCGAGTTGCAAAGCTACACGGATCGGCCCGAGAATGTGCACATCGAGAACGGAATGCTGGTCATTGAGGCGCGTCGTGAGGAGTTCTCCGGTCAGGATGGGCTGACTCGCGCCTACACCTCAGCTCGCCTAAAGACTTCGGGACTGTTTTCCACCCGCCACGGTCGCATTGAAGCTCGTATCAAGATTCCCAGCGGCCCGGGAATGTGGCCGGCCTTTTGGGCTCTGGGACAAGACATCACCACGGCAGGTTGGCCCCAATGCGGCGAGATTGACGTTATGGAGAACATCGGTCGTGAACCCGCCCTCGTCCACGGAACTGTCCACGGGCCGGGCTATAGCGGAGGCCAGGGCCTGGGGGCCCCTTACCAGTTGGCTTCAGGAGCTTCGTTTGCGAACGAATTTCATTGCTACAGCGTAGAGTGGCGTCACCAACGAATCACCTTTCAGGTGGACGGGCACACCTACCACGAGGTGACTCCCGAGAAACTGCCCGCCGGCGCGCCCTGGGTCTTTGAGCACCCCTTCTTTCTGATCGTCAACCTGGCCGTAGGGGGCGACTGGCCAGGCCCTCCCGAGGCGACCACCCAGTTCCCCCAACGGATGTGGATCGACTACGTGCGCTGCTATAGTGCTGCGGACTGAGTCAGTCTGGCTCAGCCGGCCGGCATTCTGAAAGGAGCTAAAACCCCCGGGCGAACTCAAACCCTTTGAGACAATGACTCAACTCTCTTGAGTCCCCCCAACTCAACCATTCCCCAGTAGTGGTGCCTCCCGCAAGTTCCATCACGAATGGTCATAGGGGCTCGAGCGCGGCCTGGACCACTGGGCTCACCGGGACTGGATCGTTTGCATCCTTAATGTGGGTTTGTTGATCGGGTACGGCTATTGCACTTGGTCAGCGGGAGGTGTGCCGCTTTCCGCAAACAGCACTTCGTGCCAGATGTCATTTTGGTGGTAGACGACAATCATATCAGTCGAGAGTTGTTGACTCGGCGCCTGGTACGCGAAGGCTTTGCCGTCGTCAACGCCAATCACGGCCTGGGTGCACTGGAGGCATTGGAGTTGCATCCGATCGATTTGATACTGCTCGATCTCAATCTGCCCGACATCTCCGGTATCGAGGTTTTGTCGCGGGTACGCGCTCGCCACAGCCTTTTGGAGTTGCCCATTTTTATGGTTTCGGCGGTCGACGATACCCGCTCCATTGTGCGAGCGATCAAGGCAGGCGCCAATGATTATTTTACCAAGCCGGTTCATTTCGAGGTGCTCTTTGCTAAATTGCGCCAGCACCTGGGCCTTCGTCCTCAATCCAGGGTAGTAAATCTCGATGAGTTGGAGCGGCTTCCTCCCGGTCCAGAGCTGGGCCCTGGCGATCGTCTGGCCCACTACCAACTGGTCGAGTCCATCGGTCGAGGTGGGATGGGGGAGGTTTTTCGCGCTCACGATCAACGTTTGCAGCGCGATGTGGCCATCAAACTGATTACCCAGGAACCCAAGCCCGGAGTGGCTCTTCAGCGCTTCTACGCCGAAGCCAGGGCGGTAGCCCGAGTGGACCACGTGAATGTGGTCAAAATTTACGAGATCGGTCTCAAGCCCTGCCGATTTTTGGCAATGGAGTTGATACCCGGGACTGGCCTCAGTCAATGGGTTGGCACCGCCAGTGTGGCCGACATTTGCCGGGTCCACTTGCAACTGCTCGAAGCACTCCAGGCCATACACGTGCAAGGGGTGGTCCACCGCGATCTCAAGCCGAGCAACATCATGGTAACGCCAGAGGGGGTGCTTAAGGTCATGGATTTTGGTCTGGCTCGCACCGCCGACGAGGATCCGATCCAGGCCAACACCACTTCCCTCTATGGCACCCCCTTCTATATGGCGCCCGAAAGCTTTGACAACAAGTTGGGGCGTATCGACTCACAGAGCGATCTCTTCGCGGTTGCCGCCATTCTTTACGAGTGCCTGACGGGTGAGAAGGCCTTTGACAGTGACAATCTGGTGGATCTGATCAGCGCCATCACCCAGGAGCCTTTGCCAGACCCCCGCCAGCAGAGGCCGGAACTCTCCCGGGATTTGGTGAGTGTGATCTGGCGGGGTCTGGACCGTGACAAAAAACGCCGATTTGCCACAGCTCGAGAGTTTTCTCAAGCGCTGCGCGGCTGCCCTGAACTCGACACGGAAGCTTCAAGGGCAATTTGCGACCCAACTGCCTTGAAGAGTTAACACAATGGCAATGGAAGCACGTCCTGCGGCCGCCTCGCGCTAGCATCCTCGGTAGTCCAGTGGTTGTCGATAGCCCAGAACGAGGCACAAGCACCTACGATGCAGAAGGAGCAGACTGCCAGTATGATGTTCTTTGCCAATCAAAACCGCAGTTGTCCTGGCAATCCGGGATTCGGATTTCAACCCGCAGCCCACTTGATGTATAGCCCGATACACCGCGTCGCCGCTCCTTGTCGGGCGGGCGCCTCGACGCCAAAAAACCTAACGGACTTATGTCGGGGCACACTTAGTCCCGATGTGGTATTTGGGCGCACGCCGTTTACCGCGGCGTTTGGAGCTTGACATGGCAGACCTCCAATCTCAAAGTAGAGATATCATAAAGGATCTGTCTCACCAATCAAACGCCCACAAAATAAGCGTTTGGTGAGTCTTTGGGCCGCTGCCCGGCCCAAAGACAATATATCAGGCTAGTTACCACCAGAACTCCAAACCTCGGCGGGGGG
>JADMJV010000025.1:11669-29626 GCA_018780265.1 bacterium
CCAGCACCGGTGATAGCCATGGCCAGCACCGGTGCTGGCCACCGTGCTCCCAGTCTCGGCTGGAGTGGGGCGGTGGCCGGCAGTAGCATAGCGTGCGACCGTCAAGGCACGCGAACGATAAATCCAAAATTTGCTTGAAATGGGTCTGCATGGGTGAGGGCCCACACGGTCGGCAGGGCGCTGGAGGATGGCTGACTGCCCTTTCCGTCGGTGAAGTAGACAATGCCGTCCAGTCCGTTTTCGCGGCGGGCTTCGTCAAACACGGGAGTAAAGTCAGTGTCGCCGCCGCCCACAACCGTCTCGAGTCGCCTCGACAGGGGATAGACTCGATGCACGGCCGAATCGCATTCAATCACGGTCACCCGGGCGTGCGAGGCCAAACGGCGCAACTCCGGCGCGATACGGTCCAATGCCTCCCCTTGCATGCTGCCGGAGGTATCAATGGCCACCAGTAAATGCGGCTTGGGAAATCGACGTCGTCGTCCAGGAATTTCCCCCACTCGCGTAGGAAAGCGTCGATTGGGATGTACATAGTCGGGCCTGATCAACCTTCTGCGAGGCAGTGCTTCGTCCAGCACCCGGGCCCAGTCAATCAGTCCCGATTGGCCGTTGTCAAAGAGCACGCGCTGGAGTTCTTTGGCCATTCTTCTCTGAGTGGGATCGAGTCTTTGATCGTCCGCTCCGCCGGCTGGACCCCTTAGATGCTGTTGAATCCGCTCCCTCATCTGATCCAGGGTGGATTGAGTGGCTGGCGCCCCCAGGCCCCAGTCAGAACCCGACCAGTTTTTTTCCGAGGCGCCGTCGGCGCGTCCGTCCAGCACGTCGCCCAGGCCGGCGCCACGAGAGCCTCCCTTCCGCGGTCGGTGGGTGTCAAGCATGGCCGCGCTCCACAGGTCCTTCATTCGCAGCCGGCCACACTCTACGGCGCGGCGCAGCAGTATGTAGCGCTCCAAGGTGCTCTGACTGGCAGCGATGCCAAAGGAGGCAAAGTCCTTCAGATGAATGCCGCCCTTGGGCAACGCTTCGTGAATTGACTCGTTGGCGGTTAGTTCCATAGCCACTTCCATTACCCGCGGATTGGCCACTCTGTGAAACTTTTCGTCGCTCAAGTGTCCGCAGACCACGTGGTGAATTTCGTGCAGGAGTACCCCCGCAAAATATTCGGGGTATTCCACGAAATAGGCGACATTCACCAACAGTAGTAGACCTGAACAGTCACGGCTATTCAGACGGCGCAAGGCCACGGCCATCACGGGGACCGTGTTGGTAGCAATCGGTTCCATTCGCGAAATTACACCAGCGTATTGCGGATACTTGCGCAGAAATTGCGTCTTTTCCAGCATTGCATCGAAGAATCGCAAGCCTTCAGCTCCTCGGGCCGTGGGTACGCAGCCAGCGCACCAGTTCGGCGCCTGGTGGACCGGCATCGTTGGCCAGCAGGTGGAGGTTCTCAACCGGCAGATTGTCCTGGTTGTGGACCTTGGCCAACCAATCCAAGACACTCTTCACGATCAGTTGAATTCGGTGCAGTACCATGGCCTCGCGCCATTCCCCAATTTGCCGGCGCAGGGTCGAGTTCGCATAGTCTTTGACGAGTTGGTCAGGGTGAACCTGAGTGCCGGCCAGCAGCAGGGTGGCGGACGACGAAAGTACGGCACTCTCCAGGCACTGCTCGCGCAAATCACCCGGCAAGCAGGCCACCAATCTCTCCAAGTCTTTGAGGGTTACCTGGCCGCCCTCAACTCTTTCGCGCAAGCTTTCCGAGGCCAGCATGAGGCGCAGTTTGGCAGCTATCATAGCCACGCCGTCTCCTCGTCGGGAGGCCTGAAGTTGCCCGACCAGGTCCGCTAAAGCCACTTCCCCCTGCGGGCTCAACAACACCTCGACTTCGGGCATGGGCAGAATGGGCACATTCACCAGTGCGTCTACCAATACCAACGTCCAGGCAACTGGCAGATACCCGCGCAAGATTCTGCGCACCAAGGCTGCGTCGCGTAGTTCGCTATCGAACAGCGCATGCAGCATATCTGACGCATAGGTCCAGGAACGCGGCGAGGCCGCTTCAAAGGCGTCTACGTGACTGCCTACAACACTCAGTATGGCCGGGTGCAAGTTGGCCCGCGCAGCCCAGCACAACCAGACTTCACGCTCGGCACACACCGTAATTTGCAGGAATCTTGATCGCAAGGCGGGATCGAGGCGATTCACCTGATAGTCACCCTCTTCAGGATTGATTGCGGCGATACAGGTCCAGCCGGGGGGGAGTTGGTAGGAATGGAGTCGGCGCGCCGAGAGCAGTTGTAGAGCCGGCTGCATGACGGGGATTTCAGCCCGATTGAGCTCTTCCAACATCAGGATCCCTCGCCCCGATGTGGGCAGTTCCGCGGGGCTGGCGTAGTGGGTCCTCCCCTCGACAATGACTGGAAGGCCAATCAGGTCGGGAGGCTCTAGCAGGCTCAGATCGAGCACCAGAAAATCCAGGCCCAGCCGTCGGGCCAGGTCGGCCGCGATTTGACTTTTCCCAATGCCCGTCGGACCCTCCAATAGGACTGGGCGACCGGCTCGATAGGCCACCTCCAACACTTCCAGTAGGCGTGGGCCAATGGGCACCCTCATCTGGTCGTTGTTCATCGCAGGTCTCGACCTTGGGGTGCCGGGGCCAGCGCAAAGTTTCCGCCCCACCCGGAGATGTCCCATTTCCCAGTAATATTGCTACCTTTGAGCTTTCCGAGATAGAGCACGCTGTGAGCTCCCTGGTAGGTTTTGATCCAGCCCATTCTGACTTCTCCTTTGTCTATGCGGTATTCGCCCTCGATACTGAACAGGCCGATATCGTCTGCCCCGTCCCCCCGAATTAAGCCGTCCGCAAATTCCAGGGTGGCCTGTTGGGCATACTTGCTACAAGCCTGCTCGTAGTGGCCTGACCACACACCAGAGGGGAGCTGGATGTCCATCAATGCAGGCTTCCATCACTGAGGCGGATGTCTACATCGGTCTCCAGACATGTGGCGATGGCCAGTTCGATGGCCCGGGTCATTTCTGCAAGGGACATGCCGGGCTGGGTCTCGGTGGCCTGTTCGGTGGAGTAAGGGACGTGGATAAATCCCCCGCGCACAGGCTTTCTGATCAGGCTGCGCATGAGGCCATAAAAGACGTGGTTGCACACAAAGGTGCCGGCACTCTGCGAGACTTCGGCCGGAATGTCGGCGTTGCGCAAAGCCTGCACGATGGCCTTGATGGGCAGAGTGGACCAGTAGCCCACGGGCCCTCCAAGCGCGATAGGTTGGTCGATGGGGGTGGCGCCGGCATTGTCGGCAATGCGGGCATCGTCCACATTGATAGCCACTCGCTCAACGGCTATGGCCGAACGCCCACCGGCCTGGCCCAGACACAGCACCAGATTGGGCTTGCTTTGGCGCAGCAGTTGTTTCAGCTCTCGGAGGGCGCGCCCAAAAACGCAGGGAAGCACGGCCCCTATCACCTGACTGTCGCCGATCCGACGGCCATCCAATGCCGCGGCTATAAGGGCTGACGGGTTGATACTCTGGCCGCCAAAGGGCTCAAATCCGGTCACCAGCACTCTGCTCATGAATTTGCAGCATAAGGTCTGAGCGCGTCTTGGTAAACAGCTTATGTCTGCCCACTAGAGCGATTTGAGGATGCGCAGGTAGGACTGGTAGCGTTGGGCGTTGACCAGACCCTGGCCAACAGCCTCGTTGACGCCACATCCCGGCTCGCTCTGGTGTAAGCAGTCGCGATAGCGGCACAGGCAACCGGCGAAGTCCGGGAAGCAACGGCCCAGTTCGGTTGGTAGCATGTGTAGTGGAGCCAGTTTCAGGCCGGGCAGGTCAAACAGTTCACCTCCTCCGGGCAGCGGAAAGAGCCGGACGGAAGTAGTTGTATGTTGGCCCTTGTCATTGGCCAGGCTGACCTCGCCCGTGGCTGGTGCCAGTTCGGGCGCCAGCGCCTGCAACAGACTGCTCTTGCCCACTCCGGAGTGACCGCACAAGGCGGACCTCCCTTCGGCCAGGCGGGCCTGCAGTTCGACCATTCCATGTCCGGTGCTGATGGAAGTCAGCAAGCATGGATAGCCGAGAGAGCTATACAGTCGCTTATAGTCTAGCGCCTCTTGCCTATCCTGGATCAGATCCAGCTTGGTGAGCACTACCAGCGCTTGCAAGTGCTCTTGCTCGGCCAGAGCCAACAATCGGTCGATCAGGCCGGGCTTGAGGGAGGGATGGATGAGCGAGGCCACTACCACCAGACGATCTAGATTGCCGCTGAGCAGCTGAACCACAGGAATTCTCCTGCTGGATTCCTCTTCGGGCGAGCTGCGCAGGCGTAAGGCGCGTTGCTGACGAGCCTTCATCCCCTTGTGAATGGAACGCATTTGACGACGGGTAAAGAACTTCAAGGTTGACTCCTTTCGCGGGTCAGGTCGAAAAGCGACCGCGCGGAGCCAGCAACTCTCTAGAGAGAAACGAGGGCCCGCACGTCCCAAACGGATGTGGTGGAAACAGTCATATGCAGGCCTTCCTTTCTGATGGATAGAGTTTTATATTGGCCTGAAAGGCCAGTATACCTGCATCCACAGAGTGCGGGTCATTTGCTTGTTTCTTTTAGACCAAGGAAGGAATTGCCATGATCCCGAACGGCCGCCCCGTGTCGGAGTCTGGTACTCGAAGCTCGGATGACTTGGCCAGCAAAGCCAACCAGCTCATCCTGCGGGGTGATGTTGAGGGTGCGCTCCGCTTGTTCAAGTCGCACCTTACCGAGAATCCTTTTGACGCTAAGGTCGTGGCCTTGGTTGATAGTCTATTGCTTGCTCCGGACCAGGGCCGGGGCCTGATCGACTTTCACAAGGACCTGCAAAAGTCGGCCCCCGACGATTGGCGTTTGCTGGTGGGTCTGGCTCGGGCCTACTCGAAGATCGGCAAAGATTCGTTGGCCGTGGTTCAGCTACAGAAGCTACTGCGAACCGATAGTGAGCATCCCGAAGTCTGGATGGACCTTACTTCCTGCTATAAGCGGCTGGATAAACCCGAACTGGCAATGCGCGCTCTCAACAGTCTGATCGATATTCAGCCGGACTATGCGTCGGCTCACGTGTCCCGGTTGCGTTACCTGGTAGAGGCGGGCGACGTGGATGAGGCGGCGGCTGCCTCCATCTTCAGTCTGGAGGCGCGTGATTTGCCTCCGGCCGTGAAAGATTGGCTGGACAAGGTGAACTTGTTTTTGGAGCAGGGGTTAAAGCCCCCGGATGACCTCCTCTACAAAAACGTTGAGGGCGCACCCGAGACCCAGAAGCAGAAGCCTGAGGCTACCTCGCCCTCTCTTTCGGAAAGAGAGAAGACCCAGCAGCTACTGTCATTTACCACGTCAGTGACCATTCTGGTCAAAGGCGGCCTCTCGTTTAGCCGGATTTTTGGCCTGCTGGCGGCCCAGCAGAACGGTCGCATTAACACTGCCCTGCCGAGCTTGGAAAAAGCCGTGATGCGGGAGGGAGAACCTCTGTCAAAAGCGCTGGCCAGGCACCCGGAGATTTTTTCTGATCAATACATAGCCATGATCGAAATGGGTGAATCTACCAATCTGAGTCGTTGTCTGGATCGCCTCTGCGAGCAACTGCGCGCTGACTATCTAAAGGATGACCCGGGCGACGACGCCAGGCCTGCGCTGGTCCTGGCCTGCCGCAATCTCGTGGATGTTCTAGAGGCCGGGGGGTCCGAAGCCAAAGCACTGGCCTGGGCCTCCAGGGCGTGTGTCGACGACACGGTGCGGCGGGCTTTGCAAGAGTTGGAAAAGCAGGTTCGGGCGGGGAGCCGTCTGGCCGAGTGCAAATTTCCCGCCATCTTCACGCCCCTGTTTGCGGGGCTGATCGCCGCCCACGATGCGGTGGGAACGATGCCCAACGCCTTCAAGGACCTGGCCAAATTATTGGGTCAGTAGGCGGTCCAGGATGTGCCCCTTTTGAGTTGAATTGACATCCTTCGACCAAGCCTCGACTTCGTCACGTAGAGTTTCGAGTTCTCCGATCCGGCGACCGTGGAGACACTGTCGAGTCATGGCGCTCAACTCGTTCTCAGCAATGTTCAGCCAACTCCCGTGCTTGGGTGTGTGACAGAACTGCACTTTCTGAGCATATGCCCGGGCCCTCTGTGGCTCAAAAGCTTCGTAGAAAGCTCCCTTGGTGTGGGTATTTAGGTTGTCGCACACAAAGATGACCTTTTCGCACGAGGCATATCGAGTATCCAATAGTTCCGCCACCTCAAGCGCCCAATCGACTTTGGTCCTTCTCTCTCTGGCTTGGACTTTACGCCAAGCAGCCAATGGCTCCACGAAGAGGAATATGCTTGCGGTTCCCGCCCTTTCTTACTCGTAGTTGGCTTCCGGCGGGATCACCCAGTATTGGATGTTCTTGGCACTGAGGTTGTTTTTTTAGCGTTCCTCGAACCGTTTCGCAGCTGATCGAGTCAACAAATTCAAGCTCTACGACCTTCCTGGCCAACAATCTCAGAGACCATTTCGAATACCCGTTTGGTGGGTCACCGAGCCTCATTGCTATAACTTCAGCCTCCTGGCGGCCATCAAGTTTTTTAGGTGTGGGCGGGTCTTGACGGACCACTCCGCTGAGTGCCTCCTCAAAGCCACTCAAAACAAACCGCCTGCGAACATTCTCCACCATCTGGGGGCTACAACCATAGGCTTCGGCTATTTGACTATCTTTCCAATTCGGCCCATCAGCATCAGCCATGAGAAGAATGTTTGCTCGCGGGAATTTCCGGCTGCCGCCCTTAAGTTTCTTTGCGATTGCCCTGAGAAGGTCCCTTTCTTCCTCGCACAGTCGAACGACGAAATGCTTCACCGTACCCGAGTCTGAAGGTCGCAATCTTTAAATCAAAGTTGGACGAAGCACTAGCTTCGCAGCACTGGACCCATCATCACGCTGCCGGCTTGCATACCTGGTTCCAGCCCGCCCAGGTTGCCTCCGCTGATGGAGAAACCGGCATTGGCGCCTGGCTTGGCGCCCTGCACAGCCAGTGGTGGTGCGGTAGCGGCCGGTTGTCCGGCGCCCCAGGCGGCCAACAACGCGTTGGCCCCACCCTCGCTCTCGCCCAGTTCGGGCGACAAAGTAGAGCGGTCGCTCACGGCCGCCGGGACAGTGGCCCCTCCACCCACTTTTTGGGAGGAGACTCCGTCAGTTTGCCCGAGAAGCGGTGTCCTGCCTACCTGGCCGTAGCCACGTAAGGGATCCTGTCCTATCCCTGAAATACTCATCCTAAGCCTCCATGTACCGGGGTGTACTGTGTTGTTGTTCATGACTGTAGTCCAACCGGAGAGCCTGACCCAGGCATCGACTGTTAACAGATTGTTAAAAATGTTAACAGTATGTTTCAAGTTGTTGCTTTTTGTCGCATGGGGTGGGTCGAGCTTGGCAGACCCTCGGACGCGTGTTATGATGCGCCCCGAGTTTGCGAGAGCCACGGTGTCCTCCCACCCGCGTTCTGGCAAACGGCCGCCGGCCAAGGCCCGCGAGCTTATTATTGTACGGGTCATCCGTACTGGAGGTTAGTTAGTGCAACCCAAAAGTGAAGTTATCGAACAATACCGTACCCATGACAAGGATACCGGGTCACCTGAAGTCCAGGTGGCAATTCTCACGGAGCGAATCAACCATTTGACCGGACACCTTCAGAAACACGCCAAAGATCACCACTCCCGCCGTGGACTGCTGATGATGGTGGGTCAGCGTAGACGCCTGTTGAATTATCTTAAGAAGACCGAAGTGAAGCGTTATCGTACGCTGATCGAGAGACTCGGTATTCGCCGCTAGCCAACAAGGGGCGGCCTCCTCACGATAGGGGGCGCCCCTTTTTTGGTGCCTATGAGAGCGTGGCTCTCCATCTCCCGACATTTTTTTTGAGGTGATATACATTGAGTAGTACAAAAACAGCCCCCCCGAAAGTAGCAGAGAAGCACGTTGTAGAGACGGAAATTGGGGGCAAAATTCTTCGCTTCGAGACCGGCGAACTGGCCAAACAGGCCGGTGGTGCAGTGCTGGTCACCTACGGCGAGACCGTAGTTCTGATGACTGCCACCGCCAATGCCAAACCCAAGACCGGCGTCAGTTTTTTCCCACTGACCGTAGACTACGAAGAAAAGATGTACGCTGCGGGCAAAATCCCCGGCGGCTGGATCAAGCGCGAAGGTCGAGCGCCCGAGCGTTGCACGCTGACCTCTCGCATGATCGATCGACCCATCCGACCTCTCTTTCCTGAGGGCTTCCGCAACGACACTCACGTGGTCGGTCTGTGTATGTCGGTAGACGGCGAAAATGATCCGGATGTGATTTCCATCAGCGGAGCTGGCGCGGCTCTGGCCATCTCGGACATCCCTTTCGACGGCCCCGTAGCGGCCGTTCGGGTGGGCTATATCGATGGCGAATTCGTCATCAATCCGGTGCAATCCGTGATGGACAAGAGCCAGCTCAACCTGGTGGTGGCCGGCACCCGCGACTCGATCTGTATGGTCGAAGCCGGCGCCTACGAAGTCTCCGAGCAGTTGGTGTTGGAGGCGATCGAAGAAGCCCACGATAACATCAAAAAGATCGTAGATTCCATCGACAAGTTGGTCAAAAAGGCCGGAAAAGCCAAGAAGCAGTATCCCCTGTTCGTGCCGGACAAAGATCTGGAAGTGGCTTTCCGCAAGCATTTTGGCAAAGCCGTGGCCAAAGCCATGCGTATCATCGACAAGAAAGAGCGCAGCGAAGCGATGGCCGAGCTTTCGCGCACGGCTCTGGCGGAGAAACTCAGCAAAGACAAGAACAAAGACGCGCTGCTGGCCATCCTGAACGAGCCTACCCGCGACGATTTTGAGACCATCATGGAACACGTCCAGGGCGAAGAAATGGGCACTATGATCGTCGATGAGGGCGTTCGTCCCGATGGTCGCAAGACCACCGAAATTCGCCAACTCACAGCCAAGGTGGGCATTCTCCCGCGCACCCACGGCACCGGCCTGTTCACGCGCGGTCAGACCCAAATCTTGACCGTATGTACACTGGGTACGTTGGCGGAAGAGCAGTCTTTCGATAACATTATTGGTGAAGTTTCCCGCCGCTACATCCACCAGTACAACTTCCCGCCCTTCTCGGTAGGCGAGGCCCGCTTTATGCGCGGTCCGGGCCGCCGCGAAATCGGTCACGGAGCTCTGGCGGAACGTGCACTCGTCCCGGTCATCCCCGACGAGAACGAATTCCCTTATACCTTGCGGATGGTTTCTGAAGCTTTGGAGTCAAATGGTTCGACCTCCATGGCCTCGGTCTGCGGTAGTACCCTGGCTCTGATGGACGCCGGCGTGCCTATCCGTGCGGCCGTGGGCGGTATTGCCATGGGCCTGGTGGCCAAGGGCGATAAAGTAGCCGTGCTTACGGACATTCAGGGACTGGAAGATCACCTGGGCGATATGGACTTCAAGGTGGCTGGCACCCGCGTGGGTATTACTGCGCTGCAGATGGACATCAAGCTCAAGGGCGTTTCCAATGCTGTTCTGAAGCAGGCTCTCGAGCAGGCTCGCGACGCGCGCTTCACCATTTTGGACGTGATTGAGGCGGCTATCCCGGCGCCCCGGACCGAGATATCTCCTCGCGCTCCACACATCACGTCCTTCGTCATTAATCCAGAGAAGATCAAGGACGTAATCGGACCTGGTGGCAAAACGATCAATCGCATCATCGCCGAGACTGCCGTCAAAATCGATATCGAGTCGGACGGTCGGGTCTTCGTGGCCTCGATCAATCGCGAGATGGTGGAACGGGCTAAGAAGATCGTCGAAGACCTGACTCGCGACATCGAGGTGGGGGCCGTTTTCACCGGGGCAGTCATGCGCCTGATGAACTTTGGTGCCTTCGTCGAGGTTGTGCCGGGCAAAGAGGGACTGCTCCATGTGTCCCAACTCAAGCCCTATCACGTGGCCCGCGTCGAGGACGAATGCAAAGTGGGCGATATGATCACTTTCCGTGTGGAAGAGGTCGACTCCATGGGTCGACTCAATCTGTCTCGTAAGGGTCTCTACACCGAGGAAGAACTGGCTCAAGCCGAAGTCAAGAATGCCAATCGTCCCCCGCGGGACGGTGGTGGGGGAGACCGCGGTGACCGGGGAGACCGCGGTGACCGGGGAGACCGCGGTGACCGTGGAGATCGCGGACCTCGGGGTGGCGGTGACCGCGACCGCGGGCCACGTCCCGAGCGCGGAGGTCGTGACTTCCAGGATCGCGGTGCCGACCGAGCCCCCCGTGACTTCACCCAGTCTCGCCCCCCTCGGGAAGACCGTCCCCGCGACGACCGTCCTCGTGACGACCGCCCTCGTGACGACCGCCCTCGTGATGACCGCCCGGCCCGCGCTCCGCGTGAGGATCGCCCGCGTGATGACCGCCCTCGCGACGACCGTCCTCGTGACGACCGTCCTCGTGATGACCGCCCGGCCCGCGCTCCGCGTGAGGATCGCCCGCGTGAGGATCGCCCGCGTGAGGATCGCCCTCGCGACGACCGTCCCCGCGAGGACCGTCCCCGCGAGGACCGTCCGGCTCGCGCACCGCGTTCCGAGCAGCCCCCAGACCGCCCCTCGCGACCTTTGAGTAGCTCGGCTCCGCGTGTGGAGCTGCCCCCCAGTCTGCGCACCGGCAGTACTCCCGCTCCGGAGGGTGACGACAGTCGCCGCCGGGCCGCGCGCCGACGTCCACCCCGCGAAGACCAATAGTCGCCAGTGACCCTGGCCCGAGGCGGACCCGACTCTGGAGATTTTCTGGAGCGGGTCCGCTTTTTTTTCGAACACCGCCTGCCCCACCGCCCGGACTACGAGCAACGGCCCGAACAGTTACAAATGGCCCTGGCAGTGGCCCAGGCCCTTCAGGGGGAAGAGTTGCTGGTGGTGGAGGCCGGCACGGGCACGGGTAAATCGCTGGCCTATCTCATTCCCAGTTTACTCTGGGCCTTCGACCGTCGGCAGCCGGTGGTGATTTCCACCCGCACCCTCAATCTGCAGCAGCAGTTGCTGGAAAAAGACATCCCCCTGCTGCGCGAATTGATGGACCAACCGTTTCGAGCCACCCCCGCCCGGGGCTGGTCCAACTATGTGTGTCTGCGCCGACTGGAGTCGGTGCAAAACAGTCAGCAGGCCACTCCCGAACTGTCCCACGAAGCCACCTCGCTGGCCGAGAACCTCAGCCTGGGCGCCCCCGGTGTGCGCCAGCAACTGCAAGTGTCTGACCCTCTATGGACAGTGATTCAGGCTGAATCAGCCGCCTGCAATCGCCAGCTCTGCCCTTATTTTCAGGACTGTTATCTGTTTCGAGAGCGCCGCGAGATGGAGCGGTCCGAGCTGATCATTGCCAACCATTCTCTGGTGATGGCCGATCTGGCTCTGCGTCGAGATGGCGCTCCGGGCATCCTGCCCCGCCCGGAGTGCTGGATTCTCGACGAAGGGCACCACCTGGAGGAGGTGGCCAATGAGCATCTGGGACGCTCTCTCTCGCTGGCTGACCTCAATCGCCTGCGTCAGAGCGTCTACGAACCCAAGGGGAAAGTCAACGATGCGGGCTGGTTGCCAACGTTGCGTGACCGACTGGCTAAAGCGCCGGTTCCCAGTGACAGTCGGGCTCGAATGCTGGAGTTGCTGGACCGGGGGCTGCTCACCTCGTTACCCACTTTTTACCAGGTGGGTGAAGAGTTCTTTCACTGGCTGGCCCAGGCCATACTGGCTCTGGGTGTGGAAGGGCGCATCCCCATCAATTCCGACTTTTTCTACACCCCTGAGGGGAGTCAGTGTCGTCAGGTCTCCGAGCAGTGGGCGGCTCACCTGAGCAGTCTGGAAGGCAGCGTTCGCTCCTTGCATCAGGCCGTCACCGAGAACGAATTGGAAGCCACTCAGGGTGGATTGGCCGAGCTTCAGTCCCTCATGGATCGACTGAAAGGGCTGCGCAATGACCTGGAATTTTGCCTCTTTCCCGACTCTCAAGATTGGGTCTACTGGGCTCAGAACAGCGCCCACGACACCCAACTGGGGGCCACCCCCCTGGATGTGGGAGAACATCTGGCCAGCGACTTTTTTGGACCCGCCCGCTCGGTGGTCGTTACCTCGGCCACTCTGGCCGTGGGCAAGGACCTTAGCTATTTTGAGCAGCGCGTCGGCCTGGACCAGCACACCCACCGAATTCAGCGAGCATGCCTCGACAGCCCTTTCGACTTTATGCAAAGCGCCTACCTGGGGGTGGCCACCGATCTGCCCGATCCCAATAAGAACGGTTTCTGGACTCAGTCTCGGGAGGCGCTGAGCTGGCTGGTCCAGCAGTTGCAGGGGCGGACGTTTTTGCTGACCACCTCGCATGCCAGTTTGCGTCTGGCCAAAGAAGCTCTGCAGGCGCCTTTGGCCCAAGCGGGCATTCGCTTGTTGGCTCAAGGACAGGCCCCCGCCGGTATGCTATTGGACCAGTTTCGACGGGATTCGCGGGCACTGTTAATCGGAGCGGACTCGTTCTGGGAGGGGGTCGATGTGCCCGGTGACGATCTCAGTTGCGTCATACTGACCAGACTGCCCTTTCGGGTTCCCAACGACCCCCTGGTCAAAGCTCACTGCCGCCGTTTGGAAGAAGAGGGACTGAACTCGTTTGCCAACTATCAGATGCCCCAGGCGATCCTGAAGTTTCGTCAGGGATTTGGCCGTTTGATCCGCACCCAAAGGGATCGTGGTCTGGTGCTCGTGCTCGATTCCCGACTCTATCACAAGTCCTACGGCAGCGACTTTATGGGGGCTCTGCCGCGCTGCCAGCGTCGAGCAGGTCGGCTCGCGGGTTTAGTCCAAGATGCTATGAAATGGCTTAGAAAGGAATAAGTGGGATTGATCAAGAGGCTCCTGGTGCTCTTCCTATTAGTCACCGCGCCCAGTTGGGGTATCGAGCCAGTCGATAAGATTATTGCCAGAGCCCTGGCTATCAACCCCGGTTTGCTCGACTACAGCGCCGACATCCAACTGCCCTTGCGCGCCACGCTTGGCTTTATTCCTTACAACAAAAATATGAACGGGCGCTACTATCACAAGAGGCCTGACAAACACAAATTGGACCTGCAGAATGCCCCCGGTATCTTGAAGAAGTATCCCAACGTGTTCGGCTTCAATTTGCCCGACATGGCCCGCTATAAGGTGCTTAAGGTGCAACCGATGAATTTGCGGGGGACGATTCCCGTCTACAAAATCATCATGATCCCCAAAGTGCGCACCAGTGACATCACCGGCATCGACATCTACGTCAATCGCAGCGACTATACCATTCCCAAATACGACACGTTTTACGTCAAAGGGCATCTCTACGTAAACATCGATTTTCGCAAGCAAGGCAAGTATCTGGTCTACGACAAGATGAGCGCTGATTTCGAGTTCCCCAACGTGCTGGCGACCGCTTCGGCCACCTACAGCAACTATCAGTTCAATCAGAATCTTCAAGACAGTTTTTTTCACTGAGATGTATCGGTTGCTGGGGATGGTGGCCCGATTTGGCGAGTGGGGAAGCCGCCAGCGCGCTCATGGCATTCCCCCCCACCTGGTCTTGATGGCCCTGTGTCTGTTCGGATTTTTGCTGGGTCTGGGTAACTATCTCGAATACTCCGCCAACCGCGGCCTGCCCGACGCCATCAGCCAGGTGCAATTGTTGGAGGGAACCTTTCCGCACAAGGACTACGTCGAGATCAGCGGCAATTTTTTGCAGCAGGCTCGCCTGTCTGGCGAGGATAAGACGGTCTATTTGCCACTTTTGGAGGGGGCGAGCAAGACGGTCACCTACGTGCGTGCCTCCGACCAGATGGCCGTGCCTCCCGAAGGGGAGACCGTCAAGGTGCGCGGTATGCTGCATTTCGTGGGACGCTCTCTTGAGGCCCAGCTTCCCCAGGATCAACAGGGGATACGCTTCAATCGCAATCAGTATGTGAGTTATGGCACCGCACCGGCCAGTCCAGTCACGGCTGTCGTGCTGATGGTCTTGAGCGTGCCGGTCGGTTTGCTCCTGCTGCTCACGTTTTTACTCAAATACATTGTGTTTCGAGCCCACGGCCAGCCCGACCAGGGCGCTCCGGCCTCGGCCCCGCAACAGATTGGCATTACCGGTCTGTTCAGCGCAGAGAATAACCAGAGACAGAGATTTCTTGATATCGCGGGCCGGCTTTGCAAGGGTCGGTTGGAGGCCAGCGTGACCACGTCCAAGCCTCCATCCACTCGCCAATTCTCTATCGACTTGGATCTGGGCAGCCTGAAAAAAATCCAGGCGGGCACGCTGTATCTGGGATTCCAGCAGCGGCCCGCCCTTCGTTTCAATTGTCTTGATAAAAATCGAGGCAAGCGTCAACAGATCGTTCTCTCTTTTGCCAACGAAAGCCAGCGGCGTTTCGTGTGGCAAGAGTTGACGGCTATTTGCGCAGAGATACCTTGACGTTTTTCAAGGTATCGGCTACGTGATTGAGGTCGGCCGGACCCAACACTGATTTCAGCGGCTTGGGTCCTTCCAGCAGGTCTTCACGATGGACCAGCGGCACTTTTCCGCCCACCTCGTCATAGTGAATCTCGCAGTTCAATACTTTGGTCGCCAATTTATATACCAGCGCAATGTCGTCATATGGATTGTTCGGTAGATCTCTACCCCACGCTTGCAGGGCATTTACCGCCAATTCTTCCAGACGAATTGGCTGAGAGGCCCCCTCTAAAAGTCGGCGCAGGATCTCCACGATGGGAGTGCTCTTGCTTACATCTTTTACCGCCACGGTCTTGTCTGACCTCCCTTTCTGGTTGAGGTTGCGCCGCTTCGATGCGTTGGAAGATTTTCCCGCCGCGACTTAGAAGGGGGAGCGGTGCTAAATCCGTCCGAAGCGGAAACGGTAGAAGAGTTGGCCGAAATCGGCGTAGCTTTTCTCGAACTCGACCTGCATGGGGAGCGCTGCTCTATCCTGCACGGGGACGAGCAACACCCACGGGTCGTGATTCAGTGTTTTTCAGGCTTTACGGTCAGCGAGTTGGACCTCTTTGACTGGCTGCAATGGACCTGGGACCCTCAATTGCAGAGGCCCGGCAGCTGTTTGTTGCTGGCACCTTCCGAGTTTCGAGGGCGGCACGCTTTATTGGCCGGACTTTTTCGTCAAGACGGTGAATATCTAGGTTTCTTGCATGCCGACCGAGACGGGCCCTTCAGCAGTAATGAACAAGAAAAATTGGCTCGATTTGCCGAACATTACGGTCAACAACTGGGCCTTTTGGTGAGCCCGGCGGGCTACGACGACCCCGCTCCCCCCGCACCGGTCGTGGTGGAAGAGCACGAGTCGGGTCTCTTTCATCGTGAGTGGGCCTGGATGGATTACGTTTAGACCAGATCCAGGCGCCGGCCCCACTCGGCCAGCGCTCGCCGGCAAGCTGCTTCCGCGGGGGCGCACAGCTTCTGGGGTTGACTCAAGGCCTCGCGCTGCCGAGCGCTGAGGCGCACCAGCCAGGGCGCCAGGTGGGCATTCGCCTGGGCCACTTCCAGCAGACTCCGGCCGCTGCGGCGGGCCTCTACCGAGGCCATCCGCACATATTCGTGGGCGTCTTCCAGTCCCAATCCAGAGAGTAGGGCCTGCAAGGGCCCGGATACCACTTCGTTGAGTTGATCCAGTCGGCCCACCATGGTCTGCTCATCCACCACCAGCGTGGTCAAGCCTTTGGCCGTGCGCCGACCGGCCAGGGTCAGTCCCAAGATCAGACGTGGCAAAAATCGGGCCGACGCTGAGTTGCTCAGGTCGCGTTGGTGCTCGGACACTTGATCCAGGTAAAAGGTCATCATCTGCGGCATAAAGGTCTTCCACAGACTTTTTACGTTCTCCCAAGTAATGGGGTTGCGCTTGTGGGGCATTGCCGAGGATCCCACCTGAGCATTCTCCTGATAGGCTTCGGCAACCTCATTGATTTCGCTTCGCTGTAGGTGGCGCAGATCGTCGGCCAGGTTCGCCAGCACCCCAAAGGCTGCCGTCAGGTGATGCAAAACCGCCAGGGCGGGTTCGGGATGGGCGATCTGGGTTGCCGTGGAGGCTGCCAAAAGGCCAACCTTGCCCAGCACCCTCTCTTCGATCTTGCGAGCATCCGGGTGAATCAGGCCGGGAGTGGTGTAGGCGCCCACCGCCCCCGAGAATTTGCCGCGCAGCCCCTCTAACGAACGCTTCAGTTCGAGTTGGCACCAGCCCAGTCTCTCCAGATAGACGGCCATGGAGTAGCCGAAAGTCATGGGTTCGGCATATTGCCCGTGGGTGCGGCCGATCTGGGGTGTGGCCGCATAACGCTGGCCCAATCGGTAGAGTTCGTGCAGACAACGGTCGAGTTCAGGCAGCAAGACCAGGTTTATGCCATCGCGCAAGCGCAAGAGATGGGCGTTGGCCAGGATGTCGTAGGAGGTCGCTCCCAGGTGGATGAAGCTGCGCACCTCGGCGGGACAGCGGGCTGCAAACACATTGACCAGGGCCTTCAGATCGTGGCGAACGCGCGTTTCTTCTGCTTGAAACTCTTCCAAGGTGACCGCCGCTGCGGCCCGACGAACACCCTCCAGATGAATCTGGTCAAGCCAGCCATCTTCAGCCAGCACTTCCAACAGGGCCACTTCGATGGGTAAAGCGTAGCGTAGATAGAGCGCGCCTTCCGAGAGAATCTCGGAGGCCAGAGGAAGCATCCCTTCTGAGGCCAGGTAGCGGCCAACCAGCGGGTCGGGGATCTCAAGAGTGTTTGCGAAACTTGCCATGGGGGTGGCCTTTAAAAGAAAATTTTGAACCACCTTCAAATCCAAACAGTTTTTCGAGAGGACTTAGAAATCCGCTGCCTAATGTTCACCTCAAGGCCAGAAGCTGACCGGTTCACACTCGCAAAAAGGAGACCCTTTCTCGCGGGAAACACGCGATATTCTTTCATTCAGAGCCATCGGCTCAATATTTTTGGGAAAAGGAAATTCAGTCATGGATAAGCACAAGGCTCTAGAAAATGCACTGGCTCAGATCGAGCGCCAATTTGGCAAGGGTTCGATCATGAAATTGGGCGAATCTGCCGCCAAATTTGAGGTGCCCGCCATCCCCACCGGCTCCATTGCCGTCGACCTGGCGCTTGGCATCGGAGGTATCCCGCGTGGCCGAGTCACCGAGATTTACGGACCGGAGTCTTCCGGTAAGACCACTCTGACGCTACACGTACTGGCCGAAGCTCAAAAACTTGGCGGAGTAGCCGCCTTTATCGACGTGG
Source organism: bacterium (assembly GCA_018780265.1). GTDB lineage: Bacteria > Vulcanimicrobiota > Xenobia > Xenobiales > JADMJV01 > JADMJV01. Next base: position 28,959 of record JADMJV010000025.1, read on the forward strand.
AGCACGCCCTCGATCCGACCTATGCCCGAAACCTGGGCGTAGATACCGACAATCTCTACGTCGCACAACCGGATACTGGCGAGCAAGGACTGGAGATTGTCGAGACTCTGGTTCGCTCCAACGCGGTAGACGTAGTGGTCATCGACTCGGTGGCGGCCATGGTGCCACGCGCTGAGATCGAAGGCGAAATGGGCGACGCCCACGTCGGTCTGCAAGCCCGCCTGATGTCGCAGGCTCTACGGAAATTGACGGCCGTCATCTCCAAAAGCCGCACCGCCGTGATCTTCATCAATCAGGTTCGTGAGAAGATCGGCGTGATGTTCGGCAATCCTGAAACCACTCCAGGCGGCCGCGCTCTTAAGTTCTACTCCTCGGTGCGCATCGAAATTCGCCGTCAGGATTCGCTCAAGTCCGGCGGTGAAATCGTCGGCAACCGGGTCAAAGTCAAGATCGTTAAGAACAAACTGGCGCCGCCATTCCGCTCCGCCGAGTTCGATATCATTTTCGGTCGGGGCATCTCGCGCGAAGGCAGCCTGATCGACGTGGGCGTCGAGACCGGCGCTCTCACCAAGTCGGGCACCTGGTTCTCCTATGGAGACACCCGCCTGGGACAGGGCCGCGATAACGCCCGCACTTTCCTGGAAGAGCATCCCGATGTGGCCGACACA
>JADMJV010000025.1:29636-45573 GCA_018780265.1 bacterium
TTCGTTCCATTTCGGGAATGGATCGGGCCCTAAATGGGGAGGCCAAGGTTGAGGGCGAAGTCGGGTAGTGGCATTCTCGCGTCGGCCCGGGCCGGGCTCTGCCCGGCCTGAGGTGGTCTGGACCCCTCAGCGAGCCATCGGCAAATTGCTGGAGCGCCTGGGCAGGTCGGAGCTGAGCAGCCGGGATGCGTTGAATTACCTTCTTGGCAAAGGCTGCCCCGACGACCTCGCCCAGACCGCTCTCAAAAGCTGCCAGGAGCGTTCCCTGGTAGACGATCAAAGGCTGTCCGGTCTGCTCAGCGACAAGGCTCAAAGGGTGGGCTGGAGCCAGAAGCGACTGCGTCAGGAGGAGTACAAGAAAGGCCTGTCTCCCGACGGCCAGATGGACGACCTGGCCTCCTGTCAGCAACTCGCCCAGCGCTGGCTGCAACGCGGAGTCGCTCCCGACAAGGTGGCGGCCCGCCTGCAGCGGCGGGGGTTTTCTTACGCCGCTGTGCGTCAGGCGGTGCAGCATGAGGATCCGCCTGAAGAGGAACCTGAGATTTAGCCGCGATAAGTGTCCCCGGCGTAAGTCCCTTGCGTTTTTGGGCGTCGAGGCGCCCGCCTGACAAGGAGTGGTGACGCGGTGTATCGCGTGCCGTGAAGTCACGGTTGCCCAGTTATGGTTCGAGGTGCTCCAAAACGCCTCGTTCCAAGTAGGAGGTGAAAGGCCCACCCGTGCGGGCTTGCTCCCCGTGCGGAAACCCTCGGCGGGTTCGGTGCAGAGGTGACGACGTTGTTTTCTCGTTTGGACCAATGGGTCCGAATGAGAATGCGGTCTTTCCGGCTTCAACGTCGCCGCCAAAACGACAACCATCGCATCCCCAACCGAAAGCTGGCCAGGTGGGGCCTTCTCTCCTACAGCAATGTAGACCAGAGGACCGATGCTTGCGAAGCCCCGGAGAGGGCAGGACTCCTTGCAACGAGGACACCGCGGGGTCGCCCAGTAACAGTAACACTGCATGCTGAAGAAATGGCGCCGACAGTGGAGGCGTCAGGCAACAACGGGGGGCTGGTGGCGGGCAATCGCCACTACCCTCTGCGTTATACAGCAAGGAGCAACGACACAGTCAGGCGGGATGAATTCGATGGTGGCTATCGCAACGGAACTGGACAGCGCGGCCATCATGTGGTTTTTGCCGTGCCGCGAGCAAGCATGGTCAAAAGCGCTTTGCGGAGCTTCCCGGTGATCGACCTGCCCATGACCTGGGGTAGCGTGGGCTCTCGGCGGGCAAGCCGCTACTGGTCCTTCCGGTAGGGGGGAACAAGCGGACAACGCGAGCCGCGTCGTCTACCTTGGGGGGGCTTACGTGCCAGCCTGACCTCCACTGCGGCCGAAATTCGAGCAAGACCAGGCGCCTGCTCGATGAATTGACCTTCCGTCAGCGGGCCTTCTTAGGAAATCGCCTCGGTCATTGCGCGAACGTCGGGAGTCCAAACTTCGGCCCGCTTTCTCGAGCGACTGGCCACCGCCCGGCAGCCACTGCGCCGCCCTTCGGTTTTCCGCTTACAGTCGAAACGATGGCCCCTCCCTCTAGATCGACCGACCTGTTTAACGGGGGATTGACCGGCGGTAGTAATTAACAGATGTTCGGAATCTTGGGCGCTTTCCAAAAATACCGCATTGGCATCGAAGTCAGCGAGGATGGCCCGGCGGTTGGCGTGGTGCTGGATTCTCAGGGCCAATCGGTGGCCATCCATGATTCGACAAGTTTGCCCGCCCTGCTGTCGGAATTGCCGGTGAAGGGGAACGTTGTATCAGTCGCACCGGCTTTCCAATTCAGTCATTTCAAGACCGTCAAAGATCTGGACGAAGTCTGCTTGCGGTCGCTCCAATTCGCGGCCGAAGTCTACCTGCCTTACAACATCAGCGAGGCCAGCTTTACCTGGCGACCTTTGGGCCAGCACAGAGCGGCTGTAGGGATTCTGACCAAGGAGGAAGTCGAGGCTCTGGCCCGGCTGATTCGCTCCCACAAGCCGAGCGAACTCTGGGTGGAGCCGGTCGAGTTCGCTCATGCCCGCCTGGGCCAGGCCGTCTTTGTAAGTAAATCCAAGACTTTTCAGTTGACGTTGTCATCCCAGGAGACGATCTCCAGCCTGCGCCAGACTCGGGAGTGGCTGTCTTCCGGACTGGGTGCTGCCATGTCCGCATGGAAAGGACCGCCTCCCCAGCAAATTCTGGGCGCGACGTCGGAAGTGGTCGAGATCACCGGCATCCGGTCAGGGCCCCTGGCCCCACATGCAGTCGCTCGCGAGCTGGCTCAAGGCCCCGCCGGGCCCCACCGCTTGCTCGTTTAGCGATGGGATGTCAGAATGCTTACGACTTGAAGTAAGCGACCGTCCCACCCAGTGCAGCGCAACCCGGCGTGATGGCGGCACTCGAGTAGCCGGCCACACCCAGACCTACCAGAGAGCCGAGGACCACACCGGTGGCCAGTGTTCCCACAGCCCGACCGCAACGAATCACCGACTGAACGGCCCCTGACAAGGCCGACACCCCTGACTGACGAATTCGCCAGCCGGAGGGTGCCTTGAAAATCATAGTTTTTGGAGCCGGGGCAATCGGCGGCTATCTGGGTGGAGCGCTGCTTGCGGGGGGCTTGGATGTGACCTTTGTGGCTCGCCAGTCGGTGGCTCGTCGCTTGGCAGAGCACGGCCTGCACCTCACTGACTATCAGGGCCTGGACCTCAAAATGGGCCAACCCATTCCCTGTGTGACCGGCCTAGACCAGATTGGCTCCCCTGCCGATGTGGTGCTGCTCACTGTAAAGTGCACCGGGGTGGGTGAGGCCGCTCAGCAACTGGCTGGGTGGATTTCGCCGACCACGCTGGTGGTCTGTTTTCAAAATGGTGTGGGCAGCGGGGACCTGGCTGCAGCATACATCCCCACGGCCCAACTCGTCTCCGGAATGGTGCCCTTTAACGTTTTGAACGCGGAGGCTGGGCGCTTGCATCGAGGCACCGAGGGTGAGCTTCATGTCGAGAGTCATCCCGCTCTAAAGCCCCTACTGGACGCCTGGAAGTCGGTAGGCGTGCCGGCTGTGGCCTGTCAGGATTTTAAAAGCATTGCCTGGGGCAAACTTTTGCTCAATCTCAACAACGCTATCAACGCGCTGGCCGGTGTTCCGCTGCTAGAAGAACTGTCTCAACGCGACTACCGGCGCGTACTGGCGGCCTGTATGCGCGAGTTGTTGGTGGCCCTCAAAGCGGGTGGCATCAAGCCGGCTCGCCTGGCCAAGTTGCCGCCCTTCCTACTGCCCTGGGTCTTGCTCTTGCCCAACTGGCTGTTTCGTAGGGTGGCTCGCAGAATGCTGGCCATCGACCCGCGGGCTCGCTCTTCGATGTGGGACGACCTGGAGCAGCGCAAACCCACCGAGATCTGGTTCTTGAATGGCGCTGTGGTGGTCCTGGCCGAGGGCCTGGGCCTGAAGGCTCCCGTCAATCGCAAAATCATGGAATTGATCCAGCGGGCCGAGACTTCAGCCCAGGGCAGCCCGGGCCTGTCGGCCGCTCAACTGGCGGGCCAATTGCTGTGACCGGGTAAAGGTGGTGCCTTTAAGTGGACCAGCGGTCCAAGTGCGCCACCCAGATGGTTTACCTCAGGCCCCTCAAATTCAGGGCCTGTCTTACATCATCGAAACGGAGATGGAACACTGGGACGTGTTGCTGACCATGCGCGCCAGGATGCGCTTGTAGAGTTCCTGGGCGGCTTCCTTAGTGTGGTCTGACAGAATTTCCCTCAAGGTTTTCTCTGAAACATAGATGAGTTTTCAACGCGGCCTCGTACAGGCCCGCAAGCGGTACTCTCCAACATCACCTGTCGCCTGGAGTTGAGTCGAGATGCGGCCGAAATTGGATATCAAGCTTACTGACGAGGAAAAGGCTATCTTGGAAGAGAGGGCCCGGCAACGAAGTGCTCCCCACTTGGAGGTTATTCGGGCTAAAGCTCTGCTGATGGCATCAGACGGTCACCGAAACGTCGACGTTGCTCAAGCTGTTGGGATCGGCGTCCGCAGCATTACTATATGGCGAGGCGAGTTTCGAGACCTGGAGGGCTTGAAGGAACGACGACGCTCTGGGAGACCCAGAGCTTTCCCCCCCTGAGGTCCGCGCAGCCGTCACGCATCTGGCTTGTCAAAAAGCTGGGACTCCAATCCCTATGGAGGGCATTCTTGGGGTGAGTCACCCTGGTGGTGCTCCAGTTCCGTTCGAAGATGCGAGCAAAAAAACGGCATGTGTTTGGGCTCGCAGCTTGAGCGAATTAGTGTCAGACCACACTTAGTGGTGGTCCGATTGCCCATCAGAGAGCCGGCTTGCCCCATCTCAAAAGGGATCGCCGGGGGCTCTTCGAGCGAAGATGATCCCACCGGCTTGGCACCGCCCAGAACCCAATGCAGGTCCCCATCCCGCGCCGGAGCCTCGATCTGGTCGGGGAACTGAAAAGAGGCCCCCCGGTCTTGGACCCGGACCTCGTCAGAAAAATTGCTTCTGACCCGTCTTGTCGAGGGCCACGGCGGGGGTGCAGGTCAGGTCGACACTTCCTAAACTGCCATCAGTCAGAGAGGTCGTGATTCTAAAAGACGGCTCGCGAGTGTTGCAGCTCCGCAGGACTGGGGGCGGCAGACCGGTCAGCGTGGCTCGCTTGCGAAGGGTGGCTGACGGGCGCCTGAGGCGCGCGAGGTGTTGGACAGTGAGTTCCGCTTGGCGCATCTAAAGGCTGCGGGACTGGCCATCCCCATCGATCCCAAGCCTCCCACCAATCTGCGAGCCACCCCCAGCGGGGCGATTATGAGCAAACTGGATGGCAAGCAGTTGTTGATCGTGCTCAAGCCGGGCCCCTGGCATCAGATTCTGACCGCCGACCGCCTGGCCGGTTACGTTCACGCCAGTACCGTTTCTACTTTGGTCTTAGATGCGCCGGCGGGCCTGCTCGAAGAGATTTGCGCGCCCCTCATTCGCGAACGCGTCGAATATTGTTCCACCCCGCCCTTTACGGACAGGCGCAAAAAGTCGTGCCTCAGCCTCTTCGGCGGGCCGTTGGGAAGCCTGGTGGTGGCTCCCGACGGGCGGGTGATCCGGCTGGAGCCGACAGGTTGGTCTCTGGCCGGCGGAATGTCCCAAGACCGGCAGTGGGTAACCGTGCGCGACAATCTGGTCGACCCTCCCCGCTACCAAAGCGACAGTGCCTCAGGCCCTATCCTTTTTCACCAGGTCGATGGGGTCTATCAGGTCGTCCTTCAGACACTGTAGCTGCGGAAGCAGTGGTGCGTTAGAAGCGGATTTTCTCCCGCTCCAGGGCCTGGCGCACCAGCCGGGGGAGAGTGGCTTGCGAGCGCATATTGGGCCCGGTGAAATAGATGGTCTTCTTGTTTTTGTTGTTAGGATCTTTGGCCAGCGTCAGGCGGGTGTCGAAGTCTCTCGTGGGGCGGTCCATTCTCTCGATCAGGTAACCGCTGTTGGCGCGTCGCCCGTCGTGCAGGAAGTTGAAGGCAATATTCTTGCCGTCAGCCTTGAATTCGAAGATCTCCAGCACCACTTTGTAGCAACTGGGTGCGTCGACCATAATGGCGCCGTCGGAGGTAAAGTAATAGGCCTTGAACGGATCGGTGGGCTCTTCCGGCAGTCGATCGATCCAGATGTAGTCCGTCAGAGGGCGGTGCAGCGGGCCCGGAGTGAAAGAGCCATAGAGCACGATTCCCGCCGAGAAGGCGATCAGAAAAGCAAACCAGGTTGGAATGAAGCGCATCATGGGTGGAAGGTTACCAGATCGTCCTGAAAAAATACCGCACCACCCTACTGAAAGAGGTCGCGCGGCTCGATGAGCAAGATCCGTTGCTGCGAAAAATCGGATACTCTAGTCTTTTTTTTGCAAAATCCGGAAGGGGTGCATGAAGTTGGCCAGACTATATGCGCTGCGCGATTGGACCCATACTTTGCCGTGTCCTGAGAAGCGGATCACCAGGCCATCGCCAAACAGGAAGGTGCGGATCTTGCGTCCGGTACGGGTGACCGTATAGTTGAGCGAACTCTCCCAGGCCACGGCGTAGCCGTTGTCTACGATGTAGTCGCCCTGTACGTCTACCTCGAGAATATCGCCGTAAGCATTGTAAAACAGGGTACCCGTGCCGGTGGCGTAGACTACAAACAGTCCCTCGGCAAAAAATCCCTTGAGGCCGTTAAATTTGGCATCTACGCTGACGCCCGGTGTGTGAGCCAGATAGGCGCCCCGCTCCAAAATCACCGGGGCTCCTTTGAGCTCAAGCGCCTTGATCTCACCAGGTTGGCCGGCCACCAGGGTGATTTTCCCGGCCTGGCCAGCGCTGGTGTATTCATTTTGAAAGAAGCTGTCGCCTCGCAGCACGGCCCGCTTCAGACCGGCCATCATGCCCCCACTGGAGGTCTTGACCTGGATAGACGAGTCCATCCAGGCCATGGTGCCCGCTTCGGTGATGATTTTGTCGCCCGGGTCCAGGCTGACCTCCAAGGCCGAAAAGGTACCTGGTGTGAGAATCTGATAATTCACGACGCTACCTCCGCTTGGGCAGCAGCGGGCCCAGGATACCGCCAAAGCTGCTTCCGTTGTGGGATTGGATCAGCAGTTTCCCGCTTCCCTTAAAGTTCATCACAAAGCCTTCGCCGCTGAAGAAGCTCTTCACCCAGGAGCCCCCCACCTTACCGATGCTGAACTGCAGGCTGCTCTCAAAGGCCACCAGGTGACCGGTATCCACGACAAATTCGCCGTTCACGTCCACCTCGTGAATGGTGCCAAAGGCCTCCACTGCCAAAAATCCGACGCCGCTGTTGTGCACGTACATCAGGCTCTCACCGCTCAGAAAACCGGCTCCCAAACCCTGCCATTTGGCTTCGGAGGTGATCTCCGGTCCGCTGGCCAGATAGGAGCCGCCGCTGGTGACCCAGGTTTCGTCTCCGCGCATTTCAATCACTCGGACGTTGCCCATCATGGTGGGGGCGATAACCACCTCTTGAGGGCCGTTGCCTCGGGCCGTATAGCTAGAAGAGAAGAAGCTGTCGCTGCTGAGCATTCTCTTGAGGGCGCCAAAGATGCCGCCGCCCTTCTTCTGAATGGTCACGTCAATGTCGACGCCCGTGCTACAGCGCACCATTTTTCCGGCTTCGCTGTAAAAACGCTCTCCGGGAGAGAGCTCCACGTGCAGGCTTTGAAAAGAGTCGGTTCCGATGACGCTAGCTTTCATGGTTACCTACAGTATCCGGCCAGCCAGGCGGCCAGGCCACTCATGGAGCGAGTCTGAAGCCAGACTTTGCCCCGTCCGGTGAACTTGAGAACAAGTCCTTCCCCGGAAAAGATGGTGCTGAACAGGTTGCCCATTCCGGTCACCGTCCAGGTCAAAGTGGGTTCCCAGGCCACCACGTGGCCGGTGTCGACGATCAGCTCGCCGTCTATCTCTTTTTCGATTACGGAACCGTACGAGTTGAACCAGAGAGTGCCACTTCCGCTGGCTTCGATGAAGAACATCCCCTCGCCCGAAAACATGGCGCGCAGACCGCCAAACCTGGTGCCCAGCTGGATGCCGGAGTCGCAGGCCAGAAACGACCCGGAGGTGAGCAGCAGAGGCTGCCCTTCCATTTTGTAAGCGATGACGGCTCCCGGAATGGCTGGAGACAGCCACAGGCGGGAACCGGCTCTGTTGGAGGTGTACACTCCAGAGAGCAGACTTTCACCGGCAACCATCTTGCGCCACAGGGCGGGTAAAAAACCCCCCATCATCTTGGTGTCCAACTGGAGGTCCGAATCCATGGCGGCCATGGCTCCCGATTCGCAGATGATGGACTGACCTTGATCGAGGACGATTTCAAGATGGCCAAAATCGGGGTTACTTGCGACCTCGACCTGCATCTTTGGATCCTTTCCCTAAGGCGGTTTGCAGGGAGGCCCAGTCCACTGGAACGGAACCCCCCCCGGGCGCCTTCGTCATCTGCTGCTCCAGGGCGGAAATCCGATCTTTAGAGCTTGGATGCGTCGAGAGGTATTTTAGATAGGTCTCCACGGCCCCTTGCTGCTTGTCCAGTTTTTTGAAAAATTTTACCATCCCGCCCTTCGGCATTCCGGCCTTTTCCAGCAGCGCCAGCCCTTCGCGGTCGGCCTCCGACTCCATCTCGCGGCCGTAGGAGAGCCCCGCCAGAAAAGCTCCCGAGCCAAGAAGCTGGGCGTGCAGGCTGCTGCCGTCTCCGACCAGCACCGCCAGCGCCATCTGCCAGCGCAATTGGGAATAAATGTTGCGGATACCGTGACGCTGCACCACGTGCTGAATTTCGTGGGCCAGCACGCCGGCCACCTCGTCGGGCCCTTCCGCCTCTTTGAGCAGACCCGTAAACACCGCCATCTGCCCTCCGGGCATGGCAAAAGCGTTGACCTGGGGGCTGTCCAATACGTGCACTTCAAACTGGTAGCCCTGCGATTGGTAGGGTTTGCTCAGCAGGCTGACGATTTCTTGCACCGGCTTTACGATGGCCGGATCCTTGATCTCACTCTCGCCCATTTGTTGAGTTTTCCAGGCTGCCTTGCCCAACTCCACATCCCAGCTCACGGGGGTCATGCCGGTAGCTACATGCACCACTCGCTCGGTCACCCACCAACCTGCCAGCCCCAGCAGGCCCAAAAAGGCCACAAATATACTCAGCCAAACATACGACCTGCGCACACTGCTCCGGACGCGCGTTGATTCTTTGCCCAAAGCTCGGTGAATGCGCTCCAAGCCCAGCAAACGAAGCGGGTTTTCCATCTCGGCGCGGGTGCCGTAGAAGATCAGGTCCCCCTGCTTCAGGACGACCTGGGCTTCGTTAAAGCCTCCCAGGGTAAGGTCCGATTGAGCCACTTCCAGGGTCCACGTTCCTGCGCCCGGCTCCACCGCACTCAATATCAAATGGCTGCCCTGTAGGCACCAGCTACACAGGACGGCTTCTTTCTGCCCCGCCACGAAAAGACGCCCAACTAGATTCATACGCGTGTTCCTGTTCTAGCCGTGGCGGCAAAGGCCTTGGCCCAGATCGCTTCTTTCCCCGTTGGCGAGAATTTACTTGGGAATTTCAAAGCCAGGGTCAAGAGGCTCGAAAGGGAGGTTGCGAGCCCGTCGCAGTTCCTCGGCGCCGGGCACGAACCGGCCCACTGAAAGGAGCTCGATGTCGTCCACCCAGATCTGACCGGAGCCCACCAGAAGGGCGCCGAAATGGATCTCTTCGGCCTGTTCGGCCACGTTCAGTTCGACGGAATACTCCTTCCAGTCACCTGTGCCCACCACCGGTCGCTGTTGCATGTTTTCGAACTCCAGGGTGGGGCCTTCCTTGGGGTCAACCCTCAGCCACAGGCCCGTCCAGCCGGTCACTCCCGAGGTTTTTAGATAACCGCTCAAACGAATGCGCTGACCACGATAACGGCTGGCATCAATGCGTTGCCACAAAAGTGCGAAACTTCGGCTGATGGTCGAAGGTTGGGAGCGAAGGCAGGCGCTGGAGTTACCTGAATGGGCCACCGCCCCATCCAGGGTGCGCCGGTAGGCGGAGCGATCAGTGGTGTAAAATTGCCAGCCGCGCTCTTCCTGAGCGGTCGCCCCCCCCGCTCCGTTGAGGCGGGTCGCGATCACGACCTCAGATCCGGCATACTTGAGAGCATTTTGCACCAGATTTCCCAGAATCAGTCCCACAGCCTCCCGATCTCCCAGGGCTGGCGGCAAATCAGGCTGGAGCTGAAGATCCAGATTCCAGCCTGGCGGGCCAGCAGTTCAGAAATCACTGCATTTACGTCCAGCGGCGCCCGTTCAAATTGCACCCGGCCACTCTCATGCCTACCCAGCCCCAATAAATTTTCCACCACATGGGCCAGCCGCGCTGCCGCCTGACCGATCACCTGATGATACACTTTGACCCGCTCCCCATCGTCCACCCATGGTTTCTGCAAAATCTCCGCATTCATCTGGATGGCCGCAATGGGCGTGCGCAACTCGTGAGAGACCAGCGTGTTGAAACGCTGGCGCGCTTCGATGAACTCCCACTCACTCGGCCAACGACGCGAGAGGCGCGGCCCCGCCAGAGCAAACAAAGCCATGGTCAGTCCGCCGGCCGCCAGGCAGAGTGCCTGGGTGGCCAGATAGCTCAAGACAGCGCTGGAGTTGTCCAATTTTACTTCGACCATGTCGAAAGGCACCCGTTCCTGCGGGAAAAACGTGGCTACCCGCCAGCCCGGTCGCAGCCAATCGGCGCTGGCCGGGGTAGGTGGCCCCCAACTGGCCAGCGGATCGAGATGCCGGGCACGCACATCGGAGGCCAGCCCGATAAGGTCCAATTGATGGCGTAACCACGGCCCGAAGACATAATGGACATTGAGACTCAAGACCAGCCCGTCGGGCTGACCAATCAGCCAGTAACTGGGGGGCAGGTCGGGAGGATCGGGTTCATACCGCCGCCCCGCCTGCATGCCCGGCGGTTGTGGGCGCAGGTCAAAAACTCCAGCGGGCGAGGTTTGGCCTGCCAGGAGTGCACCGATCCAGGGCGGCATCGCGCCGCGGTAGGCCTCGAAATAGGGTTGAACTTGGGCTCGCACCGCCTCCAGGTCGGCGGGCCGTGAGGCCAGCACCGATCGAGGGAGTTGCTGCAAGGCCAAAAACTTACCTTTCAAGGCCACCAGACCGTCCTCCACCCGGGCCGAACGAGTGTACAACAACACCTTCAGCCCGCTTCGGGTGGCCGCCCCCCACAGTAAAAGCAGCGCCAGACAGACTCCGGCCCATCCCAACCACATAAATCGCATGGAGCGACGCGTCTTCAGGTGGGGTTACCCAGCAAAAAGAAGCCGGCCCAGTCACGCGCTCTGGGATAAACCTGCCGGCAATTTTGTTGGGCGTGGCGAAAGCTGGCCAAAGGGGAGGCTCCCCTGCCCAACTCACGATAGAAGACAGTAAAGAATACTTTGGCCACCTCGTCGTCCACCCGCCACAGATTGGCCACCACCGTTTCGGCCTCGGCGGCGCTAAAACCGGTCGCCAGAGTGACGGGCTCGTCAAGCTTCTGACCGGTGGCGGCCCCACCCTGGCAGCAACTCAAACTGACCAACGAGTGTTCGGCCAGCGAGAGGCTGGCCAGTTTCTTGAGTTTGAGAGGGCCGTCGCGTAGCTCGATGTCACTCTCCAGCGGGTGGCTGGTGTTGTAGTGGGCGTGACTGGCAAAGTGCAGCAGACCCCAACGCTGGTTGGGGGCGTAGAGTACCGCCGACGTGGCCTGGTCGCCCCGGCGCAGTTGACAGCCAGGCGGCGCGCGCGAGACGTCTTCCAACTCTTGATAAGCGCCGGGAAGATCGGTGGCGGAAGGAGCTCCGATGGCCAGCGGTTGGCTGAGCTGTTGCCAACTGTTGTCGGCCATGCGCAGCAGGTCGCCGGAGCTGAGCAAAACCACATCCGCCTGGGAAGCGACGGATTTCCCGCTGGCATCGCGCAAAGCGCCAAAAGGCAGCTAGTTGGGCGCTTGGGGTGGGGGCTGCCAGGGCCAGACGGGAGGCCAGCAGCACGGTCAACGCGGTACGTTTCAACATAAATTCATCATACCCGGCGGGCCTCTCTCAACCCAGACCCTTTCATTCCCCCAATGTTCCCAATTCGTTCCCGCGTTTCGTTCTCCGGTGTCTCTAGCGGGTGAAGGGAGGGGATTTCTGGCGCGGAAGGCGCCAGCGTGGAGTCTTCCGGTCCCAGTCTTGTCCATCTGCCCTTGCGGCAGGCGCTGCTGCGTCTATGTATCCCCCTGACGGGGGCCATGACTCTCGAGACGGCCTTTAACTTTGTCAACGGCTACTGGGTGGGCCATCTGGGGACGGCCGCCCTGGCTGCCGTCAATTTGTGTAGTTTTACCATCTGGATGTTGTTTGCCCTGACCGGCATGATCTCCACCGGTTGCAACGCGGTAATCGCTCAACTCATCGGAGCTGACCGCGAAGAGGAAGGGCGCAGGGTGGGATGGATGGCCATTCTGGCCAGCCTGGTTTTGGGCACGGTGCTGTGCGGCCTGGTGCAGGCCTTCGCCACTCCCTATCTGACCTGGCAGGCCAGCCACAATCCCGAGGTGGCCCCGGTGTTGGAGGCGGGAACCGTCTACCTGCGCAAGGTATTTTGGTGTGCTCCCATCTTTTGTCTCAACGAGGCGATGTCGGCGATCTCGCGTGCCTACGGCGACACCCGCACCCCGCTGCGCCTGTATGCATTGGGTTTTGGCGTCAACTTTGTGCTAGATCCTATCCTTATCCTGGGCGCAGGCTCGTGGCCAGGGTTTGGATTGAGCGGTGCCGCCTATGCGTCGGGCATCAGCTTCGCCACCGTCTCCGTCTGTTTTGTCATTCTACTACAACGTCGATTGGGCGACATTCGTCCCAACTGGAAATGGGCCGGCGAGGTTTTGCGCATTGGTTTGCCCAGCGCCATGACGGCCGCCTTCTTCTGCCTGATTTACATGTTGATAGCCCCGCTGGTGGGCGGCTACGGACCGTCGGCGCTGGCTGCGCTGGGGCTGGGACACCGAATTGAGAGCTTTAGTTACTTGATCAGCCACGGTCTGGCGGTGGCCTCGATCACTTTAGTTGGTCAGCACATGGGAGCCGGAGACCGGCGCACGGCCTACCAGGCTGGAGTGGAGGCCTGTCGGTTGGTGACCCTGTTCATGCTGGCCAGTTCGATGGTCATGGTCTGTTTTGCCCGGCCGCTGGCCAGTCTCTTTAGCGACGACCCGATGGTGCTGGATCGCGCCGCCACTTACTTACGCTGGATGTCCCTGGCCCAATGGTCCACGGGCATCTCCGTCGTTCTGGAAGGAGTCATGTCCGGCGCCGGTCGTCCCCTGGCCGCCGGCCTGGCAGCTAGCAGTTGCGCGGCCGTGCGGCTGCCGGTGGCTCGCCTGGCCTCCCGCCATTTCGGTCTGCTGGGAATCTGGCAGGCCATGATCGCTTCGCGCTGGTTGGAGGGTTTTCTCTATCTGTGGATCTTCCGCCGCAGCAAGGTTTGGCAACGATAATCCCAGAACCAGCGCCCATGCAAAAAACCATTCAGGCGAGGCAGCAGTCAGCGGCCCAATTGTTCCATACGTTGGTTTTGGTGGCCGCGGGCCAACCCATTGGCATCCCCGGCGGTCAAGACCAGACCTATCCCTTTATTGCCCATCCTCACTACTACTGGCTTAGCGGCAGCCGGCGTCCGGGCGGTATCCTGGCATTTGACCCCGATCAGGGCTGGACCGACTTTCGCGTGCCCGTCAGTGCAGGCGAAAGGATCTGGGAAGGAGCGCAAAACGAGGCGGGCGGGCACGACCTCGCCGACCTGGCCGGGTGGCTGCAACAGCGCGCCGGTCGCCCGCTGGCGGTAGTGGGCGCTCCTTGCGACTATGCTGGCGACCCCGACCTCTCCCAACAAATTTGCCGCGACCTTTTGCATTTGCGCAGGCCCAAAGACGAGTCCGAAGTCCATCTCTTGGAGCGTGCCGTGGCCGCCACTGCCAGTGGATTCGCTCGGCTGCCGCAATGGATTGGACCAGGTGTCAGCGAACGGGAAGTGGGCGTACGCTTGGAAAGTGAATTTTTTCTCCATGGAGCTCAACGCACCGGCTACGGAACTATTGTCGGAACCGGGCCGGACAGCGCCGTGCTTCACTGGCCTCCTACCGAGCGAAAAATGGCCGCGGGCGATGTGGTGTTGGTGGATGCCGGCGGCTGTATCGACGACTACACCGCTGATGTTACCCGAGTTTTTGCCGTAGACGGGCGCTGGGACTCGCGTCAGGCCGAACTGTATCAGGTGTTGTTGCAGGCTCAGATTCGGGCCGTAGACGGCTGCCAGGTGGGAGTCGAGTGGGGCGATCTGCACGTGCGCACCGCCCTGGAGCTGTCCGAGGGATTGATTCAGTTGGGACTGCTCAAGGTCAGCGCAGCCGAGGCGGTCGAGAGCGAAGTCATTGCCCTGTTTTTTCCTCACGGATTGGGCCACATGCTGGGGCTGGGTGTGCGCGACGCCAGCGGTCTGGCTCCGGGCCGGACCGAGCAGCGCAAGTTTGCCGGGGCAACCCTGCGCATGGATCTACCTCTCCAGGCCGGCTACGTGGTCACCGTAGAACCTGGACTTTACTTTATTCCGGCCTTGCTCAACGACCCAGAAAAACGTCAGCAGCACTCCCACCGGGTGGCCTGGGACCGCCTGGGCCCGTGGCTGCAACTGGGAGGCATGCGCATCGAGGACAACCTCTACATCACCCCGGAAGGCCCCCGCAACCTGACCGCCTCCATACCCAAATAGCCACTCCTGTCCGGGCATGCATGCGCTGGCACATGCCAGTCAAATTTGCGGCATCAGGGCTTTCGGAGGATGTGAGTGAAGTCCAGAGTCGGGTCGATCATATCGCTGACCCGGCCCAGAGTTCGTCGCTGCAGGCTCTCTTCTACAGAAATTTGAGCTGGAGCGGAGCTTTCGCCAGCCTCTGACACGCCTCCGATGTGGTCGGATGTGTCAGAGTCGCCGCTGCCTTCTCCCGAGCCTTCTCCGCCCGACTGGGAGGCCTGGCCTTCGTCGCCAAAGAGCATCTGCATCAACTGCTGCAAATCCTTGAGGGGGATGTTGGCTATCGTGTTCTGCGGATTCTGGCCCTCACGGTTCTGTTGATGACCGCCCGACGAGTGGTTGCCTCCTGAGGAGTCTCCTCCTCCGGTGCCGCCTTCGGTGCTACCTCCTCCAGAGCTAGAAGACCCTTGATTTTGCGGAGTGTCGGCCGGGCTTTGAGCGCCCGACTGAGTGGCAGCCGCCTGGCGTCCCTGGTGTTCTGCGGCCACCCGTGTGATCGGTTGAGAAGCCTCACCTATCGATCCGGTTCCCTCGTCCCCACCAGCTGCGGCACGCCCGCCAGCTACGTGGGCAACCTGGCCGGGAGCGCCCGGATTGCCAGCGGCGGCTGCTGCCGCCGGAGCAGCACCTGCGCTTGCCACCGCGGCCTCTCCCTGGCCAGCCACTTGAGCTGCCTCGGTCGCTGCCGGGCTTTCACCCGAGGACGCAACCGCCTGGGCGATCGCCTCGCTGAGGGTTGGAGTGGAAGCCGATGCAGCGGATTTTTGGGAAAGCACCGTGGCCAGACTGGGGGTGATCGGCAGGGGCGCCGGCCCGCGATCTTCATGGTGCTCAAAGCGAATCTCCGCCTCGGGTCGGGCAGCAACTGCGCTGACGGTCACTTCTGGAGTGGTAACGGCCACGGCAGCCGGGCCCTCCACCACGGTTGGAGCCGCCGGAGCGGGGGGGGCAGCCTGCCTGTGGGCCCGAGTGGGAGTCTCACTGGATGACTGCACCGTAGCAGCGGGAGCCGGGCTTGCACCTGGCGTGGCCGTCCTTTCGGCGGCCTGCGGAACCTGACTGGTTGCTGCTGGTGCGACGTTGGCGGCCACCGTGGGCGCTCCCGAGGGAAGCACAGCCCCAGCGGTACTTGCTGCATGGATCGTTCGATTGACCTTATCGACGGTTGGGGGCGAATTTTGGGGTGCGGGCTCCGAGGCTGAGGCCGTGAATCCTTGGGGCCGAGCCGGGTTGTTCGGGGCTCCCGTTGGCGTGAGGCCAACATGGTTGGGGGTATCGATCTTGCGAGCACCAACGGGCGGAGGTGTTGAAGCTGGAGTCTGGACCGGGCCGGATTCTGGAACTGGCCTGGGGGGAGCCGCGAGGCTGGCCACAGCAGGCTGCGACGGCTGACTGACAAAAGCGGCCGGGCGATTGACCGAAGCCGGTTTGGCTGGAGCTGGTGGGGCGACCTCTCCCGCGGGTGCCGGGGCAGGGGGAGCCGGGGGTTTAGCAACCGGTGCCGGTGCAGGCCTTTGGACAAAGGCTGCAGCAGGGGGAGCCGGGGCCTTAGCAACCGG
>JADMJV010000130.1:0-39315 GCA_018780265.1 bacterium
CCTACTCGATTCAGATGCCCCGCCCTCGCTGAGGTTTGGGCCCCTCCCACAAAAACGACTGCCAGTCCTGGGCGGCTATCCCCAGTCGCTGGGCGCTGCCGACGGACTCGGACGGACAGATCACCAGTGGCTCAAATTGTGGATTGCGCCGCGTAAACTCAGCCAGGCCCTCCAGGGCTCGGCTGCGTACTTCTCCCAGGGTGATTTCCAGGGCCCAGTTGCCCCACGATCCTTGAATCACCGCATCCACCTCGACCGGCTCTTCTCGCCAGTAAGTGACTTGCTGTCCAGAATTGACACAATGGGCCAGGCAGGCGTTTTCCAACCAGGCACCCCATCTGTCGGGGGTGTCAGGGCCGGCCGGATGGGCCAGACGCAAGAAGGCGTTGTTTAAGGTTATCAACTTGGGCGGAGCGGCTCGCCGTCGAGCCAGTGTGGCGCTGTATTTCTCCAAAGAAGTTACCAGGTAGGCATCTTTCAGTAAGCTCAAATAGTGGGCAACTGTCTCCAAGGCGCCTCGATCCTGGAGTTGGCCTTGCAGCTTTTGCAGGGATACGATTTGGGCCGGGGTGGCCGCGGCCAGAGTAAAAAGTTGCCTCAGCAAGGCCGGCTTGCGCACCTGGGTGAGGGCCACCAGGTCTCGCCCCAGCGCCGGTTCTTGGATGGCATCGCGTAGATAGGCCAGCCAGCGGTCGGGTTGATCATGGAGAGGCCACGCGCCGGGAAACGAGCCCCACAAAACCAGAGCTTCGGCGGCCCGGCTGTCGGATAACGAGAAGGCGTTGGCCAGGGCGCGGGCTCCCCAATGCCCCAGGGTGAGGCGCTCGAACCTTCCAGCCAGGCTCTCTCGCGATCCCGCACCTACGGCCAGGGCCGAAGACCCGCTGGCCACCACGTGAATGGGCAGGCCCAATCGCACGATGCGGTCCCATTCTCCTTTGAGCTTGCCAGACCAGTCGCTCAGGTAGGGGGCCTCGTCCAGCAACAGGTAGGCCTGTCCCTGGCTGGTGGCCATGACTTGAAGTTGATGCCAGAGTCGCTCCCAGTATCCAGGAAGACTGGCCTCAGGACCGTCGGCCGACGTGTACAGAGAACTTTCCCCGAGCGATTTGGCCATTGCGAGCAACAAAGTCGTTTTGCCTACCTGGCGCGGACCCGTAAGCAGTTGGATCCGGGACGGTGCAGTCTCGTGAAGACGTCGGAGCAATTCGGTCTGACAGGCTTGAAAGTCGAGCACGAAAGTAGATTCAGACATACTCGAATAATTATTCGAGTATAGTCGAATAGCCTGCCCGTGTATCTAGGATCGTTTGGCCGTGGCGCGTTCTTCGAGCAAGCGGTCGAGCAGCATCACCAGGTCGAGGGTGGTGACGATGCCCACCAGCACATCCTCACGGGTGACAAAGACGCGGTGAAGTCTGGCCGTTTTCATCAGTTCCAGCAGTTCACGGACTTCAGCATCGGCGTCCACCCGAATGAGGAACTCGGTCATCACGTGTCCGGCCGTGACGTCTTCGCTAAAAGTGAGATCGTGAAGAGCGTGGTGTCCGGTATCGTCCCACAGGTCGCGCAGAAAGCTGCCCTCTTTGGGCTTGTCCAGGCCGGCCGCATGGGCTGTGAGATCGCTCATCGAGATCACCCCTACCGGTTTGCCGGAGTCGTCCACCACGGGGGCTCCGGTGATGCCGAGTTGAATGAAAAAACGGGTGACATCCTGAAGCGTCGTCGTGGTGGTCACGGTCATAACGCCTTTGTGCATAATCTCGCCAACAGTCAAATTACACCTCACTCTTCAGGTCACGGGCCACTGCCCGCGCCACGCGCTGCCCATCCATCGCCGCTGACAGGATTCCACCGGCGTATCCGGGGCCCTCTCCGCAGGGGTATAAGTTTCGCCATTGAGGGTGAAAGAGGCCCGCCGCCTCCCGCGGAATCCTGATGGGCGAACTGGTGCGGGACTCCACGCCCACCACCACCGCCTCCTGACTGTGGAAGCCTTTGAGTCGACCGCAAAAGTGCTCCAATCCCTGACGCAGGGCGCTACTGATGGCAGGTGGTAGAATTTGGTCCAGATCGGCGCAGTGCAAGCCTGGAACGTAAGAACTGGCCGGCAGAGATTGGGAAACTCGGCCTTGCAGATAGTCTGTCAGGCGAGCTGCCGGAGCTTGCTGGCTGCCCGCAAAGGCTTTTTGCTCGATAGATTGTTGCAGGCGCATGGCGGCCAGCGGCCCGCTGTGCTGGGCCCAATCGGCGGCTCCCACCTCGACCACGATTCCTGAGTTGGCCCAGCGGCTGTTGCGTCCAGACATGGACATGCCGTTGACCACAATTTCGCCCGGCGCGGTTGCGGCCGGCACCATCAATCCCCCCGGACACATGCAGAAACTATAGACTCCACGCTCTTCGACCTGGCAGGCCAGCCGGTAACTGGAGGCCGGTAAATGCGGGTCGCGCGGTGACTGACGATACTGGATTTCGTCGATGAGCGCCTGAGGGTGCTCAATACGCAGTCCCAAGGCAAACGGTTTGGCCTCCATGGTCACGGCTCGGCGCTCGAGAAGCTCAAAGATGTCGCGGGCCGAATGGCCGGTAGCCAGGATCACGGCCTGGCCGAGAAATTCCTGGTCATTACTGCGCACGCCTAAGAGTTGGTCGCCCTGGATGATCAGATCCACCACCGGTTGCTCAAAGTGAATTTCGGCGCCATAGCGCAGCAAGGTGGCGCGCAGGTTTTCGACCACACCGGGCAATTTGTTGGAGCCGATGTGAGGGTGAGTATCCTGTAAAATATCGCTGCGGGCTCCGCACTCCACCAGCATTTTGAGCACTCGCTGGGTATCGCCGCGTTTGTCGGAGCGGGTGTAGAGTTTTCCGTCTGAATACGTCCCCGCTCCCCCTTCACCAAAGCAGTAGTTGGAGTGAGGATGGACCAGATGGTCCTGCATGAGGCTGCGCAGATCGTAGCGGCGAGATCGAGTATCTTTACCGCGCTCCACCACAACCGGGCACAGTCCCAGCAAAATCAGCTCAAGGGCGGCAAAATAGCCGGCCGGACCGGCTCCCACCACGATGACCTTGGGACCGGTTGGTGCGGGTACGTCGTCCAGCAGACGGGCTTCAGCGGGAGGTTGGCTGTTGCGATAGACGTCAACCAGCAGCACCATTTTGGGGTCACCCTTGCGAGCGTCAACGGAACGGCGCCGCACCACCACCTGCAGTTCTTGGGCCGGGCAGCGCAACTGGCGCGCGCAGACCTGTTGGATACGCACCGGGTCGGCAGCCTCGGCTGGCGACAGTTTTAGCTCCAGCGAGCGCACCATCAGGCGATGGTCAAAATCGAGTCGAAGCCGCCATAGATATTAGGCTGCTTAAACAGGTTGGCGGGGTCTTCCATCCAGGTTTTGCCGTCGATTAAGAACTTGTAGCGATAGCGGCCCACACCGGGGGCCTCGATGTCCACTCGCCAGAGTCCGTCGAGGATCTGCTCCATGGGGTGGCTGCTGAGATGCCAGGCGTTGACATCGCCCACCAGATGGACGCTGTCGGCCAGCGGATTGACGAAAATGAAACTCAGTCGGTCGCCATCCACTCGCGGGGGACGCAGCTCGGATATTTGGGTGGGAGTCCAGACCCGCACGGCTTCTTCTACGGCGCGACGGGCGTTGACCACGCCGCAGCCCTGGCGCAGCACCGAGGCGTGGCGCACACGATCGGCTGTGGACATCAAGATCTGGCGCACGGCCGCTGGCGACAGGTCGGTGTTGGCTTCCAGCATCTGAGCCACAATCGAAGACACAATGGGGGCTGCAAAGGAGGTGCCGTCGACGTGCTGATAACCTTTGGTGATCACTTTGTCGCGGCGCAAGAAACGCTCGATGACTTCGCGAATCTCTTTGACGGACTTACTGCCCAGGTCGCCGGGCATTTCGAATTCGGCCGGCAAAGCCTTGACGCGCTCGGGCAGTTGCTCATCGGACAGGCGACTGATTTCCAGGAGAAAGTCGGTGCGGGTACGCTGCACGGTGTTGGGCAATAGAGGGGCGGCCACCCAGGCGGCCGGGGCAATGACCTCGGGCTTGACCACAAGATCCATCGTGAAACCGAAATTGGAATTATAGAGTTCGACCTTGTCGGGCGAACTGATGTCCTGGGTAACAAAGCCGCCCACGGTCAGCACCGAGGGTGCATTGGCAGGGGCCCGGGGCGCATCCCCGTCATTGCCGGCGGCAGCCACCACCACCAGACCGGCGCCCACGGCATCTTCGGCCGCTCTGCTGATTTCGCTCTCTTCAAAGGATCCGTGAGAACCCTCTTCCCAGCCGCCCACCGAGATGTTGAGCACCCGGATGTTGTATTGTTCGCGGTGGTCGATGACCCACTGGATGCCCTTGGCGATCAGTTCGTCGCGGATGCGGCCGTTTAGACCAACCTGGACCAGCACCAGTTTGGAATCAGGGGCCAGACTGCGGTATTTGCCTCCCGAGACGCGGCCGTTGCCGGCCGCAACCACCGAAGTCTGAGCGCCATGCCAGTGCCAAAATTCGGGTTTGCGGTCTTTGTCCAGAAAGTCACCTGAGCCGCTGACGTCGATGAAGGCCAAAATTCGGTCGTCAGGCTCGACCAGATCGGGATGAGGAAAGAAGCCCGAGTCGAGGTAGGCGATGGTGATACCCTTGCCTGTATAGTCTGGATGGCTGTCAAGACGGTCAGGAGTGGGCAACACCGAGTGCAGGTTGGGATGGCTTTTATGGGGGATTTCTGTTGGGGCTGGAGGATCGGGCATGGCTACATTCCCATCAAGTTGTAACCGCAATCCACATAGTGGACCTCCCCCGTGACCCCTGAACTCAAATCAGACAACAAGTACACTGCCGACTTGCCCACTTCTGAGGCATCGACGTTGCGTTGCAGAGGAGCCTTTTCGCAAGCGTGTTTGAGCATGTCGTTAAAGTCGCGGATTCCTTTGGCGGAGAGAGTTTTGATCGGTCCCGCCGAGATTGCGTTGACACGCAACTGTTGGGGACCCAGGTCGGCGGCCAGATAGCGGACGGAGGCTTCCAAGGCAGCCTTGGCCACTCCCATCACGTTGTAGTTGCGCACCACTTTTTCGGCACCGTAATAGGTAAGGGCCAGAATTGACCCCCCCGGCTTCATCACCGGTTCACAGGCACGGGCCAGAGCTACCAGACTGTAGGCACTGATGTCGAGAGCGACGCGAAATCCCTCGCGAGAGGTATCCAGAAAACGCCCGTCCAGGTCTTCGCGTTGGGCGAATGCTACGCAGTGCACAACAAAATCCAGCGGACCCCACTTTTGCAAAGCCTCACGTAACTTTTCTAAATGGTCGTCTTGCGATACATCGCAGGGCAGGATCAGAGTGGAGTTGACACTCTCCGCCAGCGGGCGAACTCGCTTCTCCAGACTCTCGTTGAGGTAGGTGAAGGCGAGCTCAGCGCCATGCTGGTGACAGGCCTGAGAGATACCCCAGGCGATGGAATGAGCGTTGGCCACCCCCACCACAAGCCCCCGCTTTTGTTCTAAAAGCTTCATCGCGGCGGCTTCGGCCGGCCCCTGTCGAGTTCCTTCGCTGCTTTGGCTCAGGCCGATTCGCGCATAAAGTGACCGACAAAGGTGGCTCCACCCAAAATCGAGGCCGCTACGACCGGCGAAGCCAGTTGGGGCAGTATTGCACCCCCGACGGCTCCAGCCAGCGTGCCCACCACGGGTGCTCCAAAGCCTATGGCCAGCGCGCCGATACCTCCCACAATGGCGCTGCCGCCACCTGCTTTGGCGCCGCTTTTGGCCAGACCGAAGGCGGCCAACTTGCCTCCCCCAGCGCCCAGGTTATAGCCGGCCATCATTCCGCCGACGCCGCCGGCGATGCCGCCATAGACGGGGTTGGCGCTGGCCGATGCAAATGCGCCCAAGGCGGCTGCCTGGACGGCCGGTATCAACGAGACTCCCACCTTATGCAAAAAGCTCTTTTCGGGGCGAGTGTTCAATTCAACTTTGTCGCCAGCGGGAGGCGTGGCCGGCTCGGGGGCGGCCGGGGGAGTGGGCGGAAGGTTCCGCGGGGGGGTGGGGTTGGGCGCATTCTGAATTTTCATGAAACGGCTCCTCTGAATCCTCTATCTGTGTGGGTGAATCCTAGAGGTCGCCGCTGAAAGAGAGCTGAAAGCAGCAGGGTGCGTTCCACTCTGGCCTTCTTCAAGGACTCACTGGTCTTCGGGGCGGTGATCTTTTCCTACTTGCTCAATCTCTGCTTTCTGGCTGCCGCCCATGACCTGCGGCTGGAGCAAGCCTATCAAAGGCTCAGTCACGCCCAGGCATTTCCTCCAGAGATGTTAGCCCGCGATCTGGTCACGGTGAGAACTGCCTGTCCCGAGGGTCGCAGACTGCTGCACCCGGGCGACACGGCTTTGTTGGACCTGGCTCGTCGAGCTGGTCCCTTGCAGGCGCCCAGTTTGGCGGCGTTGCAGCTCAAACTGAAGGGGCCGGGATTGACTCTCCTGGAATGCGAGCGCGCTCTGGCCGAAGGTCTGCCCACGGCCGAATCTCCCGAGCTACTGCCTCGTCTCCAGAGATTTTTTCTGCTCTATGCCTGGGTGGTGGAGATCCTGGTCTTGGCCGCTCTTTCCCAGGCGCTACGAGACCCCGAAGTGCAACGCGATCTACACACGCAGATGATGCGGCCGGGCCTGTTCATTCCGGCTGTCACCGTGATGTTATTGGCGCCTTTAGCGCGCTACCCCGAACTGGCCCTGGCACCTGGCCAGGATGGCCCCTGGGCCTTTGCCCTGACCGGCCTGGTGGCGCTGTTGGGCGGAGTGGTGCTGCACTGGAGGGCCCGCAGTCGCTTGCAGCCGCAGCAATTGCCTGAACTGGGAATCTACTTGCTGATTGTTTCGCTTTTTGTGCAGCTGGTGGCCATTCTGGCCGGTGCGCCCTGGTCGCTGGGGCTGCTCAATCAACCTCACATGCAGTTGGTGCGGGGCTTGTGCCATTTTATTCTGGTGTGCTGCCCTCTGATGTTGTTGGAGAAGTGGTGGACATCTGGTCGCAGTCAGAAGCCAGACGCATGTGGCGACCATCCCATTCCAACACCCAGGGAGCCTGGACGGGTCGATACTTCAAATCACACACCGAAGCATTGAGGTAGAGCGTCTCTCCCTGCTTTTGCTGACCGTAAGCCTCGTGAATATGTCCAAAAACGTGCACCAAGGGGCGGACGGTTGCCAGGCGCTGGCTCAATTCTTCGCAGCCCACCAGGCGTCCGTCGAAGGTTTTGTCTAAAATTCCCTGGGGCGGTCCGTGGGTGATCAGGATGTGAGTGTCTGGCGGAATGTGGGCCCACACCCGGCGCAACGGCTCTCCTCGGCGCAAATTGAAGGCCCAGTCGTGAAACCAGGGTTGCCAGGGACTGCCGTAGAGATGCAGGCCCTCCACCTGAGCGGACTCATCTTGCAAGTAGATCAAGCCCTCGAGGAGCGGTCGAGCCTGCCGGGGTTCCTGTTCCAGGCAGAAGTCATGGTTGCCGCCGATGACCACTTTGTGGCGGTGGGGTAGGCCGCGCAGCCAATCAGCAGCAGCGGCCAGTTCAACCAGGCTCCCTCGACCGCAAAGGTCACCTGCGTGCACCAACAGGTCGCCATTCGGTATCTGAAGGCCGTGATGGAGTCCGTGGGTGTCGGAAACACAAACGATACGCATGACCCGACCTTCCTTAACCAGGCCTTAATGACACGCCTGTCTGGCAACAATCCGGCAACAAAAAGAAGTCAAACTGTTACAACGTTCGTAATTCCGTTACAAACGAGTGCATGCAACGAGGCCAGTATTGTTTACTCTTAATGAAATCGCATCCGACAGGAGAACCTCAGGTGAACTACGTGCTCCCTTTTCAACGCAGCCGCGAAGTCAAATGCCTGGTTCAGAAGCGAGCCCGCCAGGTGGTGGACGAGGTTCTCCAACAAGTAGAAGTGTGCACCAGGCAGGGCCAGGGGCAAGACGGCTTTCTAACCTGGACGTCGGTGCAGGGTCAGGCCTGGGCCGTCTTTGAAGAGGGACGATGCCTGTGGTTGCTGCACATTGATGGGGACAACGAGAGAGTGTGTTATTATCGCCATCGAGGCGACCTGGAGCACTTCGAACTGCACGAACCTGGCCACGCTGGCGGTAGCGTGTGCCAGAAAGTGGAACAACTGGGGACGTTAATCCACTCTTATCAGTGCATCAACGCTGCCCAGTTGCCTCAAATCGAATTGAAAATCCGCTGGTGGCAAGCTCAGCGTTGGTTTGGCGAGCTTAAAACCAGCGTCCGTCAGGGCAAAGCCTTCCGAGCCCTGCTACTGTTGCGTAAGTCTGCAGCCTGAGTGGCTCAGTCCTCTTCGGGCTCAGAGAGGAGAAAGCCGCCTCCCAGGTTGAGCGCATCGAGACAAACTTCCAGGTTGACCAGGCGGTGAGGTTCTAAAGGCATCTCCACCTGTTCACCGGCGGTGCCCTCTACTTCCAGGCGATGGGGACCGCGCCGTTGCAGGCGAATCCCCAAAATACGGCTGGGAGCGACGGCGTAATGGGGGCTTACTTGAATGAACACCCCCGCGCGACTGGCTTTGGCCAGGGCCTGGTTAAGGCGGGGATGCTCCAGGTCGCGAAAGCGCCCGCGCAGAGTAACCCAGTAAGTTTGCCCGCTGCTATCCTCTTCGAGGTAAAGAACCTCTTGAGCATCGACTCGGACCCAATGGTCCGGTTCGATCTGCAACATGCGGGGTTTGAGGCGAACTCGACCGCTGAGTTCGAGGCCTCCAACCGTTTCTTCGAGCGGTGCAAAGAAGATTTTTCGTCCAGGGTGACGATCAGACTCAACGCGATGCATGGGCCCCTCCAAAATCGGCGAGATTAACCAGATGTCAACAGGTTGTTACCGAATTGTTAACTGGTGTCCTGACACTATCCGAAGCACGCTCACCCGTCAAGCATTATTTGTTAGGAATTTTAGTCAACCTCAGGCGGCTCCTGTTTGACAATATCGTCGGGAGTCAGCAGGTAGGCTCCCCAGCCCCAGGCAGTGACTTCCTCGGCCGTGGCCCAGCGCGAGGAACGCAGTTGCAACTGCGGATGTTGGCGCGCAAAATCCGGATGGAGCGGGTCGCGGGCCTGTTCGGCTCCGAGGCGATTGGGGTGAGTCCACACCAGGGCGCAGTTTTCGCAGAGCAGCACCACTGTTTCGCGGTTGGCGCAAAGACGAAAGCCCAACTGGCCCTCCTTGCAGGACGGACATTCAGCCACAGCGATCATGATTCCTGAACCTCCCCATTTGCTCTCAACGTCTTCCAACAAGTCAGGCCCATCAGCAGCAACAGGATCCAACTGCACAGGCCGGCGCTGGGTTCGCCGGCCAGGCCTGACCACCATCCCGATTCCACGCGGCCTGGAGGATCCAGGATATTGGCGCTGATCCAACTGCTGTGCATGGCGGCGGCGGCCCAGATTCCGGCCTTTTCGACCACCACGGTCAGCACCAGGCTGGTCAGCACCAGGCCAAATCCATAGGCCAATTTGAAAGGTAGGGCGCCCGGTCGAAACAGGTGGACCAGGCTAAAGAAGACCGACACCATCCAGGCAGCCCGGGCGCCACCCAGTTCCGATCGCAGGGCGCCGTAGAGGTAGCCCCGAAAAACCGCTTCCTCTACCAGGGCCAGCAGCGGCGCCAGCAGTATGGCGCTGAGCCAGGCCTGGGAAGTGGGCCAGCACAGGCCCTGTAAAGCGCCGGCCAGGCACAGCCTTTGCAGGCAGATACCGCCGACTCCCATGGCCCATACCTGCACTGTCAGAGGACCGGGCCTGCCCCAATGGGTCGCGGGCGGATTGCGCTTCCACAGCCCCCACAGCAGCCCCACCATACCTGCATAGAGCATTACCAGATAGAGCACCCGCAAGCCCTGGCTGGCTTGCAGGGGATGGAGCAGCAAGGTGGGTTGCCCCCACAGCATCCCCAGACTCAGCCAACAACTTACCCACACCAGCAGCAGTCCGAGCAGCAAATAGCCAGCTCGTTTCACAGGCGTTGGGCCAGCCACTCGGCGATGTGCCGGGCTCCTCCAGGTTCCCCCATACGTTGGCGGCCGATTTGGGCCAGTCGCGAGCGTTCTGGAGGGTCTAGAAAAAGTCTCAAAAGTGTGTCCGCGGCGGCCTCTTCTCGGTCCTCGACCACCACCAGGGACTCCCCCAGCAATCCTTTCTGGCGACCCCGATACCAGCCCAACGGTCCGTGAGGATTGGGGTGCATGGACACCACCGGAACTCCCGCGCCCACGGCCTGCTCGTGGGCAGTGCCGGCCTGGCCCAGAGCCAGTTGAGAAACCCTGAGCAGATCGCCCAGGGCGCGCCGCACCAGATGCACGGGCGGGCCGACGGGACCTTGCAGGCTGGCCACCCAGCCAGGAGGCTCGTTGGCCTGGGAGAGTGACCAGCCAGGGCTGGCCAGGCTCTCCACCGGCAGGCCGTCGGCCACCGCCACAGCCGCCTGGCAGGGATACTCCTGGTGGACACGTTGCCAGATGCGCAACAGGCGGGGCAGTTCATGAGGGGCCTGCGCTCGGCTGCCTGGAAAGAGAGCCAGCACGGGGCCGGTAAGGCCAAGGTCGAGACCGCGGGGCACCGTGTCGTCCATCATGGGGTTGCCCAGATAGCTGGCTTTCAGGCCGGCCTGCTGGAGGGCTTGAGCGGTAGGCTGGTCGCGCACGAAAGAATGGGTCACCCAGCTTTGCAGCAAAAGCCGCTCGGGCCAGGAGTAGGCATGATGGTAGACCGATTTGGCTGTGCCTACGAAGTAGATGGGGCTCAGACCGGCCAGGCCGGCCAGTGCACAGGGCACCAGGTCGCCCACCGCCAGCACCGCGCTGACGGCCCGCCGTTGGCCGCGCAGGGTTTGCCACTGGCTGAGCAGACGGCCCAACAGGCCATGGCGCAGGTCGCGCCACCACAGCCGCCAGGACTGATTGGACAGGCCCTGGCTGGGTGGGGCGGATAGATCGCCCCAGCGGGGGATGCTGGCCGGATAGGCTGCTCCGGCGCCCACCAGGGGGAAGGCGGCAATCTGAAGTTGAGGCAACAAGGAACGCAGGTGAGCGGCGATGGAGGCGGCGATGGCGTCTTCGCCGGCCCCGTTAGAGAGCACCAGCAGAGTCATGCGCAGTTGTGCACGGTCCAGCCCAACCGGGAGGAACCGGGTTCTAGCTCCACTTCGGCCAGATAACGGCCGTTACTACCCCCTTGCACGATAGGGATGCGGCCTCGCCAGATGGGTTCGGGCGTGAAGTCATGGCTGTGGGCGCCCAGGATCAGGTCGACGGGCACCCCCCGCTCGGCCAGTTGCAGGTCGGTCTTGAGGCCTAGATGGGACATGAATATCAAGGCGTCGGCGCGGGGGCGAAGTTCCTCCAACAGGGGCGGTAGGCATTGGAAGGGGTCGAGAAAGCGGAAGCCGGTGAGGTTTTCCCAGGCCGAACCCACGGGATACTGCACCGGGGTCGCTCCGACCACAATCACTTTGGGTCGGGCTTCTAGCCAGGCCCTCCAGGGCCATTGGGGTTGGCGCAAATCTTGCAGATTGCAGGCCAGCAAGGGAAATTCGCGCTCTTGCTCGCGCCAGCGATGAATCCAGCGGCAATAATGAAACTCCCGGTTGCCCATGGTCATGGCAGCGTAGCCCAGCCGGCGCATCTGGTGCAAAATGGGTTCGTTCCAGCGGAAGGCTGTGTTGGAGCCGGCCAGTGCGTCGCCCCCGTCCAGCAATAACGAGTTGGCCTGGCGATGCGCCTCCAGGTGAGCCAACGGGCCCGCGTGGTTGTGCAGATCGTTGGTGTAGAGTATGTGCACAGACACGTTAGTCGTTCCGCAGAGGGGTGGCCAACATCCAGCCCAGGATCCAGCCTCCCGCTGCGGCGGTAGCCGTTTTGATGGTCAGTGCGCCGGCCAACAGGCCGCCTCCGGCCAGCAGCCAGGTCATCATCATTTTGCGCAGCCCAAAATTGAAGCTGGAGGCGAAACCCAAGCCCACAGCCAGGCCCAAAAAACCTCCCTGGGCCGCGCTGTTCCAGTCCAGATGCTGCACTCCCAGAACCGCTCCCAGCCAGGCTGCGCTGGCTTCCATCGAAGTCAATTCGGCGGGCAGTTGAGGCCACTGATTGAGACCCGACAGAAAACCCAAAAAAGCGCCTCCCAGGCCCATCGAAAGGATGATCTTGGGGGAGGCTCCGACTTTCTTGTCGCCTGCCTGTGCATTTGCGCCCTTCTTGCCGGGGGCCGATCCGGGAGTTTTGACCTCCACGCTTGTGCGACTCTTTTTACGCCCCATATAACCAACCCTTCGCGGCCATAACCAGCCAGATCAGGCACCACCACATCAAACTGGTGCGTTCGAACTGCCAACTCCGGCGCACACAAAACGCGCCAGTGGGCTTGCCGAATTCGTGACCATTCGGCACCCAGGCGGGCACTCTCCGCTGATACTCTGCATATTCTGCGCCAAAAAGGCCGGCGAGAAACTTTTCCTCGTGAGAGCCCAAGAAAACGTAGAGCGCCGCCACCAGCGACCACAGGCCCAAGATCCTGGGAATGTCCCAGGGATAGAAGGCCGCCATAAGCACCCCCAGACTGTTGAGGAGATTGCCTACATAGAGCGGATTTCGCACAAAGGCGTAAGGCCCTGCCGTGATCAACTGAGGCGCATCCAGAGTTTCCCCGCGGGTGGGTTCGCCGGAGTAGCCGATGGCCCAGATGCGCAGACCTTCGCCCGTGACCGCGATGGCCAGTCCATAGGCCAGTCCTTCGCCGGTAGGCTGAGCATAGATCACCCCATACACCGCCAGGATGGCCACCAAGGCCCCACGCAATCGGAAAATCAAGTTACCCAATCTCTCCATTGACCACCTTCACAATCCAATTCGCAAATCGCTGCGTCGCCCCAGGCTGACCCATGACTCCCTGAAGTTGCTGGCGGATTCGCTGCACTTCCTGGGGATCCTCGACCCAGCTTTGGATCTGCTCGGTGACCGGCGCTATCGACTGGCGAAGGATGAGTTCGGGAACGATGGCCCGACCGGCCACCTGGTTGGGCAAAGAAGTAAAGCGCAGGCGCTGCAGTTTACGTCGACGCAACGGCACTTTCCATGCCGTTGGCAGAGGGAGGCGCTCGATAATGCCCGACAGGCCCCCGCCGGCCAGGTAGGCCAGGGGATGCAGGGTCACCACGAAGGGGATTCCGGCGCAGGCCAGTTCGGCGGTGTTGGTGCCGGGAATGGTGATGGCCAGATCGAGGCCCTCCAGGCTGTTGCCACCGGGCCTTTTGGGTACCATCGTTCCATCGCTGAGATAAAGCCCGTCGGATTCGATACGGGCTTGAGTCACGGGTAAACCCAGATCGAACGGGTGGCTGAGAGCCCGGGCCACGTCCCGGTCGCTGACATAGGGAGACTGCACAAACACGCACTGGATGCCGGAGGCCGCCAGTTGCTGAGCCACCACCAGATAGCAACCCAGTGTCAGTCTCAATTGCCAGGGGCGGGAACCGGGAAAGAGTCCCACCACGGCTGGCCGTCGGGGGCCCGCAACTGCGGGGCTGACCCGGTCGACCATCAAGTTGCCCACCGCATTGCCCTCGCCGTAGGCGTAGGCCACGTGGTCAAAGAATCGAGTCCAGAAACTGGGCCGCTCAAAATAACCCGCCACCGGATAACCAAGCCTGTGCTTCAAAAGGAGGGCGTGCCAGGGGTCTCCGCCCAAAAATAGCACCAGCCCTTGAGCTGCTTTGGGCCAGGCCGGCCGCTGAAGTCCAAACAACCAGCGGGTGGTTTCCCAGGGCGAGAACACCTCGTGGATCCCCGGCAGAGTCTGGGCCACCCGCTTTTCCGCTCCGCTGGCATAGGGGCATGGAACCAGGCCTAGACGCACTTTCCAGTGGGGACGAAGCTGCTGGAGCCAGGGGGTGACGCCGCCGACCCAGGTGCTGACTTCGCCCGGGGAATTGCTGGTGATCCACAGGTCAAAACTCAAGCCAGGGCTTCGTCCCGGCTTTGACCCAAGGCCATGCGCTCTACAAAATGGGCGACTTTGGATACGGCCCCGTGGGGGCCCAGGTTTTGGCGGACACGCGCCAGTTGTTGCATGGCGTGTTGCCGTTGTGGCGTGTCTTGCAGCAAGGGGCGCAGCAATTGGGCCAGGTCGGCGGGATTGGCCTGATGCTGAAGCAGTTCGGGAATCACTTTTTCTTGCAGCACCAGATTGGGCAAACCAAAAAAGGTGACTCGTACAATCTGGAGTCGACGCAGGCAGCAGCCGATGAGGTAGTCCAGGGGATTGAACTTGTAGCAGATCAGGTGGGGCAGGTCGAGCAGGCAGGCTTCCAGGGTGGCCGACCCCGACGAGAGTAAACCGGCGCGGGCCACGGTCATGACCCGACGAGACTGGCCTTCGACCATGCGCAGCCAGGGCGGCGGGTCGGGGACCATTTGGCGGATGCGTTGGCCGATCTGGGCGTTGGCGGAGGGCAGCAGCCAGACCGTGTTGGGAAATTCTTGATGGAGGCGGCGGGCCGTTTCCAAAAAAGTGGGCAAAAGAAGCCGAATTTCCTGGGTGCGACTGCCTGGCAAAAGGGCCGCGTAGTCGCCCTCGGGCAGGCCGAGTTGGCGCAGAGCGTCTGCTCTTGGCTCCGGAATGCAAAGATCGACCAGAGGATGGCCAAAATAGGCCACCGGCAGATGGTTCCTGGCGTATTGCTCGGCCGAGAATGCGAAGGTGGGAATGAGAGCCTCGCAGCGCGAATGAATGTCGCGCAGTCGTTTGGCCTGGCTGCTCCAGCCCGAGGGCGGGAAATAATAGCAGCAGCGCAATCCATGGCGCTGCATCACGGGAGCCAGACGCATGTGCACGGCCGGTGCATCGATAAAGATGACCAGGTCGGGGCGTTCCTTCAGAAGGCGCCGGCGCACCGACCAGTAGTCGTAGATAAAGCGGGGAACGCGCGTGAGCGCCTCGGTGGCACCCACGATGCTCCACAGTGAAGAATCGGCCCACAGTGAAACGCCAGCCCCGCGGCTCAATTGGCCGCCCACGCCCACGAAGCGCCAATCCGGGTGGGTTTGCCTGAGTTGCTCAACCAGTGTGGCCGCCTGCAAGTCGCCAGACGGGTCCGCCGAGAGAAGGGCCAGAGTTAGCAGCCGGCCAACTCAACTTCCTCTACCGGCTGATTGTTACGCCTCGAGTCGCTGCCGCGGACGCAAAAGCCCATGCGCGAGGGGGATTCGAAGAAGTGGAGCAGGTGAGTGGCTTCCTGACAGTGATCCACGGTGCGCCGAATCGCCTCCAGGGCCTGTCCCAAATTGAGTCCGGAGCGCAAAATCATACGGTAACAGTGCTTGAGGGATTGGCGTGACTCCTTGGTGATGCCGCGTCGTTGCATGCCGCGAATGTTCATGCCAAAGAGGCGGGCGGGCTGGCCGTCGACCATTCCAAAAGGAGGAACATCCTGAGTCACCTTGGCCATGCCGCCGATCATGGCCAGTCGGCCGATGCGCACAAACTGATGAATGCCGCACATACCCCCGAGCACGGCCTGGTCTTCGATTTCGACGTGGCCGCACAGGCCAACCGAATTGGAGACTACAATTTGATTGGCCAGCAGGCAGTTGTGAGCCACGTGAGCATAAGCCATAATGAGGTTGTCGTTGCCCATCTGGGTGACCGCGCCTTCGTTGGAGGCGCGGTGAATGGTGACGTATTCGCGGATCACATTGCCGCGGCCGATCACCACGCTGGTCTTTTCCCCGTTGTAGCGCAAGTCTTGGGGAGCTACGCCAATCACGGCACCAGGGTAGACCTCGTTGTCTTCACCCATGGTGGTCTCTTCGATAACCACGGAGGAGTGCAACTTGGTGCGGGCTCCTAAACGGACTCCCGGACCGACGATACAAAAAGGACCAACGGTGACCCCTTCGGCCAACTCAGCCCCGGCGTCCACGATCGCTGTGGGGTGAACCTTTGCCATCGCCTTTTACTCTCCCATTCCTGTGCCTGGCGGCTAACCCGCCAGAGCGATCAAAGCTTTTCCGTGTGGTGCCTTGGACTTCACCAATTTCATCCGAGCCAGAACATGCATGGCGAGCTCCAGGGCCCGTTTGCCGTCTTCTCCAGAGACCAGGGGAGTCTTATGCATGGCAACGCAATCTGCGAAATGCGACAGTTCGAGCCTGAGGGGCTCGTCCTTCTCTACATCGTATACTTCGGGTGAAATGACACGACCGGATCGAGGTGGATGCATGGCTACCAGGGTTTGGTCGATAAAGTCAAGACACAGCGTTCGACCGCTGTCTTCGGAAGCTTTCAGTAAACGAGATTTCTCTCCGCTGATGCGACTGGCGACCAGATTGGCCATACAGCCGTTTTTGAACATCAACTGGACCTGCGCGACATCTTCAAAGTCTGAATAGACCGATACGCCCATGGCATGAATATCGACCACGGGAGAGTTGACAAGGTTTATCAAGATATCAAGATCATGAATCATCAGATCCCAGATGACTCCAACGTCGAGATTTCGATTGGTGGGGTAAGAAAGTCTCTTGGTTTCGATATAGACCGGCTGTCCGACCACCTCGCGCAGTTTGCGCACAGCCGGGTTGAAGCGCTCCAGGTGACCTACCTGAAGGATACAGTTAGCCTTCTTGGAGAGGTCCACCAGCCGTTTGGCTTGGATCAGATCCACGGTAATCGGTTTCTCGACCAGCACGTGCACGCCCTGGCGCAGAAAGTCCATGGCCAGCGGGTAGTGCAGACTGGTTGGGACTACAATGTTGACGGCGTCTACTTTGCCAAAAAGGTCCTGGTAGTTCTCGATAAATTCGGTCTGATATTGCTCGGCGCAAAATCGTCCCCGAGCCTCGCTGATGTCTACGATCCCAACGAGTTCGGTTTGGGGGAGCTGGTTATAAATACGGGCGTGGTGAACTCCCATATTGCCAGCTCCGACTACACCAACTTTGACTGGTTCCAAGACCACGCCTCCTTCGACCCACTGGACCCTGCGAGCTTAACGCTGCCGGCAGGAAAACCTCTTCAACCCCGGATCGTGAGCAAGCTCTGTGAGAAGACCCGGCCACCCGTGGCCTGGGACCTGCAGTTTATATCACAAGAGCATTCTCTCACGCAACCACCTCAAGCCTTACATAAATCTGCTGAAGGTTCTTCAAGCCCTGGCAGGTTCCCGTTGGATAGGGGAACTTTCTTGCGCCAATTTGGGCTCTCGAAGCTGCACAATCAACTCGCCTTCTACCGCCACCTTGCCCTCCACCCGACCGTAACACTTGAAACGCAGCGAGCCTGGCGGGCCCTGAGCCGGGTCGGCGGCCAACAACTGGGCCTCCAACTCGATGACATCCCCAGGCACCACCGAGCGGCGAAATTTAAGACGTTTGACCCCACGCAGGTGCAAACCGTGAGGACCTCCCCACTGGATCCAGAGCAACTGAAACATCGATTCTAGCAGGAGCACTCCTGGCATCACCGGTGCGCTGGGAAAATGCCCCCGAAAATACGGCTCATTGACGGAGACATATTTCTCGCCCAGCACCCTTTCCGGGCCGATCTCCAGAACCCGATCCACCAGCAGAAAGGGAAATCGATGAGGGATTCGGCGGCGAATTTCCTGGCTATCCAACATGACCCACCACCTCCTGTTGCATCTTGCGCACTAAATCGGTATGCCAGCGATGGCCGGCTTTCACGGCCAGAACTTGAGCCTGGAGGGGGCGACCCAGCAGGTAGAGGTCTCCCAGAAGATCCAGGCATTTGTGGCGCACCGGCTCCATCGGCAGGCGCAGGGGGCTGCTAAATCCCTCGGAGCGCACGACCAGTGCATTGTCCAGGCTGCCCCCGCGGGCCAATCCTTTGGCTCGCAGCCATTCGACCTCTTGTTCCAGAGCGAAGGTGCGGGCCGGAGCCAGTTCGTCGGCAAACGATTGTTGCTGTGGGGCAAAGGTCACCTCTTGATAGCCCAGTTGAGGGTGCGGATAATACAGGGAATAGTGGAGGCGACTGGTGTCACTGGGCAGGGCCAGCACTTGACTGCTCTCGTTTCCCACCCAGACAGGCTGCTCCAGAACATAGGGGCACACCGGGCCACCCGCCACCAGGTTGGGCCGCAAGGCTTCGACAAAGGGCAGAGCACTGCCGTCGAGGATGGGGATTTCGCCCCCCTGGACTTCAATTTCGCAGTCGTAGAGGTTGAAAGATGCCAGGGCCGCCAGCAGGTGTTCGACCGTGGCTACCCGTTGGCGGGCGTTGCCCAGCACGGTGCAGCGCTCGACATCCACCACCGAATCGATGGTTACCGGCCAGCGTTCGCCGGCGCGCTCCATCCAGCAACCGCCCCCGGGGATTCCCGGCTTAACGGTTACGACACAGTGCTCGCCGCTATGCACGCCAATCCCACCGATCTCGACGGGGCGCGTGATTTGATGGGATAACCAGTTAGCGTGCATGAAACTCCGTGGGAACTGGTTCCCCGGGACGCACCTCGCGAAACTCCAGGGTGGCCGGGTAGCTCGAGGATGCCTCGGGCAGAGTGGTCAAATCTACATTGATCTCTTTGCCCGGCTCAACCACGAAGGAGCGCACCGGAACCTCTTCGTTACGCGGTTTAAAAGGCACGCTCACGACCTGATCGCCCACTAGCATGCTCAACGCTGCGGCGCCATTTTTGGGCGTGAAGTAGAGTCCAAAGGTGGCTGTCCGTGAGCCGGGGTTGCTCAGGGCTACGTGCCAGCGATAGATGACGCCAAAATTTCCGGTATTGGGCAGGCCGCTCTCGAAGTCGATCAGCCAGGGACTTTCGCCAAAATTGAAAGCCAGAGGTTGGCCTCCGGCGGCCAGTTCCAGCCACTCTTCAAAATAAGGTTGGGCGAAGACGCCGTGGGGGTGAATCTTGAAGGGATTGAAGGGAGCGCCCAGGTGCACCAGTTTCGACCCGTCATTGCGGGACGGGTCCTTCTTGGAGAGCACCTGCACTTCCAGTTTGGCTCCCTTGAGAATGCGAAAAGAGGCAAATCCGCTCAGCAATTCTTTGCGTTGCATGAGGTGCTCGGCCAGTTCCAAGCGGGTGCGCGGGGGGATCTCAAGCACGTAGCCGGCCTTGCTTCCCAAGCGGTTCAAAAAACGTTGGGCGGCGGCGTGCCCTACCGTCACTTCGTTGCGACTGGGCCCGGAATAGCTCCAGTCAACCAGCACCTGCACGCTTTCCTCGCCCGGGTTGGTCAGATTGACCCACAGATTGCGGGGTTCAATGGAGGCGTTCATATGGCTGTACATCAAGCGGCTGGGCTCTTTGGCGGAGAGCGTGTATTGCATGAGGATACCGTCGTCGGCCACCTGCTCGGGGCGGTTACTGACCAAGAGCAGGTTGGGTTCGACCGTTTCCAAGGTCATGCTTTGGGCGGCTACTCGAATGTCTTTGCGCACCGGGTAGTAATCTTCGTTACCCGTGATGCGGGCCACCATGGACAAGGTCATCTGTTGACCTTCGGGGACGCTGGGTAGGCCGTTGCCGTAGCTGGCCGGGAATTCCATCTGCAGTTTGCAGCCTGGATTGACTCGAGCCTGCGTTTGCAGCGAGCGCAGCACAGCTTCCAATACCATGTCGCCGGGGGCGGGATTGCCCGTTACCCTGACCTGAATGGTGTCGGGCACTTTACCGGCCCAATCCTTGACGTGGACCCACAAAAAGGCCTTGGCGTTGCCGCGCTGGATCAAGATTTTGGTTTTGCCTACCTGACGAGCTTTCAGCTTAAGCCGCTCGGGGCTCTCTTCGCTCACTTGCACTCGTCCACTGCTGTCCTGGAAAGAGTAGCTACCCATGGCCAGACCGGTGACATCCACACTGGCCTCGCCGTCGATGGGCATTTCCAGGCGGCTGGGGGTGAGCTTGAGCAGACCGACTTCGGCCACCTCGCGCAGCCGATCCAACCACTGTGAAGCCAGGGCCTTGGGCTGGCTGTCGTTGGCGGCGGCCAACTCTTTGGTGACCACCACGATCTCCAGTTTGCCCCAGTAGATCGCCACGCCTGCCTTGACGACGACCAGACGCAGTTCCTTGCTCTCGGCGCCCTTGAGCAACTGGTCTTCAATTCGCTGGCTAATGGCCTGCGCCAATTTGGGATTGTCGACTCGGAAGAGCAGTTGCCCGCCGACCTCCACGTCCTGAGCCCAACTGCTCAGGGCCAGCACCCACCAAAGTCCGAGCAGCAGGAGGAAGCGGTTAAGAATCCGCATCAGGGAGTTTGCCCAGTCGGGCCAGGGCCGCCTGCGCTTTCATGGCTTCCT
Organism: bacterium; assembly: GCA_018780265.1. GTDB lineage: Bacteria > Vulcanimicrobiota > Xenobia > Xenobiales > JADMJV01 > JADMJV01. The sequence continues at coordinate 20,374 of JADMJV010000130.1, forward strand.
GGCGGGGGCGGGCGGGAAATCCCCACAAATCGCTATCGGGCGGAGCTTTGCGCAAGTTGCCGGTGCGCACCGCCATTTTGGAGCGATCGCCCAGGCTGGACTGACCGGCCATTCCGCTCTGCATGCCTACGGTGCAGTCGGCTCCAATGCTGGAAGTGCCGGCAAACCCGGCCTGCTGCTCCACTTTGCTGCGGGGTCCGATGCTCACGTTGTGGGCCACCTGAACCTGAGCGCCAATCTCTGCGTCATCGCCAATGCGGGTGGGCTCTAAGGTGCCCCGGTCCACGCAGGTGCCCGCTCCAATCACCACCCGACGGCCGATTTCCACGCCGGAAACCTGGGGGATATGCACATGCTGACCCTGGTGTAGCACAAACCCGAAGCCGGTGCTACCCACTACGGCACCGGGTTCGATGCGACAGTCGGCCTGCAGTCGGGTCCGGGCCAACAGCACACAGCCCTCTCCCAGGCTCGCGTTGGCACCCACGACGACACCGGGTCCGACGTAGACGTGGGCTCCCACTCGGGAGCCGGCGCCGATTTGAGCATCAGCCTCGATGGCCGCAAAAGGGCCTACTTCAACGTCTTCGGCCAGTTGGGCCAATGGATCGACCCAGGCGGTGGCATGTACCAAACTCATCGCGGCCCTAAATGCGCTTCATTTTGAGCATCACGTCAATGGTGATGTCCTGGCCGGAGTGGTAGTGAACGGAAGGGGTATAAGGAGTGCTCACCACCACAATGTCGAGATTTTTTTCTTCCGCCACCTGAGTGGTCAGGTCGCGGATGTCCTTGATAGCGGTCTGAACCGTAGTGTTCACTCGCTTCTGGAACTCGAGCCTCTTTTTGTCCGCCTCTTTTTGAAGCTGCTTCATGTCTTCCTGGCTGATATCGGCCCCAGGCTGAGGCAGCTTGCTCTGAAATTCGCGCTGTTCCCGCACCAGATTGGACTGCAGGTCCTTGTATTTGGGCATCTCGGACAAGATTCGCGAAGTGTCCAGCACCCCTACCCGCAATTTTCCATCGTCGACTTTGCCGGTGCAGCCAGTTAAGCTGAGAGCGAACAGCAGCCATAAGCTCGCGCAGTTCTTCATTTGGGCGTCCCTCCTGGCGTGGGAGTTCCCCCCGCGGGGCTACTGTAAATCTTCATCAGCACATCCTGGGTGATGTCAAATGCCCCGTATGCCACCGTGTGATAGACCTCGGAATCGATCAACACCATGTCGATCCCCTTCTCTTCGCACATCTCTTTGACGGCGGCTCGCAGCTTGGCGTGACGGGTTTGAATGAAGTCATTGGTGTTTTTCATCCAGACCTTGTTGAGCTTATCCTGCTCGGCCAGAAACTTGGCCCCGGCTTCTTCTTTGCTCAGTTTGCCTTCGTCGAACTCCTTCTTGAGTCGTTTGCTTAATTCGATCTTGGCCACGGTGTATTTCTTGGCCAGTTCCTGGTAGGCAGGGTCTTGTTGCAAAATGGGCAGGGTGTCCAGTTTGGCTGCGATCAACTGATTGGTGAGTTTGGGCGCGGCCGTTCCCGACGACGTGGGTTGTTGACATCCCATCGCCAGTAGGGCCAACCAGGCTATCCAGGGTTTCCATTGCATGCTAACGGTTTCCGATCTGCTTGACTTCGACCATGCTCAGATCGGTCAGGTCTTCCAGGCCAGGATTGGTCACGCAGGTGCCAATCACGCAGGGGATGTTCTTTTTGTCGGCCACTTTGCCCACCATTGTGGACAGGTCGGCGCGCATTTTGTCGTAGACGACCTTACGGTCGGCCCTGGCCTTTTCCAGGTCCTTGTCCAACTGTTTCAACTTCTCTTTGCTCTTTTTGTCCAGGAAGTCGGTGCGCTTAGACAACTGGGATTCCAGTTCTTTTTCCAGACTGCTCAGGCGAGCTTTGATCTGCTCTTGCTTGGCTTCCAGGCGGCCGCGGGCTTCCGACTCTTTTTGCTTCATTCTGCCCATCAACTCGGATTTGCGCGATTCCATGGCCTGCTGAAAGGTGGCCTGGGCGGCATCGATTTTGGCCTTCACCTCAGGCGGAGGGGCCTGGGAGGTGCCCGGTTGGTTTTCTAACTGGGTTCTGCGGCCTCCCACTTTGGCGATCATCTCGTTCTTGAGGCGGTTTTCATAGGCCTTGACATCGGTCTCAAATTGGGCCTGTTTCTGGTCATGAAAAGTGGCCATGGCGGCTTCGATCTCTTTGCGTTTTTCGACCTTGGCTGCAGCCACTTCGTCGTCGATCACATTGAGTCGCTCGCGAGTCACTTTTTCCACGTCTTCGCTGGGGTTGTTCTGCATCTTCAGTTGCAGATTGAGCTTCTCTTCCTGGTAACGCAGGCTGACTTCATCTTCATAGACGGCCAGTTGCTGATCGAGGCGATTGCGCTCAGCGTCGATTTCGGCCTTGATCGCTTTCTCTTTTTCCAGGCGATGGGCGGTCAGATTGCGACTGGCCATCAGGCGCAGGTTTTCCGAGTATTCGCCGACGGCCTGGGCGCCAACATCGTTGAGTTTGACGGTCTCCGGGGGCCGGTATTTGTGAATTTCGCTTTGCAGCTCTTTGTCCAGCCTGGCTTTGATTTCGCCCAGTTCGGCCCCCATCTGGCCCTGCAGGGCTCGGGCCAAACCCTCCATTTCTCCACTGATCTGGGCCTGTTCGGCCTCCATCTCGGCTCGGGCGTCCTTGTAGGCTTTGAGGAACGTGTCCCGGGAATTCTTCAGGATATTCTTTTTGGCCGTGTCGGCGATGTCGCGCTTTTCGCCCTCCAGTTTGAGGACTTGAGTTTCCAGTTCCTTGAATTTTTCGTAGTCGGGGTGTTGCTCCAGCAGTTTGCTGGCCTCAACTACGGCCAAATGGGTCCGAATATCAAAACCGGTTTGACCCGGAGTGGGGGTTGGGGTTTGGGCGCCTCCGGCCATGCAGCCCACCAATGCGAGCATGCCCACCAGGCCCAGGCCTCGTAAGCGGAAGCTCATGTTATGGGGTCTCCTTGGGGGTAGGCTTGGGAGACTTGGGCGGGGCTGCTGTCTTTTTGAGGAAGGTGTCGACCACCTCACTGGTCATATTGCGCCCACCCTGAAGCACATGCTGCTTGTCCAGCACCAGCGAGAGGCCCTGAGCCTGCGCGACTTCCTTGACGGAATCGTTGACCTGTTGCAGCAAGGTGGTCATCAACTGCTCTTTGTATGCCTCCAGTTGAATGGTCAGGTCGCGCCGCAGCATTTCTTGTTCCGCCGGACTGAGCCCGACCACTTTCTTTTGGAACTCTTTCTCCAGGTCGGACTTGCGCCGATAAAGGTCGACTTCCATCTGTTGGAACACTTTGAGCGAACGAACCACATCCTGATCGAAGTAGCCGATGGGCGACTTGCTGCTGTCCACCTCGTCGCCCAGCTTTAGCTCGTCCTTGGACTGGAAGAGCTTCTTGACGTCTTCGGTGTGGTCAGGCACGCCGTAGACCACGATGCGTTTGTCCAGCACCACCACCAGTTTATTGGCCCGTGAGACGGACAGGATCGAGGCTTCCATGCGCTCTTTGAGAGGGTTGAGCAGTTCATTCTCGCGCTTCTGGATTTTGGCCCGCGTTTCGGTCACCAGGGTCTGGTGAGCCTTGGTCCATTCGGCGGGGTTTTTGGGCAGTTGTTTCTCAACGTCGGCCTGCAGGTGCTTGGCCTCTTCTTCAAACTTTTTCTGGGCGGCCTTAAACTCGTCCAGCCCCTGCAAAACTTCCACGTCAACCGCCCCCACTGCCTTGGTGGCCGCTGGAGTTTTGGCCCCGGGTCCGCCCGACTTGGGGCAGCCGGTGATGACCACCATACTCAAACCCAACACAAGCAAAGCCGAGGCGATTCGGCGACCGTGGTGTTTAGCTAGCAACATATGAACGAGATGTCCTCTCTATTAGAACGACTGACCGATACCGATGCTGGCCCGGCCGCCGTCTTCACTGAATGCGTAGTCTACGCGAATGACGCCCAGACCGAGCGAGGGAAATACTATCCGTAAACCCACGCCGCCGTCGAGACGAAGCTTCGAGTCGGTTTGCCCGGGGAACCAGGCGTTGCCGTAGTCAGCAAAAACGGCACCGTTGAGAAATTTGATGTTACCCAGCGGGAAACGATACTCAGCATTGAGTACCACAAAGTCGGTGCCCACGAAACGGTTTTGCGTGTAACCACGCAGTGTGTCGACACCGCCGGCGTAAAAAAACTCGGAGCCAGGAATCTGACTGCCAACCACTTTTCCCACCCACCCGCGCAGGGCGATGGTGTGCCGGTCGGCGATCGGGTAGTAGTGGCGGATTTCAGCATTGTATTTGGTGAAATTGAAAGTGCCCCCCAGACCGGCGTAAGAAACGCCACCTGACAGATAGGTGCCCACATGCGGATTGAACAGGTCGTCGCGCGTATCGTAGATGGCGTTGAGAGCCACACCGTTGATAGCGCCTTTGCCCAGACCCAGCGGAGTGATGGTCGATGCCGAATTTTCGGTAATGTTCAGTTCGTCGTGGCGCAAGGTGATAAAGCCGCGCAGGTCATCGGTGAAGGGATGGCCCAAGGTGGCTGACACGCCGTAGCGCTGATCGTCGTAGAAAGCGAACTGGTTTTGGTTTTGGACCACCACGTTCTGCTGTACGCCGATCAACTGGCTGTAGTAGACCGAGACGCCAAAGGAGTCCTGATTGTCGTTGATGGCCGGGTCCAGGTAGCTGATACCGCCGCTGCGCACCTGGCCGCCGGCCTGGATCTGCACGGAGTAAGTCTTGCCCTCGCCCCACAGATTACGATCCGACAACGAGACCGAGCCGGTTACGCCCGGACGCAGAGCGCCGGTGCCGCCACCGGCGTAGCCCAGGCCGATGGTGGCCAGGCCGGACTTTTGCTCCTCGACGTCGAGCACCAAAATCACCTTGCCGGGCTCGGTGCCGGGCTCGGGGTTGATTTCGACTTTCTTGAAATAGCCCAGATTTTGTAGGCGCTCCAGGTCCTTTTGAATGCGCCGTTTTTGCATTACATCGCCGGCCTTGGACCGCATATTTTTGATGACGGTATCGGTGGTGGTGCGACTGTTGCCCTCCACGCGAACCTCCTGGAGCACCGCCTCCTGCACTTTAAAGGTAACTACGCCCTTTTCCGGGTCGATACTGGGGCGGATGGTGTCCAGGATGTAGTCGTTGTCTTCGTACAGCTTGGAGATAGCCGAACCGTCGACCTCAGCGGTTTTGCGATTGAACAGGTCACCCGGCTTGAGGCGCACCAAGGCCTGAACCTTTTCGATGGGAAAAACAGACACGCCCTCCACCACGATCTGGTTAATTTTCATGCCGTCTTTAATTTTTAAGGAGAGAACGCCTTTTTCAAAGGTCAGATCTTCCACGTGATTGTTGAGCAGGTAGCCCAACTCTTCGTTGTAATACTGATTGACGGCCTCAATGTCCGAGCGCAGAAAGCGCGTATTGAGGATTTTTCCAGGCTTGGTTTCCATCAGTGAGACCACTTTGTCGGTGCCCACCACGCTGGTGCCGGTCACCTTGACTTCGTTGACGATGGGGTTCTCCAGCACACGAAACACCAGACGCAAACCGCCGGGGGCCACTCGATAGTCGAGGCGCACGTCGCTGAAGTAGCCCAGGTCGAAGATGGCCTGGGCGTCGCGCTTCAGGCGCGGTTCCAGCAGCGGGTCGCCGATGCGGGTGGAAACCACCTGCAGCACCTCATCGGTGGGGACATGGGTGTTCCCCTCGATTTCGATGTTGACGATGCGCGGCTGATTTTGGTCCGGCCCGGGAGTGGTGGGGGTTTCCGTTCCTGGCCGAGGTTGCTCGGGTTGAGCCGGCTGCTCGGGTTGGGCAGGGGCGTCAGACTTGGGCGCTTCGGGTGCGCGCTTGGGAGCCTCAGGGCCGGGTTGCGGCTGAGCCGGCGGTTCGGCCGCTTTGGGCGCATCCGTCTTGGGCTCGGTCGGTGGTTCGGCAGCGGGCGGTTCGTCGGCCCTGGCCACCTGCAACAACTGAAGGTTATCACCCTGGCGGCGATACTGGATCACCACCTGGTCGCCAGCTTCCACCTCGCATGGTTGACCCTGAGGCCGGGCAAAGCGATAGCTCTGGCCGTCCTTTTCGACGACCAGATGTTGGGCTTCGACCGATACAAGCCTGCCCTGCTGTTGGCTCACCTCGGAGCTTTCCGCCCAGGTGGGCGAAGCCATCACCAACGAACTACAGACTGCTACGGCAAATTTGCGCCAACGCGGTTTTTTCACGCTATCCTCCCGCGGTCCCTTACTTACTTCTTCTTGATCGGCGCTCATCGAGGGGATCTTACTGGTCTCCAGAAGACGTCTCGATGGGCTCTCGCTGCAATACTTCACCGCTTCGAGGGCCGACCATTTGACAATATTGAAAAATACTCATTTTTTTGCCGAAAAGAATTCTACTTCTCGCAAGTTCGACCCCTTTGTTTCGAAAACGAAAGTTCCTGGCGAACGAATTTTCGAGTTCATGGTCGGCTTCTGGCTACTGTGTACCCCAATTGCGAACGCTCAACCGTGGACACGTTGGAAAGTTCCCGTGACTTTAGGGCCAGATGGTTGGCAAGTCAACCTCTCCCAGGGAATTGTGCTGCTCAGTTCGCCACATTCTAACTGGCTGTATGCTTACTCGTCGGGGGGTGGGCTGCTGTGGAAGCGCTCATTGAGCTGGCCTTTGACTCAGGAGCCGCCTATGCAGGACGGCCTCTTGCTGCTGCAGCAGAAAGGGCAGCCGGCCGTTCTTCTACAGCCCGAGACAGGCGAGTTCCGTCAGCGTCTGGATCGACAATTTTCGGGCTGGGCGGTGGTTCGCGATGCCAACTCGTGGTTGCGGCTGGGAGCAGACGGGCAGTTATCCTTGGGTTCCCCCGATTGGACGCAGTGGCAACCCAAGGTTCAACTTCGCCTCGACCATGGGGATCAATGGCTGGGCCCACCGGTGCTCAGCGGTTCGGCCGTCTACGTGGCCAGCGCTCGAGGTCAGATGCAGCGAGTCGATTTAAACACCTGGAAGTCACGCAGATTGCCCCCCGTGAAACACCCGTTGCTGTCCCCTCAAGCACACCCCAATGGGGTGATGGAGGTGAGTGCCGATGGGCTGCTCACGCTGATTCGCGAGGGATCAAGTTGGGTCCAACGTTTCCCGGGCCAGGGCAACTGCTACAGCCGCGAGGGTGAAATTTTGGCCCGACCTTGCGTGGATGATGTTGGGAACATCTATCTGGCTACCCGACCCGCTTTGATGAGTTGGGACGTGAATGGAAAGCTGCGCTGGAGCAAGGCCCTTTCGTGCACCAGTCCGGTGCGCTGGCATCAGCAGAGCTGCTATGTGGTGGACGGTGGCCCCGCTTTGCTGCGTCTGTCCGATCAGACGGGGGCCGTCGTCGAGCGCGTTTCTCTACCGGCTCGGCCGAGCGGCCAACTGGCCATCGAAAAGCAATTGTTGGCCCTGGCCTTAGCCAATGGAGAAGTGCTGGTGCGCAGCACTCCCTAGTGCATTCAGGAAGCGGACGCTGGTGCGAATTCCGCGCCGAAAGTTAGCCAGTTCAAATTTTTCATTGGGGCTGTGGATAGCGTCGTCGGGACTGCCGAAGCCCATCAATACGGTGGACAGGCCCAACAGGGTCTGAAATTGGCTAACAATGGGGATGGCCCCGCCGTGGCGCACCAATAGAGGGGTCTGGCCAAAGCTCTCGCGTAAGGCCTGGCCGGCCTTTTCCAGGTAGGTGGCCAGCGGACCGTAGGGATCCAGCAGGTAGGGCGGTCCGCCGTGGTCGGAGCGAAAATCGATTTTGCCGGCCCAGGTTTGGGCTTCAAACCAGCGCCGGCAGCAATCCTCGACGTGTTCTACGGTCTGGTCGGGCACCAGGCGCGCCGAAAACTTGGCCCAGGCACGTGCTGGCACGATGGTTTTGCTGCCGTCGCCTTGAAAACCGCCCCCGATTCCGTTGCAATCCAGGGTCGGTCGAAACCAGCGCCGTTCATTGGTGGTGAAGCCGACCTCGCCCACCAACTCGGAACAGCCGATGAATCCCTGATAAAACTCAGGGTCAAAGGGGACCCGGGCCAGTAACTCCTTTTCGCGATCGTCGATGGGTAGCACCCCGTCGTAGAAGCCATCGATGACCACTCGCTGGTTTTCGTCGTGCAGGCGGCTCACCAGTTGAGCCATTCTGTGGATGGCGTTGGGCGAGGTTCCGCCAAAGACTCCGCTGTGCACATCGCGGCCGGCAACTTGAAGGTGAACTTCAAAAATCACGATGCCACGCAGGCTGTAGTGCAGGGTGGGCACGCCTTTGACCGCCGTGCTGGTGTCGGAGACCAGCACCAGATCTGCTCCCAGCTGCTCTTTGTGCTGGGTCAGAAGCTTGGGCAGATTGGGGCTGCCCACTTCTTCTTCTCCCTCGATGAGCAGCTTCACTTGAATGGGCAGCGGTTTGCCGCTGGCCAGAAGCGTTTCCAAAGCGGCGCAGTGCAACCAGATCTGGCCTTTGTTGTCGCTGGCGCCTCGCCCGTAGAGTTTGTCGTCGCTGACCTGGGGCTCAAAGGGTTGATGCGTCCAGAGTTCCCGGTCTTCGGCCGGCTGCACGTCATAGTGGCCATAAATGAGTAGGACCGGCTTGTCGGCTACGGGTGGGGTCTCGATAAATAGGGAAGGGTGACCCTCGGTGGGCCAGATTTCGGAGTGCAGCCCGAGGCCGTCGGCCCACCGCGTAAACCACTCGCAGGCACGCTGCATGTCCGCTTTGTGGCCAGGGTCGGTGGACACACTGGGGATAGAAACCAGTTCGATCAATCGGCTCAGAAATCGGCCTTCATGTTGGTCCAGGTAAGTTTCCCAGTTCATCGCATCACGCCCAATTCTTGTAGATATCGCTGCAGGGCCGCAATCAGGCCCGGATCGTAAAAACTGCCTTCCAGTTGGGCAATCTCGGCATAACTCTGGTCGGGACTGGTGACATAGGTGAGTCCACTGGCAAAACCATCGGCGAGGGCCAGGCAGCGAGCGGCCCAGGGGATGTCCGTTTGGCCTAACCCCTCAGGAAAGCCAAAGCCCCCCCAGGCCTCGTGGTGATAGCGAATGGTGGTGCGAACTTCGGGCGGAAATCCCAGCCGGGAGAGCAGACGGTCGCCGATCCAGGCGTGGCAGGGCATCAGTTCCAGGCTGATGGGGTCGAGGCGCAGACGATTGACCAGCAGTTCGTGGGGGCACTGAAATCCGCTCCAGTCGCCGCTTAAATCGGCAATCTCTGGTTCGCCGTGATCGATGCCATTGAGATGCAGGGCGTAGCGATCGCGCACGGGGCGCGGTTGACTGGTGACAAACAAGAGGGCCTCACCGATGTCTTTGAGCAAGGCAGCCAGGCGCAACTGGTTGAGCAGCATGGGATCGTCGATGCCACTGTGCCTGGCAATGCCGGCTGACACTTGAGCACAGACCAGCATCTGGCGAACGGCTGCGGGACCACCACAAGCCAGCAGCGAGAGCAGTTGAAAGGCGCGTTGGCGAAGATTGCTGGAGCGACGTTCCAGGCGCTCACGGGTTTCCAGGCTCTGTTCCATCCAGCGAAATACCCCGCGCCGCGCCAGCCACCAGCGACAAAGGGCGCGTCGGTCGCAGTAGAGCAGGCCCGGTCCCACTACAAATCCTCGCTCCAGGTCGGTGTCTATGCTCCAGCGGTGCAGGGCCAGTAGGGAGGGAAAGCCCGGAAACATAGGGCCCAGGGCTCGCAAAAATTGGTGGGTGGGGCGATGGAGGTAGTCGTTGACCAGTTCTTGGCGAGGAAACCAGCCGTCCAGCGCCGCGCTCAACCAACCCCGCCGCCGTTCGCGTGGCTCGGCAGGGAGCAGGCAAAGCTGCATGCGGGCGGCTCCATCTGCGTGGAGGCGGCCGGTGGGCTGCGCTTCGGGGGGCGCGGGGGGCGGCTGAGCGGGCGTCTCCACCTTGGGCGTGACCCCTTTGGGACGGGCAGGGGGGAGTTCGGGGGCCTGCAGATATTTGGATACGCCCTTGGGCTTGCCCCCCGGGGCTTTGGCGGGGCCACGTACGGCCGCCCCCAGGGGCTTGCCGACCGAGGCGCTTGTGGGGGCCGCCCCTCGAGCAACCGGGGCTTGGCCGGGGATCAGATCGGCCGGCCGATTGCGGCCCGCCTTGCGCACCCCCTCCAGCAGTTGCATCAACATGCGACGCAACAACGCCAATCGCTTGCTGTCAGGATCGCGAAAGCGCAGCCGATAAGAGTAGCCGGAGCCTTCCAGAAGACGGCTTTCGACCACCTCGATGGCAAAGTCGACCGAGGCATTTTGGCCGGGAATCCCAAAACTCAGCCGGGGAGACTCACCGGGGCTCCAGGGTTGGGGCGAGTAGACACGGGCGCCCCCCAAACCCAGATCGAGCACAAAAACGCTGTGGGGTGGATTGAGCTTGTCTAAGAGTAAGGCGGGGATGGTCGCTTCGATGCGACGATCGCGGCGCTCCTTATTGCGATGGTGACGTTCGCGTAGCAGCATTTGGACCCAACTGGCTGCCAGCACTTCGGGCTTGTCGTCATAGCGGCAGCCCACGTGGTACCCGCCTTCGCAGGCGCGACTCCAGGCTACCCGGCAACCCAGACTGGGCGAACCTTCCACTCCCGAGTCGGGCATGACCTCAACCATGAGCTTACGATTTTTGGAGAGCTTGATGGGAATTTGTAGACGCAGCCCGTTAGGACCGAAATCGCGCACCTGGGCCGCCTGCTTGCTGTGGTCAAGATCAATAACCACGGGCAGATCCAGCGCCAAACGAGGTTGATGACGGCGGTTTCGGAGCAGATCTTCGCTGCCAAAAAGCAGGCTGCGAAATTGCGAGAAAAATTCACCTAAGGCCATGTAGCAGGACCTTCTTGATTCCCCCGTTAATCTTCCTTTGGGACATGCGCTTTCTCCGCGGCAGGAGGTTTGCGCGGTCTTGCCCAAATACCCTGTGACAGTTAAACTGTCACAGGGAGTCCAGCACATCGAAACTCGTGGAGGCAACCAATTTGATTAGCCGCTCCAAAGATGACCTCGGAAAGCTGCTTGTAGACGAGCAGCTCATCACCAATCGACAACTAGAGAAAGCGGCCACGCAATCGGAGCGGACCAGCGAACCTTTGCAAAAGGTTCTTATTTCTCTGGGCTTCGTTACAGAAAAAGACGTCGTGGAGGCGCTTGGTCGCCAAATGGGCGTCCGCTTCGTCGACCTGGAGGCGATGCAACTCGACCCCGAGTTAGCTCGCTTGATTCCGGAACACTTGGCCCAGCGCTATAAAGTGATTCCGGTCGGTCAACAAGACAATCGCCTTACCCTGGCTATGGTCGACCCCCTCAACGTGATCGCGTTGGACGACATTCGGTTGATCACCGGGTTTGACATCGACCCCGTGATTTCAACCGATGACGCTATCACCAAGGCCCTCAACGGCCAGTTTGGTGTAACCGCCATCGCCGAGGTGGAAGGCACGATGAAAGACATCTCTGCCACCGACTTCGGTCCAATGGACTTCGATGACGCCTCCGACGAAGAATTGTCTCTCGACAAGCTGAAAGAGATGGTGGACGAGGCTCCGATTGTGCGGGTGGTCAATCTGATTATCTCGCAAGCCATCAACGACAAGGCCTCCGATATTCACATCGAACCCGAGGCCAAAACGGTGAAAGTGCGCTACCGGGTGGACGGTGTGCTGCACGAGGTGATGACTCCGCCCAAGCACATTCAGGCGCCCATGACCTCGCGTATCAAGATTATGGCCGCGATGGATATCGCCGAACGACGTATCCCGCAGGACGGTAAGATCCACTTGACGCACGACGGTCGCGAGTACGACTTGCGCGTATCCACGGTGCCGTGTGTGCACGGAGAAAAGACCGTTATGCGTATTCTGGACAAGGGCTCAGTGCAACTCGGTCTCAACAAGTTGGGATTTAGCCACTACAACCTGACGCTCTGGGAATCGATCGTGGAAAAACCTTACGGGATGTTGCTGGTGACCGGTCCGACCGGTTCTGGCAAGTCGACCACGCTCTACTCTTGTTTGAACAAACTCAACAAGGGTGACCGCAACCTGACAACGGTCGAAGACCCGGTTGAGTATCAAATCGGCGGTATCAACCAGGTGCAGACCAACAACAAAGCCGGTCTGACCTTCGCAAAGGCTCTCAAAGCCTTTTTGCGACAAGACCCTGACATCATCATGGTCGGTGAGATTCGTGACGGCGAAACCGGAAAAATCGCCGTCGAAGCTGCTCTCACGGGCCACTTGGTGTTGTCCACGCTGCACACCAACGACGCTTGCGGTGCTATCTCGCGTCTGGTAGAAATGGGCGTGGAGCCCTTCCTGGTCTCCTCGGCGCTCATCGGTGTGCTGGCTCAGCGACTCGCGCGTAACATCTGTCCCAACTGTAAAGAGAGCTATCGTCCTCCCGCCGAAGCCATCCGCAAGTTCGGTATGACCGTCTACGGCGATTCCGACATCAACTTCTTCCGCGGACGCGGATGTGACCACTGCAAAGGCACCGGCTACCGCGGACGTACCGGCATCCACGAAGTTCTGCAAATCACCGAACGCGTGCGTGGCATGGTGCTGATGCGCGCTTCTACCGCCGAAATTCGACAGGCCGCTGTGGAAGACGGTATGCGCGTGATGCAGGATGACGCCGTGGAAAAAGTGTTGGAGGGCGTCACTTCGATGGAAGAGTGTATGCGCGTGGTTTACGTGGAAGGCTCCGAGTAGCGTCTTCGTCTGGCTATGCCCTATGAAAGAGTCCGGCTCCATGCCAGGCTCTTTTTTCCTATCAGGGCAGATTAAGAGACTGTTGACACCAGGTTAGCCACAGAGATACCAGAGGGGGCGGAGGGTTTGTTTCCGCCGGCCATAATTCTATCCATCGCGGGCAGCTCTGTCAAAAACGCGACCAGCCAAAAATAGCTTAACCAGGCCATTTTTCAAGCGCGTGATCGATGATTTTCGCCCCCTCCGAGGGCCCTTGGGGCGATCACCTCGTTCCTGGGCTCCAACGCCACGCACGGGCCCCCACAGAGCCCGTGTCGACATGAATGACGGCGAATCCACTTCGTGCAGGGCCCATAGGGCCATCATGCGAGCCTCCTCAGGACCCCGCTTCCAAGCCTCCAGCAAATTCGGATGGCACTCCTCGTCCCCGGAGCGACGGAGTCGCTCCCCTTCTGTGGTAAAATCGTATCGGCCCACTACTAGATCGACCCGCGCCTGGCCCGGCATTGCGCAAGCCACATCACAAGTCAGTTCCGCCGGCCGCTCCCTGCTTCTCTAGAGGGGACCTCCTGGTGCTGCTCTGCCACTCCTGGAACACCCCGGGGAATTTCGTGACCGGCCGTTGGAGGCATAAAGAGTGTAGGTCCTGCCTTTCCCGACAAAGGTGCGGGCCAGCGTCGGGGGCTTGCGGCTGTTCGATCCGAACCTGGGTCCCCTTGTGCCCGGCGACTTCCACCTCTTTCTGGCCCTTGAGCGTTCCGCCCCTGGCGCCTTCAGCCAGGTTGGGGGCCTTCGGGTGAACCTGGGCCACCCATCACCTGATAAAGAGCTTTGCGTTTGTCACCGGCCTCCAACGTGATAAACACCTCGCCGGTGCCGACGCCCATAAAGTTGAGCGCTGATTTTAAGCCAGCTCGAGCATTACGAGATATCTATACCCCTCACGGCAGTAAGGCTTTCGCGAAAAGCGAAAGCCTTACTGCCCTGTTTTTCGACAGCCCGGGAGCGGGGTCTCAAGACATTCTGGGCATCCCGTAACGCTCTTTCATTGCCTCTGTGAGTGCCCAGGGATCGCCCGGTAACCGCACGACAAGCCGATGGAAAACCTCGGCAAAGGCGGTTTTTATTGCATCGTCCGTCAATTGCTCGGCTTGTTCGGCTGAAAGCAAGGGCCGCATTTCCGCCAGAAAGCCAGGGTTCTTCAGCTTCGCAAACATGCGTTCTTCCGCCATCGCACGAGAGATTGGACGACCTGATTTTTGAAGATACTGGCCCAGGCGATGACGTGCATCCTCGGAATCATTCGTCGACCTCAGGTAAACGGCGGACGATCACATGCCAGCGCTCATTTCGTTCCTGCGGCACCAGCGAGCCGGGATCGGCTTGCCTCGGCTCAAGTTCAACCCACGGCAACGAGAGGTTGTTTTGAGATAGAGTCTTGTGCAGCCGTTTCGAACGCTGGATGTGACCGCTGCGCTCCAGCAAGTAACCGAGGCGCTGGCTGACAGAGCGTTCGAACGCCGACGACAAAACAGCGAGCTTGCCGGGGTCGATGCGGTCGCCCAGATCGGCAATAATCGTGGCGACATTGTCGAGCCCGCCGGCGGCGCGAGGGTAGCGTATGAGGTCGAGCACCGTCAGTTCGACGCAAGAAATCCTCATGTGGCCGGTGTCCGTTTGCCGGTCCTCGATACCCTCGTCCACGGCCGCCATAGCCTTGCGATAATAGAAGACGATCGCGGATCGCCCGGCGCGGATCTTCGGCAGGCGAATGTCGGTGATGACCTGGAATTCCATCACAGCCTGATGTGTGGCACCGTGCAGTTCGGCGGCCTTCAATAGACTGACATAATATGGCCGGCCTTCATGACGCATTAGATCATCGACATACCAAGACGGCGGCGGTGCGCCCAAGGCGAGATATTGGGGCGGGATGATGACATAGAATCCCCGACGCGGATTGAGAAGATGTCCCTTGCGCTGCTGACGTTCCGCCGCGTCCAACAGGGCTCCATGGCTGACGCCGAGCGCCTGATGGGCTTCCTCTCGCGAAAAGACAATACGCCCCGTCGAAAGCAGGTGCGTCATGTACGATGAGAAGGCTTGGCGATTCTCAATCATGTCTCATTATCCGCACATTCCGCGGAAATTCCAACATGACCTGCTTGATTGTCCCAACAGGCGATGGGCCATTAGCTGGGCGGCGATTTCGCGGAGAGTCAAGGAACTCTCGCGTAGCTCCAGTGCCCGCTGAACAGCGAGTTGAGCCTGCCCCCAGCGGCAGATGTTTGCGGGCTATTTCGACCAACTGGCGAAGCGTGTCTTTGGCCTGCACCAATACTTTGACGTTGAGCCTCTGGTGCAGATCTGAGAGCAACTGGGCCTGGTTTTTTTGAAAGAGGGCGGGGAAAGCCACCGATACGATCAGCTCACGGGTGTCCGGGCGTTAGCCGAGGTGAAGAATGTCGGGCACCAGCTTCAGAGCTTTGCGAGCCTGCTCCAGGGGGTTGTTGGGGTCTTCAGTTTTATTTGATGGGGATCAGGCTGAACGACTTGATCACTTTGTCGTAGACCGGGGGCAGTTCCTGGCCTTGTCCCAGCGCTTTATAGCTGCCGCAGACGGCCAGTTCGTAAGCGCAATCGTTACCCCACACAAACAAGAACCAGCGGTGGTGGTCGTCGGCCGCCTTGGGCCCGCCGGTTCCCACCTGAATGGGCACTTCTTTGCAGCGAAAGGCGTAGATCGGCTTACCTTTCAGTTTGCCTGCCATCTTGACGGGAACCACCTCGGTCACCCCGCGGTCGTTTTTCTTGGCCCGCAAGATTCCGTCGTAGAGTGCCTGGGGATGGACGCCGACCATGGGAGTGCAGTTGACAAAGATGGTGGTGGCAAAGTTATCCACCTTGGGCCCTTCCCAACTGGCGTTGGCTCCCTTGCCGGCGCCTTGAAACTCGCTGGGCACTGCCAGTTTGTATCCGTTGTAGCTGTCTTCACAGAGCGTGGTCTGGCCCGAGAATGTGGGCGGAGGCGGGGTCTCCTGGGCTTTGGCCAAAGACATGACTCCCAGCAGGATGAGGCTTACAAAGAGGGCTTTCATAGGGGCCCTTCCTTAGACATGAGCAGACGCTCCACCCGCTCCTGGCCCAAAATTTGCACAGCCTCTTCCCACTCCAGACCGGGCGGAATCCTCAGGCTGTGGCGTGAGTCCTGATCCGTTGGAGCGCAGCCCTGATGCAGAAAGGGATAGAGGCAGTCGGCCACATCTTGAAGGCGCTCAAAGCGGTCCAGGTGGAGTAAGACCCACCCTTCCATTCGCTCGGGCTCGGCTCCGGGTCCGTTCCAAAAAGGTCGGGAGGCTTCCAGCAACTCGCTGGGAGTGAGCTCCTGCAAACGATAGGCATTGACCTTGCGGATGGCTTCCAGGCTCAAGCTCCAGCCGGGTAGGTCCAACTGTTCTGGGGAGTAGCAGGCGTAAATCTCCGAGCGTGTGCGGGCCACCCAGTCGCTCTGGCCGGGGTGCCACCAGGTCTGCACCAGGCATCCGTAGACCACTTCGGGCAAAATGCCGTCCGCTCTTAAGTCGGCGGCCTGCAGGCCGATGGGCGCAAGGTTCAGTGGGGGCAGCGGGCCGGAAGTGCAGGGGATCTCCAGCCAGTCCAGCCAGCCTTGCTCGGGATGGTTTGGCGGCACCGACAGCGGTAGGGTGCGCTGCTTGAGCTGGGCAAAGATAGCGGCGCGCAAAAAGGCCAGGTCACCAACACTCGACATCGCGTTCCTCCTGAGTGATTTCCACCTGGGGAAAGCTGGCGATGAGTTTGGCTACATCGTCCAGCATCTTCTCGGCCACCTTTTTGTCTCCCGACACACAGGCTACGCCAAGCACCGCCTTTTGCCAGAGGTCCTGCTCAGCGACTTCGGCCACCGAGATGGAGAGTCGATTTTTGATAGCATCGCGCACCTTGGAGACCACCGATCGCTTCTCTTTCAGCGAATGGGGCTGGTCGTTAAGAAAAAGCGTGAAGCGTGCAATTCCTATGAACATGTCGGCTCTTTCACCCGCTGGGGCCGAGGCTCCCCCTTGCGGCCCTTAGAAGCGCAACACACCTTGAAACCAGAGTTTGGCCTGTCCGTAGTTATCCAGCGTGATACGAGTGAGAAGATTAGGTTGAAAACGCCACTCAAATCCATACTGCGACAGGGTCGTATTGAATCGCGTGGTGCCGATGACCTGGGCGAAGGTCAGCAAGAAATCGTCGTTTTCGGTCAATGACTTGGCCAGACGAACCACATACTCGGAGGTGGGCAGGATGTCAAAGGACACTTCCGAGGCAAAAAGCAGGCGACCCAATCCCTGGCTCAAGGCTCCGGTGAGCATATTGGACAGGATGGACACGCCTTGATTGACCAGGAAACTATTGGCGTTGGTATTGGCGCCGTAACTGCTCAAACTCGTCGAGGTATTGCCCACGGGGAGGCCGCCCAGGCCTACCAGGCGCCGCAGGTCTGACTCGGGCAGGGGGGGGTTTGCTACCACATCGGCCTGGATTTTTGGGTATTTTCCGTCGAAACGGGCGGTCAACTGATAGGTTCCCAAGGTGCTGTCGGCTTCCAGGTTTTCGAGTCGAGGAATCAGGTCGTCTTCGAAATACGCGTAGCCCTGACGAATGCGAAAATTGACTTCGTAGACGGGGATGCGAATCACCCCACGCGAGAGGAACAACTCACCGTTGACGGCGGGACGGTTGCCGGTCAGAGAGGGAGTGAACTTCAGATCGCCGGTGGCCCGAATCGTCGACCCCAAATAGCCACCCCACACGTCATTGCCAAGTGCCAGATCGATATTGTAGTCCAGCCAGCGTTTGCGCCCAATGCTCAGGGCCAGCAAACGGTTACGGAACTCTTCATCGGGCATCGAGAGAGTGGCCTGAGGAATGTCGATGCGACCGGTTAACAAGGGCTTCAATCCGCCCGTATCTTTGGCGATTCCGGTCAAATTGAGATGAATATTGGCACGCCCTTCCATGAGACCGTCCCAATCGATGGGTAGGTCATCGCCATCCAAATGGAAGTCCAAAAAGGTGGGCAAGCGGCCGGCCATTTCGGCTTTGCCTTTGCCCTGGAACGCCTGACCGCCCAGATTGCCCTCGAGCTTTTCCAGGGTGACGCGCCCCAGCGTGGTGTCGACGATCTGAGCCAGATTGGAGTTGGCTTCGGCGTCGCTCACATTGATGCGCTCAAAACGCGCCAGCAGATTGACCCCGCTCAAGGGAGTCGACAGGCTGGGGTGGGCATAGCTTCCATTGTTCAGAGCCAGGCTACCCGTCAATTCGGGTTTGCCCGAGGTGCCTTTGAGCTGGAGCCCGCCGGTGAGGGCGCCTGATAGCTGGCTTTGATCGGGCGCGATGGCGGAGAAAAGGCGCATCTGGCTGTCGTTGAGTTGAGCTCTCAAGTCAAATTCGCTGCGCTCGGTCAGGGCCCAACCGCGCAGACTGCTGACCAGGGTGGGGCTTTTCATCAAAATTACACGGTCAAAGTCCAGTAAGGCCTGGCCTTGAAAGCGCAACGATTGGGTGAGGTCGTTCTCGGCCCCCAGTAAGAATCGGAGTTCGTCAGCCCCTTCTCCGAAGTTGAGGCGCATGCGGCCGGGACTTTCACCCGTCAGACTGGCAATTCCCTGGGCGGCCGTGATGTTGAGGCCCTGAATCTGCACGTTTTGCGCCGAGACGCTCAGTTGGGCGCGGGGCCGGCTGAGCGGGCCCGTGCTGCTCAGGTCCAGGTTGCGGATGGTGCCTCCAATCTTGCTCAGTCCGGGCACTAAAAAGGCCAGGTTTTGCACGGGCAGGTCTTGCAGCCAGGCCTTGATGTGCTGATCGGGATCTTTACTGGCCGCTTTTTTCAGACCGGGATTCTCCATGGCCACAAAGGCGGCTTCGAGCTTGAGGGTTCCCTGCACCCGTTTGGGCCCGGTCTTGGCCACTTTGTGGAAAAATTCAAGAGTGGTCGGATCGAGACGCAGCCAACCAGCTCCAGGCAGCACCGAGTAAGCCAGCTTCAGCGGTTGGCGCAGTTGCAGGCCCGACCACACCGCTCCGGGCCCTTCCAGGGAGAGGTCGCTGAGCCGGGCCGTGAGCAGAGGTTGATCGGACAGTTTGGGGT
>JADMJV010000130.1:39325-45292 GCA_018780265.1 bacterium
GCTCGAAATACTGTCCCAGCAGTTCCAGTGAACCGCTGACCAGGCCCTCTCGTTTGTCGTCCTCGAGGGCGAAGAGTTGCTTCATCAGTTGCCAGCCAAATTGTTGGATCTCCAACTTCATGGGCTGGCCGGGGCTACCAAACCGGGGGCCGTCGGGGGACTTCAGCCAGGCTGGCAGGCTTTGATTGGGCGCCATGGCCGAGCGCCAACTCACCTGGCCTTCCATGACGGCACGGCTGGGCGTGGGCGTGTCCCACACAATTTCGGCGCCTTGGGGCGGCAGGTCGACGACCACCTCGCCGCCTTCAAGACGGAAGGCAATGCCTTTACCGGGACCCGTATAGGGAATTCCGTTCAACTGGCGGTCAACACTCCCCAGCACCAGTCTGCGAACTCCAAAGACGCCTTCCATGGGCGCTTTCAGCCCGTTACTCTCCACCGCCAACCAGCCTTCGGGCGCGACCCCTCGTGCGTCGCGGAAGGAGAAGGCCATGTCCACGGTGCCTTTCCAGCCATGAGTGTTCCAACCAAACTGGCTAAGAGTGTCCAGGGTGAGGTCGTCGGCCCAGAGTTGGGCCGTCAGACTGCCGTCGCTGGTGCGATTGCCGCGACCATCCAGAGTTAAGCCCGCGGACTTCAAGTGAAAGCGCGACAGGGCGGTGGCACTGCGCCGGCTGGCGAAATCCACATAGGCTTCATCGATGGCCACGTGATCAAAACCGGTCCAAAATCTTCCCTGGCGCAGGTCTACCCGACCAGCCAGTTGGGGCTCGTAGAGGGAGCCCCCAATCTGAAGACCGGCTCCCTGTGTGGAGAGAACTCCAGAAGGCAGCTTGCCGGAGAGCCAGGGGGGGGTCAGCCAGCGAGCCGTGGCCATGGGAAAGGCTTCGGCCCGTATCCATCCCTTCCAGGCCAAATTGGGAGTGAGGCTGATCCGCGAACGCAACCAATCGGCCTCGGGAGGGCGGCTGCGCGGCCCCTTCCAGGTCAACAACTGGCTATCTTGAGGGTGGGGTGAGAGCAAGCTAAGCAAATCCAATTTGCCCTGCCGGTATTTGGCGTCGGCCCTCCACGAGAAGGCGGAAGATTCCAACTGTCCATGGTCCTGGCGCGACAGTCGGGTCCAGGAGGAGCGCAAGGTAGCTTCCCACTGGGGCGCGCTCAGGGTGCCTCGGGCCTGGCCGTCCACGTCAACCAGGGCATCTTCGACTTTGACGTTGAGTTGTTGCCACCATTGCGGACTTTGGAGCGGGCCAAACCAGCTCTGAAGTTGGCGCAGATTGAGATTGCGACCCCGCACCGTCACATTGTCCAGGCGGCCGGTGCGCATATCCAGCCCGCCCCCCCAACCCAGCATTCCGCCCTCTGACCAGGCCTCGGGCGGTCCTACCTGAACTTTCAGGGGGGGGCCCTCTTGAGGCCCAAAGTAAGAATAGGCTCTGCCTTCTCCGTGCAGGCTGGGGGTTTGAGCCTGTTGGGGCAGGTGCAGGAAATTGTCGACCATATGCAACTGATTGCCCTGCATCCAGCCGTTACCGGCAACCCAGTTGTTGGCGCTCGAGCCTTGCGGTCGCACACCATAGTAGTAGGTCAGATGCCCCTTCTCCCAGGCAGTGGCCAGTTGGCCCTCCACCCGTAGGGCCTGATTGGGCACCTGGAGGTTGGTGAACTGAGAATAGAACTCCGGGGCGCGGCCCGGCAACCAGCGTCCCACCGCGTAGGCGTCCCCCCCCGGGCCCGCCAGCAGACTAGTTGGTGCCAGCGCCCGGGTGGCCAACCGGAAGCCCTCGATGCTGCTCCCGTTGATCTCGGCCATGGCACTCAGGTTGCGATGTCCTGAGGGAGCCGAGGCCAGCCAGTGGCGCGGGTCGAAGCGGGGGGACTCTACAAAAAAGGTGCCCCTCCCCGCTTGCAGGCTACCGGTCAGGCTGAACGGATCTCCCCCACTGCTCATCGAGAGCTGGGGCACCAGCAGTTCTCCTTGTTGATAGCCCACCATGCCCGACACGTTTTCCAGAGCGGGAAGTCCTACGCCCTGGATATGGCTGTTGTCGAAATAGGCCACCCCTTGATATTCCCCGGTCAGGGTGTCGCCGCTAAATTGGGCCGAGCCATGGACGCGGGCGCTACCTTGCGAAGTAGAGAGTTGGTAGTCTTCACTGAAGGCCTCGCCGGCGATCTGACCGGTGTGATAGTCCAGCACCGCCCAGGGCACCGAGAGTTGGCCGCCGCTCCCTGTCAACTGTCCATTCCAGAGCAGTGCCGATTGGCGGTCCAGCCAAAACTGACCCTGCCCCGAGCTTACCCCCAGAGGATTGCCGGGGAGCGCTCCCAGCCGGGCCTGGCCGGTGAAAATGGGGTCGAGCAAAGAGCCCAGGGCGGTTACGTCCATTTGCTCGGTGCCCGCCAGCCAGGGCGAAAATCTGCCCAGTTGCGAGGCGGCCCCACTGAGCTTCAGGTAGAGTTTTTCTTCCCTGTCTCGGAAGATCCAGCCAGAAGCTCGTATCGGTTCACCTGCCAGCGTATGAGCCAGCACTCGGCGCAAATGCAGGCTGTTGCTATCGAGTTGGAAGTCGGCCAGCAGGTCCTTCAGTTTCTCGCCCTCGGCCTCCAGGTCGGTGGCCGTCAGGCGCCCCTCCAGACTGGGGTCCTGCAGCAGCCCTTCGGCCAGCACATCCAGGCGGGCCTTGCCCTTTAGCGCCGGTAGCTTGGGGAAGATCTTGGCCAGTTTGGCCAAAGACAAGGGCCCGGCCTGGAGGCGGACCTTGAACCAGGGATCCTGGAAAGAATCGGCTCCCGGCCGGATCTGACCCTGCAGCTGCAGGGGCTGGTCCCGCCATAGAAAGCTGGACTGGGGGATATTGAGGACGCTGCCCAACAGTTCGAATCGGCCCGAAAGTTTTTGGAAACGCTGTCCGATTTCCGGCAAGACCAGTTCTTTGGCAGCCAGGCGCAGATGGCCCATCAGCATCGAAGTCGAGGGGTCTTGCAGGGACAGGCGGGCATGCAGGCTGCCGTTAGCCTGGGAACCTTCGACCCTGAGCCGGTTGAACAACCAGGGGTGGGTCAGGTAGTCATCCAGGGCCAGGTTTTTGACTTCCAGATCGACCTGCAGGGGTTGGGTGTTTTTAGCAAAGGCCCGATAGCCGATGGCTCCCCCCTGGGCCTGGCCCTGGGCGGTCCATTCTCTTTGGGGCAACCAGTTCAGGTCCATCTGAATCTGGTCGAGTTGGGCCCGGTAGTCCCCCTGACGCTGGTCTCGCAAACTCAGGGTGGCCTCGCTCACTTGAATGCGGCCGCGGTAGCTGGAGGTGAGCGGAAGTTCGGCCAGCCGCTTGGGCAAGGTGACCGAGTCCCAGTTGAGGTGACCATCGCTGCCGTAGGACACGATCAGGTTGGGGCGGGTGAGCTGCACGTCGCTCACCCAGCGAGATAGCCCGTATTTTAGCCCGTCGTAGGGATGAAGGGGGGCTACCACTTTTTCGATACGGGCCAGCGGCAGGCCACCCCTGGTCTGAATTTGTACTCCTTCGAGAGTCAGGGTTCGGCCGGTCAGGTTGGACCGGTGGATATCGATATTGACGTTGAGGCTAAGTTCAACCCGGTGACGGTAGTAGTTGATCAAATTGCCGCGGAATAAGTACGTGAGAACGAAGGCGCCCACCAGGAGCACCATAAACAGTCCGAGTGACAGGGCGCAGAAGCGCGCCATCACTCGCAGGATTCGCAGCAGCGAGGATTTCTTCAATACGATTCCTAAACCGGTCGCACAGGGTCCAGTTCCGGGGCGAACACTCTGTCGAACGATTCTTCGAATTTTGTTCGAGGAAGGCCAGAATCCTTTTCAAGGAGCGGCGCTCAAGGCAACGCTCTAGGAAACCCTCATGGCGGAATGGACACGACTCGCTTACATTTGGGCAACAATCGGCTGATTATACTGAAGAAACCTCAGGGGGATTCCGTCATGCTCAATCCGCAAATCCGCAAAAATCTTGAAATCGCACGCAATCTGTCGAGACTGCCCGTCCTTCGGCCCGAACTGGTCGTATTGGGACCCACGCTCAGCGACAACAGCGCTCCCTGCGATATCTTTGTCCCGCGCGACCCCAGCCTTGATCGGCTGGGCGAACCCAACTGTAGCGTCAGCTAGACGGCAAGTTTGGGTCTCGGGCAGAATCGTCTTGGCAGCGCGTCGCAGCACTTCAGGATTTACTGGTCGCGGAGAAGGGACTGAAGATCCTCAGCCGAGATTTTGGGGCTACGTTGAGGCCAGCTCCCTCTTGCCGCGGTGGAGAACGACCATTTTCTCTTCGATGGTGTTGGTCGCGATCCGCTTCCCAGTCGAATAGCTTGGTCATCTCCCCGACACACCAAACCCCCGGCCATGGCCGGTACAGGCCTGATTATCGGCAGTCAGGTGCGCCACCTGCGAGGCTGCCAGGCGCGGATGGAGAGCGGTGTGAGATACCCGAAACCACGGCTGCGCGACCGTGGTCCATGCGGCCGGACTGTGCCCAAAATTGGAGGAGGGCCGCGACCACGTACACTTTGCTACTTGCCAAACCCAGCCTGGCTCCTGCCATCCTGGCAGGAGGTTAGAGCCGGCACCTCCCGTTGGCTGCAAAGCCTGAAGGAGGGCCCTTCAGGCGGGAGAATCTCGTGCCCATGGCCAGCCACCAAGCCCTGACCCTGTTGGTTACTCGCCACAGCGCGGACCTGGCCCACATGGAGCAAGAGTTAGAGAAGATTGATGTCAATCTGGCCGACGCCCTTGTCGAATTAGCCGGCCAAATGGTGGCTCAATTCAACCTGCCGGCGGCCCGACTGTTGCTCAGCCGGGCCTTTCAGTTGGGCCCTGACCAGCAGCGAGTCAAGTGCTTGTTAGACGTCCTGGATACCGTGCTGGCTCTGGATCGAGAGCGTGAGAGCCTGCCCCCGGGGCAGATATTGGCCCGCCGACTGGTCAGTCTGGAAGGGCGCAATCAGATGGACGCGTTTCAAGCCCCCCGCACCGCCCGGCCCTGGCCCGATCTCACTGACGCAGCCGAGGGCCATCAGTGTTCCATCCAACTCAGGCATCACTGCCCCACCTTTTGCCGATTGCGGCCCCAGGTGTTGGAGCAGTTAGAGTTACCCGAGCCCACCATGGAGGCGGCCGGGGAGTGGTTCCCCGACCCCCTGGTTACCACTCACGACGGCCAATCGCTGCCGCCCGAGTGGCGCTTCCTGGTTGCTCCTCCTCCTCAGATCGGTAAAGTCAGCAGTGTCCGGGCTAGTTTTAGCGGCAGTTTGGGTCTGGCTGCTGGCGGACTGGCCTTGTTGGTCTCCCTGGCCGGTATCTGCTTGGCCGTTTGGACTGCCCAGAGGTTGGGTGCCGTCTGGCCCTGGCCTTGGGAATATGTGGCCCTGGTGGTGGCAGCAGGCGCGCTACCTGGATGGTTTGCCTGGAGTTGGGCTCGGCACGTCAGCCACGAAGTTACTTACGTTGGACAGAAAGGCGTCTCGATGGTGCGCTGCTGGGGCAGCCTCCGACGAGTTCGCCGCTTTACCCTGTTTTTTGCCGAGGCAGCCAGGGTAGAGCAACTGCAAACCCCCCCTGTTTGCTTGTGGTGGTCGGACTACCGGGGCTTTCGTCAAGGGTCACGCCCGATTTACCGACTGTCGGTAGAGGAAGACCCTGCTTTGGCCCGGGCTGCTATCGATGCCTTTAAGAAGTTCAAAATTCAAGGCCACATTTAGAGAGGGAAAAGCTATTGACCCGACGCTCCAGGATCTGTCAGCCACTTCAACCGAACACGCCCAGAGATGGCTCAATCAGGTCGGCTATCCCGGGGCGCAGCCGCAGTTTGGGGCAAACACTGATCAGTCCGGTCATGCAAACTGGCCCGATCTACGGCACATTGTTGCCCGCGCAACTAAGGGCCCGTCCTGAAATAAGCTGGTCGAAATGGAGTCTGAAGTCATATT
>JADMJV010000154.1:0-1598 GCA_018780265.1 bacterium
TGGGGGCGGGTGCAGGCTCCCCGGCTTTGGGGGCCGGCGCAGGCTCCCCGGCCTTGGGGGCGGGTGCAGGCTCCCCGGCTTTGGGGGCCGGCGCAGGCTCCCCGGCCTTTCCAGATCCGGACGGGGCCGATGATCCGCCAGTATCAGCACTTGCCGCATCATGGTTGGGCTTGTTAGAGTCAGCAGGCTTGTTGGGATCGGTCGGCTTGTTCGGACCCGCAGGCTTGCTGGAATCTGCAGGCTTGCTGGGATCTGCAGCGACTGGCAGCCCATTCTTGTCCAGTTCCGGTTTGTTCGGATCTTTGTTGGCCTCGACTTTATTGGGATCGGTGGACTTCTTCTTCTCCTTGGCCGCCTCGTTGGCGATACGGTCATCGACCATGCTGACGTCCTTGCGATCTTTGCGGGATCGAGCCAACGAAGCGTCTTCAGCTACAGCATCGCTAATGATACTGACATTGTTGGCATCCTTTTTCTTGGATTCCGACTTTGAATCGGATTTTCCCGAAGAACTCGAATCGGCCTCGTCGCCGTCGTCCGACTTGCTCTGGTCTTTGATCTGACTTACCGGGGGGGCGTCCTTCTTCTCCTTTTCCTTGGCGGGGCGATTGGCCTGGGATTGAGCCTCTCTCTGACGGGCGGCTACTTCGGCAGCGTCCGCTTCCTTCTTGGTCATCTTTGTGGTCTGCTCGGCCACTTTCTCGCCGTCTTCGCTGACGGTGGTCATGGTCGTGGTGGTGTTTCCCTTTTTGTCCTGGGAGGTGGTGATAACGGTGGATACTTTCTTTTCAGGGTCCTTGCCGTCGTTTTTCAGAGAAACGCCTTCCAACACTACCGTGCTCTTGCCATCGGCGGGCTTGGTCGGGTCGGGGACCGGTGGCTTGGACGCGTCGACCGCGGGCTTCGTGGGGTCCACAGCAGGCTTGAGGTCGGCTGCCTTGGGATCGACTGCTGGTTTGGCTGGATCGATAGTTGTCGGAGGCTTTTCAGCCGCCGGTTGATTGGCCTTGGGCTCTACCGTAGGCTCGGAAGACTTAGGTTTGAGAACGTCCAGGATCGACCTTTTCTCCTCGGGAGAAGGTGCGCTGGAGCCCGCGCTCCCTGCCTTGCCAGCGCTGCCGTTCGTGGGGGCGCCGCTGCTGGCTGTGGTGGTCGCGGCATTCGGCGCGGGAGCCGGAGCGGGCTTCTCCTCTTTTTTTCCGATGCCCAACAATTTCTTGGCGCCGCCGATAATTTTGGCAAGGCCCTTGGGCTTTTTGGGGGACTCAGCGGCCTTTTGCGCTTCGGCCGCTGTGCGGGCCTCGTCAGCGGCCTTCTTGGCGTCCTCCGCCGCTTTTTTTCGACGGGCTTCTTCGGCCTTTTTGGCCTCTTCGATCGCTTTCTTGCCTTCTTTAGTTGTCGGATCTGGGGCAACTGGCAGCGTGCCGATAGGGTTGTTCTGATACTTCATCATCAGGTCGAAGGTGGAACTGTACAGCGAACGAGAGGCTGCCGAGGTGGCCGGATTGCTCAGCGCGCCCGGCGTGTTCCAAACCGAAGGTCTGGCTTCAAGCGGCGGCAGCGGGGAGAGACCCAACACGGATTCCACATTGTTAGGG
>JADMJV010000154.1:1608-45014 GCA_018780265.1 bacterium
TTCGATAGCGGAGCGGCTGGGCAGAGGGGAGAGCGGGAATGGGGCCGGGGTCATCACCGAAAACCAACTGGCTGCCAGATTGCGTTCGGTCAGCAAATCGCGATTGGCAGCTCCCGCGATAGCCGCTAACTGCGCTGGCGCGGACGCCGCTATAAGCCGAGGGACCGAGGGGGCTTCAGTAGGCAGGGACGCGGCGGTAACGGTCGGCGCTTTTTGATTGGGAGCGACGTTTACCGTCACCTTTCCCGGATTGGTGACTTCTCCTGACATTACGACTCCTCCAACTGGGTTGCCCGGTGTTCCAAATAGGACGCCGCCTTTTGGGATCTCCCTGACGAATGACCTGCATGCATGGTCTTTACCAGGATAGCAACCCCGAAGCCAACCAATCAATCCTCAGCTGCTAAGGCTTGTTAAAGATTGAGTATCGGGAAACCTTAAAAAATCAAAAGATCGCGTGGTTGGCGCGATCGAGAGTGTAACAGAGGTGGAGTTCAGGCTACCTGGAGTTGAGGGGCAGGGGCGCTGACGGCCGTAGCCGGTTGCATCTGATTGTGGGCCACTTTGACGTAGCGCAGGGAGTCCAGGTCCACGAAGTGGTTGCCGTCTTCGTCTTCAAATTGAAAAGCCGGTTGAGCTTCGCTGCCCGTGCCCAGTTGCACGATGCAGACGCGGGCCAGGATGGGCGGACCGCCCTGAACGGAGTTAAATACCAGCAGCGGATAGCCGGGCTGCTCCTGAAAGAGGACTCGGCCGGTGGGCATCGAGACCAGGAAATTCCCGTTGGGGCGCTCTTCTTGCACGATGCCGCTGCGCGGATTGATAACGCGCACCGCGCCACTGTCGTAGCGACGCAGTTTGTTGCCATTGGGCAACTCTTGCTCTTCGTAAGAGGTGAAGGTGTCGTTGATGTTGGCAAATGGATTTACCGACGGCGCACTTTGGGCCTGGGAGCCAGAACCGCCACCAACCAGGGCGTTGGCCTGCTCGATAGCGGCCAGCAGAGCGGCGAAACCACGGATTAAGTCTTTGCTGTTCCCCAACATGTTTAGCGCGTCCATTTGTGTGGCTGCCTCCTCTCTCTGACACTTTTATCCTAGACCCCCCCGAACAAGGGGCAGCTAAATGAACCGGTGGGGCTGTAAACTTTTTGTGAATTTAAGGTAACAAAATCTGGTCGGGCTGCAGGCGCACATCCAGGCGCACCTCCACTTCAAACAGCCGTGGCCAGGGCAAAACCACCTGCAAGCTCAACTCTCCCAGTCGGGCCGTCCCCCGCCGGCCAGGCAGGCTGAGGCGTCGCCCTTCAAATCGGTCGCGATACAGCTTGCGAGCCCACTCGATCAGGCGCACCCTCACTTCACGGCCCAATTTCAGGTACGGACTGACCAGTGGATCGGGGTTGGGGGTCAGGCCCCTGGCCTGGGGGTAAAATTCTCCGCGAACCATGGTTTGGTAGCCATAGTCGTCGATCAGTCGGGCCAGCAAAAAGGCGACGTGAAGGCGAGCGCTCTGTTTCACCTGGGCGATGGGCGAGTGGGTTGAAAGCTGGTCTGCGACTCTTCGGGCCACCACCTGAGCCACTACCGTGCCCAGCGAATTGGCCGGGGTGTTCCAGGCGGCAAACCCCTCTAGCTGAGTAAGCGGCAGCCTCTCTACCACGGCCTCAGCCAGGTATGGGTCCATGCGATTGATGAAAGCCAGGGCGGCCAGAGCCGGGGGATGGCCCTTGTCCATCCATTCGCGCACCCTTTCTACAAAGGCGTAAGACCTGGGCCGCTGATCCGGTCCGGGCAAAGCGAAGGGCTTGGCGGCCGGAACCTGGATAAACAGGCGCACATCGCCCCCCAGGCTGACCGGTTCCGCTCCGCACAGTCTCAGGTGGTCGAGCACCATGTCCTGAAGGGGGTGGCTTTCCAACGGGGGGATGCGCCTCTCGCTACCCGCTTCCGAATATTCCAGTTCCAGCTTGGGTTGAACGTTGTGCACTTGGGCCAGGCGGCCGCAGACCATATCCATAGTCAATTCGTCGGCCCCGGACCCGAGCCACACGGGGGCGCCATCGAGCCGTTCTCGCAGCTGCACCTGTTCGGCAAAATGCAGGCCGTGACTGGACGAATCGTCCTGGCCCACTACTAACTGGTCGATGACCCCCTCCCTGGCCATGTCGACCAGGCGCAGCAAGACCTGCAAGTTGCGCCGACGCACCTGGAGATACTCGTCTACCCACTGGACCGGTACTGATGGTGGGGGTGGGGAATCGGCGTCGGCTCGCGCCGCCCAGTCTGCCAGGTCGGTTTCGAAGGGAGCCTGACCCTCCGAAGTGCGCAGGTAGAGCCGGGGAATCGTAGACAAAACTTCTACGCGGAGGCCGCGTTGGTGAAGCCGCTTCAAGCACTCCAGGCGATCCAGGGCGCTCTGTTCAGGAGTGGAGGCCATCCGCGAGGCTACCAATCCTCCGTAGCACAGCATGTCGCTGGACACGATCAGGGTGTCGCCAGCCTGGGCCGTGGTCTCCAGCCAGCCTACAAATTGCTCACATTTGCCTGGATTCAACCAGGAGCCCAGCCAGTGATTGGGCGGTGTGACCACCTCGGCCATGGCGATGCCGGCCAACTGCCGCACGAAGAGCACATTACATGGGCGATTGTCCAACGGCAACAGTACAAAGCGGTCGCGAGCGACAGCCAGACCGGTGAGAAGCAGGCAGCAGAGCATGGCTCGGATCATCGTTGAGCCCATGGGTTGGGATGCCGGGCTCAAATTCCCTGCGCAATTGCCCGCTGAATTGTCGAAGGAAGGGGCTCCATCTGGTCAGAAGTGAACTTGCAATGTTTAATTCCGGATTCCAGCTTAAGGTCATCGAGGGGCCTGGTTACGGTCGTGTCATTCCCCTCCATACCGTGGAAATCTGCCTGGGTCGGGCTCAGGACGCTCAACAGGTCTCGGCCCCCGGTGCCGTTTATTTCATGGAAGGCACGGTCTCCCGCATTCACGCCCGTCTACTCTGGGACGACAGAAGCAAGGTCTACAAAATCCAACATTTGTCCAAGACCAATCAGACCAAGGTCAATGAGAAGGTCATCCAGGAGCATGTTCTCGAGTTCGGGGACCGCATCGGAATGGGGAAATTGGTGCTGGAAGTTCAAAAGGCGCCTAAAGCCGACCACATTCGCACGGATTTGCTGGAGTTGCCGCCCAGCCTCAAGGGGGTCAACCCTGGCGGCAACAATGCCCTTTCGCGTGTTCCTCCTCAGTTGTCGGATTCGCTACCCAGCGAAATGGCCGGGCGCCGGCTGGGCGAGTATCAGATTGAGAAAGAGTTGGGCCGCGGTTCGGTGGGCAGAGTTTATCTGGCTCACCACACCACTTGGAACGACCACAAGTATGCGATCAAAATTCTGGCCCCCGAGGTCACGCGCGACGTCAGCTTTGTGCAGAGATTTCAGATGGAAGCTAAGGTCGCTTCTTCCCTTCGCCACCCTAACATTATCCAGGTCACTGATATTTGTGTGAGCGATGGATTGGTCTATCTGGTCATGGAGTGCCTCAGCCCCCGCAGTCTGCAAACCGTGATCGATGAAACCAAAGGACCTTTCCCCATCAAACGGATTGTGCGGATTCTCGAGCAACTGCTCAGCGCTCTCGATCACGCCCACAGCCACGGCGTCATCCATCGCGACGTGAAGCCTGGCAATATTTTGATCGACGAATCGCGGGACTCCATCGCGTTGACCGACTTCTCCATTGCCAAGGTCAAGGATGGCATCCGACTCACCAGCACCGGCGTGTTGCTGGGCACGGTGGAGTATATGGCTCCCGAACTTTTCGAGGGCCAGGCAGCCGACGCTCGCGCCGACCTCTATGCAGTGGGGGTGATTCTCTACGAGTTGCTCACCGGGGTGCCACCATTTCGCGGCAAAACTACGGCCGAGGTGATCAAGTCTCAACTGCTGCACCTGCCCGCTCACCCCAAGACTTACAATCCCAATGTGCCTGATTGGCTGGTGCAGATGAACTTTATTCTGCTGCAAAAAAATCCGGAGCATCGCTTTTCCAGCGCCCGTGACGTGCGCGCCAATTTGCTCGAATACAGTCAGTCTCTTTAGAAGGCCTATTCTTCGTGAAGAGCTTTGCCCTGGGCGAAGTCTTCCATTCGGTGGTGACTCGGTAGATCTTTGAGAGCCGCGTAGAACGCCTCTATTCCCATCTTTTCTTCCAGGGTCTTGAGGCGGGCATATCCGTAGGCCATACCCTGAGTCTGCAACTGGAGGGCTCGGTCGAGCATGCCGGGACCGGCCATCAACTCTTCTACCAGTTTGGCCGACTGGACCTCGTAATTTTGAATCATTCCCAGGAAGGTACGCATGGCTTTCTTGCGGGCCTCATCCGATCCCAGCGCGGTGTTATCCAGCAATTTGGCGGCCGCACGCGTGTCCAGGGTCATCGATTCGTTTTGCCATAGCTTTTCAAAGCGCTCCACGCCGTCTTGCTGGGCGGCAACCGACTCGGGCTGACTCTCGTTAAAATAGACCAGGCCGCTCAGTTCCCAGTTGTCGCGCACACCTTTGTTGGACAGGTTGGTGCTGCCTACCAATTCCATCTTGTCGGTGAGAACTTGCTTGGCGTGAATCTTGCGGTCGTGATCGCTCATCGCCCGTGTCAGCGTGGCCCAGCGCACCGGAACGCCGGCTTCTTCCAGGGCCAGGTAGCCCTCTTCGTTGGGGGTGCCACCAAAACCATATATCCCGGCGTCCGCCACCACGCGCACGTCCAGGGTTTTACCGTGTTGGGCCAGTTCGTCTCGCCGGGCGATGAGAGCCCTGGCCATGGCCTTGGTGATGACGAAGGTTGGAACGTAGCAAAACTTTTCGGAACTGGCGATGGCCTGCAGAATCAGCGCCTCGCGCTCTTCCGAAGAGGATCCCACGGCCACGGTGACGGCGCCCTCTGCCTTACCGAGAGGCAGGTCCATCTGAGTCAACTTCTTAAGATTATCCTCCGACCCCGTCTTCTCAAAAGCGCGGGTCATCAACTCATGGAGCATTTTCTTGCCTTTGGGCTTGAGTTCCATCGGTTTGGTCGAGCGATACTGAAGCTGGTGATGCAGGGTCTCTTCGTCGACCAGGGACGAAAGTTTCAGTTCGGCCTTACCAGCCAGAGATTCCAGTTCGTCCAGCGTGGGCTTGGAGGAGATGCGTGTGCCGGCGGGAGAGGGGCCAGCGATGATGTCCAGCGTGGTGGCCAGACCGTGGGGTGACAGGCCCACCATCCCATCTTCGAAGTTCTCCATCAATTTTTCGCCGTAGACCTGGACCGGGGTCGAGCCGCTGGAAATAGCCACATCGGCCTGGAATCCTTCGATCAGGGTGCGCGCCGCTGGACCTTCCATCAGGTAGCCGGTGTCGAAGTTTTCGCCCGAGCCTTCGTTGGCATTCATTCCGCCAAAGAGAACCTTTTCGCCCACGCGCAGCAGTTTGCGGTGCATCAACTGCTGCACACTGCCGAGTTCTTCGGCCACGGGGTAGACCGAGATGGCCACATCGGCGTTGGGCACGGCCATCAATTGCAGTAAGGCGCGCAGCTTCCGGGGCGATTCGTCCACACTGACGTCGGCGGCCTCTACCTGACGGGGCCGGGAGGGGTCCACATTGATGCGCACCCGGCAACCGGCGGCAGCCGCCTTGGCCAGTCGGCCCACGAAACTGGAACTGGTCATCTCGAAATATTGCACGTCGATCTCGGGAGCATTGCCCGCTTTGGCCATGGTGACCGCTTCTTCGAGCATATTGAGCTTGGTCTGCCAGAGTTTTTCCTGGTGCACCGGCTTGACGTGATTGCCGGCGTGGAGCAGCGGGCTTTCGCCGCTTTCCAGTTGGCGCATCTGATCGACCAGGCCGGTGATACGTTTTTCCGAAGCGGGGTTCCAGGCCAGGTAGGCGGCTACAGTGGCCAGTGGCCCAAAGCTGGCCCCGGCCAGGGCCTGCACGGCTGCGCGCGAGGTGGCTTCAAGATAGGCCTCGCGCACTTTGTTGCCAGTTTCCAGATAAGCGTCCAGCGCCTGCATCTTTTTCCGTTGAACCGAGGTGGGCCTGGTCTCGTCCGTTTTGAACTTCTGCTCCATGGCCTTGCGGGCGGCCTGAGCGGCTACCGTAAATTCGGACAGGGCATCCAGGTCCGTCGGCGTCAGGTCGCCGTTTTGCTTGTATTGGTCCAGCATCCCCGGCCAATCCACCTTCTGGCCGCGCAATTTAACAGCCTGGCCTCGCTCGGCCAATTGCTCGGCGACTTCGGTGGTGAGGATTCCCAGGCGGCGTAATTCCCCCAGACGGGAGGTTGCGCCGGGATTGCTGGCAAGGCCGGGAGTGGTGGACATACTTCAATCTATCTCGGCACTCGGAAAGAACCCTGAAATCAGTCCTGGAAAGCTCAAGAGGGAAAGCGCCAGGTGGGACTTTTGTCGGCCAGGTGCCAGTGACAGAAAGCATCCCCATCGGAGACCAGTCCCTTGCCTTTGTCGGCAAATCGCAGCGTGGATACCAGAAAAGCCGAGGCCGTTTCTACGGTTCCAAAATCCTTCACCTTGGTTTCGACGCGTGGGGCCAGACGCCCCTCGGGGGCTCCGCTGGCCATGTCCCACAACTGTACGCCGCGCGCGTCTCCGGTGGCCACCGTCCCGCCGCCGGGACTGACGGCCACGCTCACGGACATAAAAGGAATGGGAAACTCGCGCTGGGGCAGATCGTCGCCCACCCTCAGCAGCACGAATTGGTGCAACAAGGGACTGCGCGCCGTATTGATGGCGGCCGCAATCCTCTTTCCGTCCGGGTGAAAAGTGGCGGCCATAAATTCATCTTGGGTTTCCCAGCGGTGAATGAAGGCGCCGGTTTCGGTTTCCAATACTTCCAAATTGGCGGCGCCCATGGCCGACCACAGGGTGAACGATTCACTACAGTCCAGGATCGCTGGATTTTGGAAGCTGGCTTCCTGGCGCTGCCACACGATCTGGTCGGCCTGCCAGTCCCAGGCCTTGAGGTGACCGGGTTCGCCCAACAAGAGTAGTCGCCCACAAGGACTGAAGCGCAGCCCTGTGACGGCCCCTTCGCACTGGGCGGCCAGGGTGCCGGCCACAGCGTCCCAAACCTCGACCCGGGCCAAGTCTCCCGTTACGGCCACAAATCGACCTTCTGGATGGAGGGTCAGGGAGGTAACCGTG
Organism: bacterium; assembly: GCA_018780265.1. GTDB lineage: Bacteria > Vulcanimicrobiota > Xenobia > Xenobiales > JADMJV01 > JADMJV01. The sequence continues at coordinate 8,825 of JADMJV010000154.1, forward strand.
CCAACCTTGCCCCGGAAGCGCCCCTTCTCAGCCTGCTCTTCCCAATTGAGCACGGCCACTTCCTGGGGGGTGACACTGCGCGCCACCAGCGGCATTTGAGGATGCAGCGAACTGAGTGCATAAGAGCGGTTTTGGGTTTTCATGGAAGCCTCCTCAATGAGTAACGGAATTGACAGTGCTTTGCATCAGCGGGCCCCAGTCCTTTTCCCGTTCCTTGGGATAGTACATCTGCATGCACAAATAGTCCTGGCCTTTGGACAGAGCCGTCGACACGATGACAAACAGAATTCCCTGTTCGGAAAGCCTTTCGGTCTCCATAAAGCGGCCCAGAATTCCGTTTTTCAGGTTTTTATTGAAGTCACTCTTGATTTCCAGGTTTTCTTCATCAAAAGCTTTTTGTTGCCCGAGAATCCAACTTTTGAAAAGCTTCTCGCCTTTCATTCCCTGAACGGTAAAGTTGACGAATCCCTGCTTGCCCGTAACAGTGAGGATGCCACTCTTCGCCGCGTCCACCTGGAAGTCGGCCGGAAAAGTGATCGACATGCCGTTAGAATGCTTCCAGGTGTTGCCTTTGTGAGACCAAATGTCGCACCAACCAGGAATGGTCAACAGGAACAACAAGAGTAAGAGCATCAGGCTACGCATCCTGGCCTGTTTTGCTTCCGCTTGCAGATCCCCTGGTGTTAAAGGGGGGGCATCGTGACGGCTGGAGAAGTTGATTTCCTTGAGCGACGAACTTGAACAGACGGTGAAGTCAAATCCGTGGGAACCCTCGCGTAGTTCGGGGCCCGTATCGCGGCAACGGCGCGGTCCTTCCGCTGCCCCGGAGAGTGCTGCCTCTTTGCAGGCCCCTCAGGCCAAAGTGGCCCTGCCCAGCCCGTTCGAGTTCGAAGGAACGTTGGGTAGGGGCGGGATGGGGGTGGTCTACCTGGCCACCGATACCACCCAAAATCGTAAGGTTGCCATCAAGTTTCTCAGCAGCACAGGGCAGGATGCCAGCCTGGCCAAGCGCTTCCAACGCGAGGCCAGTCAGTTGGCCCAGTTGCACCACCCAAACATTGTGGGTTTTTACGACGCCGGCTATTTTCAAAAGCAAAACTATATCGTCATGGAGTACGTGCCCGGCGGTAGCTTGCGTGGCCTCTTGGCCCAGCAAGAAGGCCCTCTGACTTTGCAGCAGAGCCTGGAGTTGTTTGCCGGGGTAGCCGACGGCCTGGAGTACATTCATCAATCCGGTCTGGTTCACCGCGATCTGAAACCAGACAATATTCTTTTGGGCGAGGACCGCCATCCCAAAATCGGTGACTTCGGCCTGGCTCTCAAGTTGGAGGACCAGTCGCGTATCACTCAGTCGGGCATGATCTTGGGGACTTATTCCTACCTTTCTCCCGAACAAATTCTGTCTCGCGATGTGGGGCCCTCCGCCGACCTTTATGCGCTGGGTTGCTGTATGTATGAGGCCATCACGGGGCGTCCTTTGTTCTCTGCAGACACCGAATTTGCGTTGCTCAACAGCCACCTACGCCAGACCCCGATCCCGCCGCGCCAGGTGCGTCTGGATATCCCGGCCGAACTGGACACCTTGATATTACGCCTGCTCCAAAAGAGTCCGGGCGAACGTCCCGACAGTGCCGCCGAAGTGGCCAAGACTTTACGCCGCTTGCAGCAGTCGCTGCGTCAGGTGTGGAGTTTGCCGGTCGTGGGTCGCGACGAAATTTTGCACCAACTCGAACAGCACCTCCGTCCTTGCTTGCTGCGCCAGCCAGTGGGAGTCCTGCTGACGGCGCCTCCTGGACTGGGGCGCTCGTGCCTGGTTCGCCAACTGGTGACCCAACTGCAAAGGGCCAGCATCGCCGTTCATCCCCTGGTGCCGCTGCCCTATCAACTGGAGCCTACGGCGGCCCTCTTTCAAGAACTTGGGGGCAGCAACGACGCCTGGTTGGAGGCACTTTCTCAGGGCGGTCCCGAAGCGGCGGCTGGTTTGCTGTGGAAGCAGCTCGAGGGCCTGGGGGCACCGAGGGTACTGGTCATCGACGACTTGCTGCGGCAGCCGCCCACCAGCAACGCCGTCATCGAAGCCTTGTGCGGCCAGACTCCTCCGCCGGGTCTTGGCTGGCTGATTTCCTGCGCTTCTCACCGGGCCAGTTCTCTGCGAGCGTGGGATGGGGCCGTTCGGGTAGAGTTGGGGCCGCTTGACGATCAGGCGCTGCGTGACGTGGCCCACCTGCAGGTATCCGGCCATCTGGATGACGAGCTGTCGGAGGGGTTGCTTTTTCGCTCGGCCGGTTCGGTGCGACGCTTACGCCTGTGGTTGTTGGCCCTGCGCGGTGCCGGTCTGCTGCAACGCCAGGGGCAAATGCTCCAGCGCGATCCCGGTCAGCCCTGGCCCGAGAGTTTGTGGGAGCCGCTCTGGCTGCAGATCAGTGCCCGTCCCGAGAATGAAGTGAAGTTGCTGCGCATCGCCGGTCTCCTCGACGAGCCTTTTCCTTACGAATTGATCCAGCAACTATCGGAACTCGACGAGGTCGAGGCTCACGGTGCCCTCGACTTGCTCTTGCGCGATGGATTGCTCGAGGAGTGCTGGGGTCAGCCCGGTGAACTCTATCAATTTAGCAGCAAGGAGTTGAAAGACAAGCTGCAGGCTTCGTCCACCGATCGCCTGAAGCGTCGCGTTTATGCTCGGGCCGCCCACTTGTTGGAAGGCAAGGCTTCGGTGGCGATTCTGGCCCAGTACTTGCGGCGGGCCGGCAACGAAGCCGAGGCTTTGCCCAAATTCTTGCAGGCTGCCTGCGAAGCCGAACAGACCGGCGACCTGGTCCAGGCGGAGAACAATTGGAGCCAGGCGCTCAGTGTCTGCGGCCCCTCCGGAACTCCAGAAATTCGGCTGATGGCTCTGGTCGGACGGGCCGAGACCTTGCTGAAGATGGGCCGCCTTAGCGAGGTCGACAGCACGGCCGGGGCCGAACTGGGCAGACCGTTACCGGACAGTGCCGAGCTAAAGAGAACTCGCCGCCATCTGGCTGGCTTGGTAGCCCGCTCGCGTTGGCTGCGAGAACAGCGCGGTGCCGATTTGCTGGAATTTTGCCAGTCCGAGCTGGATCAACTGGCCGCCAGCGATTTTTCGGACAGCCTGTGGTTGACCTGGTGCTGGGCCGGCTACCTGATGGAAGAGGGCGCCCCCGCTCAGGGTTTGGAGATTCTCAATCGCCTGCCCGAACTGGATACCTATCCCGCTCCCTATTACTGGCTGAAAGCCTCTCTCATGCGCAGCCTGGGTCGAGCCCAGGAGGCGGAGGCCGTGCTGAAGGGATGCCTCGAATCCCCTGCTCCTCGGACCGGTGCCGAAGAAGTGGAATTGTTCCTGGAGCTGGCCCTGGTTCAGGTTCAACTGGGTAAAACGGCCGATGAGCAAGGGCGCTGGCTCGACCAGGCAGTCGGTCGAGCCCATCAACTGGGCGATATGACCTTGCTGGCCGAAATCGAGTGGGTGCGGGGGCTCCTCCACGAAGTCCAACACGATCTAGGTGCAGCTTTGCGATCTTACCAACGAGTCATCGAGGCTTCTCAGACCGGTAATTCCTGGCGCAGTCAGGGCTATTTGCAAATGGGTGTAGGCCTGGCCAAGCTCGACCGCCTTGATGAAGCCGAACGGGCGCTGCAGCAGGGTCTGGATCTGGAGCCGCCGCTGTTGCTGGACCAACTGCATCTGGCTCAGGGAGCGGTGCAACTGCAGCGCGGCGATTGGGAAAGAGCTCGCGAGGCCTTTGCCTCGGCCGAAAGGCACAACGGCGGCCCTTCGGCCCGCATGATGCGGTGCTGGTGCCTCTTTTTGTTGGACCAAAAAGAAGTCGCCACCAATCTGCTGGAATCGATTGAAGAACTGGGCGACCCGCTGGAAAAGTGGCTGCGTCAACGACTGATCAAGCTCCAACAGCAGGTGCCGGAGCCCTGGCCAGGCCCGGAGGAGCAGCCCTGGATTTTGCAGGGCCACCCTCTGCGTGGGATTTTGATGCGCCTGGTTCCACCTACCCAGCGGCGCGAGACCATCTTGATGCCGGTAGCTCCGGCCCATCTGCAGCCGGCCGAAGAGGCAGCTCCCGCGCGCCGTTCCCTGGCCCCGTTGGTCTGGGTGGGAGGCCTCGCCCTGGCCGCGCTCATCGGCCTGGGTCTGCGTCCCCTGATTTGGAAGAATTCCCAGCCCACGGCTTCACCCACACCGGTCCCCTCGGTGTCGACCTCTACTTCGGCCACGCCTTCTCCGCTCGCCGTGACCACCCCCTCACCCACTCCGACCCCGTCGCCGTCGCCGACTTTTGTGCCTCCTTCTCCCGCCAGGCTCGAACTGTCGGTGACTCCGCCCATCACTGGCGAGGTGCGTCTCAACGGCAAGAAGATTCCCCTGGTGAAGGGCAAACTGAGCGAATCGGTCGCGCCCGGCAGTTATCACCTTGAGATCAGCGCCGCGGGATACAAGACGGAGGAGCGCGACTTGACTCTGGGCGAGGGCGAAGTATTGCCGTCCAGCGTCGAGATGACTCGTCTTACGGGTAAGGTAGAGGTCAAAACCGTGCCCGCCAATTGCAGGATCTACCAGGTGGTGGGCAATAAGATGATCGGTAAGTCCATCGGCGGAAAATGGCTCAGTGGCGATCTCCCGGTGGGTCGCCTCAAGCTGAAGGCGGTGCGCGATGGCTACCAGAGTCAAACCAAAGAGATTCAGATCAAGGCCGAACAAAATGTCTCACTCCGTTTTACACTCGAGCGCAATCCCGAACCCGTGTATGTGGCTCCTGCTCCTCAGCCGTACTATCCACCGGCTCCTGCGCCTTATTACCCACCTGCCCCGGCGCCTTACTATCCTCCCCCTCCTCCTCCTGCCGATCCTTATAAGTTCTGAGTCCAGGCTGGCCCAGGCCGCCTCGAGGCAGGGCCTGTTGATGGTTTTTGATTCCCGCCAGGCGGAGGTAGCCAGGCAGCATCGCAGTTTGGTGCAACTCTTGAAAGAGAAAAGGGCCGAGGCACACTTTGCCGGGATCCAGTTGGAGCAGACCATCTCGGTCTATGACCATGCCGTGCCTGCCCACGCCGGAGCCCTGCAAAATCTGGGTCTGTCGCGGGGGGCCGTGCCCATGCTCTGCCTGGTGCAGCTCAACCAGGCAGGCATTCCCAGTCAGGTACTCTGGAAGAGCACCTATGACAACCCCGATGTGGTGTTAAAGGCACTCGATCTGCGTCTGGGAATCGCCGATCGGGACCGCCCCAAAGTCCCCCCCCTGCTAATATTGGCAGGATCGCAGACCGATCCGGCCTGGTTGGAAACCCATGCCAAGCTGAAGACTTTGCTGGATCACGAGTGGAAGGCTGCGCGTATCCAGTCCTATACTCAGGCAGCCAGTCTGGCGGAAGTGCCAGCGCCGGGCCTGGCCCTGGTCGATGCAGGCAATCGCAAACTGCTCTGGAAAAAGGACCTGAGCGCCCCCGATAGCACTCTGCACTCATTGAGCTCGCAATTGGGCCTGGTCTACAAAGCGCCCGATGTGTTGCTGTGGGAAAAGGACGGCTCTACTTTGATGAGAGTTTCGGGTGGCCTGGTCAGCGTCGGTAGCGACGACCCGGAGCGTCCCGACGATTGCAAACCGCGCCATACTTTTGAACTCAAAACGTCCTACTACTACGTGGGAAAGACCGAAGTAACCGTGGCTCAGTTTCGGCGATTCGTGGAGGCCACCCACCATCAGACGGACGCCGAAAAGGCCGGTCGCTCGTTCGTCTTCCAGGGCGGTGGCTTTACCCCGGTGCCCGGGGCCAATTGGCGCTGCCCCAAAGGGGCGGGCAGCACTTCACCGGACAACTTTCCCGTAGTCCACATTACCTACAATGACGCCCTGGCTTATGCGGGCTGGGCAGGCTTGCGGTTGCCCAATGAGCGAGAGTGGGAGCATGCGGCTGGCGCCAAGAATTTCCCCTGGGGCGACCAGTGGAACGCGAGTGCCTGCCGCAATAGTGTGGGTCTGGCGGCAGGCGCCAGCGGCGGCCCTGCGGCCGTGGGTTCTTTTCATCAGGGGGCCTCGCCTTGGGGCTGCCTGGATATGGCCGGCAACGTCTACGAATGGACGGACTCCATCTATCAGCGTTACACCGACAAGTCTCCGCCCTCCAATTCGCGCATGAACGGTTTGCGCAGGGTGATTCGTGGGGGTAGTTTTGGCAACGATGAGGTCAAGGATTTTTGGACCACCACGCGCACCCCAGTGGGCTCTCAGGACTCCACCGAGGCGCAGGGGTTTCGAGTTTGTCTGGATGGCACTCGGCCCTAGCTAGCGCTGAAGCGAGCACTTGTAACTCGCGATATTTGCGCGACAGACAGCGGCCTCGCACCAGGTCTTGCCGTGCGTAGGGTTTTGGCGTCCATCCGCAAAGCCACCATTCATGAAGGGCGCCAAGGCCGTACTGTTGTTTCTGTGTGTCGCCTTGTTGCTCGCCTCTTTGAGCACGGGCTCGCGTCCCGTGTCTCCTCCGGGCGCCATCTTTGCCCTGGTATCCACGGTCTTACTCGAGACCCGGGCCACCCCGCTGGCGGTCGGGTATTTCTCTCCCGCTCTGGGTTGGGCCATTGCACTGACCGGCTTGCCAGGAGTGGGATTGCCCTGGATTTTGACCTGCCTGGCCTGCGCCATCACCACCCGGGTTCTCCTCTTTCCTCCTTCGCCTAACGGCGCTGTGGCCGACCTGATTGTGGATTTTTTGCCAGCCGCCCTGGCGGCCGTGGCGGCCCAACGGATTGGCCTGGTTGCGGCGATCCCAATATTCCTGGTGGTGGCATTGGCGCTGCCTCGTGTGCTGTCCGGCTGGCTGGCACCTCAATCCCAGGCGGGCCGAACCCGAGCTTCTCTGAAAGTCGAGTATGTGGCCCTGGTCAGCCTGGGTCCCATCGGGGGGCTGCTGGCTGGCCATCACCCCGCTTTGATCTTGCTGGTCTGGCCCGGGCTCTTCGCCCTGTTGCGGGCCTCGCTTACCGGCGTCGACCTTTCTCTGCGCAAGGCCCAGAATCGGGCCATGCGGGCCGCCCGCAGTGAACTCAACTTTCAAGAGAAGCAACTGAGCGAGGCCGAAGTGAGACAGCTCAAAATGCAGCGATTGCTAGACGCCCGCGCTGAAACGTTCGAACTGCTGGAGACCTTGTCCGTCCGCAGCCTGTCTGAGCGGCAGGCCCTCGAAGAGGCTCTCAGGACTTTGCGCGACAAGCTGCCGGGAGCCGAATGCAGCTTTCTGGCGGCCACAGCCGACGGGCCCGACTGTCCGGCTGACACGAGCCACGAAGTCCATCTGGGGGTTAAGGCCGCCTGGGAACGCCAGGAGCCGTGGGTATTGAATTCTCGACAGTCAAGCCGGGCTGCCTGGCCCCTGGGCCAGAGAGGCGTGGTGCTGATCACTGCCCCGGTGGGTCTGAATGCCGAACTCCAACACACTCTGCGGGTATTCTTCTACTATTTGAACTTAATGTTGGAACGCGTGAAGTTCCAGGAAAACCTGATTCTGGCCCTGAATATCGAGGCCGGACTGCGAAAGGAGCTGAGCATGGCGGTAACGAGACTGCAGGCCCTTTTAAGTGGAGCCAGTGAATTGGCAACCCTGGTACAACCCCGAGACATTCTTGAGTTGATGGTGGAGCGCGCCGGCCAGTGGACCGGCCGAGCCTGTTCCGCCAGTCACAGCGGTATCGAAGTCGGCCCCCCCCCTGCCGATGCCTTCACTCTAGCCCTGGCCGGCGGTCGCTTCTGCGTCGCCGGGCAGGGACTGGAAGAAGCTGAACTTGAGGCCTTGAGGCTCTGGGCGGTGTTGGTGGGAGGTGCCCTGGACCGCTGCCAGGCACAGGCCAACCTGGTTCAGGGCAGCAAACTTGCCGCTATCGGCCAACTGGCCGCTGGCGTGGCTCATGAGCTAAACACTCCGCTTGCCAGCGTCAGCATGGCCCTGGGCATGGCCATGCAAAACCTGGAGAAGAAACCCGACAAAGCTCGTGCCCGGTTGGAGTTGGCCCACAAATCGGTGGACCAGATGAGCACCATTGTCTCCAAGCTGCTGAACTATTCTCGGGAAAGCGGGCAGGGGAGAAGGGCCGTCTCGCTGGCCGAAGTGGTTCAAGACTCCGTCCAACTGGTGGATCAGTCCTTTCAAATGGAGAACATTGAGCTGCTGTGTCAGGTGGAAGAGTTGCTGGTGGAAGTCAATGCCGGCGAGATTCAACAGGTGCTGATCAATTTGCTGGTCAACGCGCGTCTGGCCGTTTCAGGCCGAGAACAACCCCAGGTTCGTGTGATTGTAGAGCAAATTCGTCAAGAATCCGGCCGGTGTGCGCGGGTGAGCGTCACGGACAACGGGCCGGGCGTCCCCCCCGAACTGCGAGAGCGCATTTTTGAGCCCTTCTTTACCACCCGAGACCTGGGCAGGGGAGTGGGCCTGGGGCTTTCTCTCTCGCGAGAGATCGTGACGGGCCACGGCGGTAGCCTGGACTATGAAACGGGTCCCCAAGGCGGGGCGTGCTTCATCGTCAGCCTGCCCCTGTGCGAGGGGTAGATGAACCGAGTCTTGGTCCTGGAAGACGATGATAATTTACGTGAACTCCTGGTGGATGCCGTGGATTCAATGGATTACGAGGTCAGCGCCGCAGAGTCGGCCAGAACGGCCTTGCTTCTGGGCAAAGAGTACGAATTCGACCTGGTGATTTCCGACATCCGTATGGCCGGGCCCACCGATGGACTGGGGGTGCTACAAGCCCTCAAGCAACGTCGTCCTTCTCTGGCTTGCATCGTGATCACCGGCTACGCCGACCAGACCGCCCCGCTCCGAGCCATGCAGATCAAGGTGGACGACTACCTCTACAAACCGTTCGAGGTGCAAGACATCGTGCAGGCTGTCGAACGGGTGCGGCAGTCGCTCTCCAAACGGACCTGGTATCGCCAGGTTCTCCACCGAATGTTGGGCCAGGTGGCCTCGGACCAGGCCCTGGCCGACCTGCAAAACAATCGAGAGCAATGCCTGAAAGCCCTTTTCCTGGCTATCCGGTCCAAGTTGCACTACGCGGAGACTGCCCTGGCTCTGTGGGACACCTGGGAAGAACTGGAAGTGGAGTATTTGAAGATCGCCAATACTTCATCGGTCGGGACCGAAAATGTGAAACGGCTGCTGGATCGCTATGCCCTGTGGTATGCCAGGCTCGAAAAGGAGGCCGAGAACAAGGCCTTTGTTCCCGCCTCGCAGCGCTCTTCGGAGAAAGTTGACCGGGCTACCTTTAGGCGCTTTGTGGATCGGGTCAAGCAAGCCCAGGTTTCAGCCGAAGAGCTAGGTCTGGCCGTGACCCTGCGTCGCATCCCTCCCAACCATCGAACCCGCAACCCGGAACTGGAAAGACTCTACCAGCGGACATGGGCCTGACAGGGGGTCTTTTACGAATCATGCGAAACTTCTGAAAGCATGCAAGAGGACCTTGAGGTCGAGGCGGCCTATCGACGCGTCCGGGTGCCGGCTCGCATGGTGGCGCTATTCACCAGGCAGCTTAGCGCCATGCTGACCGCCGGGGTGCCCCTGCTGCAGGCTTTAGATACTCTGCAAGACAACGAAGAGTGTCCCAACCTGGGCAATGTCGTCGTCGTTTGCGGCGACCTGGTCTCCGGGGGGCACACCTTCTCCAACTCTTTGGCCAAATTTCCCAGGGTTTTTCCGCCGGTCTATCTGAATATGGTCACTATCGGAGAGCAGGTGGGTCAACTCGATGACTCTCTGGAACGCCTGGCCGTGTGGCTTGAGAAAGACGAGGCCTTACGCCAGAGGGTGTTATCGGCCCTGAGCTATCCTGCCTTGATTCTCAGTGTGGCCACTTTGCTCACTTTAGCTCTGTTTTACACGGTATTACCAGGCTTTTTAGAAGTCTTTCGGGAGATGCACATTCCTATGCCATGGATCACACGGGTGGTCATGGCCCTCACTGATGCCACCCGCAACCCGGCTGCCTGGCTGGCGGGTATATCAATGCTCGGATTGTCCTTTGGCGCCGTTCAGTATGTGCTGTCCCGCCGTCGCCTGAAAATCATAGCCTACCGATGGATCCTGACAATTCCGGTGCTGGGGCGCATGCTGCGCACGGGCAGCCTGGCCCGATTCTGCTCGGCCGCCGCCACCATGATGTTTTCCGGTCTGGACCTGCTGCGCTGCTATAAACTGGCCGCCGGCTCCAGTGGCAGCCCTCTGCTGGAAAAGGACTCCGCCAATTTGGCCAAGTCCATCCAGGAGGGTGAATTGGCTTCCAGTTACATGGAAGCCAACCCGGACATCTACCCCCCGACGCTGACGCATATGGTGGCCGCCGGGGAAGAGGCCTCCCAACTCCCCGAATTGCTGCAGCGAGCCGGGGCCTACTATGAAGAGGAGTGCAATTATCTGGTCGAGGCCCTGAGCGCCGCCATTGAACCGATTCTGTTGGCCTGCGTGGCCTCGATCATCGCCACTGTGGTGCTGTCCGTCTTCTTGCCCATGTATTCCTTTATCGGTGACCTGGGAGCATGATGCCTCTCTAGCTAGAGGCGCACCGTTGCAGGCTGAAAACTCAAAGCTTGAGTTCCTGGCCGGACTTGAATCTTGCCGATTTGAAGTTTCTTGTCGCCGATCTGGAGGCGCAACAGACAAAGACTGGCCGGGCAATCTACCTGGAATTTGAGCGGAATCGAGAAGGAGTTGGCCTTGGGGTGCTCGATTTGCTGCCAGCGGCGTGTCACCTGGAAGGGCATCTGGGGAAAATATAGCGTAACCCGGACGTCCTGAAGCTGAATGGGACTGACTCCCAGCAACTCTCCCTGGACTTTGAGATCATAGACATGCGGCTCGCTCGTGGGCAGGTCCTTAGGGCTGCCGCTGGGAGCACCACCCCCGAAAAACCCGACCGAGCCGGCCAGGCAAGCCAGGCAGAGCAGCCCCACCACACGGGAATCGTCAAATCTCAGCCATCTGAGGCGTTCGGTCCAGGGGATGGAAAAATGAGGGCGCTCCATCAGGGTCCCCAACTGCACGTTCCGGTCAATTTTCCCGTGCGGAGATTGATGACACTACCTGCCAGATTTGCGTCAGACAAATTCACGTCGGCCATTTTTAGTTGACCGCTACCGGCGCTCCTTTCCACAAAGACAAGCTTGGTGGCCGGTTCGCCCACCATCATCCAGGCTCTCTGGGTAGTGGAGCCTGAGGCAGGCGAATAGCGCTCCACCACGCTTGAGGCCGCGGTATCGCAAGAGTATATCGCCCCCGCGCTGCTAAAGGTGAGATAACCACCGTTGTTGCTCCAGGCTGCTTCCCCCACATTGAGGGTATCGTAGGGCGCCGGCATGGTTATGTTGGTAGGCGTGGGGGCAACCGGGGTCGCCAGAAAGAGATCTGAGGCGACCATGGGTGCCGTGGTCAAGACGTTGAGCCCACTGACCGTGTCCAATTGCTCATAGACAAGCGCATCCTGGGACGACCAACGCGGCCGGGAGCCGACCAGTGTGACGGTGGACAAGGCCTGGTCGTGGAGTCGCAGAAATCTTACGCTGGCGCCATCTTCATCAAAGCTCAGATAGAGCCCGTCAGGCGACCAACTGGGAGGTCCATAGACTTTCCCTGGGGTCGACAGCAACGTTTGAACTTTGGTTCCATCTGAATTCATGGTGGCGACATTGTTGCCTTGCAAGAAGGCCACCTTGGATCCGTCGGGAGAAGCCTCGGGATCGCTACCCTGGGCGAGACGGCGAATACTGCTACCATCACCATTGAGACTGCAGATGTAGCCGTCATCGCAGAAAAAGAAGCGCCCCGCGTTACGGGTTTCCACGTCAATGGCGGCGCTGCCGGTCAGCGTAAAACTTGCTCCCAGTGTGTCGGTGACGGTAGCGGACAACTGAAACCGGTTTCCCTGAAGCGCATTCACCGGAGGTTGCCAGATGCTGGTCGCCACCCAGCACCCTTGCAAATTGTCATATTCAATGCTCTGCCTGCCGGCCGGAACGGAAAACGAACCTGGGCCCGGACCACTCACCACGGTGTCAGTCCATTGACACGAGACCTGGTCCCCTTGGGAGTCTACAATGCGGATCACCAGCGTGAGAAAGCCGTCGGGTCGGACGGTCGCGTCAAAGCCGCCCGAAAGGGCAGGGTTGGGGGGAGGCAGGACGGTGACATCGGCCACCTGAGGAGCGGTATTGACAAGCGGGCTCTGAATCGGAGCGGAGGCCGGCGGAACCGAGGGCAGGCCCCCACCGCAATCAGTTACCCCTGTGGCTGCCACCAGTTCCTTGACGCTGGCCACACTGCCTTGAAGGCTGATCGAGAGGGTCACGGGTCTATACGCCGCAGTAAGGTCAAAATAGGCAGGGCCCGTGGTCATGGTGGCGGTTCCGGGCGGAACACTGCCAGCGGTATAACTGAGGTTGGCCGCTACCAGCAGATGGTAGTTTCCGTCGAAATGAGGCAGGTCATTGGTCAAAACTCGACCGTCAGGCATGAAGACATACTGGTAGTCCTGGCTGGTAGGCTTGGTCCAGTTCTCCAGAGAGGGGCCAACCGCGTCCCCAATTGCCGGGGTAAGGGTGGAGTCGGTAAGCAAGGCGCTATCGACGTTCCAGCCACCAGCATAGAGGTATACCCCGGGGTATTCCTTGGAAAAATCGATCACCCGCACCATTTTGGGGGCAGGCTCGGCAGGTAGGACGGGATTTCGCGGAGCGACGGCCGGCAAATAGCCCTCCAGCACATAAAGCGACTGGGCGTGCGCGCGGGTGCCGTTCTGACTGGGGATAACCACGGCCACAGGCATTGACTTGGCGATGGCTTTGAGTCTGGCCGATCGCATTTCGCTGGAGACGACCGCCGCCACGGCATCCGGGTTCGCCTGGGTAAAGGTCCTACTGCGGCGCAGGGGGAGCACAGCCAGGCCCGTAACCAGAGCAAGAATTCCCAGAGCGACCATGAGTTCGGCCAGGCTGAAGGCTCTTTTCATTATTTCTCCCGCCAATTCAAGATCTGAAGGTAGCGCGAATTTGGCTGGCCCGGATTGTCTCTGTTGTTGGGGCTGACGTCAAGCTCGGCCACGACTGTCTTAAGGATATTGATATCTACGGTGGCTATACTACCCGTGGAGCGGACGACGATTACATAATAGGGCGCGTTGGCGTGGGTATGGTCCACTACCACCGTGTAGCTGCCCACGCGATTTCCCGTGATCGGATCGAGATAGGTTTCGGTATAGGCATACTCGGTCTGCTCCTGAGAGCCGGCCGGGGGGAAGTCGATGTCCCTCTGCAATTTGCAACGGGCGTCCTCAATCCCAACCTCCGCCACGCTGCGGGCCTGCAGCTCTCCGTTGATCTTGGCCGCTCCCCCATAAAGCACAGCCTGGCTATAGAGAAAGGCTCCCCCGATAATGCCAAAGAGAATGGCCAGCATAAGAGCCAGGGGCAGCAGGAAGGCGCGACTTCTGTTCATGGGTAGAGCACCTTGGGCAGGTGATGGCCCAATTCCACCTGCCAGCTTTGCAGATTTCCGTTGATGAGCGCCGTGGCGGTAACCTTCAGATTGCCATTGCTGAGCAGTTCGAAATCCAGGCCATCCACCTCAGTGCTGACACTGTCTTCAAAGGTGGCACCACCGCTCAGGCGTACTTTGCGCAAAACGGAGGTCCCAACCAGGCGATAATCTATCTTGAGCCGGTCGGCCGGGTCGTGGGGGCGCCAACTGGCGGGGGCCGGATTGGGAAGGGGTTTGGGCAATCGAGAGGTTACCAACCCATCGATCTGCTCGATGTGCAAGGTGTCGGAAGTCGGTGTGTCGACCACGATGGCCGACCTCAAATCCCGGCGGATAGTCTCGGTCGTGACCTGACAGCCCAGCAGGCTTTTTTGATGGTCTCCCTGACGCATGATCACCCGACAGTAGCTCATCAGCAGAGTCCCCAGAATGGACAAAACCAGACAAATCAGGCCCAGGCTCAGCAGCGCTTCCATCACGCTAAATCCTCGCCTTAGATATCGGTGAGCGGAATGGCCGAGCTGTTGCACTCGAACTCCTTTCCGTTGTAGCGGGCCCGAGCCTGGACCAGACATTCGCTGCCCGCCGGAAAATACATGGGTGCGCTGCGGTACGGATTTTTGTAGATGTGGGTGAATTGCCCCCGCGAGCCAGTGCGAGTTTTGGCCGCAGCATAGCCGTTGCCCGTCTTGGGACTGCAATACCAATGAAAAAACACTCCGGGAATGACCTGGTTGGATGTGTCGGTGGCGTTGACCGCAAATTCGGCGTTCACATTCTTGCCCACAGGAGTGACGTTTGCGGCGTCCGCGCTGATGTTGAGCTGATCCAGGGTTGGCAGGCGCTTCAAGATCAACCCGTAGGCGATGGCGCGATTACGAGGGCCGGGGGGATCCCAAGTGACCGTGACTTTAACCTGGGTTCCCGGATTGGGTATCAGCCGCCTTTCGCTGGCGGGGAACTGAAGCTCGACGGTGGAGCAGGGAGAGTAAAGGTCGCAGCCGATAACCTCCACCTGATAGCGGTAGCCGGGAAAATCCGAGTCTACGCCACCCCCGGCGGTGGGGGGAGTCCCTGATTGTTCGGCATTGGCCCGCACACGGCTGAGAATCTGATCGGCCAGGTGGGTACCGCCGATGGCCTCTTCCACCTCATGCTGCAGTCGGGTGGCCGTAATCAGGAGCTGGCTGGTGAGTAGCAACGTAGTGGCTATAAAAAATAGCGAGAACAGCGTCTCGATCATGCTCAGTCCCGCCCGCGACTTATTCACTCAGCGTTATTCCACAGTCGTCCCCAACTGGCCTTTCGGTACTTAGAGATCAGGGAGTACGTATATGGGCCTGGCTTCGCGCTGGCAACGCTGCAAGCACTCTTCGCGTTTGACCTGGGCGTCGCTGCTGGAGCCCTCCAGATTATGAGTGCGGTGCTCGGTCACAACAGGCACCAGGGCGCTTCGCCCCTTATCCGCCTCCAGGCGCATTGCCCATACCACTTCATGATGGACCACTCGGCGAGATTCTTCCAAAACGGCCACGACCTTGTCGGGAAAGGCGGCCTCCCGCAGGGTAACTCTGGCGGGATCGACCGCGCCCAGTTCGTGCCACCAACCCAATATGCAGCGCTGCGGGGGGTGGTCAGGGTCACCGGTGCGATAGCCCCTGTCTTCAAATTGAGTCATTTCATCGGTGCGCAAACCGTGCCAACGGGTGGCAAATGTCTCGATCTCTTTGTCTTGAATCTTACCATCGGCGGCACCAAACAGCCCCCAACGATGCCTGTCCACCCAAATTCCCAGCCGAAGACCCAACCGTTCTGGATCTACGCCAGTCAACCACTCCCGCAACCCCTGAATGGTAGAAAACGTCTGCCAAGGCGATTTGACATCGGCACGCTTCACCAGCGCGGAGGCTTTCTCCACAGGCACAAAGCTGTCGGGTTGGCAGACCCATACTACCGCCTCTCCCTGCGGGGTTTGTCCCTCCAGCAAGGGAGTGCGCAGCGGGGAACATGCTCGACCCACGCGGTTCTCGCGGGTGAAGGCGTAGATTTTGGTGTTTTCCATCGTCGGCGATTGTGCCGCCCCGGCTGGGACTCCTGCAGGGCCGGTCCCGGGCCCCGGAAAAGAATGCCCCATGGACGACTATCTGATTCCCGACCGCCTCCAAGAGATGCTGGAAGATTTGACACAAGATCCCCCCGCTACAGTAGCACCCCATAAGTTTTTTTAGCACTTCGAAGACAGGGCCAGTAATCAAGACTTTTTGGACCGATACGCGGCCGCGGGTCGGGTGGGACTGGTCTGTGGCAGCAGTCTGGTGGACCAGGTCATCCAAAAGGCCACTGGCAAAGCCTCCACCAGGGCGCGCAAAGGGGAATGGTCGCACGCCTGGGTCTTTCAAGGGCGTCGTCGCGATGGGCACCACTGGATTATTGAATCGGACCTGGAGGCTGGACTCAAACACAACCGTCTGGGCGTGCAGGAAAACCGCGTCAGCAAGTTTGTCGATGAGCGTGCCTGTCCACGCCTGGCCATCCTCGACTTTGGCTTGTCGGCCGAACAGGTGGACACGGTTATGGCTGAATGCCTGGAGTTGGTTGCCAATCAGGCCACCTACTCCTTACTGGAAATATTGGGCACGGCGCTGGCCCTCAACAGCGGCAGAGACCGCAATCGAAAAAATTTGTTGGCCAAAAAAAAGTCGATGTACTGCTCGGGGCTCGTTCAACATGTGTTTGCCAAAGCAGGCATCGACTTGATTCCCGGCGTCCACCCTTCCATGGGCACCCCGGAAGAACTGGCTCGCAGCCCGCACATCAAACAGGCTTACTGGCTGCGCCGCGCCATCGACTGGCGCTGACCCGCTCTATTTGGCGTAGTTGATGCCGGCCTGAACTTCGATCAAGGCCTGACCGACAAGATCGAGAGCTTTTTGGCGATGACCGCCCTTGTCAGCCTTGGCCTGGTTGAGTTGTGCCTGTGCGGTTAACAGGGCCGTCTTGGCATTTTGCATGTGGGGCTGATTGGCCATGGCCTGGCCGCTCAGCATGCCCAGAATGAAAAGAGTTGAAGCCAGTAAAACTCCACCTAGTCGAGACTTCATAAAACCTCCCATGGATGATCAAAAGTGTCGAGCCGTTTGACGTCTGAATGGACAAGGCCTCCAATACGTGAGTTAAACAGGGGATAAAAAACGCCCCAAAGATGTTGCAGCCTGGTAAACCTTCCTCAAAATCTACCCGCTATAGTGAATCTAAAGAAGCAAGATTCCCCAGGGAACTGCCATAGTGAAGGAGAGAGCATTGTGAGCACCATCAAGAAGAGTTCCACCTCCCAGGCTAGCCGCCCAAATTCAACTTCGAAACCCAAGCCCGCCCAGAGCCCGTCGGCTCAAAAGCCCGCTCAGAATCGCGAAACCCAAAAGCCACAGAGTGACCGCTTCAAGCCCTCCGAAGAAACCCGCGAGAGCCACAAGCCGCGCGAGGGGCGGGAAGGTCGTGAGGGCCGCAAGCCCGGTGAGGTCGAGGACCCCAAGGACCCCAAGGATCCCAAAGACCCCAAGAAGCCGGGCGACCCGAAGGACCCCAAGAAAGAGGACAATAAGGAACTGGAAGACAAGATCAGCGATTTGGAAAAGCAACTTGCCGAACTGCGCGACAAGAAGCCCGAAGAGCCCCCCCAACAAGGTGGTGGGTGCTGCGGGGGCGGCGACAAAAAGGGTGGAGACAAGGCCGAGGACGCCCAGAAAGCCCAGGCCCCCAAAGACCCAAATCAGACCCCTCAAGACGCCGAATTGCAGGGTCTGGCTGCCCAGGTATTGCAAGCCTCCGGAGGCATTCCCGGTCAACCCAACGCTGGAATGCCTGGCATGCAGCCGGGTCAACAAGGGGCGCCAGGAGTAGCCCAGGTAGGCGGCAAGCGTCCGGGCGGAAACCCCAAACAGGCTGCCCAAGCCAAGCAGCAACTGGCCCAAAAGGCCAGCCAATACGCCCAGCAGGGTTTTCAGCCCCAACCCACCACTCGCGTGCTGGTGCAAAGCGCGCTTGGATACGATGCATTCCAACAACAGGGCCAGCAAGGTATGGGCCAGATGGGCCAGGGTAACCCGTTTATGGGCGGCAATGTCAATAACGGGTTCGGATTAGGCCAGACTGCAATTCCCGGGTTGGGCCAGACGGCTATCCCGGGCTTCCGCTAGGGGGGGTCTGGGGGGTAGGTGACGAGGGCGGTGTTGCTGAGCAACATCGCCCTTCACTCTTTGATAAGCAATTTGCCAAACGGACCTGACGCTGGCGGGTCCTCTCAACGGATTCGCGAAAACATGCGGATGGACGAAGTTGAGCAACGGGTAGTCCAGGCTCGCATGAAGTTGCGAGAACGTTGGCGGGCCAAGATTTTGGCCACGCGGGCTGTGGCCGATCCCCGACCCCAAGGCAGCGGCCCTGCCAACCGACACGGCATGCCCCAATTGCCTCCTGGCCAGAAGAAGACGACCAAATGGCCGGTTTTGGACCTGGGTCGCCAACCTCGTATCCCCTTAACGGACTGGAGTCTGGCCCTGGATGGCGCCTGCGAAAATCCCCGTAAGCTAAACTGGGAGGCCTTTCAGGCGCTGGAGCAGGTAGAGGATGCCAGCGATTTCCACTGCGTCACCGGCTGGTCCAAGTTGGACACGGTTTGGAGAGGGGTGCGAATGGCCGACCTGGTGGCTCTGGCGCAGGTAAGCGAACTGGCCACCCACGTGATTTGCCACGCCTATGACGGCTACGTCACCAATCTACCTTTAGAGGAAGCCTTGAAATCGGACGTGCTGCTGGTTCACAGCGCCGACGGCCAGCCCCTTACGCGCGAGCACGGTGGACCGGTGCGTATGATCACTCCGCAACTCTACGCCTGGAAAGGCGCCAAGTGGATCTCCCGCCTGGAATTCGTGGAGGGAGACCGACTGGGCTACTGGGAGCGCAATGGCTACTCAAACACGGCCCATCCCTGGCAGGACGACCGCTACAGCGGGTTTGACGAGCAAAGGAAGAGTTTGCCGTGGATCAAGCCGCTGCTGTTCTGGCTGGCGGTCGTCCTGGCCCTAAGCTGTGTCCTTCTGGCCGCAGCAACACAAAGGCCCACCTAGCCACCCTCTAGAACGACAGTTGCTATGCTGGCAACGCCCAAAATCACTCTGGAAGATGCGGTGCGTTGGACCTCGGCTCTACTCCACAGACCCACCCGCGGTCAGGTCCAGGATAGCATCAAACACATCAGCGGAGCTTTCAAAACATCCGAGATTCGGGCCATGGTCTCGCGGTTGGGCGAAGAGGGCGTGCTCAACCTGGAAAATGGCGTCAGCTTTCGATCCTCAATCGATCTACACCAGTCCACTCTGGACCTCAGTCGCCACAAACCGGAACTGCTCCAACACCAGGTCAGGCAAGGTCATTGGAATGCGGAAAATCACGCCAGGCGCTTGAAAATCTATTTAGACTGGCCACTTGGGGACGACGAATTTATTGCTTATCAAGCCTGCGACTATTGGCTGCCGATCTGGGACCCGGATTTCTTCTTCTCGCGCTGCCTCCAAAATCAAGCAAAAATGCTGCGGTCTCTGCGCCCGGGCCTGTGGTTTCAGGGAATCTGGGACCCTCGCTTTGAACTACTCTTTGACCAACTGGAAAGCAGCCTGGTCCAGGAGTTCTGCCTGGAACTGGCGCTGGCCCGAGGCGACCTTGGTCGGGCCGACAAATTGCTCGACGCAGGCACCAAGCGCAAAGGCTACGACGGGGTGGTCAATTTTTTGCGAGGCAAGACAACCCTGGCCCACGAAAAATTTGCAAAACTCATCTCCCGTCGCAAAGAAGGTCAGCCGGCTCTTGAGCCCTTGGTAGCCGTGTTTGCCTGCCTGACCGCCCTGCGCATGAACGACCTGGAAATGCTCAGCGATACCCGTCTGAGCACCCATAACCGCAAACTGGATGGATTTTTCAAGGCACTGTGCCGCTATCTGCGCAAGGGTGAGGCGGCCTTTCCGACCTGGGAATCTCCCGGGGCGGGCCTGGAATGGTGCACTCTGTGGTCCCTCAGAGATTGCCTGCCCAGTCAACTGCAGCCCCGGCCCGAGTGTACCGACCGACTGCGTCGCGCCGGACTGCACGGCTGGTTGGAGCAACTGGAGACGCCCACCTACTCTTGGGGGGCGGGCGTGGTGCGCAAAGAAGTCTGGCGCACCTGGTTGGAAGGCGTGCAAAAGAAAGGCCAGGCCGGCAAGCCCGAGCAGGCCAGCGAATCAGGCCATCTGGTGTGGGATCTGGACAGTTACGGGCTGACCGCCCATTTTCAAGGCACCAGGGCAAGCACCGAGGTGCCCCTCCACACCTTGATCCGCAAACCACCCGACTACCTGAGCGAGTGGGACCACAAAGTGATCGCCCGGATTGAACGTCAGCAGTGGAACCAGGAAGTGATCATTCTCAAAGTTACCGAGGCGGTGCGCGCCCTGATTGGCCATCCCCACGTCATACACAAGGGGCAGCCGGTACGCCTGCTGGAAACCCACCAAAAACTGCATCTTCAGCGTACCGCCGGGGGCTACAAAGTAGATTTAAAGCCGGCTTTTGGTAAAGGAGCACCCTATCGACTCAAGTTGCAGGCCGGAGGGGTCTTGGAAGTCTGCTTTGCTTCCCGCTGGGACGCGGTTTTGCAACCATTGCTCGACGAGGGGCATGAGATCCCGCTGGGGGCCGAGGAAGAGATGCGCCAGTGCCTGGGACCCTGGCTGGACAAATTTGACATTGACTACGGGAAGGGCGTAAGGCCTCTGGCCGAAGTAGTCCGCCAGGGCGAGTTGGTGGCCCGACTGCTACCCCAAAAGTCGGGCCTGCGACTGAGCTGGGTCTGGAAACTGCCCGACCAGGGACCGGCCTTCGCCCTGCTGCAAGGACCCACGCGCGAGGCTCTGCACTGGAATGGTCGTCTACTCCAGGTGGAGCGTAACTTTGCCCAGGAGCGACTGGCCCTGGAGACGTTGCTCTCCCAACACCCGGCCCTGCCCGCCGAGGAGACCCTTTACGGGGAACTGGAGGAAGCCTTAGACATGCTCCGGCTCCTGCAAAGCGCCGCTGTTGCTTGCGAGTGGCCTGACGGAAAAGTATGGAAAGCTCGCGACAGGGTGGCGCGCCATGCCTTTTTGGGGCGGGTCAGTTCGGAATCGGACTGGTTTGACGTGCAGGGCGAGTTGCGCGTGGACGAAACTCTGGTGCTTGAATTGGGCCGTACGCTGCAATTGCTACGCGAATTCCCCGGTCGCTACCTACGCCTGGGCGACGATGACTATGCCGAAATCAGCCAGGACTTGCGCCTCCAACTACAAGCTCTGGGCGACCTGGTGGAAGAGCATCGTGAGGGGCTACGCGTCTCTCCGCTGGCCGTTCCCAGCCTGGCCCAGCTCGACCTGCAATTGGAAACCGATAAGCAATTTCGTGACTGCCTGGAGAGATTTGCCTCGCTGACCGACTATCGCCCCAAACTGCCCGTGACCCTGGAGGCCGACCTTCGCGACTATCAAAGAGAGGGCTTTGAGTGGCTGGCCCAACGTGCCGAGGCCCAGGTGGGCGCCTGCCTGGCCGACGATATGGGCCTGGGCAAAACCTTACAGGTGCTGGCTTTAATGCTGCACACTCGGCAGCACGGCCCCCACCTGGTCGTCTGTCCCACTTCGGTGGTGGCCAACTGGCGCGACCAGATGATTCGCTTTGCCCCCGGGCTGCGCCCCCGACTCTATGAAGGCAAAGACCGCGGAGATGTGTTGCGAGATATGCAGTTGGGCGACGTGATCATCGCCAGCTACCGCATCCTGCTGCAAGATCAGGCGGTCCTGGCAGGTGTGGAGTGGAACGTGGCCCTCCTGGATGAGGCTCAGTTTATCAAGAACCCTGACTCCAAAACGGCCCGGGCCAGCTACGCCCTCAAGGCTCGACATCGAGTGGCTACCAGCGGCACCCCGATTGAAAACAGACTGAGCGAGTTATGGAGTATCTTTCGTTATCTCAACCCCTCTCTATTGGGCAGTCTGGCCAGCTTTCGCAAGCGCTTTGAGACCAATATGGCGGTGACCCTGAATGCCAGCCAAAGACGCTTGAAGCGTTTGGTCGCGCCCTTTTTGCTGCGCCGAACCAAATCGCAGGTGCTTTCCGAACTCCCTCCGCGCACCGAGATCGCGCTGGCCGTGGAGTTATCTGCCCAGGAACGAGCCCTCTATGAGCAGCTGCGTCGCCAGGCCGAGGAGGGACTGCAAAAACAGGGGCAGCGCTTCGAACTACTGGCTCACCTCACCCGAATGCGTCAGGCATGTTGCCATCCCCGTCTGATATTGGATCAACCGGGCCTGACCAGCTCCAAACTAAGAGTCTTCCTGGAGCTCTTTGAAGATCTGCGAGCGGGCCGTCACCGCTGCCTGGTGTTCAGCCAGTTCACGCGGCTGCTGGACCTGCTTGAAAGCCAGCTCCGCGAGCAGAAAGTGGACTATCTGCGTCTCGACGGCAGCACTCCGGCGGTGGAGAGACGACTGCGCGTAGAGGCCTTCCAGGAAGGACAGGGCGATCTTTTCTTGATCAGCCTGAAAGCAGGCGGCACCGGGCTAAACCTGACCGCCGCCGACTATGTGGTTCACCTTGACCCGTGGTGGAATCCCGCCGTGGAAGACCAGGCCTCCGATCGGGCCCACCGCATTGGACAGTTGCGACCGGTCACTATCTATCGCCTGATCGCCAGCGACACGCTGGAAGAAAAAGTGGTGCGCCTGCACGGTCACAAGCGTAAACTGGCCCATGACCTGCTCGAGGGTCGAGAAACTGCCGTAGGGCTGAGCGACCAGGATCTGCGCCAGCTTTTGTCGTCAGATTAGCTTCGTGCGGGCAGCTGCATAAGAAAACAATTTCCCTGCGACGATGCCTCATGCTCAAGGCTGCCCTCGTGGCGGCGCAATATATGCCGGCAAAGAGTCAAGTCCAGTTCGCTGCCCAACTCTGAGGGGGCCTTACAGGCCAATCCACTATAGCCGATCTGAAGAAATACGCGGCCACCTGCCGAGCCAGTGCGAATGTGCAACTGGCCTCCGCCAGGAAGGCAGGCTCGGGCCGCCAGAACAAGGTTGAGGAGAACCTGATCGAGCATGGCTACATCGCCCAGCACCAAGGGCAGATCAGGCTGAAGTTGGGTGTCGAGTTCGACCTCCAGGCCTGTGAGTCGCTGCACCACCATGAGTATCTCCTGAATGCGCTCATTGAGGTTCACATCGAGTTGCTCGGCCGGATAGCGCTGGCCAAACCGAGCCAGTGGCCGCGTCACGCTGGCCATGCGGTCCAGGATGCGCTGCAAATTGCTCAGGTCCAGTTGCTGTCGCTGACTGAGACCCTCTTCATGGACCACAGCCAGGCAACCCAGGCCCATGTCGATCAGTTGATTCATCTCCTGCAGCAGACCCGCAGCCAGCGTTCCCAGACTCTCCTGGCGCTTCAACTCGGCCAACTGGGTCAGCAGTCTTTCCTGCTCCCGGGTAGCGGCCAGGGCCTGAGCTTGATTGCGAATGCGAGCCAGAGCAATGGCCACCTGGTCGGCAATATCCACCAGGGTCAGCAGCGCCTCGCTGGTGGGTGGACGCACACCCTCCCCAAGAAAAGTGCCGGTTCCCAAGCCGCCCAGCGGGTAGTCGGGCAGGCGAATGGGAATATTGATCAGGGTGATGCAGCCAATATTCTTTACGATCTCCTGATCGGTGCGCGGGTCGGTGCGCGCGTCCAGAACCACCACAGGCTCCTTGCCGGCCGCAATCTCTTGCAACATGCGATCTCCGGCCACGGGCAATATGGCCGCGTGGCGGTTCACGGAAGCCTCGGCCTCACTGACGACCTCGATCAATTCGAAACTCTCTCGGTCTGGAGTGAGCAGGTATAACCAGGCGTGGCGATAGCCCGTGGTTCTCTCGATCTCGGCCTGCGTCAAACGTAGCAGATGCCTCTCCGAGCGGGCCGACTGCAGCTCGTGGGCAAAGGCAAATCGATCGGCCAGTTGGCGATATTTCGTAACCATATTGCCCCTCCCAACCCTGCCAGATTCGGCAGTCAAGCCCCGAGAACCTCCGCGAACCGCCTGTGCAAGGATTCAGGCAAGCCACCGGGCCAGTGTGTAGGCAGGATGTCCGTCCTCAAGGGTCAGCGTCAGTTGGCCGGGATCGCCCAGCAACCAACCGAGGTCAAGAATCTGCGCGCCAGAAACCACCGGGTACTCCAACATCGTATTGGGAGGACGTCGCCGCTGATCAGAACCAGCCGATATCCACAGGCAGAGCAGGCTGCAATAGTATTCGGAGTGCAGCTTGGAGCGCTCGCCCTGAAAGGCGTACCTCTGCATCTGACCCAGCCATTCTTCGCAATGTTCGGCCATTTGCCAGCGGAGTTGGGACTGAATGTCACGCAGGGCGCCGTTGAAACTCCCGGCGTAGTCACCATCGAGAAAAACCTGAAAGTTGCACGGGAAGTCGGCAAATAAACGCTTATCATGGGCGTGAAAGGGGAGGCCTTTTCGTCTCATGACCAGCCGGCTGCCTGACTTGAAGTCCTGCGGAAGTAAAAGTGTGGCCTGCCACTCGGGCCCGCTCAATTGGAATCGTTCGTATACGGCTGCCTGGAAAGGCTCCAGGGTAAGGGCGCCACCGCCAGCCTTCCAGTGCCTGACCCAGGGGTCAGCGTCGACCACCTGGGCCTTGAGCAAACGACGCACGGTGGGCATCTCTTCACTATCCTTCAGCAGCAGTGGTCGGTCGTGCAAATAGCCAGGTCCCGAAAGACTGGCCTGGTGAAGGTCGGAAAAGTTCTCCAGACTGATGCGAACATCGGTCAGGCTTACAAAGTGTTGACCGTCGCATAAAGGCAACAGAGGAAAGCGGCTCATGGCCTCCACCAGGGTACGAAAGGCTCGGCTGTTATTAAGTCGCTGAAAGGCCTGCTGAAGGAACTCACGATGGTTGGCCGCCAGTGGTTCGGCAGGCAACTGCTGGAGCCAGGCCACAGCGCCCTCCAGAACCCACTGACGAACGGTTTCACCCCGCTGGCGCAAGCGTTGGTTTTGCACGATATGTTGGCGGGATGCATCCAGGTCGAGGCTGTCGGTATTGAGCACACCCTCGAAGCGAAACACGTGACTGTTGAGCTGGTGTTGAGCCAGAGCGATGCCTCGGTAGACCAACAGCAGTTGGCATTGCGCCGGATGTCCCGCAGTCAGCACGCAACGCAGGCTGGAACGGGCACGACTGCTGCGCTCAAAGCGAAAAAGCGGGGTGTCTCCCGAGTACTCCGGTAACTGCAACTCCGGTTTCTGACTGGCGATGTAGACTTCCGCCAGGGCCTGGGGGGGCCTCTGCGGGGGGTCTAGTTGGTAGCTACTCACCCATTTTCCACGAATTTTGAATAGGACGGGCTTGGGGGACCAGCGTGTGCGCGTTTGCAAAATCTTCATCTCGTCGCAGCCGCGCCAAAAGCTTCGCAGCCACTGCAAGGGGCGTCTCCAGGCCGCCGTCTGCACCACTATAATTCTCCCCCGAAAGGGCAGTTCCGGAGGACAGGGCTGAGAATCGACCCGCCACTCTCCACCCTGAAAACAGCCGTATAAGGAAGACTCAACCTCGATGCGCACCGCCTGGCAATGCTTGGGATAGAGGCTGTTGATGGCCAGACCTAACTCGCGCAGGGCCAGGGGTTGACGAGTGTCGAAGAGATTTTGAAACAAATCCTTAAGTTGCGTCGGCGTGGGCGGCTCGCCATCCCAGAAAAACTCCCAGCACGAACCGGCATGGGCAACTTGGATTCGCTGGCTGCCCGCTAAGAGAGCAGCCCCGATCAAAGCCAGCAAGCCCTCTGCAGCGTGCACGAAGCGACTCTCTGCCAACTTTTGACGGGCCTTAGACGGATCCAGGGTGATCCGTCCGTGGGAGTCCAGGCTCCCCTCCTCGACCAAATGCTGCAGATAGTCGTCGACCATGCGGCCTGGTTAGTTGCGGTCGCGGAAGTCCTGCAAGGTCGTGACTACCATGCCCCCGATGAGCGGGGCCAGTGACCAGGCGCCTGCACCGGCGGCTCCCGAAATATGCCCTGCAGCCAGCAAAGCATGCCCAAAGGCCTTGCTCACTCGACTGTGTGCCACGTCGGGGCTTTGATCGGCGGCTCCGAACGTGTAGCCTATCGCCAGAGCGCCGTGGGCCGCCCCCACTGTGTAGCCGGCCACCTGGAAGGTGGTCGGGAAAGAGCCGGACGTGTAAGCCAGGCCCATCGACCCATCCAGAATGTCCAGTCCGATCTGAAGGGGGCTGATGGTTAACTTGTCAATCACATCTCCGATGGGATTTTCCTTGCCGCCCTTGGGAGGGAGTGAGTAATTGCCTACTAGATTGGAAAATTGCTGAATCTTCATTGTCTTCAACCTCTCTAAACGCCGCGTTGCGCGCTGTAACGATAGTCCGAAACGGTGTTCAAGAGCATGCCTGCGCCGATGAGCGGCAAACTCCAGATGCCGCCTCCGTTGGCCCCCACCAGATGGCCGCCAGCCAACAGGGCTTCACCGGCAGCAATGCTGAGGCGGTGCTGCAGCACAAGGCCGCTGGTGTCGGCGGCGGCGAACAAGTGGCCCACGCCACGAGCGCCATGGATGGCTGCCATCCCAAAGCCCAGAGCGCCAAACTGGGGGTTACTGGAGACCGTAAAGCCAGCCCCCATTCCCATATCGGCCAGGTCAAATCCCAGTTGCACCGCCGAGATGTTGCGGCTGAAGTTGAGCAAACCGTTACCCGCCTGTTGGGCCGGGTTTCGACCAGGAAGTGAAACATTGGGCTTGTCGGCGGACGGGTCCTGGCGTACCAATTTCTCGCCCAGCCAGACGCCTGCCTTCTCGACTCCTTTGGCCAGTTCGAAGCCGCCCTTGCCGCCGATCAAAGCCCCGGCCGCCGCCCCTACCACGGCGCCTACACCGGCTGCTCCCGTGATGGAAGCCAGCGTAACATTGTGAGCCAACAGGCCCTGCACCAGGCTGTGAGCAGAGGTCACCGAAGCGCCCAGAATCGCGCCGCCGGCACCGCCGGCCAGTAACCCTGCGCCGCCCAAACCCATGGCCATAATCTTGGTGGCCCCGGTCATGTTGTTCAAGTCCAGGGGACCGGGTTTCTCTTTGGCAGCGGGGGTCTGATCCGGGGTCGGCGTAACCCCTTCCATATGGCCCCACACTCCCTGAGCGAAGCCCACCGGAGCGCCAAGAACAGCCCCGACCGGCTTACCCACGGCGCTGCCGAGGCTGGTGCCGATGCCCCAGGCTCCGGCAGCCATAGCCGCGCCGCCCAGCACCATTCCAGCCTTGGCGGCCAGCCCGGCGGTGCCGAAAGTGGTGCCCAGAAAGTCCAGCGCGCCGCTGCTGCCCAGCGAGGCCACCACCGGTCCTGCGCCCATGCCCATGGCCGAACCGACCACCGCACCACCGAGGACTCCCGCATACAGGCTGCCAGTAGCCAGCGCCAGGCCGCCCGCACCTCCGAGCACAGTAGAAGTGGCGTTACCCCAGCGTACCGCGTTGCGCACCGCTTCACGGCCCCCACTGGAGACGAAACTCTCCGAAGGAGGTTGTGGATTGGGTCCCGGTTCTGGAGACGGTTGAGTCAAGGTACGCACGGGCACCTGGGTCAACGGAAACTGGATGTTCATGATCGCTCCTGCATTGACACTTTTCGTGTCTTTTGTGTGTATGGCGCGAAGCTATTCGACGGCACTGAAAATTTCCTGAACCAGGTCCTTAGTTTAGAAACCAGGCGGGGGCTTGCCGGGCCGGCGGTGGCTGGCCCGATGCAAGGCCGTATTCAAGCGGGAAGGAGCGGTCGCAGTAGGCCAATCGGGTCACCTGCGGGGCAGAATCCCCCCGGTGGAAGCAAATCGCTCGCTCAGAGATTACGGCATCGTAGTCGGTGACGCGCTGGTGCTGGCGCAAATGAGCGGCCCAGTTCTCTTCTACATAAATTTCTCGATAGAGTCGGGGATCTTTCAGGTCTACGTAGAGACCCCATTGGAGTACGCCATTTCGGTAGCGGATGCGTCGCACTCTCTCCATCGACTCTCGAAAATCCTGTGCGTCCTGTAAATCGATCTGATACTCCACCGTCACCATAATGGGGCCGTGCGCCAATGGGACCTGGTCGGCCGTGGAGGGTTGAGACCAATGGGGATCCGTGCCCAAAGCAAAGGACTCGCCGGTCATCAAGCAGGCACTCCGAGTGAAGAGCGCGGCCACGGTCAGAGTGGCCGCACTTACCAACAGGCAGCTACGCAGGCCCAGGCCGGTGGCCAGATAGCCCCAGAACAGGCTGCCCAGGCTGGCCGAGCCAAAAAAGCAGAATAGATAGACTGACATGGCCCGCGCCCGCACCCAGGCCGGGGCCAGTGACTGGGCAGCCAGGTGGCAACAAGACAAAATACAGCTCCAGCAAGCTCCGCCCCAGAGCATGGGCAGCCACAGTTGACCTGTCCAGCCTACCGCCAGCAAGACCGGCACAAAGGCTACCCATGCACCAACCACGATGTGGTTGGTGCAATAGGCCGTTCGCAAGCGGGGCAGCAACAGCATTGCCCCCCCTACCGCACCCAGTCCAAACAGACCCATGGCCAGCCCGTAACCCTGCCCGGAGAGAGCAAACTCCTGTTGGCACAGCAGGGGCAGCAGGGCCCAAAGAGCGTTGGTGATGAAAACAAAAAGGCTGGACCGCACAATGACCGTGAGAAAGTAGGGAGAGTGACGGACATACTGCACGCCCACGCGCATGGCCGAGAGAAACGGTTCGGCTGCGGCTTGAGCCCGAACCGGTGGCCCTTTCCAGCAGCCCAAAACCCAAAGAACGGTCAGAAAAGAGAGCGCATTGGCCGCGAAGACCGCGGCGGGACCCAGCCACACCAGCAGCAAGCCTCCCAGCACCGGTCCCAGTGCTTTCGCAGCATTGATTGCGGCCGTATTATAAGTAACCGAGGCCGGCAGCAACTCGGCTTCAACAATTTCGGGCGTGAGGGCGTGCCAGGCGGGCGAATTGAGGGCTCCCCCTATCGCCAGTAGATAGGTGCAAACCAGTAAGCACCAGGGCCCCATGCGACCCGACAAGGTCAACCAGGCCATCAAGCCCGCCGACATCATCATCCAGGCTTGGGTGGCCAACAAATAGTAGCGGCGATTGACCCGATCCGCCAGGGCCCCGGCCGGCAGGGCCAGGGCAAAGAAGGGCAGGGTGCTGGCCGAATGGACCAGTGACACCATGAGCGGCGTGGGAGCCAACTGAGCCATCAGCCAACCGGTGGTGACTTCGTGCATTCCGGTTCCCATGTTGGAGACAAAAGTTGCCCACCACAACAGGCGAAAGAGCTTGTTGTCCAGAGGATGAGGGGGCCTGCAGGCTACCCGAGGGACAGGACGCGGAGTGTAGGTCATAGTCGACTCAGGATACTCGGAGGCGAGACGCTCTATCGTCAAATTTCCGTTAAACGCCCTGGCGCTTGTTACCGCAAAAAGAACAGGGAGGGGAGCCAGGGGAAAAGCACAAATGCCCCGAGATGACACGAAACCTTGCCGACCAGATCCTCCACGCCGAGGCCAATCGCCCCTCGGTCAAGCAACGTATGGCCGAGGGCAAAGCGCTGCGCCAGACGATTCCTCGCGATGTCCACGGGGACTACGCGGTGCCCGCGGATCGCCAGGATCCAATCAAAATTCTCGAGACCCAGGCCGAGACCAGACTTCCTTTTCTTGTTCCGGTGCGCTATGCCCGTATGCTGGCCTCCCCCTTTGCCTACCTGCGCGGCGCGGCCGCCACCATGATCTCCGACATCGCACCTGCCCCCACGACCGGCCTTGAGGTTACTGCTTGCGGAGATATGCACGTAGCCAACTTTGGCGTCTTCGCTTCGGCAGAGCGCAACCTGGTTTTTGGGATCAACGATTTTGACGAGGGTCACAGAGGCGCCTGGGAGTGGGACCTCAAGCGCCTGGTGGCCAGCGCCGTGGTGGCCGGGCGATTTCTGGGGGGCAATGAGAGATATTGCAATGAGGCGGCACGCGCAGCCGTAAAAACCTATCGAAAAGCACTGCGGGAATATGCCCATATGGGCTATATGGAACTGTGGTACGCGAACATCAACGAGAAGGCGCTGCTCGAGGCGCTGCCCGCCAAGAATCGAAAGCAGGCCGCCAAGACCCTGTCCAAGGCACGCCAGCGCACCCACCTGCAAGTTCTCGATAAGATGACCGATCTGGTCGACAACCAGCAGCGCATTGTGGAAATACGACCACTTATCGTCCGGGAGACCAAAACCGCGTTAGGGACTCCCCTTGTCGATGCCTTGCGCCTATCGTTGCAAGACTACATGGCCTCTTTGAGTGTGGAGCGCCAGTTTTTGCTGTCTCGCTATCACATCGTCGATATAGCCCGCAAAGTGGTGGGTGTTGGCAGTGTAGGCACTCGCTGCTGGATGATCTATTTACAGGGGCGCGATTCTAAGGATCCGCTTTTTTTGCAGCTCAAGGAAGCTCGCCTTTCGGTGCTAGAACCCTACGCCGCCCCCACGGTATTTGAAAATCAGGGGCAAAGAGTGGTTACCTGTCAGCGCCAAATTCAAGGAGCCCCCGACATCTTTTTGGGCTGGGGCGAGTGGGAGGGAATTCAATTCTATGTTCGCCAACTCAGAGATATGAAGGGGAGCGCCGAATTCAAACAGGGGGACAGCAACTTCGACCTGTCCAACTACTGCAAGCTCTGCGGATGGGCCCTGGCACTGGCTCACGCCAAGTCGGGCGACCCGGCCAGATTGGCGGGCTATGTGGGCAAAAGCGAGGAACTGGATGAAGCGCTGGTAAGATTTGGCAATGCTTACGCCGATCAGACCGAAAGAGACTATGAACTGCTTCAGGCAGCCGCCGCTCAAGGGCGCATCCCGGTGGCCGAGGGAGACGTGCTGTAAGTCAGTCAGACAGTTCGCTCAAGGCAAAGACGAGATGCTCAATGTGATTGACGTCGAGTTCGTGGGAATCAAAAAACGGATTCATCAGGCTCAGACGCAGCATGACCAACTGGTCGGTGTCGGCCTGGCCCTGCCAGGATTGGATAAAGTCGCGGGTGACGCCGTTCGAGCCGATGGGGAAATGGGTCTTGGAGAGAAAATACAGGCTCTCGCTGTTAAGGCGCTCCAGAATGCGCAGTGTCCGCTGGTTGCACCGGCTGACCTGGTCACCGGCGTCAGCGACGCAGAAGCAGAGCAGGTTGGTGTCGCAGCCCGGATAGACACGAGCGCTGGGTAGCTTTTGCAAGAGCCACTGTTCCAGTTTCTGTTTTTGGCGGATGGTGCGGGCCATAAGCAGGCCGTAGCCGGCCTGGTGAAGGCCGATGGAACGTGCCGTCAACCAGGTGGCCACCGCCCCGGCCGCCGAGCGGGAGCCCTCTAAAGTGTAGGGCCCTCGATCGCCGACATTGCGGTAGTCGATATAGGGAGCCAGCGTCTGTACACAGGTGTAGTCGTCGCGCTGACGGGCCAGAAAGGCGCCCGACGAATAAGGAACGTAGCCCAATTTATGCGGGTCCACGGTCACCGAATCGCCCCGCCCGACGGCCGACAGAGACTGAAATACGTGGGGGCTGAGCACGGCTTCCAAACCCTCCTCTTTGTGCAAAGGGTCTTTGCGTAGCAAGCTGCACAAAAAGCCGCCGTAGGCGGCATCGATGTGATGCCAGATATGCAGCCCCTGTTGATCTCTCCAACGATCCAGCAAATCCTGGATGGCATGCACCGGGTCAACAGCACCGGTCTCGGTAGTTCCGGTCACCGAAACCACGGCCAGCACCGGTTGCTGCATCAACTGGCAATCCAGCAAGTGCTGCTGCAGGTGGTCCACCTGGTAGCGGCCCTGCGAATCGCTGTCCACGTAGCGCAAGTTGGCTTCGCCTACTCCAAATACGCGGGCTGCCTTCTTCCAGGAGTAGTGGCCTGTGCGGGGCACGATCAGCACGGGGCCGCGAAAGGGCCTGTCGAATGCCTGCTCCAGGGCTCGGCCGGCATCCCAGGGGCCGGAACGCTCGGGCAGATAAGGAGTCAACTGGTGTTCGTCAATCATGGTCAGCCCCTGGCGGTATCTTGCCCAGCCCATGTGAGCGGCCTCAAAGAGGGTCATTCCCCCTTGCACCGCGCCCAGGCCCAGCCAGCAATGCAAACGAGCCCCGGCCCTCACGACCGCTTCAAAGTTGGCCACCGTTCCACCGCTGGTGAAATGACCAAAAGCTTTTCCCAGCCCGAGCATGTGCCCGAGCGCCTCGATGGCCTCATTCTCGATGTCGGCGGCCACCGTGGCCGACTCTTTGGAGATGATGTTGGGATTGTGCAGCAGCGTTAAAATGTGTCCCATTAGCGCGGGCAGAGAGATTTCTGAGAACATGTGGCCCACGTAACGGGGAGAGAACTTGGGAAGTTCCTTTTCGAAGCGGTGGGTCAATTGTTGTAGCAAACCCAACACCTGCTGACGTCGCTCGCAAAATTCAGGCGAGGCCTGATCCAGCGAGGAGATGGCACTGCCATCTTCGGGAAACTTGTCGCGGCGCCAGCGGAACCAGCGCTCAAAGATCTCCACCAGCAATTCAGTGACCCAGTTGGCGTTTTCGCTTTGCGGACCCAGAAAGAAACTTTTGAGAGCGACCTCGGTAGGGTCGCAAGCGACGGTAGATGACATGAACTCCTCCACGAGCCGCAGCTTATACCGGGCCAGGACTGCATACAATGATATGCATCAGCCTGGAAGCGTGGCGGCAGCGTTAAAAAACCTACCACCACATTGCCGCAAAGTGAACTGTTGGAGGCTTGATAGGTCCAACTGCAGGGCGGGCCGAAGTCTGCGGCTGTGAAGCATTCTAGATGGCTGGCGCTGGCTCTGACGGTGCGACTTCTTCTACCGGCGGCCGCCGAGACCGACGATTTCAAGGTCATCCTGTGGCGCGTGAACCAAATGGTTCAAAAGCAGCAATACGATCAGTTGGTCGATCTGGTCGTGCGCAACCCTGCGCGGGCCGAATCCCTCTTTAGGACAGCGTTGCGGCAGGGCGCCAGCCGTCCCCAGTGGTTAAATACTCAGAAGGTGGCTTTGAATTCCCTGGCTACCATCTTTGAAAAGCGTTTGGGCCGGCCTGAATTCAGTAAACAGTTGCAAGAAATGGGGTTGCGCACAGCCGATGCGCCGCTGTCCAAGTATCTACAAGGGGTCGCCTCCGGCGGGCAGGACCTGGGACCGCTGGATCTGAGTCTGCGGGTGGGCAACTACCGGACCGCCCTGCGCTTGCTGGATCAACTACAGCGACAGGAGAGCCTGTTTGGCGTGTTACGGGTGGTGGCCCTGGAGTCCTCCGGTCAAGTGCATCGGGCCCTGGGCGAGGCCCAAGCATTGCTGCAACGCGTGGCCCCGCAGGACCCTCAACGCAGCTATGCCTTGATGGCACTGGTGGCAGCAGCCCGGGCCTGCCAACGGTCCGACCTGGTGAAAACGCAATTGTCCGGCCTGCTACAAACTTCTCAGGCTGAGGCTGGCGACTCAGCGCGACTGGCGCGCTTTACCCTGGAAAGCTGGAGTCGGCCCACCGGAGAGAGGGTCACTCGCCAGAACCTGGTACAGGCCCACCGACGAGTTTGGGAACTGTTTCCGGCCGGGCCTCTGAAGGGCCTGAAACCCGGCGAGGCCCGGTGGGCGTGCGCCGCCGCCAGGGACTGGATGGGAGATCTGGTCGGGCAGGCCCGCTCGCTGGACCCCAAAAGCACCGAGTATGCAGAGCTACTGAAACTCATCGAAAGCGACCTGCAGGCACTGTACCGACAGGTGCAGCCCGAAGGCCAGGGTACGCGAGATGTGCAGGTCGAGTTTTTGTTTGGCACTTTCGATGCCTCGCTGGACTGTATGGAGGCGCTTATCTCGGCCGGGCGTCATTCTGAAGCCGAGCAATACCTTACATCGATAGGACCCTTTGTGGGACTGGCCCAAATCCACGTGAAGCGCTTGCAGAAGACTCAGCAAGCCAGAGAGGCTCTGACGGCCGGTGCTACGCCTGTGGCTATCAGCGAAGGAGAATTGTCGCGAGCGCTGGCGCGTTTCCATCAAACCTGGGTGAGACTGCTCCTAGCCCGAGCTGGCGACAAGCCCACGGCTGCGGACCTGGAAAGTATGCGCAAGAATTTGGAAAAGGCCACTCAACTGGAAGAACTGGCTCGGCGCGGGATCGGTTTCCGCGGACTGGAGGAAGTCGCCTTTGACAAAGCCGAGGTTCTGATGCGTTATACTCCCCAGCAGGCGGCCGAGACCTTGGGCCCGTTAGCTCAAAAGTGCAAGCAATTTGGATACTCGCCCGGTTTGGTGCAAACGTTAATCTGGCAGGCCACCCTGCAACATGACCATCCTGAGCTGGCCCGACCTCTGCTTGAGCAAGCCCGGGCCACGCTGGAGACGGGGGTGGTGGCCGATGGCGGTCTGGCCGTGCGTTGGCGCTTTCGCAACAGTGCCGTCCAGATTTATGAACAACTGGCCCTGCAGGCTTTTGGTGAAGGTAAACCCGAGCAGGCCTTTCACAACCTGAATCAGGGCAAACAGTTGGAGTCTTTGGGGCAGTCCGAGGAATTGCGCAAACGGGCTCAACAGGTGGCGGCCCTGGAGCAGGAAATGGTTCAGCTCAACCAGCATGGCGGCCAGGATAGCGCCACGCAACAGCAACTGGCCTCCAGCAAGGAGGAATTTGTGGCCCTGGCGCGCCGATTGCGCACCAACGACAGCGCCATCAACCCCCTGGATCTGACCCGCTTCCAGACCCTCTTGCCCGGCGGAACATTGGTCTTGCAGATCCTTCCAGGCGCCCAGGAAACCTATGTGCTGTCGGTCACTCCCCAAAGCTTCCGGGCCGACAAAGTCAAACTCAAAGAGTCTGACCTGGGCAAGAAAGTGCTTCGCTGCCGGGCGTCCATCCAGCAACTGAATCAGGCCACCACCGAATCGGCATTGGAAGACCTGTACCACTTGCTGCTGGCCCCCGTGCAGAAGGAACTGGATGAAGCCAAAATTATGGTAGTGATACCCACAGGCACGCTGCACTACCTGCCCTTTCAGGCACTGGGGCGCAAGCAGGACGGCAAGTTCCGCTACCTGATCGAACGCTTCCCGGTGGTCGTGCTGACCAAATCAAGCGACTTCCTGTGTCTGAGCACTCCCGTGCCGGCGACCAAGGGCTCGATGGTGGCCGTGGGAAACCCGGACGGTACCCTACCCGGAGCAGAAGTGGAGTCGCGTCAGGTGGCCGCTCTCTTTTCTCCCGCCCAACTTTATACGGGTCAGGCCGCGCTACCGGAGCGACTGGAGTCGATGCCGCCGGGTGTGGAATTTCTCCACCTGGCCACTCACGGTGTGCTCAATCCTTACAGTCCGGAGTCTAGCTACCTGGTTATGGCCGGCGGCACACGGCTGGGTCCACAGCAAATCGTGCGCCTACCCCTGAGTCAGACCCGTCTGGTCACTCTGTCCGCCTGTCAGACGGCTCTGGGCGAGAGCAGTCCGGGCCGCGAAGTGACCAGCCTGGCCGAGAGTTTCTGGGCGGCGGGAAGCGTCCACACCGCCTGCCTGTGCAGCCTGTGGGATGTGGCAGACGAGTCGACTCGACTGCTCATGGTGTCGATGTACCGAGGGTTGCGCGAAAAGAAACTGCCGCTGGGAGAAGCGTTTCGTCAGGCCCAATTGCAACTGCTGGCTTCGCCCCAAACCAGTCAGCCCTACCACTGGGCGGCCTTTACTCTGTGGGGTGATTGGCGCTAGAAGAGCTGCTGCCACTCCTGTAGATCGATCTCGAAACCTGCCCGCATGGCCGACAGCACCTGTTCGCGGACGCGCAGTTTCGTGCCGATGTGGGCCTCGCGAGAGAGTTTGGAGAGGGCGACCGCTTTGGCCCGGGCAGCCTCAGCCAGTTGCTCGGGCGGAACCAGATAATCCAACATGCCCGCCTCCATGGCCTGTTCCGGCGTGTGCGGCTCGGCCGTGATAGTGGCCAGGCTGAAACGGGCCGGAGTGAGACGGTGACGGCACAATTCGAGGGCGAATCGGGGCAGGGTCAGACCGATCTGCACTTCGTTGACGGCGTATTTAAAGGGGGCCTGAGCTACCCCCAGGCGCACATCGGTAGAGAGCAGCAGAAAGACTCCCATGGCCATGGCGTGGCCCGTACAGGCCACCACCGTCGGAGCGGGAAAGGCCAGCAGTCGTTCGGCCGTTATGGCGCCGGCGGTGAGCATCTCGATCAGGGGTTGTTTACCCTGCTTGAACACGGCCAGATCAAAGCCCCCTGAAAACATGCCCTCCCGACCACTGAGCAGAACGACGGTCTTCTCTGACTCCGCGCGATCAAGGGCGGCATTGAGTTGGGCGAACATGTTGACGGAGAGCGCGTTGGCCTTGCCGTCATCCAGTTGGATTGTGCTGACCACTCCGTCACTATGATAATGGACCATGGCCTCCCCTTTCCCAGCTTCGGCCCAGGTTCCTGTAGCTGACCTGGGTCGCCGGTTCGCGGCCAAGGCG
>JADMJV010000064.1 GCA_018780265.1 bacterium
TTTCGACGAATTGACTCAAGTGCGAGTAAATCCCTCGCCAACTCTCCCCCCTCCCCACCTTTCCCTTAAACGACCCTGCCTCAGGCAAACGATGAGAACCATCTGACGCCCGATCAAACCAGAAGCACCGGTTACCGCCAATCTCAAGGCTCTCCCGGGGAACACCGCTCGAAGACAATCGTTGGTGACCCGATGTAGATAAAGAAACATGGCCTGAAACTGCCTCCGCAGCAGTGGATAGACCAGTCGACTCAAGGGTTCCAGAGGAAGCTAAAAATCCACCTCGTCGCTCAAAAAGTCGCTCGCGGTCTCGGGCTCAAACCGATGGATGTGCGCCCAGCGCCGACACATCTCGTGATAGGCCCACCACAGCACCCCTAAAGGGGTCGCCCTGAGTTGGCGGAGGCAACCCGGAGAAATCCCCTGATCCGGCCCCACCAGCCGTGCTTCCCACGGAGGGAGCAAATTCAAGAAAGCCCCCGGAGCGATGTGCCAGGCAAACAACGCTGGCGCCCCCACCGCTAGCCGCGACTGGGCGCGTAGTCGCACTAGGGCCCGAGAATCCCCGCTGTGGAAAGTGAACCGCGGTCGAGGTAATGCAAAATCATGAAGCGGTATCCACCCGCCAACTGTGCCAGATTCAAACGAGGCATGAAAGGAGGATTGGCATTGCGCAGGGCCAGGTCGTATTTAAAATTCTGAACCGCGTATCCACGCCCCCGCAGGTCGCCTTCCACATCGATATACTCACCGATCACAGACCCGTTGATATTTACAGTCCTGGAAATCGGTTGGCCGTTCTCGTCCACTGTCTTCATCATGGCCGCCCAGGAGGCTTCGTTTTGACGCCCGGTATTGTCCCAGTCCAGGCTTACCGACCGCTCAGCGCTGAGCAGTACTGCGTCAATATTGAGGGTAGAACTGGGAGTGGTGTCATTGAGCAGGACAAAGTTTTGGGCAAACAGCCCCAACGAGTCGCCTGCCGTACCAGAATAAACCACATCGTCCGCCACCACCACATTTCCTTCCCGCTCCACCATATAGCGGGTGGGCCCGGTTCCGCTGACTTCCGCCTCCGGGGCAGGCCAGAGCGGCTGGTTAGCGGCCATTCCGGCCTCTACGCTGGCGGCGATCTTGGGGGGCTGAGCATTGTGCGCCGCCTGTAAGAAGGCGGCCGTGTAGGGAGGGGTTTTATAGTCGGCTGCCACGGGATTCTGGCCCAACTTCTTGGCCAGGTCCCAACGAGCTTTCTCATAGTTGTAGAACTCGCGAGCCGCCTTGCTGTAGACCGACTCCTCACTGGAGGTAAAACTCTCGCGACCGGGAGCTTCGCCGGCCACAATGCTCAGTTTACCGCGAAATTTGTTCGGTCCCGTCTTGACCACTACGTTGCCACCTTCGACGTAGAGAATCCCCATTTGCAACTGTGACTGAGAGAATTCATCGGTGGCCATCACCTCGTTGGTAGCGGTGTTGCGTTTGACAATCTTAACCGTATCTTGATTGAGCGTCACTTCAATGTTAGGCACTCGGGGACGATAGTCAAATGGTTTCGGCACCTGGTAGGTCTGGCCGTTGATGACCACCGGCTGATATCCGTCATAAAACGGTCCCAGGTCCGCGTCTGTTCCGCGCGGGGGAGGCTGATTGTTGCCCAGGGCTCCAGGAATCTCCGCGGTGGGAATCTTAAAAAATCCGGACTTATCGGTTTCGCTGACGCGAAACTTAGAGGCCAGAATCATATCGTCCCGACGAAAATCAGGAATGCCCACGCGACTGGCCAGGGGCACAAATCCGCCGTTGAAGCCGGCCATGGTCGAATCGGTAAGGTTGTTGTCCTGGTATAAGTTAGCCGGCTTGTTGATGGTCAGTTTGTGAGTGAACTTCACATTGCCGTCATCCGCACCCTCGGCAAAGCGGAGGTTGCCGGAGTTATTCACCACCCTGCCCAAAGCCGGTGGGGAGTTGGGGTTGACCTGGGCCGGATCCTGGCCATCCACGCGCATAGGTCCCTGTTCCGTATAGTCGGGCGGAATGAACACATAGTCGGCCATGTCGATGGTAGCATTGGGATTATTGGGATCTGGGACTTGCTGGCTGTTACCCGGAGTTTTTCCGTTGACGTTCCACGTACGCCCGTTAGCGATAAAGTGAGCATAATCAAAACTAGACTCTTTGACACGAGCCTCAATCACTCGCGTAGCCAGCGGGGTCTGACCTGCTGACGGAGCCCCACCGGGCGGCAATTGGTAAACGCGTGCGGTCGAGACCAGCCGAAAGTCATGACGCCCTTGATTGCGAGCCACCAGGATGGGCTCGACCACCGTGTCAGTCGTGAAGGCGAGATCGGAATTGAGGG
Source organism: bacterium (assembly GCA_018780265.1). GTDB lineage: Bacteria > Vulcanimicrobiota > Xenobia > Xenobiales > JADMJV01 > JADMJV01. The sequence continues at coordinate 2,360 of JADMJV010000064.1, forward strand.
GGACCAAACGCGGCAAACCACCCGGTGTCACGAAACGGATTCGGCGCAGGTCCTCGCGCAAGCGAATCTTCTCGGTGTTAGGCAAATTGGCCGGAACAAAGGCTTCCAAAGTGGGGTCCTGAGTAATGTTGGTGACCGTCACCATCAGGTCCGAGGCGATCACAGGCGCGTTGTGCGCGTGCAACACGTTATAAAAACCAAAACCCAGGTCGGCGGCATTGGTGGGATTGGGCCAATTGCGGATATCCCAGGTGATCTGGGGATTGCTACCATGACCCATATAGACCAGGGCGTATTCCAGCCCATGACTGGCTGCCTGCACCGAGGTCTCCTCGTAGCCGTAGGCTCGGGAAGTGCGGGCTTCGCTGAGAGAGAGCGACATAAAAGCCAGACTCAGCGTGACCAGGATGACCGTCGTTAGGAGCGCCAGGATCAGTGCTACACCGTGACGCTTGCGAAACCGTTTAGGATAATGCACATGTCCTCCATCGTTTAGAAACCTGACTTAATTGTAACCTGCTGACTGATAAGTTGCGAGCCCAAAAACTTATTGTTTTCTTGTTTATCGATAGAAACCCGAACGGTCACGGTAAAGAGGGCCGGTTCATAGGCCGGGTCGCGAGGCAAAGGGCTGGTCCGGGTAACTTTGGCGGTGTCGTGCTCCACGCTAAATTGAACCTCGTCTTGCAGGTGGGGCAGTTCCACCAACAAACAACGCTCGAGCTTCTGAGCAGGGGTAAGCGCCCCCTCCAGCATCTGGGGGTTGCTCAAGGGGTCGGCTGGATCGACGGCAAAGTGGGCGCCGTTGACGACCTCGTAGTCCCCTTGGAGTTGCAAACCGGGAATGAGCGTACTGAGCGGGTCCGCCTGAAAGCGATAGGCGCGCCGAAACAGTCGATTCTGTGGCAAATCGTTATTGGCCACTTGGGGAGGCACCACAAACTCCAAGAATACGTAGTCGGACAGTGAATCCTTAAATTGGGCGCTACGCTTGCCTGGAACGGTAAGAATGAGGCGATTGTAAACCCGGTCGACATTGGTGGTACCTCCACCCGGCAGGTTTTTGACCACGCGCTCTCGCCGGTACAGGTTGCCAGGGAACGGCGTATTCAGGGCCAGCGCATAGTCCGGGTAAACCACACCGGATACCAACTCTCCACCGTTGGGCAAAAGTCCCACGCTGATCGATGTGGCCATCTCGTGAGCGATCTTGTTGAGCAGTTCGCGACCCAACTGTTGGGACAGGCGATGAGCCTCGCCACGACGATGGGCTCTCACGGCCATACGAATGGACTCACCCACCACACCGATAATCACGGCCAGGAGGGCCATGCCGATCATGGCCTCCACCAAGGTGAAGCCTTTGGGGCGCTTTGACAAACTACCGCACATCGCGATTCTCGGCTTTCCCGGAGATCACGGTGACGCTCCGCTCCAGCCCGGTGGCGTTAGCGTCCGAGTAATAGCAGGTCACCTGGACCTGGGCAAAGCGGGTGTCACCAGGCTGAGTCCCATACAGGGTGACGCGAACGGCCTGGGGGCGCACGCTGTAGCCTTCCGGTAGAGCCGTGCGCATCTGTTGATAGACAAAGGCCTGTACCGCAGCCGTGCCGTTCACGTCCAGGGAAAGGTCGGTCAAATTGGGCTGTGTGCTGTTGAAACTCGGTGGATCAAAAGGTAGCGCCAAGATCTCTGCGCCCACAGCCGAGGAAGTTTTGGCAGCAATATTGGCACGAGCACTTTTACGGTTGAGTCGATAGGCGCTGGGATACACGGCTGCAAAGGCCACCAATATTACGGTCAAGAGGCCGATGGTGAACAAAATTTCGAGAAGACTGAGGGCCTGCCGAGGACGCTTTTGCACTGTCAATATAAGTTAGCTCTCAGGGGCCAGTCCCCCTGCCCCCTCAGCCCCGTTCTGGCGTGATCCAAATCAGGTCGTGACAGATCGTGTGAAAGA
>JADMJV010000113.1 GCA_018780265.1 bacterium
AGTGGTTGGCGACCAGCCATTCATTGACCGCGTTCTTGGGCATGCCGAAGTAATCTACAAGACCCATGACGAAGCCGACACCACCCACCTTCGCTGTCTCCCCATTCGATCCGCCCGTTTGCCGGGCTTCCGAGCCATAACGGCAGAACTGTCCGTCGAGGAAGCCAAGGTGGTACTTTCTGGCCCCCTTGCGGAGGGCAGCAAGCTGCTCTGCTACCTGGACCTGGACGATACCATCCCGCCTCTGGCCATTCAGGCTACCGTCGAATGGTGTCAGCTCCTGGGTGGCGCGTTTTTCGTTCAGTTCGCAGGACCCTGCGCCACTTTCTAAGCGGCTTTGGTCGTAAAAGCCGAGAACCAAAAGCTTGATGCAGTGACTTTGCGCAATGTTCTGGATTTGGTCTTGAAGGATTCTAAAGGTCACCTTGCCTATTCGCCCGTCGCAGCCTATCAAGCAACTTTCAATTCCAAGCCGGTATGGGTTATAACCGTAAAGCGGGAGAGGGCCGAAGCTATGGGCGAGGGAGCCCGTCTTGGACACGTTCGCATCTTCGTCTTTGACCGGCAGGGATTTGTAGTATGCGGATTTGTAGTATGCGGCTAAGAGACCTTGCTCCCACCCAGCCCACTCCGTTGACTCTGCCTGAAGTGTGATCTAAAGTATGATCATACTTTAGAATGAGGGGTTGTCACTTGTCGGGAAGTGTACGCGTTACTGTCACTCTGCCTGAGGAAATTCTGGTTGAAATCGATAGAGGAGATCGCAATCGAAGCCGGTTTGTGCTTGAGGCGGTCCGAAGGGAAATCGTCAGACGCAAGCTGGAAGCCTTAGAAGTCTCTTTGAACCACCCCCACCCAGATTCGCAGGCCCTGGAGCCAGCCGGACTGCAAGAGTGGTTTCAAGCAGGCAGCCAGGATGCGGCTGAACTTTTGGATCTGCAGGGCGGCACTGAAATACATTGGGTGCCCGATCAAGGGTGGGTTGAAGGCAAAGAGTGAGTATTCAAAGGGGAACTGTGGTTTTGGTTGAGCTGGAGCCTACGGTCGGGCACGAGCAGCGGGGCCTCAGGCCTTGCGTCGTAGTCAGCAGTCCCAGCGTCGCCTCCTGCCAAAAATTTCCCATGTTGTGTGTGGTCCCCGTCAGCAGCACCCCGGGAGAAGGCGCACTCTATCCAAAACTGAGGATAGGCCGGAGCGGGCTTCGCAATGAGTCTTTCGCTCTGATTGATCAACTGCGCTCTTTGGACAAACTAAGGGTCCGCAGGCGCTATGGTTGTGTCTCCCCCGTTGAACTGGGGTCTTTAGAGGAGGGCATTCGTCTATATCTCTCCCTGTAAGGCGACCCGGGTGATCCTTGTCGCCTCCTCGATGGAGTCGGCCAACTCCCTGGGAATAGTCTGCGCAATGCCGCGACCTGGCATCGGACCCAAGTGTTTCGATAGGAGAACGAAATGAAAGCGTGGATTCGATGGGGTGGCCTGAGCCTGATTTATTGGGGGGCCTCCACCGGCGCCTGGGCGGACTGGATGCTGATTTCGGATTCGGGAGCCAGGCCCAACCGGGTTGCACTCTTTGCCGACATAGAGTCCATGGAGAGTTCCTCCGATCAATTGAAGGAAGCCAACGCAGTCTTTCGCAACGACCAGGACGAACTGGCTCGCCTGACCGAGCACAAGCGCCGATTCAAAAAGCTGCGCCTGGTCGAAGTCTTCGAAGCTCCCAAAGGGCCAGAAAGCCGCTACTGGTCGATCGAACTGGACGGAGACCAGAAGACCTGCCGCTTGTTGGACTCGCGAGAATTCCAGCGCGACGCGACCTTCAAAGTCATCCCCGGCTCCGGGTTGCTGCCGCTGAATTCAACCTCTTGGGGCGAGAAGGCCTACCAGTTCGCCTTTGACCAGGGACCCTGGCGGGCCGGTGTGCAAAAGCTGCTGGAGAGAGTCCGACGGGAGCAGACCGTCAACGACCAGACCGAGTTAGCCTCGCTGGGCTACCAACTCGTCCGCCACGAGACCGACAGTGGATTTCCCGACCTCCTCTGGAAATACGTCTGGACCGATGGATCCAGACCTCCGGGCAAGGAGTCCGACCTGGTGGTGGCCAAAATCCAGTACGGAGTCGACTTAAGCGCCCGGGAGAACACCGCCCGTCAAAAGGTCCTCGAGGAGGTTTCGGCCCAGGTGGAAGCCCGGCGAAAAGAGCAGGCCTCCCAACCTCGAGCCGCGATGCCCGACAATTCGATGCTGGGGAGTTGGATCGGAGCACCCGAGTCGGCGCTGGTGGCCCAATGGGGAGAACCCTATTCCTTCAGCGAGCGCTCGGGGACTCGCTATCTCACCTATCGAAAAGAGAGGGTGGTCGACATCATGCGGCAGGGCGACCCCAACAGCGGAATCGCTATCACCAAAGTGGGTGAGGAAGTCTACTGGTCCGAGGTCACCTTCCTGGTCGCCGACGGCAAAGTCTACCAATACAGCACCGACGGAAACGAACCCTGGTAGCGGCCCTTCAGGTGCATTGCCAGAAATAGCCACTTACTTTGCAAGTATCGCACCACTGACCGTAACCGATACCGCCGCTCCCCCAGAGAAATTCACCCGCAGGCTCGACCGATTGTTCCAGCACCATATCGACCAGGGTCACGACCCGGTCGGCGGGCCCGTCCAACAATCGACAGGTCAACTCATAGGGATTTGAAGCCCAACGGCGCGTCCGAAACTCGTCTATTAGCGTCTGAATTTCTCGCACCCAGTAACTCAAGGAAGCCAGCTATAATGAGCGGCTGAATTGCGGCAGCGAAGTCGCAGTGCCCACGACGCCATCACCCCAACCCCGTACGGCTAACCCAACACCGAACTGCGGGGGAAGATGGTAAACGATTCGGTTGGGGCAAAGAGCGGCGTGATGGCCTCGCCGGCTCCTACCTGAACACGGTAGGAGTAGCTGTGCCCATAAGGGGCATCTGGATCGGGTTTGGGATGACGACAGACCTCCACCCTCTCTTCCTGAGCCAACACGATCCACACCTCGGGGAATCCGTATTTCGCATACAGGCTGGCCTTATCATTGCGGTCGTAAGCCACGCTGGAGTCGGCAACTTCCACAAGCAGGTCTGCGCAGCGAGGGTGTAGAGGACAGTCTTCATCTTCCCGCAGGGTGACCAGCGCAAAATCGGGCTCAGGTTGACTGGACGCCCCCAGGTCCAGAGGCAGTTGAACTCTGACCACGTGGGTGGTGCTGAAGCGAGGGGCAAATCCCATGGTCAAGCGCCCGATCAGTCTGGCATGTCGTCGATTCTGAGGACTCATTTCTGTGATGACTCCTTCGATCAGCTCAACGCGCTCTCCCGGTCTTAGGGCTCCGCTCTCGGCGAGCCTGTAATAGCTATCGCGGTCCCACTTCTTTGCCTGCATCTGGGTGGCTGTCATTCTCAGAGTATAGCCGATGCGGTCGATCCAGGCCAAGACGGAACACAATGCAGCAATTTCAAAATATAGTGATTGACCGATTCGAAAGAATGTCCTAGGATGTCCCAATCCATCCACCAAGGACACCCACTATCCAACCATGAGACTCTCCATCCAGGACGCCGCCCAACTGCTGGGAGTATCCGAGAAAACCATCTATCGTTGGATCAAAAAAGGAGCGCTGCCGGCCTGTCGCGTCAGCGACCAGTATCGCTTCAATCGCTCCGAACTGCTGGCCTGGGGCCTGTCCCGTCGAAAGAACGTTTCCGAGGAGCACTTTCACGAGACTCTCCAGGTGGCTGGACCCATCCCCACCATGCTTGAGGCCGTGCAACGCGGCGGGATCGTGTACCGCCTGGAAGGGGGGTGCAAAGAAGGGGTGTTGCGCAACCTTGCTCAGGCCGCCCGATTCCCCGTGGAGACCGACCGCCACTACCTGAGCAACCTGCTGCTCGCCCGCGAGGGCCTGGGCCCCACCGGTGTAGGGGACGGCTACGCCATTCCCCAACTCATCTATCCCAACGCTCTCGAACCTCAGCTTCCCGTCATCGTGATTGCCTTTGTAGACCAGCCTGTAGAGTACGATTCCATGGACGGGCTTCCGGTTTTCTGCCTGTTCGGTTTGCTCAGTTCCAGTCTGCGAGGCTACTACTTCTTGCTCAACAGACTCTATTACGCGCTTCGAGATGAGGCTTTCCGAACCGTCCTGCGATCCCAGGGGAGCCGGGAAGAACTCTTTGCTCATTTGCACCGAATCGAATCCGGGCTACGCGCAAATCCCCCTCCATGATCGCCTGGCAGGAGGCTCGCCAGCACGGACTGCTGTTATCCAGGCACTGGCCGGCAAACATTATCTCCGGTGTGATTGTGGGCCTGGTTGCCCTACCATTGGCCATGGCCTTCGCCATAGCCAGCGGCGTCAAGCCCGAGCAGGGCATCTACACGGCCATTGTGGCCGGGCTCACGGTCTCGGTTTTTGGAGGTAGCCGCCTCCAGATCGCCGGGCCTACCGGCGCCTTTATCGCCATTTTGGCCAATATCACCATTGAACACGGCGTAGACGGACTGCTGTTATCCAGCCTGATGGCCGGAGTCATCCTGATCGCCATGGGCCTGGCCCGCATGGGGGCGCTCATCAAGTTCATTCCTTCGCCGGTCATTGTGGGTTTCACGGCCGGAATTGGTGTAATTATCTGGGTCAGCCAATGGAAGGACTTCTTTGGCCTCAACCCGGTCACGGGAAAGCACTTTCACGACAAGCTCGTTCTACTTCTGCTGGACCTGCCCCATTTCCACCATGGCACCACCTCTATCGGCTGCCTGGCCCTGCTGGTGCTGCTGCTTTCACCCAGGATTCCTGGTATTCGGCGAGTGCCCGGCCCGTTACTGGCCATGTTGCTGTGTACGGTGACGCAACAGGTCCTACAACTCCCAGGTGTGGCCACGATAGGCAGCGCATTCGGAGGAATTCCCCAGCAGCTTCCCCGCCTGGGTCTCCCTCCCGTCGATGCAGACCGACTCATCGACCTGATGGGTCCCGCTTTCGCCATCGCCATGCTGGGTGCTATAGAATCGCTGCTCTCGGCGGTGGTGGCTGACGGAATGGCCGGAACCAAGCACGACTCCAATCAAGAGTTGATCGGCCAGGGGCTGGCCAACTTACTTTGCCCCATCTTTGGAGGATTTGCAGCCACTGGAGCCATCGCCCGAACGGCCACCAACATCCGCAACGGTGGAACCAGCCCCCTGTCAGGTGTAGTCCACTCCCTGACCCTGCTGGGAATCATTCTCTTTCTGGCACCGCTGGCAGAATATATCCCCCTGACCTCTCTGGCCGCGATTCTCTTTGTGGTTGCCTGGAATATGAGCGACACGCACCACTTTGCCAGCATGCTGCGCAAGGCTCCCAAGGCCGACATCGCGATTCTACTGACCACCTTTACGCTGACCGTGTTGGTGGACCTGATTCTGGCCGTCCAGATAGGGGTGCTGCTGGCTTCCCTGGATTTCTTACGGCGCATGGCCACGGTCTTTGAAACCGAACAAGTAATCGTGGAAGACCTTGAGCAAGAACTGCAACGGGAAGGAATTCAGCACCTTCCCGCGGGAGTTTTGGTTTACGCCATTCAGGGACCCTTCTTCTTTGCCGCTGTCGAGAATTTTGAACGCGCTCTCGGCAACATTCACCAGGACCCGAAAATCCTGATCCTGCGCCTGAAATGGGTCCCCTTTATCGACATCACGGGCCTCCAAACCCTTGAAACGGTGCTCAAAGACCTGCACAAACGCAACGTCCGGGTGTTGCTGAGCGGAGCCAATGACGCAGTCCTTGCCAAATTGGAAAAAGCCGGACTGATCGACCTGGTCGGCCAGGTGAATTCCTTCAGACACTTTCGTGAGGCCATCGTAGCGGCCAGTCGCTGGGCGACTGGCGAAACTCAGTGAGCAGAGCCGGCCAATCGGGTAATAGCTTCCTGAGCCGAGTGCACACAGTCGGGGATCCCCACTCCGCTATAGGCGTTGCCCGCCAGTCGCAGAGCTGGCCAGCGGCTCATCTGGTCCTCCAGCGTGCGCAACCAGTCCAGGTGGCCAACCCGGTAGAGGGGCATGGCACGATGGTAGCGTTTGACCACCGACGACACTGGCGGTTCTCCGATACCCAGCAACCGGGAAATCTCACAATGGGAGCGGGCCACCATTTCCTGGTCGGACCATTCCATGGCTTCCGGTCGGGCCGCCCCGCCCACATACGCCCGCAGCAGGGCCACGTCGCCCTGAGTGCGGCCGGGGTATTTGCGATGGCTGAAGGTGCAAGCCAAAATGTCGCGCTTCTCCACGGCCGGAACCACAAATCCATAGGCCCGCGTAGCTTGATCGGCGCAGTGGAGTGGGTAAACCAGATTGACGGTAGCCGAAGAAAGGTATTCCTGGCGGTCCAACAAGTCGGCCGCCGCCGAGTCCCACGGTCGCACCAGTTCGGCTGCCACATAGGTGGGCGTGGCCATGACCACGCGCGCGGTGGAATGGCCGTTGACTTCCCAACCGTTCTCCAGGGGCTTCAACTGGGTGACGGCTTCGCCCCCGCGTACACATTCGGACGGAAGTTGGCCAAGCAGGGCCTCAATCAACTGCCCAAAACCTCCCCGCAAACTGGTGAAAAGGTGATAGCGCGGTCCTCGACTGGCCCGGGCTTCGGGACTGAGCAACAAGCCCCGGCAGACGCTGCCATATTTGCGTTCAAACTCAAGAAACTGGGGCAAAGTAGCCCGCATGCTCAAAGTCTCCGGGTCGGCCGTGTAAATGCCCGCCACCATGGGCTGGGCAATACGCTCCAGCGCTTCCTGTCCCAGCCTGCGACGCACAAAAGAAGCGAGCGACTCATCGCCGGACCCTGCCGGCCGGGCGGGCACAAAAAACTCGCAGGCCATGCGCAGTTTGCCCCACCAACTCACAGCCGGGGAACGAAGAAACGGCCACCACTGACTGGGTGCCAACAGGCGTAACCCCTCGGGAATGGACATCAACCTGCCGCCACGCACGATCATGGTTTTGTGGTATTCTGGCTGCGGACTGACCAATTGATCGGCCAATCCCAGTTCCAGGCAAAGCTCTTTACCCCACGGTTTGGCCGTGACCATGGACTCTGCGCCCAATTCCTGCAGAAGTCCGTCGGCGCTGAGTGTCTCCAACGAACCGCCAAAACGGGCACTGGCTTCCAGCAACAAAAATTTCCAACCGCGCTGATGGGCCCGGTAGGCGGCCGTCAATCCGGTGAGGCCGCCGCCCACCACAATCAGATCATAAAAAGGAGACACTGGACTGCTCTCGCACCGTCTCCACCAAAAACTTCACGTTGTCCACCGGTGTCTGTTGGACAATGCCGTGCCCCAGGTTAAAAATATGGCCCTGACCGCCACCCTGTTTGAGCACGGCCTCAGTATGATTGCGAATGGTCTCGCGATCGGTAAGCAAGATGGCCGGGTCGAGATTGCCCTGTACTGGCCGCGAACCCAATTGCTGGCGGGCCCAGTCCAGTGGCGTCATAAAATCCACCCCCACCACATCGGCTCCGCATTCGGCCATGTCCTGCAGCAACAAAGCCGAACCTCGTCCAAAATGGATCTTGGGAACCTCGGTCGGCAGACTGGTGAGCACCTTCTGGCTGTATGGTTTCACATATTTCCGGTAGTCGTGTGGCGACAGGCAGCCAGCCCACGAGTCAAACAGCTGAATCGAATCAGCCCCCGCCTCGATCTGACCGCGCAGATAGAGAATGGTGGCATCGGCCAGAGTGGTCATGAGTCGGTCCCAGGCCTGCGGCTGTGTGTACATAAGCCGCTTGGTGTGTAGGAATTCGCGCGAACTTCCCCCTTCCACACAATAGGAAGCCACCGTGAAGGGAGCCCCGGCAAAGCCGATCAGGGAAATCTCCTCAGGCAGGTCGCGGCGAACCAGTCGAACCGCCTGATAGACATAGTCCAGATCGGCCACCTCAACCTTGGGCAGGCGCGCGATCTGCTCACCCGTGCGCAACGGCTCGGAGATGCAGGGTCCATCGCCTTTCTGAAAGGAAAGGTTAAGACCCAGGCACTCCACGATGAGCAGGATGTCGGCAAACAAAATGGCCGCATCCACTTGCAGCACCTGACGGGCGTGAAGCGTGACTTCAGCGGCCAGTTCCGGCTGCTTGCACAATTCCAAAAAAGAATAACGTGCCCGTAGATCGCGATACTCGGCCATGTAACGACCGGCCTGGCGCATCAGCCACACCGGCACCCGCTCGATGGGCTGATTGCGGCAGGCCCGCAGGAACAGGGTTTCCACTAGCGCGATTCGCGAGTGATGACCTGATCGATCAGGCCGTACTCCACCGCCTCTGCGGCCGACATATAATAGTCTCGCTCGGTGTCCCTCTCGACTTTGCTCAGTTCCTGCCCGGTATGATCGGCCAAAATCTGGTTCAACAAAGCGCGAGTCTTGAGAATCTGCTTGGCGTGAATATCGATATCGGTGGCCTGGCCGCCGATCTGACCAATCCAGGGTTGGTGAATCATGATGCGACTGTAGGGCAAAGCATACCGTTTGCCCTTGGCGCCACCGGCCAGCAACACGGCGGCGGCGCTGGCGGCCATGCCCATACAGATGCAGCTCACGTCCGGCTTGACCAGCTGCATGCAGTCATACATGGCCAATCCGGAAGTGACCGAGCCGCCCGGGCTGTTGATGTAGACGTCGATGTCCTTGTCTGGATCCTCTTGTTCCAGGAACAGGAGTTGGGCGATGACCAGGTTGGCGATGTGGTCGTCGATGGCGTCGCCGATGAAGATAATGCGATTCTTCAGCAGCCGCGAATAGATATCGTAGCTGCGCTCGCCGCGAGCCGTCTGCTCGACCACATAGGGGATGAGAGTATTCTGGAACATGCTAACTCCTGCCGGATTGGTATCAGTAGGCGCGCCTTCGCAGCCCCGTACGGGCACCCCTGCCTTGTTTGGGCGAAACTGCCCAAACGGTCAGGGCCAGTAGCGCCGAAGCATGGGGTCGGGCTCGCCACCGCTAAAGATGGTTACCGGTGTCCCTTCTGCCAACAAGTCGTACAGTGCTTCCACATCGGAGATGTGCATGCGCAGGCACCCGTGCGAACTGGCCGACCCGATCGACCAGTCGGCATTGGTTCCATGAATGCCCACCCCTCCCCAATCCAGTCCGATCCAGCGAGTCCCCAGCGGATTGCTGGGTCCGGGCGGGATGGTCTCCGCTTCGCGGGCCCAGGGAGAATCGGGCGGTATCCAACTGGGGTCTTTGACCTTGTCCCAAACTTTGAACCTGCCCGTGGGCGTGGGCCAGGCCGGCTGGCCACAGGCCACCCCAAAGCGATGTGGGCTCTCGCCGGGGCGATCCAACACCAGTTCGAAGGCCGCCAGATTGACGAATACGCGCGGTCCCAAAGCCAGCAAAGTCTGCGATCCCACCCGACCGGTTTCCGGCAAGCCTTCCAGGGCCTGAAAGCGGCGCACAGCGGCCTCGGTCACGTCATCAAAACTGCCGTTGATATTGGCCTTGCCCAGAGCGCCGGCCTCATGGAGACGCTCCTGCAGTTGATACACATCCTGCCCGCGAGCGCCCAGAGTCATCGTCTTGGCGCCCATCACTTCGCTGCTGTCCACCACAAACTCGGCCTCTTCGGTCACTTTCCGCCCGGCCCGGTCAACGGCCTCAAATTCCAGGCGGCGGGTGCCCTCGGCCAGACCCCGCAAAGGAAAGATCACCTGGCCCATGCCCTCGTGCTGGCCGAGCGGAGGCCTGACCCATTGGCCCCCATCCAGCCGGTAGCGTAGCTTTTCGGCCCCGCTATCATCGCGAATCAACACGCGCACCCGAAAACTATCCTTCTGGCTATCCTTACCGCGCAGCGGTTCGGAGTTGCCATCGACCAGCAGTCGCTCCAACGACAAAGTCGGCGGCACCCGATCGGAAAAAACACGCCGCTCCAGGCGGGTGCCGTTGCCGGCTCGATCCCGAGAAGACAATTTGATGACGTTCCAACCCTCTTTCAAGGGAACATGAAATTTGAAGCGTCCTTCCGAGTAGCCAACCAGGTCTGCCCACTCGCCCGCGATGGCCACATCGGCGGCCGGTTGCACCAGTCGCAACTCGGGAGGAGTGGCGTCGATCACCATGGGGCACTGCCAGTCTTGAGCTCGTATGCCGCCCAACTGGACGGTCAAAATCGTTTTGCCTTCGGGAAAATCGCTGGGAACCTGAAGGCGAAACCCGCCCCATTGGCGCTTGACATCAAGTTCGTGATCCCCGAGCCGGGCCTTTACCCACCAGGGGAACCCCGTTAGCGGAACATGGTCGGATCGCTCGGTGGCATTGGCGAAGATCAGTACACAGCCGGGCTGACAATCGAAACGGGCCGGTGGTTGCTCGATGCGCGCCGGCCAACTCAAGGCGAGCAGCCCCAGGCCGAACGCAGATAGGGTTCCCAAAAGTGCATAGCGATTCATCGTCTTGAAAATATTTCAATACTATCTAGTCCGGTCCTGGTGACCGAAAGAAAATCATGGCGTAGGAGGCGACTTTTGCCAGGCTTCGCTCAAAGCCACCAGGGCCACCCCGGCCGAAATCAGGCCCACGCCCACCCAGCGGGTAGGCGTGACCACTTCGTTCAGCAACCAGGGTGCCAGCAGGGCATTGAGTACGTAAGTCAGGGCCGTGAGGGGCAGCACATAAGTCAAATCGGCATACGACAAAATCGAAGTCCAGATAAAAAAGAAGATGGTCATCCCGGATACGGCCATCCAAAACCTGGGAATCGCCAGCACCCGAGCGGCTACTGAGAACAAATCGCCTGGACTGGCGACGCGAACCTGGCCCACGCTTTTCATCGTCTGAGACATCCAGATATCGCCAAGAGTAACCGCCACCACCGCGATGGCCATCAGTAACATTGTTCGCCCCACGGGCTACCTCCCAAGTTTGATGCAGGGTTCACTTGGCACAGCAAGAAAGCGCCTGCGTGACCGAAACTCACCTTTTTATCATTCTCTATGTTCTAACCTTTGCGCGGCTGCTGGTCTACATGGTACCGGGACTGCTCAGTCCCATCATGCAGGTGCTCAATCCCTTGTGGAGCCTTATCTCCGCGCCCCTGTCCTGGGTGGGGTTGGCCAGCCACGGGCCGATCGCCGAGGAAGACACTCTCTTTCGTCGCAATTTCAACGAATTCATCGATTCTATCGTGCAGGCCGGAGTTAGCGCACTGCTGCTGATTCATTTCATCGTGCGCAGCTACTATATCCCCTCTGGCTCGATGATCCCCACCCTGCAGATCCACGACTACATTTTGGTCAACGAACTGCAATACCGGTTTTGTAGCCCTGCCCGCGGCGACGTGGCCGTTTTCCATCCCCCCGACAGCTACCACGGCGACAAGGAAGACCTGATCAAACGCGTGGTTGGCATTGAGGGAGATACCATTGAAGTGCGGGGCGGCCAACTCTACCGCAACGATCAGGCCGTTGTTGAAAGCTACATTAAAGAGCCCATCGCTCAGGATTTCCCGCCCTTTCGGGTGAAACCCGGACGCGTCTTCATGATGGGCGACAACCGCAACGACTCCTATGACTCTCGCTACTGGGGCGACGTCCCTCTGAAAAACTATGTGGGCAAGGCCGAGTTCATCTTCTTCCCCTTCCAGCGCATCGGCCGCATCCGCTAGCGGGGTCGCTATAGAAAGGCCGCTCTCGCGAGTGAAAGAAGTCGAAATTCTCATTGTGGGAGGGGGTCCGGCCGGGTTGGGCTGTGCTAGGGCTTTGGCCCAAAGAGGTTTTCGTTCTCTAGTGCTGGAGCGGCGCAGTTGGCCGCTTGACAAGGTTTGTGGCGAAGGCGTCATGCCGGTGGGTGTGGCCGCTCTGCGTCGGCTGGGGTTGGAGCATCCGCCCGGTCAGCCTTTCGCGGGGGTCGAGTACGTGCACGGCCAAAAGCACGCGGGTGCCAATTTTGCCGAAGGTCCCGGGCGCGTGATTCGCCGCCCCGATCTTTCCCAAGCGCTGCTGCACCCCCAACTGGACTATCAAGACAAGGTTGAAATCAAGCATCTCTCCCGGCAGGGTTCCTGTTTTGAAGTGGAGAGCGCCGCGGGCGAGCGCTGGCGCTGCCGACTGCTGGTGGGCGCCGACGGACTGCATTCGCGGGTTCGCCGCGAACTGGGCTGGCAATTGCCAACTCCCAACTGGCTGCGTCGCTGGGGTTGGCGCCAACATTATCAAATGGCGCCCTGGAACCAGAGAGTCGAAATTCATCTCAGCGGGGTCAGCGAGGCCTATCTGTCACCGGCCGGCCCCAATTTGCTGGGCGTAGCTCTGATTCAGGGTCCAGGCAAGGGGCGATCCCAGTGGCTGGACGACTTTCCTCAGTTGCGCGAACGCCTGGGCGAACCAATTGGACCCCTGGCCGGCATCGGCCCTCTGTGCCAACGAGTTCGCCATGTTGCCGCACCCGGGGTAGTCCTGATCGGAGATGCTGCCGGCTATCTCGACGCCTGCACCGGCGAGGGACTCAGCCTGGCCTTTCTGCAAGCCGAGGCGCTGGGCCAAAACTACCCGGACCTGAACGCCTACGTGAGGCGATACCGCAAACTGGTGCGCCACTACTACATTGTGACCGGGCTGGCGCTGGCCATGATGCGTTTCCCGCGCATCTTCATGCCGGTACTGAGTCGCTATCCCCAGCAACTGCAGCGCATCTTAAGCGCCAATCAAGGCCTGGCCAGCCTGCCCAAAAGCCTGGGGGGGCTGGCCCTGCGAGCCCTGCCGGCGCTGGCCGCCGAATGGCTGGGCCTCGCTCCTTGACAGGCAGAAAGAGTCCCGATTACTCTTACAGGTAAGAATATGCGAATTACTTCAAAAGGTCAGATTACGATTCCCGCCGAGATTCGCGAGCAGCTTGGTTTTCTTCCCAGCACCGAGGTTCGCGTGCGAATTTCCGCCCACAAAGGCCCATCGCGCGGGAGTAAAGCGCTTGACCTCTTAAGGGGGCGCGCCACGGTTCCACTCACAACCGAAGAAATTTTGGCATTGACGAGAGGCGAGTAAATCGGTGTCCGCTGTACTGGTGGGCAGTTGCGTGATTCTGGACATTGACTTCCGACCCCTGTTGGGGCCGGTGGTCGGAAAACGCGCTGGCCGAGGCGGCCGATCATTGCGTGCTGGTCATCAATCCTCTCATCTATGCCGAGATATCCGCGGGCTTCGCGCGCATCGAAGAACTTGAGGACGCATTGCCAAAGGACCTGTATCGGCGAGACTACCAGGCCGCCTTTTTGGCAAGCAAGGCCTTTGTTGCCTACCGACGAGCGGGTGGGGTGCGCAGTTCCCCTTTGCCCGACTTCTACATTGGGGCTCACGCCGCGGATTGCTCACTCGAGACCCGTCTCGATTTCGCAACTACTTCCCCACTGTGGAGCTAATATCGCCTTAACGGGCCCTTAGGGCCCGTCCTGAAATAAGCTGGTCGAAATGGAGTCTGAAGTCATATTCGATCGGCCAAAAAATTCGCCGTCCATTGATCCTGAAAGAGTTATCGACGCTAAGGAATTACTCGTGTGCCACTGGCAGGCCTTCTTAAGGGAGAGGGGGGAAGGTCGAAAAGGTGGAGAGGGTCTTGCTAACTTGCCGGCACTGTCAAGGGCGTAGTGAAGATAGACATTGCCCAGAAGCGGGGACAGGCTCGAACCCTGAGTGGTGCCATCCTCCGTCATGGAGAATTCCTCACCATCCAAGATTCCGACCTTGAGACATTTGCCGACGAGCCGAAGCATCGATTTGTCGGCCACTCTGACTTGAAGCATCTTCATCAGCCACTTACGGTCCAGGCTGTCCCCTCTGAAGGACTTTATATCAATCTCCAAGACCCAACTGCCGGACCCCCTGCTCAGCGCTCGATTCAGGGAACGAATCGCATCGTGCGTGCCACGTCCCGGTCGAAAGCCGAACGAACAGACAAACTTCACGAAAACGTTGAACGATTCGATTTTACCAGGGTTTGATCCATAATGTCCCTGAGTTATTTGGCGACGGGCCCTAAATCAGGAGTCTGCGTGGGGCCACCTCCTGTTTGCGGTTCTTGAGCCGCTTTGCGCACCTGCCAGAACAGGTAGACACACAGTCCCGAAAAACAGAGGACGGCAAAGGCCTGGTTCTGGGCCAGCGCAAATCCGGGCACGGTCCAGTCCACTTTGGCGCGGGCCAGCACGGCCAACATCACCCCCACCAGAGCGTCCCCGGCGACCAGACCGGAGCAGACCAGCAGTCCGTGATCATAGAGACGCTTGTGACGGTCTTTGGCATAGACCTGGTGAAAGTAGTAGTGAATCAGACCGCCAAACATGAGCGTGGTGGTCAATTCCAGGGGCAGGTAGAGGCCCACCGCAAAGGGCAAACTGCCGATTCCCATCATCTCCACGCAGGCGGCCACACACATCCCGATCATCACGGGAACCCAGGGCAGTTCTCCCCCAATTACGCCCTGTGTGACCAGGAACAAGAGATTGGCCTGGGGAGCCTTGTAGGTGTGATCGACCACCTGCGGGGCCATCATCTGCACCAAAAGACAGACCGAGGCGGAAGAGATCAATACGCTGATCACCTGGGTAATCTGAACCCACATGGGGGTGGCGCCCAGCAGAAAACCGATTTTCAGGTCCTGAGAGATGTCGCCGCCCATCGAAATGGCGATGCACACCATGGAGGCGATCACCAGAGCCGCTCCCATGCCCAAGGCGGCCGTGTAGCCGGCATTCTTAATCACCAGACAGGTCACCAACAGCGCCCCGATGGTCATACCCGAGAGCGGCATGGAGGTGGTGCCCACGATGCCCACGATGCGGGAGGAGACGGTCACAAAAAAGAAGGCAAAGGCCACCGCCAGAAAGGCGCCCAAAAAGCCCACCTGATTGACGCCCCGATTGAGGCCGATCATCAAGAAAATCATCAACCAGGCGCCCAGTACCAGCGTCAGGGGAATATCTTTGGAAGTGCGGCCCGTTTCGCCAGCGGCAGCCCCCCCTGTCCGCGACCCCTTGAGTTCGCGAAACACGGCCGCAATCGAGTCGATAATGGTGGGCATAGCTTTGAACAGACTGACCAGGCCACCAAAAGCTACCGCGCCAGCACCGATGTAGCGAAGATAGAAGGACCACACATCGTAGGGCGCCATGGCCGAGATCAGCCCATCTGCTGGGGCCACCACGGTTGTCAGGCCCTGACCAAAAAAACTGATCAAGGGAATGATGACGAACCAGCCCAGAGCCGCCCCGGCCATCATGATGCCACAAGTCTCCAGGCCCAGAATAAAGCCCACCGCCATCAGGGAGGGGAGCAGGTCAAAACTCAACTCGGTCTTCAACTTGAGCACCGGCCAGGTGACGATGTCCTTAAACAGCCCCAGTGCATTCATGGCGATGCGGTACAGGCCGGCCACGGCGATGGCGGCAAAGACGGTGCCGGCCGACTGGCCGCCCTTGTCGCCAGCCATGAGAACCTCGGCACAGGCCGTCCCCTCGGGATAGCGCAGGCGACCGTGTTCTTTGACGATCAGGTAGCGACGCATGGGGATCATAAAGAAGATACCCATCAGGCCGCCCATGCAGGTGATAAAATACACCTGCGGCAGCGACAACTCGAAGGGCGGCGGTTGGCCTTTTTTGGCCAGCGCGTCTTGCAGAAGGTAGAGAGCCGGAATGGTAAAGGTAGCCCCGGCCGCCAACGACTCCCCCACCGAGGCCATGTTTTGCACCAGATTATTTTCGAGCACCGTGCCGCGGCGCAAAATTCCCCGCAGAATCGACATGGAAATGACGGCGGCCGGAATCGAAGCGCCCACCGTCATTCCCAGCTTGAGAGCCAGGTAAGCGTCGGCTACCCCGAAAAAGACCGCCTGCAAAACCCCCAACACCAGCGCCACCCAGGTGAATTCGGCTACGTTGTCCTGTTCGGAGACATACGGTTGAAAGGGGGACTGTTCGGGAACTCCTGTCAAGGCGGGTTTTTCTGCAAGTAACTGCGCAACCATCCCATATAGGTGGGACCCGGGTCGTAGCGGGCATACTTCTCGGGATATCGGTCGGGTACCTCGGTGTCGTTGTAGTCGAGATAGTCCGGGACGACCGTCTTGCCCTGGCTGACTTCGTAGTGAGCGATGATGCCCTGGGCGGGAATGTTGTAGCGCTTCATCAGGTCGCGCACCACACAAAAGGACGACCACACCTGCCGGGTCCGCGACAGCAAATCGCCCTCATCGCTGGCCACCATCTCGATGGAAATGGCCTTGTGGTTGACGCCGTAGGCGCCCGTGCAGCGTCGATCAAAAGGCAGCAGTTGATAGACGGTGCCCGCCTGATCGATCATCAAATGCACACTGACGTGACCAAACACACTCCCTTTATTGCCATTGGACATGTAGCAGCCCCGATTGAAGCTGTTCCATACCGCTTCGGCCGAGTCGGTCACGGTGTAATGCATGCAGATCAAACTGGGCTGCAATTGAATTCTGGGATCATGGTAGTGGCGATCGAAGTAAGCCCGATACTCGTCAGCCCAGTCTTGAAAGGGAAGCATCCACGCCACATACTTGGGCGTTTGATACGGCTTGCTGTCAAACAGTGCCGGATAGCTGGGCGGAAATCGCGAAGCCCGAATGGCCTTGGGCAGGTAACGAGACTTCAGCGAATGGATGTCGGTATTGGTATAGACTGGCTGGGCCGCCACTGCACCCACCATCAAACCAGCCCACAGCCAACGCGCGGCTCTCATGATGAATTAAATTCCACACCGTCCTCCAATATCCTACCTGTTGCGTTGATCAGGGTGAGCGGCTAGACTGAGCGCCATGGAGTCGCCAGAGCAATACAAAGCGGTCTCGATAGGCGACTATTTGGCCGCGGAACTTGAGTCGGAGATCAAGCACGAATACCTGGGCGGTGTGCTTTACGCGATGTCTGGTGCGCGCAATCGCCACAACCGAATTGTAATGAATATTTACGGTCTGCTCTGGTCCCGTTTGCGGGGCCGGGCCTGCCAACCTTACAACAGTGACACCAAAATTCGCATCCGTTTGCCCAATCATGTGCGATTCTATTATCCGGACGCCTCGGTCATCTGTCGCTCCAACCCATTGGACGACAGCTTCCAGGACGAACCGGTCGTGATTGTAGAGGTTTTGTCCAAGCGCACGCGGCGCCTGGACGAGGGAGAAAAGAAAGACGCCTACCTTACCATTTCATCCCTTATGGTCTACCTGTTGGTCGAACAGGACTCGCAGGCCGTGCAGGCATTCCGCCGCACGGACCAGGGGTTCGCGCGCGAACTGTATGCGGACGGGGTCATCGGGTTGCCAGAGATCGATTGCGAACTGCCCCTGGCGGACCTCTACCACGGAATCGAGTAATCCACGCCCGTGACAAGGGGATTGGAGTCGGTGACTTTAGTGGCGATTTTTCAAGAAGCCGTGGAAGCCAGCCATCCAGCTCGGGTCTTGCCTCAGGCACTGCAAAACATTGAGGGCGACAATCTTCACCTGGTGGCACTGGGCAAAGCCGGAGAGAGTATGGCGCTGTCGGCTCTACAGGCTCTGCAGGGTCGGATTCGAGGGGGCGTGGTGGTGGGAAAACACCCTGCTCAACTCCCCCCGCCTTTCGAGTATTTGCGGGGGGGCCACCCGATCCCGGATGCCCGCTCCGAAGCTGCCGGACGGCGACTGCAGAGCTACCTCCGAGACCTGCCAGAGGGAGCCACCGTTATCGTGCTGCTCAGTGGAGGGGCCTCCAGTCTGGCCGAAATCCCTAAAGAGGGCGTGTCGTTGGCCGAGATCATCGACCTCAATCGCCACCTGATGAGTAGCGGACTGCCCATCGAAGAGATGAATCGGCAGCGCGGACAACTCTCCGATCTCAAGTGGGGAGGCCTGAATCGCTGGTTGCCGCCGGGCACTACTACCCTGGTCATCTCCGACGTCATCGATTCGCCCCCCGAGTTTGTCGGCTCCGGGCCTACTGCCGGAGGGGGTCCCCTGGAGGTAGTGGCCGACTGTCAAACACTGCTCCAGGCAGCCCTGCAGGCCGCCCGCCGGCGAGGATTGCCTGCCCGGGTCTATTCTGGGGCACTGCGGGGCGAAGCCCGCCAGGTAGCCAAAGATCTGGCCAACCTGGAGCAACCCGGGCTGTGGTTGGCCGTGGGAGAAACCAGCGTGACCGTGTCGGGAAGCGGGCGCGGGGGGCGCTGTCAGGAACTGGCGCTGGCTTTCGCTCTTGAGGCTCAGCTAAAAAGTCCCCGGTTGCTGCTGGCCGCCGCCAGCGACGGCGAGGACGGAGAAGGCATCGAGGTTGCAGGGGCCTGGTCGGATGCCACCACGGTGGCTCGAGCCCGGGCCTTGGGACTGGATGCTGCAGCCTACCTGCAAGACAATGACAGTCACGCATTTTTTGCCAAAATCGGACAGCATGTGCAGGTTGGCCCCACCGGGACCAACGTCAACGACCTGATGATACTTTACCGTCAGTAGTCGAGCAAGCGCCGACAGGCCTGCATCAACTGCTCGGCCCCCGGCAGATAGGCCTTCTCCAGATTAGGACTGAAGGGAATGGGAGAATCTGGAGCAGCCACGCGCAAAATGGGCCCATCCAGGTATTCAAAGAGCTGCTCGCCGATGCGCGCCGACAACTCGGCCCCAAAACCCAGGGTCTTCTGCGCTTCGTGGTAGAGGATGACTTTGTTGGTGCGCTTGACCGAAGCAAACAAAGTGGCTTCATCGAGGGGCTGCAAGCAGCGCAAGTCGATGACCTCGACACTGTCCCCCAACTGAGCGGCCACCTCCACAGCCGTGTGCACGGTCGCTCCATAGGTGACCACGGTCAATCGCTGCCCGGGTCGGCAAATCCGAGCCTGCCCCAAAGCAATGGGGCCTGCCGGCAACTCTCCCTTGATGCGACGATAAAGATACTTGTGCTCCAAAAACAGCACCGGATCGGGGTCCTGAATGGCGCTGCGCAGCAGTCCATAGGCGTCCTCGGCCGTGCTGGGATAGACCACCTTGATACCGGGCACGCACATGTAGGTGGATTCCGGGCTCTGCGAGTGAAAACAACTGCCGCTGACGCCGGCCCCACAGGGGCCGCGCACCACCAGGGAGGCGCCCTGGCCCCAGCGATAACGCATTTTACCCGCAAAGTTGACCAACTGATTGTAGCCACAGGCCAGAAAGTCGATAAACTGCATCTCCACCACTGGCTTCAAGCCTACCATCGAGGCGCCGATGGCAGCCCCGATCATGGCCGACTCACTGATGGGAGTGTCGGCCACGCGCGACTCTCCAAACTCGTCGAGCAGTCCTTGAGTCACCTTAAAGGCGCCCCCAAAATCGCCGATATCCTGGCCCATCAAAACGACCGAGGGATCGGCCCGCATTTCGTCGCGCAGGGCAGCGCGAATGGCCTCCAGCATGGTCATCATGGTGCGAAAACCCCTCCCACTGCCTGACTCCCTTCGGGATAGGGGCTCTGCTCGGCGAAATCCGCATCTTGCTGAATCAGAGTCACCACCCGGGCGTCCTGCTCGTCCAGTTGGGCCTGGGAAATCCCGAACTCTTCCAGCAATCGGCTGCGAAAGCGATCGATCGGGTCCCTGCTTCTCCATTCTTCCAGCAATTGGGGCGGGACATAGCGGGCATCGTCATGCTCGGCGTGGCCCCGCATTCGCATGGTCTTACACTCGAGAAAATACGGCCCTTGACCCGAGCGCGCGTGTTCCAGAGCCCTCTGAGTGGCCGCATAAACGGCCAAGAGGTCGTTGCCATCCACTATCTCGGCGGGAATGGCGTAGGCCCGGGCCCGCTCGGCCAGGTCCGTGATGGCCATCTGCTTGCCCGTGGGGGTGCTGTAGGCATACTGGTTGTGCTCGGCCACCAAAACAAAAGGAGCCTTCCACACCGAGGCCAGATTGAGCCCTTCGTGAAAGTCCCCGGTGCTGGTACCGCCGTCACCAATATAGGTCAGGGCCACCCGGTCGTGGCCCTGCAGACGGCTGCCCCAGCCCACCCCCACCATCACCGGAATCATGGCTCCCAGCATGGAGATGGGCGCCACCACGCCGCGGCTACAGTCGCCGAAATGGGTGTTGCAGTCTCGACCGGCCGTGGGCGAGGTGGCCTTGGCCATGTACTGGGTAAACAGGTCGCGGGGGCGATAGCCTCGCACCAAAAAGGCCCCCACATTGCGAATCAGGGGGGCGATCCAGTCTTGAGGCTGCATGGCCAGAGCCGTGCCCACCGAAATCGCTTCCTGACCGAGACTGCGGTAGAGACCTCCCACCACTTTGTTCTGCATATAAAAGGTGAGCAGACGCTCTTCCAGGGCCCGATTGAGCTGCAGAAAATAGTAGGCGCGCAGCAGTTCCTGCGAAGTCTTCATCGAGCCGCCGGCTTGCGCACGGGCGGCGGAATGTAGTGAATGGGATTGGAGAAGACGCCGTGAGCCGCCTCCATGACCCCTTCGGACAAAGTGGGATGGGCGTGAACCGTGCGAAATAGTTCCTCGACCGTGGCCTCGCAATTGAGGGCCACGCAGGCCTCGTGGATCAGTTCGGTAGCCAGCGGACCCACCATGTGGACCCCCAGAAGCTCACCGTATTTTTCCTCGGCAACCACCTTCACCAGTCCCTCCGTTTCGCCCATCATCTGGGCCTTGCCCAAAGCCGCCCAGGGGAAACGGCCCACCCTGACCGCGTAGCCTTTCTCGATGGCTTGCTGCTCGGTCAGGCCCACGCTGGCCACTTCGGGATGACAGTAGGTGGCGCTGGGAATCTTGTGGTAGTCGAGCGGTCGGGTGGTGTGACCGGCGATGTGCTCCACGGCCACGATGCCTTCCGCCGAAGCCACGTGAGCCAGCTGGGCAGACGGCACAATGTCGCCGATGGCGTAGATATTGCTGATGCTGGTGCGCATCAGGCCGTCCACCTGCAAGTAACGACCGGCCTTGCTCAAACCCAGTTCTTCGACCCCGATCCCCTCCAGCAGAGGCTTGCGCCCGGCCGCCGAGAGCAAGATTTCCGCCTCCAGCCAGCGTTCCCCAGCCGACCCGGAAACCTGCACACGCACACCGTGCTCTTGCACCTCTACCTTTTGCATGCGGGTGGAGGTGAGCACTTCAATTCCCTGGCGCTGATAGGACCTGGCAATTTCCGCCGAGATTTCGGCATCCTCCATAGGTAGAGCCCGGTCCATCATCTCTAACACCACAACCTTGCTGCCCAGCCGGTTGTAGATGGAGGCAAACTCCATGCCCACGGCGCCAGCGCCCAGGATGACGATGCTGGTAGGCACGGAATCCAGTTCCAAAATCTCGTCGCTGGTGAAAACCCGCCTGCTGTCCACCTGCAGGCCGGGCAGCAGCGAGGGCGCCGAGCCGGTGGCCAGCACCAGATGGCGGGCTTCCACCACTCGCTCGTCCACCTGCAGACGCGTGGGCGAGAGCAAACGCCCCCAACCGGTGGCCACTTCAACCCGGTTCTTTTTCATGAGACCGTCGAGGCCCATGGCCATGCGCCGAATCACCTCGTTCTTGCGCTTCAACAACTGGACGATATCCAGCTGGGGTGGGGCCGACAGCTTGATTCCGTATTTTTCACAGTGGAGCACCTTGTGGTAGAAATCGGAATCGTGCAGCCAGGTCTTGGTGGGGATGCAACCGCGGTGCAGACAGGTGCCGCCCAGGGCCTTGTCTTTCTCTATCAACAAAGTCTTCAATCCCAGTTGGGCGGCACGGATGGCGGCCACATAGCCGCCCGGTCCTCCACCAACAATCGCCACGTCATACACTTCCGAACTCAAAGGCACCTCCACAGGCCGCCTGCTTTGCCTCCTGAGCAGGCGATCCTTCCCGCTTCAGGGGGCTGTGGGAAGGCTCTCATGATTGCCCGTGTCAAAACTGGTCACCAGGATTTTGTAGGCGAGGTCGGGCAAAGCCACCTCGAAATTGGCCTGCGGGCCCACCTGATAGGGCAAAGCCAGGGGAGCACCCGGGCGAGTGACGTAAATTCTGTAACCGGCCAGGTCGCTGGCCTCAACCTCGGTCCAACTCACGGTGAGGAATCCACCGTGATAGCGGGCTCGCACCCGGGCCGGGCGGGGGGGCGGGGTGACGTCGTGAGTACGAGCCGGCCTGGCCACCTCGGGCGGCCCCCCCGGCCGCGACAACGATATCCAGTAAAGCTGGTCCAACTTCAGGCCCTGGGCTAGCAGCGGGCTGGGGCCGCTGACTGGCACAGGGCGAATCTGCCCGGGCTCAGCTCCCAGCCAGAGTTGGGCCGGCTCCCCACCTTCCCAACGGACCTGCAGCGAATGTTCCAGCTCCAGAACAATCCATTCTGTATCGAAGGCCGGGGCGGCGGGGGGCACGGCCACCTCGACGCTGGCTGAGATCCGGCCCTGTTGATCGACGCGGCGCAGGCGCAGGCTTTGAGCGGCTCCCACTGCCCAGGGGCCGCGCAGATGAGGCAGGGGCACCTCGACCCCAGCAGCCGTGACCGCCAGGGCCTCGCAGTCGCCCGCAACGGTCACCTCGACAAGCCCCTCCGGGGTGCGCCGGGCCGACAGGGATTGGGGAGCCTCCAGCCCTTGAGGCGGGCAGGGTGGGAGATTGTCGAGGCGGTTTAAGAATGGATGCGACCAGAAGGCCGGGCCAAATTCACGCCGGCGGGCCAGCAGGGGCCCGCGATCGGGCTGCTCGGGGTCGAGGTAGTCAAGAAACAGTTTACACAGCGAAGGATGAGGCTGCAAAACCTTCGACAGGAGTCGCTGATTTTCGGCCCAATAAGGGCTCAACGTAGCCCGTCCCCAGGACCAGTTCCACTGAGTAAACCAGCTCTCCAGTACCACCCCATCCAGGCAGGCCAGGCTGCGCTCAGGAAATTTCTGCACCAGATCAACGCCGCGATTGCTGACCAGATAGAGCCTGGGAAAGCGCTGCCGAAGCTGCTCGATCAGGCCCATCATGTCGGCCCGCAAAGCCGGGCGCACATCGACCGTGTCCAGGAAAAACCCATCCACACCGCGCTCGGCCAGACGGTCTGCCCGGGCCAGTACCATGGTGCGCCACTCCGGGTCGCCCGGATGGACATAGTAACTGCCCCAGGCTCCGTTGCGGTCGGGAATACCGTCATGGCCGGGGCTGACTACGGGCAATCCGTCCAGGTCGCGGGCTGGAAACCCCTTCTCCAGGCGATAGCTCACCTCGTCCAGATAGCGCGGTGCCATGGGGACAGGTCCGACCGGCGGATCTTCGTCTTCGCCCAGCGACAGATAGGCCAACAGGATATGATTCTGGCCGTTGGCCCCATTGCGCAGACGCTCGACCAGATCTCGGTTGAATCCCTCCAATTTCCTGCCTGGGTGAGCAATGATCAGGTCGTAGCCCCAGGCCTTGGCGATCTTGGCGTGATCCCAACGTCCGTAGTAGACCACAAAACTTTTGGGTGGCCAACGCGGGTTGGGCTTACCCGGCCCCTGGCGCACGGGCCGGGGCAGCAGCAGGGCCACTCCCCAAATTGCCAGCAATGCGGCCCAGAAGGGGCGACTGCGCCACACGATCTAGAGCGACATCTCGATCACACGTCGCTGCAGTCGAGCCTGCTCGGCCGCAAAACACAGGGCATGACCACGAAAAGCCTCCTCGGCCAGGGGGCGAGCCAGGGCTTCTTGACGGTTCTCCAGACAGCCGTGAAAAAAATCCATCAGGCCATCGTCTCCACCGCCGTGACCGTGGGTGGGCACGTGAGAAAAGTCCCACATCTGCTCCTCGTCCGACTCAAAAGACCGGAAACGCAGGCGCTGACCGTCGCCCAGCAACTGCCCCTTGCTGCCCAGCAACTCGGTTTCGCGCCAACGATCGGCGGCAAAGGCGGTCATGGTGAAAGTGGCGCTCACCCCTGAGGCAAACTCGAGGGCCACCACCTGGTGGTCGACCACGTCGTTGTCACAGGCGTACACACAGCGACCATAGGGGCCCTCACGCAGGGCCTTGGTGACGCCTTCGGCACTGGTGTCAGCCGTGAGCACATCCAGCGGCCAGCCCAGCTGACCTTTCTGCTGAAAACCCATGTAAAATCGCTTGGCCGAATAGGCGCAGCCCTGATCGGCCAGGGGGCAGTCCAGGCAACGATCGGTGGCCTGGGCCGGTCGATGGGCGGCGCGAAAGTGGGAGAGCGAACCAAAACTGGCCACGGCTACCGGGTCCTCCCCCACCAGATGGCAGATCATGTCGAGATCATGGCACGACTTTGCCAAAATCATGGGGGCGGATTGGCGCGAATTGCGCCAGTTGCCACGCACAAACGAGTGGGCCTGATGCCAGTAGAGCACCGGCTCAAAATGACGAACCGTAGCCAGTTGGCCCAGCAACCGCTGCTCGACCAGGCTCTTCAACTGACGAAAGTAAGGTGTGTAGCGCAGTACGTGAGCCACCACCAGCAACCTCTCATGGCGGCGGCTGGCCTGTTGCAGTTGGCGGCACTCGTCCAGGGTGGTGGCCATCGGCTTTTCCAGCAAGACATCATAACCGTGTTCCAGCAAGGCCAGCGCAGGTTCCACATGGTCTTTGTCCTGGGTAGCTACCACCACCGCCTCGGCCAGCGGGGGTTGGCTCAACAAGGGTCGCCAGTCTTCCCAGCACCGGTCAGACCCCAGTCCGTGTCGGCGGGCCGTCTCCTGCCGATAATAGAGGCGTGGCTCGGCCACGCCCACGACCGCAAACTGTTGGGGGTGTCGTGCCGCATAGTCGGCATAGACCCCCATCCCCCGACTTCCAGCTCCCACAATAATCAGGCGTTTCATGGCCCCCGGGTTCTTGGCCGGGTTAAAGATCCCCGCCAAAGGAGAGGCATACCCCATGGTAAGTTTACAAGTTGGACCCGCGTACACGACCTGGCCGTTCTAAACTGGATTCACGATGAAAGTCAGCAGTCCACAACCGACCTGCGCGGCTGGCGAACTTCTGGTCAAGCTCAGACCGGGTCTGGACCGGGCTGGCATGGACAATTTTGTATCAGACCATGGACTGGAACTGTTAGAGCGTATTGAGATGCCGGCAGCCATGCGGACCACTTTTCAAGGCGACCTGGTGCGCCTGTCGGTGCCCAATACCGAGAAAGAGGCCATGGAAAGTCTCAGCCGTGACCCGCGGGTCTGCTACGCCGAGCCCAACCACCTGATTTATGCCGAACCTCAGCATCAGGCCGTCCCACTGCAATCCGCCTCATTGCCGGCCTTTTCGTTGCCCAGACTGGCTGGCGGATCCTCCAGTTTGGCCATCCGCCCGGCCCAACGAGAGATTTTGCTGGGAGTGGGGGGAGTGACCTTGCTGGGCTTGGGCGGGGCAGTGGTTGGCTCGGCCCTGGCCCGATACGCAGGTGGCCTTTCATTGGCCCTGGCGGGTGGCCTGGCCGGCTGGATTCTGGGTCGTCACTTAGCCAATCAAGAAGAATGGCCCGATCGCCCCCAGCCGCGCGCTTTGCCCGCCAATCTCGACCGTCGCCAGTGGGCCCTGGACAACCAGGGGCAGGAATGGGGCAAACCTGACGCCGACCTCGACGCACCCGAAGCCTGGGCCATGACCACCGGCAGTCGGGAGCCGATTATCGCTGTGATGGATACCGGCATTGACACCAATCACCCGGCTTTGGCCGGCAATCTCTGGAGCAATCCCGAAGATGGCACCCACGGCTACAACGCCATCGACGGTAGCCACGATCCTATGGACCGTGATTCTCACGGAACTCATTGCAGCGGAATTATCGCCGCCAACGGCAGCCAGGGGGTCTACGGCGTAAGTCCCCAAGCCAGGCTGATGGGGGTGAAGTTCATGAACGCCAAGGGCAAGATGTCGGACGCCATCAAAGGTCTGGCCTTCGCCGCCCACCACGGTGCCCGCGTCACCTCTCATTCCTGGACTTGCCAGGGTTTCAATCAATCCTTCCGGGACGCCCTGGCCGCCTCACCGGCGCTGCACATCCTGGCCGCTGGCAACGAAGGCCAGAGTCTGGACGAAATCAACGTCTACCCCGCCAATTACGACCTGCCCAACACTTTGCGGGTAGGTGCCAGCGATCGGCAGAACCGGCTCTATCGCTACAGCAATTTCAGCCGCCACCATGTGGACACAGTGGCCCCCGGCCAGGATATCTACTCCTGCGTTCCCGGGGGGGGCTATCGCTCTCAGTCAGGCACTTCGATGGCGGCGCCCATGGTCACCGGGGTGGCCAACCTGGTGCTCGCCCGCCACCCCGACATCAGCAACAAAGAGTTAAAAGCCCGCCTGATGCGAGTCACTCGGGTCCCCTCGCTGTGCTGGAAAGTGGCCAGTGGCGGCGTCCTCAATGCCGCTCGCGCCGTCAAGGATTAGGGTGACGGACATTCAGGCTCTCGACCGGCAGGGAAGATTTCAGATTGAGCGGCTGGGCCTGCCCTCTGACCCGGCCGCCGACGTATATCACCATTTGATGGCCATCAGTTGGCCCCGCTTCATAGCCTTGTTGATCTCAACCTATTTTGCCATCAATCTGGTTTTCGGCACACTCTACTGGCTGGTAGACGGAAGCATCAAAGGCGCCCGGCCAGGCTCATACATGGATGCCTTCTTCTTCAGTGTGCAGACCCTGGCTACCATCGGGTACGGCGAGCTGTCGCCAGGCAGTACCTATGGACATTGGGTGGTGTCCCTCGAGGCCTGCGCTGGAACGCTGGGTTTTGCCTTAATCGCGGGGCTGGCCTTCGCCAAGTTCTCGGTGCCCAGCGCGCGCATACTCTTCAGTCGAATCATGATCGTGCGCGAGCAAGCGGGACTACAGTTGCTCGAATTTCGTCTGGCCAACGCCAGGCCCAATCAGCTGGTGGACGTCAAGGTGAAAGCGACTTTGGCCCGCAACGAAATGACCAGCAAGGGGGAAGTCCACCGCCGACTGCAGCCCCTGGTCCTGTTGGTGAGTGAGACCCCGCTGTTTGCTTTAAGCTTCGTGGTGACTCACGTCATGGACGAGCACAGTCCTTTGAACCTGCTTTCGTCCGACCCGCTGGATGAATGCAACTGCGAAATCATTGTCACTCTCACCGGCATTGATGACGCTCTGGGTCAGGCCGTATACGCCCGAACTGTCTATACGCGAGCCGACATCCGCTGGCAGCACCGCTTCGTGAGCACCCTCACCATGGGAGACAGGGGGCGACTGCAGCTAGACTTGCGCAACTTTCACGATGCCGTCCCCGACAAGGCTCAGGGGCTGGACACCTGAAACTCATTGTCCCAGCCGGTGCGTTCCACCTTGGGCTGGCTCAGACCAGGACGCTTAATCCAACGCGTATGGTTGTTGCTGCCGCCATACTGAATGAGCTTGCAAGGGCCATCCAGAGTAATCTTGTTGTCGCATCCTCGGACGTCCAACTGGTGCAATGGCCCCACCACTTGAAGCGTGTTGCTGCTGCCGGTAATCACGATTCCGTTGAGGACTGCTTTGACCACGACCCGGTTGTCTGATCCATCCAGTGTCAGGATATCGCCCTGGCCCAGGATCGTGACCGTGGTGTCTACGGCCTCGAGCTTGACGACATCTTTCCCCTTGATGGTGACGGTGCGAGTGACGCTGCTGCCCTCGACAAGTATGGTATCCGACCAGGCAGACACCCAGAGAATCAGTACCCAAAAAATTGTCTTACCCATGGGCGGATTCTTGGACTCTGGCCCGACCGGCACCTGCCGAGAAGAAAAGGCCGGATTTGGGCCAGGGTATCTAGCTCAGGAAAAAGCCGGCTGTAGCTCCCAACAGGATGCCTCCGGCAGCAAAGCCAGCGGCCGTCCCCAGGTGACTGGCCAGGGCCTGAGTGGCGCCCAGGTAACCGCCCGCAGCCGCACCAGCTACCAGCCCCACGGCTCCTCCGCCAAGGGCCAGAACGGCTCCATCGCCGCCCGACCGAGTGGACCCGGCCAGACTGCCCAGCGCCCAGGCGCCCACAATCCCGCCGGCCAGTGCGCCTCCCACCGCTCCCGCGGCGGCCAGGCCGGTGGCCCCCAACTGAGAGGCGACGTACAGTCCAACACCCACTCCGGCCAACCCTCCGATGGTTTTGCCGGTACGGGTGGCTATCGAAATCCGGTCGCGGGCGGGCTGAGGGTCTTCGGGTTTCTGCGGCTGAGACTTGGTCAGACGGTTGGAAGTCTGGGGCAGAGTGGGGAGAGATTGAATTCGCATGGTCGACTCCTGTTTCTTTGCATCGTAGCCAGCCGGTCTTAAAAAGAACCGAATCGGAACTCCGTTGCAAGCGGGACCAGGACTACCAACTTATGGTCGCTCTTGGGAAAATCGGAAGGTCGGGCTGGACAAGGTCGCACTCGGACAACTTGACATCCACCGGTTCCGCCTACGGTTCCGCGAAAATGGAACAAGATCGCCCCGGTCATGACACATCTTGGTGGACGGTGAGGGGCCCGCCCGTCGCTGCGGGCTTTGACTCATGCAGGCTGCTCATCAGCCCCAAAGGACTCTTGGCCCGGGCTGGGAAGCCAGGCGAATGGATAGTCCATTGAAGAAAATTCTGGTCCAAACGCTGGCGGCCATGGCCTGGGCCGATGGAGACATCGACCTGCACCAGGAGAAGATCCTGCGCGAACTCTTTGAAGAAGAGAACTTGCCCGCTGAGTTGGTGTCCCGGTGGCTGGAATTTCCGGTGGCTTTTCCGTGTGTGGAAGAGTTAGCCGGATTACTGCCGGACAATTCCGACCGCCTGGACCTGGTCACTCAACTACTGCACATGGCCTTCACGGACCGAATTCTGCACCCGAAAGAAGCCAATTTGATGAGGATTTTGGGGGCAGAGTTCGGGGTCTGCGAACAGGTGCTGGAAGAACTCCAGCAATGTTCCGAGCCTGCATCGAGCTAGGAGGCGCAGGAAGTCGGCGAAGACCCCAGGAAATGCGGGCCCTCATGCGATACATTGTCAACCTCTCTTTGGCGCTGGTTTTGGCGTCGCCTGGCTGGGCTCAGGACCCGGCAAAACCCTCTCCCACTGCAACTTCTAATGCAGCCTCTAAGGTGAAGAACCCTCAAGATGCCCGCAAGGCCTATGAAGTGGGTACTCAGTTCCTGTTCAAGAAGCAGTTTAAAGACGCTCTGATTCGCTTTGATCAGGCGCTGGATGCCAATCCCGGCTTTGTGAAGGCGCACGCCTTGCGAGGAGTTTGCTACTTCGTGATGGACGACCCGCGTAAAGCCCTGGTCGATCTAGACACCGCACTGGAACTGGACCCTGAGAACCCTCTATCGCAGTGGGCTCGAGGGCAGGTGTATTTTTTCCTGGGCGACTCCAAGCAGGCCATTAAAGATTACGACCGCCTGCTGAAGAACCAACCTGAGAACGCCCCGGCCTATTTTTTCCGGGCTGTAGCTCGATACCGACTCGGAGATGTCAAAGCAAGCATCACCGATGCCAGCAATTCGATCGCCTACGCGCCCCAAAATGCCGACGCCTTCGCGCTGAGAGGGGCGGCCTATTTGCGCCAGGACCACAAAGACTCAGCCCTGGAAGACTTCCGCGCCGCTGCCGAGAAACAGCCGGACAATGCCCTTTACCAATCGCTTCTTTATATTGGAAGCGTGGCCGCCGGAAAGGCCAATATCGGGCCCCTGAGCAGCTATGTAAAATCGACCACCAACCACAAGTGGCCCTATCCGGTCGCCCAATTACTGACGAGTTCGATCACTCCCGAGCAGTGCCTAAAACTGGCCAATTCTAGCTTCACGCGGAAAATTGACAAAGAAATGGCAACCCATCAAGCCAATTTCTTTACCGGCTGGCTCTACCGGGCCAAGGGTGACGAAGTCAACGCGAAAAAGCACATTGACCTGGCTCTCAGCAACGAATTGAACCTCTTCATGGTGCAGGATCAGTTTGCCAGGCTTCGCCTGGAGAAATTTAAGGACTAGCCGAGAAGTAGCTGCATCGTGCACGAAGACCAATTTCCCCTACATTTGCGAGCGCCGTTCCCTACTTTGGGGCGAAAGATGGTGGCCGTGTCAGACCACCCGGTCGTGTCCAGGGCCGCCTGCAAGGTTGTGGATGCTGGCGGAAACGCGGTGGACGCAGCCGTGGCTATGTCCTTTATGCTGGGCTGCTGCTGCCCCTATTATGCCGGTCTGGGCGGCGGAGGGTTTGCTCTGGTCTGGATGCCGGGCTGGCCAGCTCCACGCTGGTTGGACTACCGTGAATGTGCTCCGGCCCGGGCCCATCCCGAATTTTATGTAGACCGGCCCGAGGATGCCAGCTATGAGGGGGTGCACGCCGTGGGCGTCCCCGGCACTGTGGCCGGTCTCTTCGAACTGCACAGCCAGTTTGGGGC
Organism: bacterium; assembly: GCA_018780265.1. GTDB lineage: Bacteria > Vulcanimicrobiota > Xenobia > Xenobiales > JADMJV01 > JADMJV01. The sequence continues at coordinate 30,403 of JADMJV010000113.1, forward strand.
GCTTCCCTGGGCCCAAGTGGTGGCCCCGGCCATAGAACGCGCTCGCAAAGGCCTGAAAATCGACCCCAACTGGCATCGCATCAGCCTGGCCAAAGAAGCCATGATTTTGCGCCATCCCGAGATGACCCGGCTCTATCTACCCGATGGTGCCAGCCCCTTTCCTGGGGATCGTCTGCACTTTCCCGATCTGGGCCAAACCCTGGAGGCCCTGGCCGGGGAGGGTCCCGAGGTGTTTTACCGCGGTTACCTGGCCGAGCGTATGGTGGCAGCCTGCCCCGACTGGCTCACCGCCGACGATCTTAGCAGCTACCGGCCGCGCTGGCGCCAGCCGCTGTCGATGGAATGGGACCGCGGTCACCTCTACACGGTCGGTGCCCCCTCGGCCGGGGGCCTGCAACTGCTGCAGATATTGGGCCTGATGGAGCGTCAGGACCGGCGAGATGAGAATTTCTATCACGCCCTGGCCGAATCCATGCGAATTACTTTTCGCGAACGCGGACACAGTTGTGGCGACCCCGAATTTGGAGCGCCCGACCTGAGACCTCACCTCAGTAACGAATGGTTTGAAGGCTGGGCGCGACGGCTCGACAAAAAGGCCCCACTGGCCCTGTCTGGACCGGCGGTCTCCTATGGAGACGGCGGCACTGCCTCGCACGGGGTGGCCACCCGAGAGGGAGGAGTGGTGATCATCACAGAATCGGTCAATCACTGGTTTGGCTCCATGGTGGTTCCCTCTCAATGCGGATTTGTACTCAACAACACCATGGACGACTTTACCACCCACCCTGGCCGGCCTGATGGTTTTCATATCGCGCCCTCAGCCCTCAACCGAGTCGAAGCTGGCAAACGTCCTGTGAGCAGCAGTTGTCCCTGTGTGCTTATGGTCGACGGCCGACCTCAAGTCATCGCGGGCTCGGCGGGTGGGCCCAGAATCACCACCTCAGTGGCCCAGATCATGTTGCAGCGGCGCTGGCGCGCCCACAACATTCAACAGGCCGTTTCGGCCTCACGCATCCATCACCAATGGTATCCCGATCATGTAGAGGTAGAACCGCTGGTGCCTGAAACGGTGCGCGCCATTTTGCGAGATCGCGGTCATCAGGTGATGGAGTTTTACTGCCGCAGTCACGCGGCCGCCCTGGAGTGCCATTGGGACGAAGGCTTCTTTAGCGGCGGAGCCGACTACCGCAGCTTTGGGGGGGCCTGGGCCGACTGATCAGTCCGGGCAGGGTTCCTATCAGGAGCCGTTAACATGGCCTGTGTGCCACAGAGCCCCAAGAGTGGGATGGCCCAACCCCCCGTTGGCGATGGGCTGGAAGACCTCCGAAAGGGTCCGGGCTCGGCCGTGGTGTCCGTACGGCGCCGAGTGGGCCAAACCAAGCAAAGAAGGCGGATTGAAGGGGCCCGCCGCACCGACCGGAGAGGTAGCGTTGTTGCCACGAATCTCGATGGCGTTGCCGGCCAGATCCAAGGTGGGAGAAACGGCCCCAGTCCCGTTTCCGGGCACCGTCGAAGCTTTGCAAAACGGTGACGATGTTCTGAACGCGAGCATCCAACTTGGTGGTAGCGGTCCCATCGGTGAACAAGGGTCGACTCCAGCGAACGGCCGAAGTGGTCCACTGGTCGCCGCCGTGGCAGGCGTTGCATTCAAGTGCCGTAAAGGCGGCCCGTCCTGCAGCTACGGCAGTTTGGTGGAGGTTGGAAGGAGCATTGAATGTCCGAATGCCCAATTGCATCCACAGGGTCAACAGGTCCAGTGCGTGGCTCACGCCAGCCGCAGGGCGGTGGGCGAATACCTGGGTGCTGTCCACCGCCGGATTGGCCGTGAAGCCTTGACCGCCTTGAACCCCGCGAGAGTACCGCCGGTGTAAATCAGGTAAAGCGGTGAATCCAGCAGTTTTTCGTCCCCTGAATGCGGCCCCCAGGGATCGCCGGGCCCGTAAAGAAAGTCTAGAAGATCATGCAACCCTGTGGTCTCGCCCACCCACTCCGGCCCACCCAAACGCGGACGGGTCTGACTCTGGCTGAGCTGATGATTGCCATCGCTCTACTGCTGGTGGTGACCGTTATTGTTATCGGGCTCTTTCTCAAACTGATGACCGCTTCGACCAAAGGGCTCGACCAGACGGTAGCACTGGACATTGCTCAAAACAAATTAGACCAGGCAGCCCAGTCCTCGGCCAGCAAATGGCTGATTTATAACTCTGAGGCGCATTCAGTGTCTGATCCGCGCACGCCGACCCTTTTCCACTACATCATGACCGCCGACGAGTTGACCGCAACCGTCCCGGGCAGTAACAACATGGGCGATATGTACAGACTGGATTTGGAGGTCTACTGGTGGCCTGAGGAAGACAAAAAGGTCAGCACCCGCCACGAAATGGGCCGATTGAGTGTGCGCCTGAGCCGAATCGTCTACATTGAAAACATGAAGCAATGAGAAGTCGGGGCACATCACTCCTGGAAGCCGTCTTGGGGATGGCCATCCTGGCCATTTTGTCGGGGCTGGCGTTCTCGATCTTCAGTTGGGCCTCAACCATGTTTGCCCTGAGCAGTGTGCGCCTGGAACTGCAAGGTGAGATCCGCCGCGTCAATAGCGCTTTGCGCCGAGATATCCTGGGCTCGTGTTACACCAGCGTGGTCAACCATCCGGTCACGGTCACGGTTTCCCAGCACCCCCCCGACTTGCTCCCGACCGTGAATGTGCAGCGCGACGCCATCTGCTTTGCCGCCCTCACAGACATTCACAAACCGGCCAGCTACGACAAGGACGTAGGCCTTTGCAAGTTTGACGTGTGGACCGTCTACTGCCCCTACACCGACCCGACCAACCCCAATCTGTGCAAGCTCATTCGATATCGAGTGTCGCCCCATGCCCCGAGCATCAGTCAATTGCCGATGGCAGATTTTTACGGAAGCACCAGTTCTCTATGGCCAAATCCGGCGAACCTGGTAGCAGGATCGGTTCACACGTATTCGGATCGGATACGCAGCTTTGCAATCGTGCCAAATCTGGGCGACCAGACCCTGGAAGTCAAAATTGCTCTGCAAGGAAAGTTGGGCCATGTGAGCACAAGTCCTCGCCGAACAACCGCGGAAATCGTTGAATCATCGGTGCTGCTGAAAGCCGAAAACACCTGGCCCAAGTTGTGAATTGGAGCTTTGGATGATATACTGAAGAGCATGAAAACCTTCCGTCGCCGTGGCGTAGCACTGTTGACCGTAGTGATGATGACGTTTCTGCTGGCCATGCTTACCAGCGCCTTGATGGGAAATCATCAGTCCAACTTCGCCATTCTGGGAGATTCGATCAATCAGCGCTATTCTACGCTTGCGGCCTCCAGCGGGCTAGACTATGCCAAGTATCGGCTGGGCCGCGAGCGGACATTAGGCCAGAGCAACGCTTCCTTCGCGGGGGCGGTCACCCGCTGGGGCGATCTGGAAATTACCGAGGGGGTCAATCAACCCCTGTTTCGTGGGCACTTTGTCAACTCGACGCCACGCCGTGATTTCGAGGTCCAGATTGAGAACTACCTGGACCGCAGCGGCGCGCCCGCCGACCTGTCGCCGGCCTCGGCAGTACGACTCAAGATAGTGGGTATGTGTGGACCTTTCCATACACAAATCGAGACCACCCTGGTGGGCGCTCCCCTCTACGACTCGGCGTGCATCGCCAACAAGGCCATCGACATGGCTTCGGTCACCAACTGGACCATCGACAGCCAGGACCCTCTACGCAACTGGATTCGGTCCAACGAAGAGATCTGCACGCCCGATTTCCTAAGCGGCGGCAAGACCATGGAGTTTCTAAAAAGCAAATGCCCCAACCCCGGCGTGGGCTGGTCGAAAAAAGATGTATATGTGGGCGAAAAGGCCAACAATGTGATCGTGGACGGAGGCAACTTTGCCGACGTCTTTGCCAGCACCAAGGGACTGATGGCTCCCAATAGCAATCTAAATTACAACATCTACGACCTGAAGCTCAAGGATCTGAAAAAACCGGCCGCGCCTGACGTAGAAATTCCAGCTGGCACCTACACCGTCAATACTACCACCGTTACCTACGTGGACAATGTCTGGGAATGGCGGGGCTGGGGACATGGCGACCACTGGGAGATTGTGGAAACGCATCCCGGTTCGAAAACCATTCCCGATCTGGTCTACACCGACCCGTCGGGCACCCCGCAACACATTCTCAAGCAAGCCGATGTGCCCCAGCCTGGCTGGACCGACCACCACGGCTGGCGGCGAACGGAACGAACCAATGTTGTGCTGCCCAGCAACAACAAACAGGTAGGCAGCAGCGTGGTCAACATCTCGAATAACTTCAGCAGTGACAATTTCACCTTCAATTTTGACTCGTCTCAATTTTCGGCCACCAACGCCAATCCGCTGCACGTGAGCGGGGACCTGACTGTCAATTCCAACACGACCATTCCCACCATCCCCAGTCCCAACGTAAACTTTGTGAGTGCGGTTGGCACCGAACCGGGCTTTATCTACTCGTCCGCGGGCGCTACTGCGGCATCCGGTAGCATCAAAGTGCAGGGCACCGTGGCCGGACGCGGAGGAGTGGCCGCCCATCAGGATCTGACGATGGGGGCCAACTCCAATCTGTCGGCCGACGCCGCCCACCTGGGCCTGGTGCTGTGGGCCGGCCGGGACATCACTTTTGACGTGCAAAACGGCAGCGACATGCTCTTCCGCGGCCTGGTCTATGCCAAGAACAATGTGGCACTGAAGTTTGCCGGCGCCCCGGGCACAGCCAGCCTGAACAACCTGGTGCTGGAAGGGTCGCTGGTGGCCCAGAGTGGCAGCATGATTATGGGCGATGCCAAGAACGTCAAGATGAACTACGACCCGGCCTATCTTGAACTGTTCACCAACGGACTGCCAGACGGCACCGCCCGCTTTGCCCAGGTTTCCTTTAAGCTCTACTAATCGAGCACGGCTTTGGCGAAGTCAAGTCCGGTGAGAATGCCGACCGGGTGAGTGTGCTCGGAGACCAGAATGCGGCGCACCTTCATCGCTGCGGCCTGGGCGGCCGCTCGGTAGAGCTTACAACCGGGCGGAAGAATCAGCAGCGACGGATCCATGGCCTCTTCGACCGGGGTGGTGCGAGCCAGATTTTGAAAAAGTAAGGCATCACGCTGAGTAAAAACCCCGACCGGCCAGTCATGATCAAGCACCACCAGCCCAGAAACGTGGGCCTTAGCCAGGCGATGGACACCCTCCGAGATGGGCTCTTCGGCCCGGATGCTGAAAACCGGTGAGGACATGTATTCCTCAAGGGTTCGATTCAGTCGTTGGTCGCGGACCGCCAACATGAGGTCACGAGTGGAGATAACGCCCTGCGGACGCCCTTCGCCGTCGACGGTATAGACCCGATGAATCCGCTTTTGAACCATGAACTGAGCCGCCTGCTTGAGGGGTTGGTCGACCGAAATGGTGATAGGCGGCGAGGTCATCATCTGGCCTGCGGCGGTATTGGGCAGGGTGAGCACGGGTGCCCGATGGGCGCTGCCCGCCTGGCGGGTCCCGGCCTTGAGCAAGTCGCTACGCGATAAAACCCCCACCAGCTTGCCGTCATGGTCGACCACGGCCAGAGAGCTAATGTCCAGCTCCAAGATTCGTTCGTAGGCAAGATTGATGTCCGTGTCGGTGTTGACACTGACTACCGGAGTGGTGTGATAGGTATGGCCGGCCGTGGCAAAGTGGGACAAAGGAACCTCCTGAGCTTTCGATGCTATGGAGACTATCCCGCTTGGGGCAAGTGCGCGATGATCCAGATCAGCTTGGTCGGGAAATAAATAAGAGCCGCCAGCAGTCGGGGGGGGTCATCTGCTGGCGGCTCTACAAGGATATTAGCATGGCACCCGGGGAGTCGGCAGGTAGATATTAACTATTTTTGGCCACGACGACATGGTCAATATTTGTTATCTGCTAAATATTGTGAAAGGCTGCTCTTAAGTGGGTTCCGCAAGCTGTGTAAGGAGTTCCTCGACAGTGGTGCTGTGCTTGACCTGATCGAAGCGGGCGAAATCGCCGAAGTTACTGGCGATTTTTAGCCACTGCTTGAGGCGCATCAGAGTACCGCGAGCGCTACGGGCAGCATGGCTCTGGCTATAGACTACCAGGCTGGCCAGCAAAGCCGGCCAGTCGAGCTCGGGGATAGGCTGCTGGTTCAGCCCCAACTGCCGGGCGATCTGGTAAGGCAGCAAAGGGTTGGCCAGGGCGCCTCGGCCCAGCATGTAGTGAATGCAGCCTGTCTCCTGCCAGCACTGCTGAAAATGCTCGAGAGTCCAGATGTCGCCGTTGGCGATGATGGGAATTGACAGGGCAGAACGGACCTGAGCGATAGGCTTCCAATAGACCGGGGGGGCGTAGCCCTGAGTGCGGGTGCGAGCGTGGATGGTAAGCCAGGAAGCGCCGCCTTCGGCGGCCATGGCGGCGTTCTCGTGGATGGCCTCGATGCCGTCCCAGCCCAGCCGAAGCTTGGCGGAGACCGGGATGTGAGCGGGCAGCGCCTGCCTCACCGCCGACACCAATCGACGGATACGCAGCGGATGCCTGAGCAGGGAAGCGCCGCCATCATGACGGTTGACGGTAGGAGCAGGACAGCCAAAGTTGAGATCAATCGCTGTGGCCCCGGCCCGGCAAGCCACGACGGCAGAAGCTGCACACAGGTCTGGATCACCCCCCAAAATTTGGACCTGCACAGGCAATCCCGTGGAAGTGAGGGCACCGTTTGACAACTCGGGGACTTCGCGTTCGAAAACATGCTGAGGAAGAGCGTGGTTAGACACACGTATGAACTCGGTGACGGCGTAGCTGAAAGCGCCAGTGGCCCCTTGCAGCGCCCTCATGGGAGCGTCTGTGATACCATCCATCGGGGCGAGAACCAGGGCAGGCCTGTCGGGGTGGACCATGGGCTACTTCAGGACCAGGAGCAGCACTTTGAACCGGATTTGCACAACAAACCATTGCGGATCACCGTGGGCTTACCTGCTTTACAGGTCGGTATACCCGTATCGGCGAGCCATCTCCTCGGTTTCCAGGGAGAGGGGGCCGTCGCCGGGTTGACGCCGTGAACCCTGAGCCGCAGCGGGGTCGATGGCGGATTTTTGATAGAACCGTTTGTCCCCTGAAACCAGACCGCACAGGCGCTCGGTCATACGCTGTCCTTCATAGGGAGTGAGCATGGCGGAGTGAAAGTCGATCTGGACAAACTCACTTATCTCACGCATCACCATGGCCGGTTCGGTGACCAGATCTTCGTAACGAACCAGGTGACGGTCGAGACAGGCCAGCTCAATATTTTCGTTGGATAGAAGCCAGTCCATTTCGGCCGCCTGGCGGGGCGGAGCGTGAAACACCTGGTCAAAATTGGAGGCCGTCCAGGATCGCACACAAGCCAGCGGATGGCGCACCAGGTGGATCACTTTGACCGACTCAAACCATTGACCCAGTCGAGCCAGAGCGGTGCGACTGATGGGATAAGAAGGGGATTTATCGACCAGTAAGCGAGGAGCGCAGTAGTGCTGAAGGGTGCGGTAAACCTGTTGTGTGCTGAGGTTGGTTGCCACCATTTGGGACACCTGAGCGCGTGCCGCGAACTCATCCAGGTTGGAAAGCTCCATCAGGGCCCGCTCAAGACCCAAAAAATCGCTCCAGCCGCCCAGCAAGCCGTGCTTGCGCTGTTGCATTGTGGGAAAGAGGAGCAATTCAAGTTCGGGAGGCGAGAAGAGTTGGGGGTGACCGGCCAGCATGATGCGCAAAAGGGTGGAGCCGGTGCGGGCCGCAGAGAGCACGAAGAGGGCCGGCGGGTTAAGCCCTTCGGCGGCAACTTCGTGGGGGTCGGGAGTGAAGCGTCCGGCAAAATAGTCACGCCAGGCCTGAGGTTCGGCCATCCCTTCCTGAGGGGCCTGGGCAACGAAACAGCGCCTTTGCAACCAGGCGGCCTGCTGGGCCACGGTAGGCGCGGCCACCAGCCAGGGCAGGTGCAGAATGAGGGCAAAGCGCTTCTCGAGACGCTCAATCAACCGACCGCCCAGCGCGGGAGTGCCACCCAGTGACTCAAATGGGTCGTCTCGGTGAAGGTTGTCGAGGTGAAGCACCTCCTTCCACAATTCGATAAGCTCATGTTCCAGCTGGTCCGTGTCCATGCTGGATTAGCGGGGTTTGTCGCCGTCCTCAGGGCGAGCGTCGGGGGTCCATTGGCCGGAATTTTCCTGAAAGTGAACCACCTGGGGACCCACGTAAGAGCCCACCGACCAGTAGCGGACGTCGGGGGAAAAGCTGTGATTCCAACCGTTTTGGACGCTCTCGCACTCGGTCTTGGACTTGCCCTCACTGTCGGTGGTGGTGTGGCAGCGCTGTTCATAGTGGGGCGAAACCGATTCGTAGTAACCGACCAACTCTTTCTCGCGGATGTCGAACTCTCGCCATTCCAGGCGCACTCGGTCGCCAGCCGCGTAGCCGGCCAGGCCGATTCCGCCGGCAGCGGCGCCAACTCCGGCCGCAATTCCGGCCGTGAGCTGGGAGGGAAGTCCGGTGAAGTGCGAGACGAGCAGGCCGATGCCGTAGGCCAGGCCTCCCCCACCGACGGCGCCCAGGCCAGCGAAAAGAGGGACCGAATAGGCCTGCGCTTTGACATGTTCGGAGGTAACGTCCACGCGCGGCTTACCGTCGGGCTCGTAAACAGGGGTATCGCGATAGATGCTGCGACCGTGTCCCACCCCGCCGGGGCAATGAGTATAGCCACCCATAAAGCCAAAGGGAGACCAGTAATCGTGGGGGATCGAGCCAAGGTCACGCGTCTGCAGGGCGGCATTCTCGTAGCTGACATTCTCGTCGACCGGCTTGGGGCGAGGTTCAAAAATCCGTTCTACAAAGCGATGGACCTTCATTTGTAGTGCACCGCCTTAGGAGTCTGATAGGTGCCCAAAACGGTCTCTTTCACTTCGGGCACGAAGCGGTGGAAATATCCGCGGCGGCCATCTTTCTCGCCCGGGCCGACATACTCGTGGTATCCAACCAGTTGATGGTCGACAATCTGGTGCGTGCTCCAGACCACTTTGACCTGATCTCCATTGACGGCAAGAGCGGCTCCTCCCCCAGCCAGGGCAGCCAGGCCCAGACCGCCGGCCAGGGCCCCCACCTTGTCAAAGAGGGCCCAGCCTGTGACCGCGCCTACAGCCGCGCCGATGCCGGCGGCAATCAATCCATATTTCAGAGGGCTGCGAGGAGTAAGGTCGAGATCGGCCTTGACGGTGCGCAGTTGAGGAGTGCCGTCGGCGTTCTTGAGGGGCACGTCGCCCCACACGCTTTGCGTGTTTTGGACGCTTTGGGCGTCCGCTTCACCGAGGGTAACAAAGTCTCGCGTGGCAATGGCCGAATCGTTCAGCACGTTGGCCGGCTTCCTGCCCAGCAGGGTGCGCTGGATGATGGGTTCGCTGTAGGTTACGTTCTCGACTTTCACTCTCCCATACTAGGGAGGCGCGCTGAAATATTTCTAAAGGGGCCCGGCAGAGGTACGGCGGCGAACCCCACGGCTACTGGAGAGGGGCCTCCGTGGGCAGATCGGCTTCCGGATCCAGGGGCGCCTCAACCGGAGAACTGACTACGGCCACGGGCAACACGCCGGCTGCGTCGTAGAGGGGCGCTTCGGCCGAAGGCTGAGCCACAATAGGCTTCATCGTTTCCTTTGGGCGCAAGTATACGGCCACGATATTGGTCAACATACGTCGCGGTCGGGCCACGTATTTACCGTCAAAATAAAGAGCAGTGGAACTGCCGCCATCTAGATTGAGGGCATCTTTGGCACCCAGTTTCTTCATCATCCATGAGAGGCGCACCAGACGCACCGGCTTGCGCACGCTGACCAGCAGCAACTTGTTGTTGGCGGTGATGCCTATGGCGCTCCGAGGGGCAATACCCAACAGTCCCGGGTCGCGAAAGCCTTCGCTGCGGGGCGCCATGACGTAGTTGCCAGAGCGCAACAGGGTGGGGCCGCTGGAGACACCAAAGGCCCACTGGCTCAGGTTGAGCAAGCGACCGGGTTGACCGGCGGTACTCACCAGTTGAGCCTTGTTCTGATTGTCAATGCGCAGCGAGTGGCCGACACGACCTTCGCTCAGCAGTTTGCCGCCGGAAATCAGGTTGCAGATGATGGTGGCGGTGGCCGGGTCAAAGAAGGTGCCGTTGATAGCCGCCACGGGTCGACTCTCGTTGATGAAGCGTCGGAAGCTCTTGTAGCGACCGTTCGAACTTTGCGGCACCAGCGAGATGCGCTTGCAATTCAGGTCGACTGTGACCACATAGGTGCGCACCCCGTTGACCACCAATCTCTGATACGATACGGGGCTGTTCTTTGGCATGGGTGCCGCCGCCAGCGGCACCGCCAGCAAGGGAAACAAGGCCGACAATAGCAGTTTTTTCATGGAAAAAATCCCCCTTGCGTGATGTTGAATTTAATTCAAATCCAAGGATAACATTTCTGCCTATGGCTTGTAAAGGATTTGCTTGGAGGGAGAGGTCCCGTAACGGCGAGAATGAGTGATCGAAGTCAAATTCGCTAGCCTGTGTGTCGAAAGAGAAGAGAGTGGTCTATTCCCAAGTGCCATCTCCCGTCACGTCCGTGTATCCTGGCTTTACCAATGAAGCTCCATCATCGAACAATTGAGGCCACTACCGATTCCCATCAAGCCCAGGCGATAGCCGGGCTTGATCAGGCCCCGTTCGGTGGCGATGGCCAGCGTGAGAGGAACCGAGGCCGGCCCAACGTTGCCCAGGAAAGGGTAGGTGACAAAGGATCGTGCCTGATCCAACTGAAAGAGCTCAAAGAGGCTGCGAAAGTGTTTGGCGCCGACCTGATGACCGATAATGAAGTCAACGTTGGCCGAGGTCCAGCCGAAGAACTTGTGGGCCAATTCCCATGTGCGGCGGGCTAAGGCAAGGCCGGCTTCGAGCAGGGGCCGGCACTGAACCGTCATCTGCTCGCGGCTGCCCAGGCACAAGCCGCTGTGAGCCGTGTCGGCCAGCGACACGTGACCCACCAGTCGGTGCCCCTTTTTGGCCAAGGACTGATGAGTCAAGACCACAGCCACGGCGCCCGAACCGAGCGTAAGCGAGGCAAAGTTGAGCGAGAAGTCGCTGATCTGAGTGTCGGGCTGAAGCAATCGCTGAATGGTAGCCTCCACCACCTCTCGCGAGGATTCGGCGTCGACCACGAGAGCCGCCTTGATGCGGCCGGCATCGATGAGGTCGGCAAGCAGGGCGATGCCGTTGAGAAATCCCAGACAGGCGTTGCCCACATCCAGATTGAGACAGTTGGACGACAACCCCAGTCGACCGTGAATCATGCTGGCCATGGACGGCTCGATATAGTCCTTGCACACAGAGGTGCTTACGATGGCGCCGATATCACCGATAGCCAGACCAGAGTCGTCGATGGCTTGCTGGGCCACCCGGGCGGCCGCATCGACGAGGGTGGTCCCCTCCGGCCAGAAGCGTCGCTCATCGACGCCAGCTGCTGCCATAAGCGGTTTGGCCGGGATACCCAGACGGTCAAGAGTGGGCCTGAGGCGCTCCAGGATGGATTGGCTCGACACGATGCAGGGCGGCAATTCGTAAGCGATTGACTCCAGATAGACGTTGCGATTGAGCATTTTCAAGCCCTCCCTTTTCATGTTCTAACGAACGGGCGGGGCCTATTATTGCAGTTCCAACCAGTGAAACCAGATCGGATGGCGCTGCAGGTAGAATTCAAGAATGTTTCTCAGTTGCTGGGGTTTCTCTATCAGGGTTGGCGGGATGCGATCAAAATGGACGCGCAGGCGATCTTTCCCCAAGTATTCCAACGCTTCGGCACAGAGAGTTTGAAGTTCGTTGCGAATGCGGCCGGAGTCGGAAATCTTGACGGCCCGGGACTGATAGTCCTCGCCGCCCAAAAATCGATTCAAGAGAGGTTGAAACGTTGAGCGACTGCCGTCCTTGCCGTTCATAAAGCGGAGCGTCAAGTGAACTCGCTTATCGGCGGCCGGAGAGGCCAACCGAACGGTGACCCTGTAGGTGTCCTTGGAGAGCTGCTGCACCCCGGGAATCCCCGAGTAAGGATCTGGACCCATGGCGCCGATCAGAGCCAGAACGTCCCACTGCTTCTCGGCAAAGAAGTCCTCCGCCTTAAGAATCGCTTTATTGGTGGGGATGCCAGCTTCCCGAGCATCTTTGAGGCGGTCGGGGTGGTGCAGTTCGTCCTCGATGGGCAGGTCAAACTTCGACGTAAGGATGGCCAGCGAAACATCCAGATCGAGAACGGGAGCCAGACTGGCCGCTTGCAGAGCTTCGGCGGAGGCGGCGTAGCCGTCGACGATGAAGACATGGCCATCGCGGAAGCCCACCAGATAGGTGGGTGCGTAGGTGCCCGAATCGGTGAAAGCCGCCAATCCGGTGGGCAGAGTCCAACCGTCTTCCACCAGGTGCACACCCAGTTCGGTCCAGGTTTGCCAGAGGGTTCGCAAACGTTTGAGGCGACTCTTGCCGCCCAAAGTCCAGACGTGGACGTTTTCAGGCGGGACAGAGTAAGCCTGCTGGATGGCCTGGAGAACAAGTTTGCGCGGGGTACGAAAGTCTATTAAGAGTGACTGTTCGGCCGCGGTATCGACCACTTTCTTGGGCAACACCAGGGTACCGGTGTAGCCCTCGTAGGGGCGAGTCACCTGAAGCGGTTGATTGAAAAGGTGAAGCACGGTCATCGGTCCCGTATCTTTGCCCAGGGCAAAGCGAGAGGTATTCTCCAGCGTGTCGATGGCCGCGCCCCAGACGGTGACGCCCCGGCGTTGTAGATCGTGACGAAAGTTCTCGTGGCCGTAGTTGGGGTCGTTGAGCAGGCGGGCTACCCGGTCATCCAGGAAGCGGGCCACCTCGGGTCGAGCGTAAACCCGTCCAAAGCCGAGTTGAGGGTTGGCCCCCATTTCTGGAGTCTCACCGGCCTTGGGCATCAGCCCCTCGCCCAGGCAAACCATGATAGCATGATTTTCAGGAAGGTGGCGGGTAAGATACCAGAGGCCCTCCGACATTGCGTAGGCCGATATTGCGTCGGCATCTTTCTTGACCTGGTTGAGAGCGGACTTATCGAGATTCCTGCCGTCGCCGAAGCGGCCAAACAGTTGCGTTCCCAGTGCGGTTACGGCCTGAGTCATGGCCAGCATACGCTCAAGGTTCCCGTTGACAAAAGACATCTCAGTAGGGCGTGGGGGCGGATTTTTGGTGTATTCTGTCTCGACATCCTCCAGCCACAAATGGAAGCGACCCAAGATAGATCGGGTGTCAAAAGCCCACTGGGCCAGGGCGTCGCGGCGGTCTTGATCCATCTGGCCGCGTTCTGGGTGGCGCAGGGGGGATCCTCTGAAATCGCATCTAATTCGGCCTGAAGCGGTTATCAAGTTCGACCTGAATGCGCCGCCTGTTCAGGGACGGATAGGTCCGCTCTTCGATGGTAATGAGGTCCGCAATGGTGAGCCATGTAAAAGAGCGGATTCCATAACTGTGGGTGCGGATCGCCAGGTCTTCCAGGTTTTCGCAGTATAGTGCTCGTTGGGCACGAGGGCAGGACGCGCCCCAGGGAAGGTTGCTCAGAGAGTAGCGGCCGTAGCTCAGGGCCTGGTGAGGTGCATGCGAGGAATAGTAGTCAACCCGGTCCTGACGACCCAAAAGCAGATTGAAGCCTCCAAACTCTTCCACATTCGGCGGTGCATCCCAGCGACCGGCCAAATAATCGACGACCAGGTGACCCCGACTCCGGGAGCCTGGCTTATCGGTGGAAATATTGGTGAGCACCGCCCA
>JADMJV010000102.1:0-23756 GCA_018780265.1 bacterium
GCAGGGGCGCAATCTACAACAGAAATGGCGGTTGCCAATTGGGAACCCACCGGATGGAGCTGCAGCGAAGTTTGCAAAGGTAGTGCGGTGTTAAAGTGCCTTGCATTGGCCGGGGTCGGGCCCGCCAAGTTCCTCGAAATCGACTTTTCGTCCAGATTGAATTTGATTACCGGCGACAACGGTCTGGGCAAGAGCTTTTTACTCGATGTCGCCTGGTGGGCGCTAACGCGCACCTGGGCACGGGAGGTAATCTTGCCCCCGCCTGGGACCGATTCCCCTTCCATCGAGGCCAAGTTTTCCAGTAAGGTGAAGGCGCAGCACGACCTCCGGGTTACATTCGACCGGCAGAGTCAGAAGTGGTCCGCTCCGAGGCGGGGCCGACCGCCCATTCCGGGCTTGGTGATTTATACCCAGGTTGACGGCGGGTTTTCGTGTTGGGATCCTGCCAGGAATTACTGGCAGGACGAGACCCAAGCCAGGCCAGCCAAGTTCGGCTTTCTGCCCGATCAGGTTTGGAATGGCAACGAACACTGCGAAGGCCTGGTTCGTGATTGGGCGTCCTGGCAGCGCGAGGGGAACCAGTCATTCCATTTACTGGAAAGGGTTCTCCGGGCTTTGTCGGCCGACCCGGAATTGCCGATCCGTCCCGGTGTGCTACGCATCATCTCCTTGGAGGATCCCAAGAAATACCCCACTCTGGTAATGCCCTACGGGCAGGAAGTGCCGGTCGTCCACGCCTCGGCCGGAATGCGCAGAATCATAGCCCTGGCCTATCTCTTGGTGTGGACCTGGACTCGCCATTTGGAGGCCTGTCAATTGATTGGGCAGCCTCCGGCCAATGAACTTCTGTTCCTGATCGACGAAATGGAAGCTCACCTGCATCCTCAGTGGCAGCGGAGGGTTGCCCCGGCGCTTCTGGCAGTGACGAAAGAACTGACCGGGCTCTCCGTGCAATTGCTGGCGACGACTCATTCACCGCTGGTGATGGCTTCCTGCGAGCCGCTCTTCGACCCAAAGTTCGACACGGTTTGGGAGCTGGGGCTCCAAGACCATAAGGTGACTCTGGAGCAGTTCCCCTGGCATCGCCGCGGCGATGCCAATGCCTGGTTGACCTCTTCGGTATTCAACTTGAAGCGCGCTCGGTCGGTGGAAGCCGAGCAGGCACTTCTGGCGGCCCAGGAAATTCTTCGTCAGTCCCTGCCGAAAAGGTCCGAGATCCACAGGGTTACTCAACTACTTCAGGCCAGTTTGAGCGATACCGATCCGTTCTGGGTGCGTTGGTCGGCCCTGGGTTGATTCACGTAGAGGCAGCCCCGGAACCCTCCGAGTTTGACAGCCGGGTCCGGCAACCGGGCCTCAGGGCGGTCGCTGAACTGGCAGGAGAGCTTCCCAATCCTCCCAGGACTGCTGGGCGCCCTTTCACGGCTGTGGCTACTCGAAGAGATGACATACCCGCAAAGCACTTTCCGGCCTATTGGACAGAAGCGCTTCCTGCTATGATGTTGGCCTACGGGTGCATGTGCGCATACAGTTGTTTTCGGATTCACGCCATTACTGGATCTGGTTCGGTCGATCACGTGGCGCCCAAATCACGGGGCTGGAATTTGGTCTATGAGTGGTCGAACTATCGGCTGGCCAGCTCACGCCTGAACTCTCGCAAGAACCATTTCGAGGATGTGCTTGACCCATTCGATATGATCGACGGCTGGTTTGAGCTGGACCTCACCGACTACTCGTTAAAACCGTCTTCCAATCTGACCCCGCAGCAGCGTCAGCAAGTGCTCGATACCATCGAACGGCTTGATCTCAACGAGGAAAGCATGGCCAGAGCCAGAGAAGAGACCGCCGGATACTTTCTCTCTGGCGAGATTAGCTTTCAACATTTGTCTCGCGAGGCTCCGTTCATTGCACGAGAACTGCGTCGACTGGGAGAGGTGTAATGAACCAGTCGGTGCGGGCACTTTGCAGGGGTAACTCTTGTGTTTTTCCCAAACTTTGCCGATAGTAATAGGTATGCTGGCGAGGCCTGACGCGTCTGCTCTCAACCTGAAGCGGTTTTTCAACGAGTCCGTGCTTGACTCATTGTCTCCGCTGTTAATGGCGGCGGTCGGGTATTTTGGGGCCGCCTCGGTATTCTTGCTCGTCCAGGCCCCCCAAGGGGTTCGTCTGGCGATGCTGGTACAACGAGTTTTCTACCTGTCGGGCTTGCTTCTTCTCCATCGTTGGCTGGTGAAGGGCTACGTGGGAGCGGATAAGGCCTATGCTTTGCTGGCTGCGGTAACTCTCACCTGTCTCTCCTCCCTGACCATCACCTCCGCCTTGTCTGGGGAGAATATTGCCCAGAGGATTGCCCTGTTGCTGGTGGCGGTGGGCATGATGTCCTTAGATTTGACCTCGAGCCTGGTGGTTTGGGTCGTCTGCTGGTTGGCCTGGTTGGGCACTTCCGGCGCTTTTCACGGTCAGACGCTGGTGGCCAGCGATCTCTTGCTGTTGTGTGGTTTTCAGATGTTCGCTTTGGCCACGCTCCATTTGCGTCGGCGCAATGCTCTTCGCCATTATGGTTTGCTTCAAACGGTGGTGGAGCAGAGAGTCAGTTTGGAGAAGGTTCTTCAAGAGGCCGAAGTGACCCGAAACAGGTTAGACCAACTGGTGGACGAGCGCACCGCACAGTTGCGCCTGGCGTACGAGGAGCTTCGTCTGTCTGGCCAGCAGCGCGATGAGATTCAGCGCACCTCGGAACAGTTGCAGGAGCAGCTCAAACAGGCCCAAAAAATGGAGTCCTTGGGACGACTGGCGGGAGGCGTAGCCCATGATTTTAACAATCTGTTGACGGTGATTATGGGCAACCTGGAATTGGCCCAGGGCCTGTCCGATCAAGAGGGTCGCGAATGTTTGGAACAGGCCTCGCAGGCGGCCAGCCGGGCGGCCGAGGTTACCGCGCAACTGCTGGCCTTCAGTCGCAAGCAGGTGTTAAAGGTCAGCCAGATCAATCTGGTGTCCACTGTGCGCCGCTCGGTGAGTTTTTTGCGTCGGGTATTGGGCGAGGATGTCGAGCTATCGGTGGATTGTAGCCTCGAGGAGTTGCTGGTAAGGGGGGATGAGGGGCAGTTACAGCAAGTGATCATGAATCTTGGGGTCAATGCGCGTGACGCCATGCCCCGGGGGGGCGTGCTGACGCTGAGGTTGCAGATTGAAAAGCGGCTGGGGTTGGAGTGGGCACTGTTGAGTGTGAGCGACACGGGTCACGGGATAGGCCCTGACACTCTCCCGCATATTTTTGAACCCTTTTTTACCAGCAAACCCTTCGGCCAGGGTACCGGATTGGGCCTGTCCACCGTGGACGGCATTATCAGCCAGCACGGCGGCCAGATCGAGGTCGATTCCGAGCCGGGTAAAGGCACGACTTTCAAGATCCATTTGCCCCTGGCCGGGCAATCCATGGATGCCAACGCTTCGGGAAGCATCAAAATACGCCGTGTCAGTCAAGGAAGCGCCCGACTTTTATTGGTGGAGGATGATGCCCAGGTCAGGGGGTTGGCTTTGCGAATTTTGAAAATGACCGGTTACCATGTTCTGTGCGCGGAAAATGCCGAGAACGCCCTGGCCCTGGCTCAGCAAGGGCAGGCTATCGATATGCTGGTGACCGATGTGGTCATGCCCGGCATGGATGGGGTTTCTCTGGCCCGTAAAATCAGTGACCTGCAGCCAGACTCCAAGGTCCTTTTCGTTTCTGGATACACCGACGACCGGCTGGCGCGCTTTGGGGTGGACCTGGGGGACGGCAACTTTTTGGCCAAACCTTATACGCCGGTCGCCTTGTGCGAAAAGGTGGAGTCGCTTCTCAAGGCATAAGTCAATCCAGGCCGATATCATATTCCACGTCCAATTCAAAGATCCACGGCCAGTACTTGCCGGTTACGTAGAGGCGCTTTGAGCTGGGGTCAAAGGCAATTCCGTTGAGACAACTGGCCCGGGACTTCTCTTGCGGAGTCAGCAGCCAGCTTAGATCTAACCAGAAATCCACCCTGCCCGTGGCCGGGTCAATGACCGCGATCAGCTCGGTGGTATGGACATTGGCAAGAATTTTGCCGCCCGCATACTCCAGTTCATTGAGATAGGGGACCGGCCCGGAAGGTTCATGAATAGCCAGTTTACTCTTGATGGAGAGGTCTACCGGGTTCAGCCAATAGAGGTTGGAGGTGCCGTCACTGGCCACCAGGTCGCCCTCTGGTGATGCGGTCAGCCCCCAACCCTCCAGTTTGTAGTGACCCGATTGGCCGCCCTGTAGGGACGGGGCGAGGTAGCGGAGGAACTCGTGGTCCTGGTAAGTCAGCACCGTGAGGGTGCCATTGAGTAGGGCCAGACCTTCGCCAAAGAGTTGTCCCGGCAAGTTGGTATGGGCCAGGACCTCTCCACTCTTCAGTTGCACTCGGCGGAGGTATGATTTTCCCGCCAACCCACTACTTTCGTAAAGGGTGCCATCGCCTGCCCAACACAGACCCTGGGTGAAGGATTGGGAATCATGGGGGTAGCGCGCCACCACGGTCGGTCTCAAGGTTGGGGCTGTGACCCTCAGCCCCTGCTGAACGGGCTCCGCTCCGGCAGGCATCCGGGCCAGCCACAAGATCAGCAGAACAAGGTAACGCATCACGATCCTCCTTTCCGGGTCTTGGGCAGCTTGCGGAGGCGAAAAATGACGGTTTGGTGAGCGCCCGATCGCAAATCCTGGACTTGTTCCGGCGCCCCCTGGAGTTGGTAGCCGATGGGCAGAGTCAGTTCCTCCAACCGTAGTGTGTGATTGCCGATCTTCAGGTGGTCGAAGAGAAATTCTCCGCTGGCGTCCAGGTAGGCGGTTTGTTTGGCGCCTGAGGGGTCAATCAGCGTGACGGCCACTCCCTCGGGGGAGCCCTCGCCCACCACTTTGACCTGAACGGTGGAGTAGTCCATCACGACCACGTTGACTTCGGTCTCGCCGTTCAAGGGCACGTCGACACACGGCCGCCCGGTCAAGTAGGAGGTATTGAGCCAGGCGGGGGCCAGGCCAATTTGATAGGTTCCTGTCCAGGTTTGGATTTCAAGAATGCCCTGCGGGTCACTGCTCCCCGCCAGTTTTCCGTTCAGCAAGAGGGGAAGGCCCGCCAGGGGCTGCGTGAGGTGCTGCGAGCCGGCCACCATCCGTGACGCCAAAAGGCGCATTTTGCCCCGGCCCCGAAGGCCAAAAGCCACCCGCTTGACCTGCCCCGACCGGGCCTGGATGGCGTGCTCCAGTGTGGTGGTTTCGTAACCGGCAGGGAGTTGTGAACCAACCAGTCCGATGGTGTAGGAGCCGGGCGCCAATTCGGCATAGACGATTCTGCCGTCTGCCGCGGTTTTGCGCTCGGCCCCGTCGGGTCCCAATACGGCCACGCCCGCCAGCGGCAAATACTCCATGGGCGGCTCTCCTGAGAGCTCAGTATCATTGAAAACAACCACTTCAACGCTGGCGTAGGCTGTGGCCGATACCGGTAATTGAACTGCTTCGCCGGCCGCCACTTCTACCTGATGCGTCTCTTGACTCTCCAGTAGGTAGGGCGCCGGCAGCGATTGTTTGGGGATTTTCACCGTGTGCAACCCTGGAGACACGCCAGCTACCACCACGTCGCCCTGCTCGTTGGTGCGCAGTTCTTGTTGATCCACCACCACACGAATGTCGGGCACGGGCACGGCCTCCGAGTCTCCGGGCGCGTGCGAGCGAAACTGGATGCGGATCGACCCCAACCTGGCCTGGCGAAAGCCATTTTCCAGGGGGCCTCCGAAAGAGCTGGTCCAGGTCAAGGTCGTGTAATGACCCAGTGGGTAGGCGGTGAAATTGGCATAAACAAACTGATTTTGCGGATCTTGGAAGCGGTGCTCAAGAGCGACCTGATTGTGGTCATCGGGAAGCCAGAGCAGATTTGCCTGACCAAAGTTTTGCGAAAGACTGGCACTCAACTGTAGATCTCCCCGGATTTTGAGTATGCCTGAGGCCACCAGGGCGTCCCGCCTGAGTCCCTGGAAGAAACTGCCGGCCAGGGAGTCCTGGCGCAGGTAGCCCACCGACAATTCACCTCTGTCCGGGATTTGATAGGTCAGGCCCAGATTGGTTCGATAGCCGCTGCCTCCAAACTGGTTGTTGTCGTAGTACTCTTGAACCTGCAGCCTCAGCCTGGGACTGAGCGGAAGCTTGACGCCGATTCCAAGCTCCTGCGCACCCTGACCGCCGATCTGAGAGAGTCTCAGGCTTGGTTGAATTTCCCAGTCGCCAGCCTGCACCAGGGCGTTGACCATCCACGAATCCCCGTAGCTGGCCTGTCCGGGACTGAGCAGCGAAAGCTGCTGCCAGCCGCCGTAGAGGGTGTAGCCTTTGGCTTGATAGCGCAGAGAATGGAATAGGGTAGCGCTGCGGGTGGGCGAAACCGAACCCAGTCCAAACTCCAATATCGAAGACTCCTCATTGAAAGTCAGACTGTCGTTGACTTTGTATTCCCCGCTTAAGGTGCTCATGTGGCGGCCGCGCATGTCGAACAGTCCTTGCGGGGGGCCGAAATCGCCGCCCAGCGAGAGGGTCCGTAGGTTCAGGCGGAGGCGGTCATCCTGGTAGTCTGCCAGCAGCGACAGGCCCTGTCGGCTGGAGGGGCTGGCGGCCGGAGCGCCGCCCAGGTCTCGGCCGTAGCCGACCTGGATGCCATACTTCTGTCCTTGCTCGGTTTCGTCGGCCACATAGACCTGCCCCAGCAACAGGCTTCGGTCGATGTCCCCGCCAGCCATGGAGGAGTAAGGCATTACCGTCAGGCCGATGGACTGGAAATCCGTAGGCGTAAATCCCACCGTTGCGCCCATCAGATTTTGGCGAGTCCGGGCTCCCCGTAGCTCCTCAAAAAAATCCTGGGTAGTCCCTGCCCACACCCCTGCCGACCAGGGCCCGGTTTGCCAGCCTCCACGAATTCCCCGCATTACAAACTGGTCATAAATGGGCAGCACGCCCTTGAGAAACTGACTCCCCACGGTCACCTCCCATTGAGGTCGTCGGATGTCGGCGGTAAAATTGTCCAGCGGGAAATCCGGCTGGATCAGAGTATATGAATTTCCCAAAGTGAACAGGCCTTCCTCTCCAATCGCCCATTCGTTTCGAGTGACCAGTGCGTTATAATTTCGATAGTAGGCGGGCACCAGGATCGAATCCACGTCCTTGCTGCGGCCCGGATGCGGCGTATCCTGGCCGGGTTGCTGGGCCAGGGCCGAGCAGCAGAGAAAAAGCAGTCCCATCAGGCCAGACCACGGCCTAGGGTAGCGAAAGGTCATAGATCTCGTGAGCCTGCACCTCGGGAAAGCGGGTATCTTGCAGGTTGACTTCCAGGCGGTAGTGACCGCGGGCCAGGATGGACTGCGGCCGGGTGGCCGGTATCGCCAGGTTCAGGGGGTAACCGGGACACAGGTGGCCCAACGGCCGAGCATCCTCACGGGCAATCGCAACTCCCTGGCTATTGGAGAGGATCCAACTTGCCTGTGGCTTGAGAAAGAGTGCCCCCGCATTGGAGATGGGCACCTCCAGCCACAACTGGCCGTCTTTGCGCACTTTGCGGACCTCACCTGGAGCGGCCAATTGCAGCAATTTACGGGAGTCTAGCGCGGCCGACACATGACAAAGAAAGATCACGCCGATGCGCGACTCCACCTTCATGGCCACGCCCAGTTCGGCGGGTCCCACCGCGTCGGCAGGTTGCTCGGGGCTGTCTGGTTGGAAAAAGTAGAAACCGAAGTAGTCACCCGGGGGAGTCCGGGGAGGTACCTGCACCGCCACAGAGACTCGTTTGCGCTGGCGGGGCTCCAGGGTGACTTCGGAAATTGGGCTCGACAGCCAGAGACCCACCTTGGTGCTGGGCTCTCCCCACAAGGGCCCAACCAGGTCTCCATTGCTGTTGTTGTTGCAATCGCCGCTGTAGGCCCTCAAGTGGAGAGGGTGCTCACCCACGTTGGTCAGTTCCACGGTTCCTTCCACCCGGGCGCCCGGGTCCAGGCTGTACTCGAAGTAACCATTGGGCACCACCTGGGGGCGCTTGCCCTCCACCAACTGGAGCAGGATCACCCCCACGCCTTCGTCCGCCCAGCACTGGCCCGAGATGCACAGCAACCCGACGAACAGCCAGACAAGACCTACTCGCATTGAGCCCGTCAGGGGGTCACGGGGTGTTGGTAAAGGTGGTGGTCAGCAAGGCGGCCCCGCCGTAAGTCCCGGGACGTTGGTTGGCGGGAATGGAACTGGAGATAAACGAGCCTACCCGGTAGGTCCAGCTACCCAGGGCGGTGGTTGGCGCCGACACCGTCTTGGCGCCGGTGGCCAGCGTGCCACTCACGTTGGAGTCGACTCCGCCGTTGATCACAGTACTGGCACCGACTGGTGTGATGGTTCCGGTTCCAAACCGATAGTTGATCGGAATCGTATTGGGAGCGGCCCCGGCCGGGCCGGTCAGCACACCGGTGGCGGGCCCTCTCAAGGTGGCGCTCCAGCCCGCAGCGTTGGTGGATACCACGGTAAAAGCCGGGGCCGTGGCCCAGGTGAGGGCGACGTTTGTCTGATTGGTTCCGTTCAGGGTGATGGCGTTGAAATTATTGCCGGTGGCGGAGCGCGTCACACTGTAGGTACCGGCCAGGGTTACCTGCAACGGGTCTGTAAAGGCCTGGGCTTGCGCGGGACTGGCCAGCGTCGCCAGGCTGGCTACCGCCAGCAAACAGGGGATTAGTTTCACGAGGAGCCCTCCTACGAACAAGATTTTAACGTATTGTAACAAATGCTTCGTAGCGGTGGCTATCTCGGGGCGGGGTCTTATCGGACTATTCTGAGCATTTCTTAATGGTATATTATTACTATTTTCAGGGCGTGTTGGCAAAGGTCGTGGTTAACAGACCGGCTCCTCCGTAGTCTCCCGCCAACTGGGTGACAGGGAGGGTTGGCACGAAGAAGTTGCCTAACACATACCGGTAGCCGCCTCGTCGCCCCGGCGCTACCGATACCGTTTTGACTCCGCTGTGCAAGTTGCCGCCGAGTCTCGAGTCGTAACCCTCTACCGGGTCGCTGGTGGGCGAGCCGGTGACGGTGCCGCTCCCGTACTCGTAGTCAATGGCCAGCCAGGACCCGGATGGCCCGTTGAGATGGCCGCTGGCGGGACCTTTTAACGTTGCACTCCAGCCGTGATCGTTGGTGCAGGTGATCTGAAACACCGGGGGACTCCTCCAGACCAGCGGGACGTGGACCTGCTGGACCGCCCCGACCGTGATCGGCAAGAAGGAGGTTCCCGCCTGGATACGGACGACGGAGTAGTGGCCGACCATCGTCACTTCGAGTGGATCCTGGAAAGACTGAGCCAGGGCCGCCGGGGTTAAGAGAGCGGACCAGATCAAGAGCTTGAGCGTCATCCCCGCTTAAGGCACAATCGCTAAGGTGGAAGTCGCCCGGCCCGCCGGGCGGGACGGAGTTTGAATCATCCAGACGAACTCCGTTTCTGGCGATCGTCGCCAGCGCCGCAACAGCCTGGCCTGTCCGGCACCAGGGGGTGCCGTTTCGAGTGGCTGGACCGAGAAAGGCGATGGGGCAGAATTTTCGGGTGATCCAGGTCGGCTCAGCAGTTGGGCGGGAGCGGCTCGAACCAGCACCTGCAGAGGTTCCTGAAAGGTCCGTTCTTGGGCCTCCAGGGGCGTTCCCAGCGGGAACCAGATCGCCAGGGAAATGCTGAGTCGTTTCCAGGTTCTCACGGCCCGATTATCGGTCGCCCGTGGGCTCAGCTTAAGTCCCGCATTCCGGGCTCGGCACCCGGAACAATGAAAATAATTTGGATGGCGAAGTAGGCTGCGCTGGGGTAAGAAGTCGTTTCCCTTTGGCTCCTTTTAAGCCCGTGTTTAAGTCTGACTCCAGCGGCCAGAGGGACTGCGAATTGTTGCCTCGTTGTTCAAGGGAGGCAACTTCTGGAGCGTCACGTCCGCGCCACCGGGGTGAAAAAGGGCCATCATGCCCTACGCGGACACGGCGGTCGCTACCTGACGGGCTTTGAGTAAGTCAAGAAGCTCAGGTGCTGAATCCAGCATTAGAAGGGCGCTGCAAACAGCTCTGCTGGGCAAAAGATCGCCGGATTCATACTTTTGAAAGGCCCGTGGCCCGCCGCCAATCAAATTGCCCGCTGCACCTTGAGTTATTCTTAATCGGCGCCGAATCTGGCGAATCTCTGCTGGCAGGAGAAGCCCTTCTACCCTGGCCTTCAGAAGGTTCAGCATGCGATCCGAGGTCTTCAAATCGATGCCCGTATGAACGCCCTCACCAGATTCTTCGCAATACCAACCAGGCATGTTGAAGGTGACGCTTTCACCTTTGTAGCTTAGCGTCATGGGTTTAATCGCCCGTACCATTTTAAGACCTGTCTCCGGGCAGAGCGGCGACTTATCCATTGTCTTCTTTCTCCTTAAAAGATAGCAATCGGAACTCGGTCATCGTGTCAGCCATAAACGCATCAAGGTCATAGGTTGGTTTCTTTTTGTCGGTCATTCCGTATGCATCTTTATGGTGTATTTTTCTCCAACGAGGCAGCCACCACCTCCCGCACCGACGGCCGGGTGTCTGGACTTGCGCAGCTGAAGGCTCAGCCGCCGTTGCTCGCTATTCGATAAGCGAGTTCTCCTGCCGCTCAAAAGCTACGAGCCGCCATGATTGCTCGCTCTCTGGATCTTCTCGAGGAGGCATTGAGCACTACTTTCAGCGTGACCCGAGTGATTGGCCTGATCCCGACTCCGATCCAGGCGCGCCAGGCATCGGTATTCCCCGCAAACGCGAAACCACCGGCACCGGGCTGGCCCGAGCGACGCCAGCGGGAATGAGGCGCCCGGAAGAACCTGCTACGATTAGAACAGCAATACCCCATCCTCTGGAATGGTCCCGTTACGACCCTGCCTGGCTCCCAGGCGTCCAGACCCGCCCAGGATTGCTTTGGCGGACTGGGCGCATTCTTCGATCTGGGCCTCGGTCAGGCACTCCAGGTCGGGTCGTTGGCAAAGCATGTCCAGCAGCACTTTGAGGAATTTTCCCTGTTCTACCGTGCGGTCACTGGCTTCGCGCAAATCTTGAGCCACTCGGTCCTGAAACTGCAGGTGGGTAACCATGACTCCTACCTGGTCGGAAATATGCTTGGCCCGTTCCTCGGTCGAAAGGAGTGAATCGCTCTCCTGCTGAGCAACCACTTGAAAGTTCTTGATGATGTCGGCCTGCTGGGCGGAAAAGGCCTCGGTGTTTTGGAGTAGTTTGCCCGCGTTGTTGTCCAGGGCCGGCATCAGCTTGACCAGGTTGCCAGCCAGGTCCGCAATGGCCTGGTTGGCTCGCTGGACTTCGGCGGACAGGTCTCGCATTTCGTTCGCGATGACCGAAAAGGCGGCCCCCAGGCTACCCATGCGAGCTGACTCAATCTGGCCATTCACCGTCAGGATCCTGGCCGCGCTCGAGATGCGCCCGATCACTTCCACGAAGCCCGAGATCTCCCGACTCAGCCCCATGGACTTTCGGGCCAAATCAACCTGTTCTTGGAGGGCCGCCTGCATCGTTCGAGAGTAGTGGGTCTGGTGGTCAATCATTTCGATGGCGGCCACTCTCTTCTCTTGGGACCCGGTTACCACTCGACGCAGGTCGCTTACATGCTCTCTGGAGTCTCGATTGATCTGCATCAGGCTGGCCGTAGCCAGGCAGATTTCCTGTTCGCTGAGTTGAGTTGCGTCGTCCAGGAGTCGGTTGACCAGGTCGGCGACTTTGTCGTGCTCTCGACAAACAACCTGGGTCAAGAATTTCAGCAGCGGGGCGCTCATTTTACACACCCGTCAGCTTCTGAACCGTCAGCAGCAACAGGTCGGGCTTAAAGGGCTTGACAATCCACCCCTTCACTCCCGCCGCCTTGGCACGGGCCACAAGGTCGGCCTGAACTTCGGTTGTCAGCATTACAATCGGCGGCAGACTCTTGCCCACCGTGACCCGGCGCAAGGCCTCCACCATATCAAGTCCGTTCAACTTTGGCATGTTGACATCGCAAATCACCAGTGCTGCGTCGGCCGTGCCCTGGATCTTGGATAACCCATCTTCTCCATCGACGGCCTCGACCACCTGGTAGTGGGCATCGCCGAGCACCAGACTCAATGCCTGCCTTGTGCTGCGGGAGTCGTCTATCACGATGATTTTCTTGCTCACTGGTTCCTCCTTCGACTGATTGAGCTACCGCCCCCGTTCTGCCCTTGCCGCCAGGGTCGCCGTCTCCTGGGCCTGACCCATGGCCGCCAGGGGAAAGGAGAATCGAAAAGTTGTGCCCATCCCTGGCTGCGTTTCCACTTGGACCTCCCCGCGCAACGCGGCGCAGGCCTGGCGGACCGCGCCCAGTCCCACGCCTCGGCCCGAATATTCCGTGACCTCATCCCGAGTGGTAAGCGTGTCTACGAACAACGCCTCCACGAGCTGCCCTGGAGTCTCAACCGGGATTCCCATCTGCACGGCCCTGGCCTTTACCGCTTCCCAGTCTATGCCCCGACCGTCATCGTGAATTTCCACCACGAAGGATTGCGCCTCTGTGAATGTGCGTAAGGTTAGAACAGCCGGCTCGGCCTTGTTTGCCCGGCGGCGTTCCTCAACGGTTTCAAAGCCGTGATCGACGGCGTTGCGCACCACGTGGGCAAAGTTGGTCCAGAAGACCTTCCACGGGCCTGCCGCCAGGCGCAATCGGTTGGATTCAATCTCCACTCTAACCTCTACCTTGCCGAGGCAGCGGGCCAGATGCCGGGCTTGCTCGCCAAAATGCTCCAGCTTGACCTGGGTAGGCTGCAAGGTCCAGTTGGAAATCGTTTGCACGATCATGGGCCGGGCCAGGCCGCTGGCGACGCGTTGCCGAAACTCGACCACTTCACCCTCCTCCAGCTCAATTCGTGGGTGACTTTTCCACTTCAGAAATCGGTCTGTCTTCTCGGACAGGCTATGCCAATGATTCTGAAGCTTCCGCTTATCGGCTCCGGTGATACCCTCCCCTAGCTCGCACATTCTGGTTTCGATATCGTGACACAACCGACTCAGCCCCCGCAGTCCGTAGATGCTGCAATTTCCTTTGAGAGTGTGGACCTGGCGTCGGATGATGGGCAATGTAGACCCATCGGAGTCGAGCAGGAAACCCACCAGTCGTTCCGATTCCTCCAGGAATTCCGCGAAGGCGCTGCGATGGTTGACCACCTTTTCAAAGACTGTCATCATCTCTTGTCGCTCCAATTCCGCTTGCTCTCGATGGAGTTGGGCGGTGATGTCGGAAATCACTACCAGCAATTTGTGTAGCGCAATTTTGGCGGGCGTCTCCATAATCGGGGTGTAGTCGAGGCGGAGTGTGCGGTCAGGTAGTTCCAGAGTGCTGGGGAGTTGGTCAAGCAGCAGTGGCAGGGGCAAAATGTCCTCAAGAATCGCTTCCCACCCGATACAAAATTGGGCGGAAAATTCGCCGTCGTGGACCGCCAGGTGTTCCCAGAAGGTTTGGCCCGGGCGACTGGGCCCCAGCCATTCGGCCAGGATACTCGAACGCTCACCGGACATGGTTCCGTCCAGGTTCATCGTGAATAGCCCCTGGCCCACATTGTCGAGCACCAGCCTCATGTCCTGATTTCGGGCATCTACCTCCTGGGTGCGTTGCTGAACGATCTTGTCCAGTCCTATGACATTGTCAAAAAAGCTTCGGGCTACGAAACAGGCCGCCACCGATTCCACCACCACAAAGGCGGCGTGGACCAGCACCGAGGTGATGGGGGCGTCGTAATTGAAGACACTCACCGGCTGGATGAACCAAAAGATCAGGTGATGAAGCGTCACGGTAAGCGCTGCTACCAGGATTACCGCGGGGTTTCCAAAGACCGTGAGCAGGGCCAGGGCGGCGAAGAAATAGAAGTGCATTTCGATGGTCCACAAGCCGCGTCCAAAATGGACCAGCAGACCCCCCATCAGCATTGCTGTAATGCCGAAGACCAGGCTGATATGGCGCGGGTTGGAGAGGGCCCTGGTGGCCAGAAATGGACCCGCCAACACCAGGAGGGTCAGAGCCAGGGCCTGCAACGGGTTCGTTTGATTGAGCCAGGCAATCAGCATGAAGACGGGCAGGTGGAGCAGCAGGAAAACCATAGCCACTTTGGTCATGCGGGCCAGGTAGTGGCGCTCGAACGGAGTGATTTCTTGGGGCAGCACGATGGCCGCCAGCACACGATTTAGCATTACCTATCTCCACTTGCCAAATTGTAATTTCAGTGGGTCGAGCTGGTGCGCCACTTCCTCGTTACCGTCCACTGAGGGACACGACCAGACGTCCAGGGCGCAGCGAAGGATGGGATTCATACTGATGTCATCGGTGGTTGAGCAGATTCCTTAAGGGCGCTGCCTACCCCCTGGTGCGCGATCCTCCAGGGTTGAAAATACCTCAAGATTCATGGCCAGAATGCCTGACTCCTGCGACCATCCTCCTTGACGCATTACCCTTGTAAGGGTAATGTGAGGCATGGCTAAACCAATGAAACGCAAAGACTTCATCCTTCCCGGTCCCGAGACACACGACCATATCGCCGGGAGTCGTAAGGAGTTAAGTATGAAATTTTGGGTTCAACTCACCACGGAAACAGATGAAGAAGGGACTTTGTGGCACAATGCCTACACTCCCGACTTCAAAACGATGACTCAGGGACGGGACTTGGAGGAGTGTCGAAAAATGGCCCTGGACCTCCTCTATTGCCACCTCGAAGACCGATTGCCGGAAGCTCGCGCCCGTAAGCCACGAGGGCCGGGGTGGGAGCAAATTGAGGTGACCCAAAGCGCGATGCTGGCGCTTTCTTTAAAGCGCGAACGTAAGCGCCAGGGGAAGACGATGAAAGAGGTGGCCGACTCTCTAGGGGTTGGTATTAGCACCTACCAGAAATGGGAGAACCCTTACACCTTCAATGCCACGGTGCAGGCGCTGGAAAAAGTCGCCCAGGCGCTCGGGATGCAACTGCAGGTCAGCCTGGCAGCCAAAGTCGCGTGACTAGTTGCTGATCGCCTGTCTCTGCACTTAGTGTCCCCCGACGCAAATTCCCTCAACATTTTTGGACGTCGATCCATCCCGCCTGACTGTGTCGCGGCTCCTTGCTGTATAACCCGATACACCGCGTCGCCACTCCTTGTCAGGCGGGCGCCTCAACGCCCAAAAACGCAAGGGACTTACGCCGGGGGACACTTAGTGGGGCCCGGCGCAAGACCCTTCGAGGTCCAGGAGTCACCCGTGTCGGTAGAGTTGCCAATCTACTGGCAACTATTGCCAGTAGATTGGCAACTGCCCGAGGATGCCGCCGTGGTCGTAGGAGGTGGAGCCCAGCTTAGCTCGGGTCGCCAAGGACCAACATCGTCGAAGTCTGGTTAATGTGGCCGAGATAGGCCTCCCCGTAGGTGCTCAGCCCGATGTTCTTCCAGGGATTGAACAGCTCGGCATAATCTTTTTCTCGGCCTTGTTTTTGCAGTTCTAGCGTCCGCAGGATGCAGTGAAAGTTGATCACGGCCTGGAGAGGTCCCAACTCCTCCTGCTTGCGTTGGAGGCTGCTCCGAGTGTCCTCCACGATGTCCGTGGATTGCAGGATTTCCAGGGGCATGCCCTGGCGGATCATGCAATAGAAATGGACGGCGTCGTTCTCAACCTTCATCGGGCTGCGCACAAAAGGCTCCGCCCCCGACATCAGGCCGAGCGGATGGGTCATGAAAGCGTCGCTCAGTTCCTCCACGGGCCTGCCCAGAGCCTCGGCATAAGCCTGAGCGGCCGGACGATGGTCAAATTCGTGGACGATACGATTCTCTTCATCGACCCGGGTGGCCACCAGAACCTTGCCGGTGGCGAGGAAGCTCTGACTCTTGATCACTCCGAAGCGGCACCTGGGCTTCATCAAGATCAGCACGGCACTGTTCGTATAGGCCTTGCCGTCGGCGAACACGTGGGTCTTCTTGAAGTGCAGATCGTCGCCCGCCGAGCCACCCACAAAAAGAACATCGCTGAGGTCACCCAGGTGTTCCATCAACTTTTCCTCGCGTCGGGAGAGTCCATCTGTCAGAACCAGCCCGGCAAACTGATGAGGACTGGCCGCGGCGGCCTCGATTTCGAACGGCTCCGCCAGTTCTGCCAGGGCCAGAGCCACTTGTGACGATTGGAGGCGGTCCAGATTCTCTACGACCGCGACGGCCACCGGTCCCACCATCTCCTTGGGGAAGCCCATGGCCACCACCGAGTTGTGCAGCATCTCGCCCTGGGCGATTTCGCCCGAAGTGGTGCAGCCCACTACCTGGCTCTCGGGAAATGCCCGGGCCATGGCTTGGGCCAATTCATTCGAAGCGTAACTGGAGGACGCGAAAAAGAGGACGAGTTCGGAGTGGGACGCAAGCTGGTGTTTGATCTCCGCAACCGCCTTAAGGATATCCGCTTGCCGACTGACGGCCGTTTCGACTTGCATGGCTTTGCTCTCCCTCATTCCACGGTCACTCCGAAGTCTCTGGCGATCTCCTGCAGCTTGGCCAGGACGGCCGGGTCGTCGTCTGAATCACGATCGTATTTGTCGATCTGAACGCCTTTCAGGAATAGCTTGGTCCTGGTTGTGTTCACGATGATCGGGTCTCCTTTGGCCCGCAATTGAATCATCTTGTCTATCACCCGGCGAATCTGTCCAGCCATTTGTTCTCCCAATTCGTTCTGAAGCAAGGTTTGAGGCCGAGAGGGTCGCTGAACTACTCCAGTTGTCGTAGCAGATCCAGGACCACCAGGGACTCTTCTTCGACGATGGCCAGTTCCGCCGTGGCCGCGTCAAAGTCTGACTTTTGGAGATTGCGAGCCATGCGGATCCCATGCGTGTGCACCTTGGCATGGTGTTCGGCCAGCATGGAGAAGGCTGGATTACCCTTGAGCACCGGGTCCTGTACCTGATCATACCAGCGGCCGAGCCGGCAGGAGTGGTGATCGGCCAGTTCGTCGGCATTCAATTGGCTGCGACCCATCATCATCATGTGGAGGCGCTTCTTCCAGATGGCGTGGTCCGATTGGGCGAGTTTTACCACTTTGTTGGGAAGGTCTCGCTCGGCAGCTACCTGGATCTGCCTGAGCACGATGGCCTCGATTCGGTCCAACACATCGGCCACCATGTCTACCTCGGGAATCGTGTGCGAGCTGAGCCTGGAGATCTCACCGACCGATTGTGCCAGTCTGCTGGAGGCATTTTGCTGAGCCTCCAAGAGGCGGGCGATGTCGGCGACTTGAACGGCCATTTCGTCCACCTCTTGCCGGACCGTGGAGACTTCTTCGGCAACATTGACTACGGCAACCAGACCAAGCTGGACGGTGTGCCGATTGACTTGGGCCGTCTCGGCGATACTCCAGGTTTCGGCCTGGATTCGCCTAACCAGTGGCTCGATGTCTTGGGTGGCCTGGGCCGTTTGCCCCGCCAGATTCTTGACTTCCCCCGCCACTACCGCAAAACCTCGGCCCGCTTCGCCGGCCCTGGCCGCTTCGATGGTCGCATTGAGGGCCAGCAGGTTGGTCTGACTGGCGATGTGACTGATCGTCAGGGAGATCTTCTCCACCTGTTTTGAGAGTTCCAACAGGGTGTCAACTCGGCTCTGCACCAGGTCCGAGGCGGCCACCAGGGCTTCTATTTGGCGAACACTCTCGTGTAACCGGGTGGCGCTGCTGGCCATCTTGGAACGGATCGCCTGAGCGTCCGAGGCCAGCGAATGAGTGTGACCCAATATCCCTCCGGCAGCGGTTCTCATTACCTCGGCCGCGGCGGCGCTGTCGAGGGTTCTTTCGTTCACGAAGCGCAGGTTTGCAACCAGGCTGAGAAAAGCTCTCGAGGAGTCGTTGAGTTCGACGGAGAGGTCCACTGCCTGGCAAAGCTCCCGGTGGGCGCTTTGTTGCAAATGGGCACCAAGACCCCGTAGCGCCTGTGAAATCGGGTCGGACCCGCCGGGCGCAACCTGGAGTTTTCCTTCCTTCCAGGCTTCCAGGCAACCTATCCAGTCCGGTTCCACGCCATCAACTCCTCTGGTCGTAGAATTTGGCTGGCTGGGGATCGGTCTCCGTCTGCCAGCGTTGTTGGCGGCGCAGGCGCAAGCACCGCGACGAGCAGCGCGCCAGTAATTGACGATCTTGCTCAAGCAATTCCGCGCTGTGTGCAGGGGCGGAAATCTGGCCTATCAGGCGCTCGCGTTCCTCGAGCAGCTCGTGGATGCGAGACAACTGTTGCCAGGGTCCATCCAACACTTCCAGGATCGACCTGCCCACAGCCAGCAGCTCGGTCATACCGCAGCCTCACCTTTTACCGCGTTGCGAGCCGCTTCGTCCCACGTTCGGCGCAGGTCGCTGAGTAGAGTGTGGGCTCGCTGCAACGAGTCTACTCGGGACTCGCTGATCCCCTCGCCCAGCAACAGCAATACATGCAGATAGAGATTGTGGAGAGACTGAGCCAGCTCGGGAAGCACTTTAAAGTTTAGCGTTTTGTCCAGCTCCATGACTCCCAGGTGCGCCTTTACCAGGCAGTATCTGGCCTGGTCGGTATCAGCGGGGTAGGACTGAAACAGCAGAATTGCCTTCTGGATTTCGGAGGTGGTTTTGTCGTAGAGCAGTAGCAGAAGCTGGGTCGGGTCACAACTGGTGGCCTGAACGGACCGATAGGTGTGCAGCGGATTTCTTTTACTCAACTTAGCCTCCCGTCGCAGAGGTGGGCAGGCTGCCCAGTGAGGCGGACAGCGCCTGGCTCTGCGACTTCATTTTGCTCATGGCGGACTCCATGGCCAGAAACGTCTCGCGCAATCTCTGCTCGGTTCGGGATACCTTTTGCTGGGTTCGGGTAATGCTTTGCTGGATATCGTCATAGTGACCGGTCAGGCGTTTGTCCTGCAACGAAACGCTACCGTCCACAATATTGGTGGCCTGACTCACCAGGTTCTTTACCCCCGCAGCAATTCCGAACTGGGTGTCAGCAAACAACTTGCGTACGTCATCCGGTTTAGCGAGGGCCGCCTCGAAGGCGGCATTGCTGGTGATGGCCAGTTTGCCCTTATCGTCCACGTTGATGCCCATGGCGCTCAAAGAATTTAGGGAGGAGCCGACCTCGCGGCTGCCGGTCACTTTGTCAAACAGTTGCTGTTGCAGGCTTAACAGGGTTGAGTCGCCAAACAGAATTCCTGTTTCTCCCGTGTCTTTGTTGTATTTGAAATTGGCGTTGAAGGATTCAGCCAGCGTGTTATACTGGTCCAGCAGTCCCTGAACATTGCCGCGCAATTCAGAAGTTTCCCGACTGAGTTGCAAATTTACCTGCGTGCCCGGGCTGGCGCTTTTGAGGCTGAGAGTGATCCCGGCCAGGGCGCCAGACATCGAATTGGTGGAGGAATACACGTCGACAGCGGCCGCGCCCTGGCCCAATTTTACGTGGGCGTCCTGGGCGGTGACCAGGGTGCTCATGGTAGGCACCGTCCCGTCC
Source organism: bacterium (assembly GCA_018780265.1). Taxonomy (GTDB): domain Bacteria; phylum Vulcanimicrobiota; class Xenobia; order Xenobiales; family JADMJV01; genus JADMJV01. The sequence continues at coordinate 19,543 of JADMJV010000102.1, forward strand.
AGGTTGAAGGTGGCCTGGATGGCCCCCTGGCTACCACTGGTTTCCGAAGTCAACATCAGTCGGTAGCGACTGTTGCCGGCGCTTTCTCCAGCGTCCAGCACCGAAGCGCGGATTCCGTGCTTGGAGTTGTTGATGGCGTCCCGTAAGCCTTGCAGGGTCGCGTTGGGGGCCTCCAGTTGTATGGGGTTGAAGGAGGCGGAACCGACCTGCAGCGTGACCGTTCCCGACCCCACCGGAGCATCCAGCGTAGCAAAGCCCTGCGATATCTGTTGATGACTTTGCGCCAGGGCTTCCACGCTCAAGCTAATCTGTCCCAGGTCTTGACCGGGCTGGGCGGAAGCCGTGACGATGTCCGCTTTGCTGGAGGTGACTCGCCGTTCCTGATAAGGCTCGGATTGCTGTAGCTTTTCGGCCGCCGTCCCCAGGGCCAGCAGGCGAGTATTGATAGACCGCCAGGCGGTTTGTTCCTGGGTCACCTGAGCCTGTCGGGTTTGCAGAGCCTGAATGGGGGCCCTCTGCACGTCGAGCATTTTTTGAAGAATGGTGTCCGTATTGAATCCTGAACTCAATCCGGCAAATTGAAAAATGGACCCTGCAGCCATGCCGTTATCCTCTCTGATTTCTGTGCATCATGACAGGCAGAATTGCTCCGGAGTCACCGGCGACCAGGGGACGCCGGTGACTCCCTTGCAAAACCGACCAGATCCTAACGGAACAGACTCAGCACCTGCTGAGATGACTGATTGGCCTGGGTCAACATCGAGAATCCCGTTTGCGACAGGATTTGGCCGCGCGAGAAAGTGAGCATTTCCTCTGCGAAGTCCGCGTCTCGAATGCCTGATTCGGTGGCGCGAATGTTCTGCTGGGCAACCGACAGGTTGCGCACGGTGCTCTCGAGCACGTCCTTTTGAAAGGACCCGATCTTCGAGCGCAGAGTGCTGACCTGGCTGATCGCCGAGTCGATGACGCGCAAGGCATCTTGGGCGCCGTCCCCCGCGCCTTTGGTGACGTCGATCGAGGCCAGGTCGACCCGGGCCTGAATCTTGATACCGGTGGCCGAAGTGCCAAGGCGAGCTGTGGACACCGAGTCGATCGACATTTTAACGGTCTGATCGGCAAAAGCTCCCACCTGAAACTTCAACGAATTGTTGACCACCGTGGTGGTGCCGTAGGCCCCGGCAGCGGCAGCCGTAACGCGAAGTTGCAGACCATCGGTATCAGTGCCCGCATCCCCGGTCAGGAACTGCCCTTTTCCGCTGGCCGCGAATCCGCCAATGGTCCCGGCCACGTCCTGACCTTGAGCGCCCGCCGCTCCCGAGAGTGCGGCCCCTGAAGCGGCCACGTTGTAGCTGGTTCCGACGGCCCCGGCAAAGCCCGTACTTTGGGCCCCGACCAGACTCGACGAGAAGGCGTTGGAGACCGTAGATCCTGACCCGTGTTCATCGTTGCTCAGTTCAAAGCGCGAGTTGGTCGAATCGAAGCTGGCGGTCATCTTGATGCCCGCGTTCTTCAAAGCGCTGTTGATCGTGCTCACCGAGGAAGCCAGCGTTGTGCCCGCAGCCAGACTGACGTTGACAGCATTGGTGCCGTTGGTGAAGGTGAGCAGTTCGTCGCTGCGCATTTTGCTGGAGCCGCTGGCGGTCGCTGTGGCCGTAACCTCGGCGCCGCCGATGCCAGATACGGCTGCCTGGTTGGTAGAGGTGCCCGCCACTGCGGTCACCGTCAGTTCGGCGTTGGTGCCCCCGCTAAGACGGTCGGATACCACCCGCAATTTGCCCCCCACAACCGAGGCGGATAGACCCTGCGTCTGTGCGGTGGTGTTTCCGTTGATCTTGGAGGCGATGGCCGCCAGGTTGTCGCCGGTGCTCAAGGCCACGTCGATATTGGCTCCCCCCGCCAGCGCACCGGCCAGCCTCAGCGTAGCCGTGCCGTCCAGGGCACCGGCTGCCACGTTGGCGGCGTCAAACTGGGCCACGGTTCGGGCGACGCCCGCACCCGTGTTCGAGTTTGAAGTTACCTTGCCCCGCACGGCCGCCTGGGTTACATTGACGGCGTAGGTGCCGGACTTGGTATTTTCGCTGCCCGCCACGAAGGACACGCTCGAGTCCGTCACGGTTCCAGAGGCGCCCGCCGATCCATCGAGCACTTTTTTTGCACCAAATTGTGTGGTTCCGGCAATTCGGTCCAGAGTAGCCATGGCCGCACTGATCTGTTTTTGGTCCGCCGCCACCGTATCGGTGTCGTTGGGGCCGGTGTTGGCGGCGTGCAGCGCCAGATTGCGGACGTTGCGCAAGATCGAGCTGACCTCGTCCAACGCGCCTTCGGTGGTCTGCACCATGTTGATGCCGTCCTTGGAGTTGCTCATCGCCTGTCCCAGGCCCTCGATCTGGGCCCGGTATTTCTCCGAGATGATCAGACCGGCAGGGTCGTCGGCTCCTCGTACGATGCGCAAACCCGAGCTTAAACGCTCCATCGCTTTGCTCAAGCCAACTTCGTTGTTGCGAACATAGTTTAAGGCCGAGTGAGCGCTGAGGTTTTGATTGATCTTCAGTCCCATTTTCTTATCCTCCTTGATGACTCTGACCAACATCCTTGTCGGTCCAGCCAGGATATCGGCCCGAGCGTTTCCCACTTAAGCCCTTAAGAAAAGCGATTTGGCAACCGATAGTCAGGGGGTGGAACAGGCACTATTGAACCTCGAACATCGACTCAAAGGGCACCAGCCCTACCCTGTGACAGGCCGGGTGGAGCAGGTGGTGGGCACACTGATTGAGTCGAGCGGGCCCGCCTGCTGTGTGGGAGATATCCTGTGGGTTGAAACTCAGTTGGGAAGTCGACTGGCCTGTGAGGTGGTGGGATTTCGCGATCGCAAGGCCCTGCTCATGCCCATGGGCGCGCCGACCGGTGTGGCTTTAGGGAGTCGCGTCAGCAAGGGTGAATCCACGCTGACCGTGGACTTCAGTCCGCTACTGATGGGTCGCATTTTGGACGGTCTGGGCCGACCGATGGACGGCAAGGGTCCCCTGTTCAGCAGTCAACCTATTTTGTTGGAGACCCCTCCGCCCAACGCCTTGCAGCGCAAACCGGTGGATCGTCCCTTTCTCACGGGAGTGCGGGCTATCGATTCGGGATTGCTGCTGGGCAAGGGCCAGAGAGTGGGGCTCTTTGCTGGCAGCGGAGTGGGCAAGAGTACCTTGATGGGCATGATTGCCAGGCGCAGTTCGGCCACCGTCAATGTTATCGCCCTGATCGGAGAGCGCGGTCGGGAAGTGCTGGAGTTTGTGCAGCAGACGTTGGGGGACGAGGGACTGGCGCGGTCGGTGGTGGTGGCTGCCACCTCAGACCAATCGCCGCTGGTCCGCGTCAAGGCCGCACTGGTTGCCACCGCCCTGGCGGAAGCGTTTCGCGAGCAGGGCGAGGAAGTTTTGTTATTGATGGATTCGGTGACTCGCGTGGCCATGGCTCAGCGGGAGATCGGTCTGGCGGCGGGGGAGCCGCCCACTTCACGCGGCTATACCCCTTCTGTTTTTGCGATGCTTCCTAAAATTTTGGAGCGCTCGGGCTGCTCGCAGCAAGGTTCCATCACGGCAGTTTATACGGTTCTGGTCGAGGGCGATGACATGAATGAGCCGATCGCCGACGCGGTGCGTGGCATTTTGGACGGGCACCTGGTGCTGTCACGCTCGCTGGCGCACCAAAATCACTACCCCGCCCTGGACGTACTGGCCAGCGTCAGCCGTTTGATGAATCAACTGGCCGGTCCTGAGCACCGTGCCATGGCCCGCGACTTGCGGGCCCAGTTGGCTTTGTATCATGAAAATCGTGAGATGATTCAGTTGGGCGCCTATCAGCCCGGCAACTCGCCCTCCTTAGACCGGGCCGTCGATTGCAAACCTCGCATCGAAACTTTCCTGTGCCAGGAGTTTGATGACTACACTACCTTCGATGAGACCCTGGAGCAGTTGCGTCAGTGTCTGAGCTGACCCCCGTTCTTAGAGCCGCCGCCTCACCAATCCTGCCGGCGGTAGGGCCGGCTGCGGAAGTGACGGTTTCGGATTTTGGGCTCTTGCTGACTCAGTTTCAGGTGGCAGCCCAGGCCTCGCCACCAGGCCAGGGCGCGTTGGCGTTTCCTTTGCCAGCGGTCAACTCCCGGACCCTGTCCGGCAATCTTTTTCAGGGCCGGGGGATGCCGCCTCAACCCGCTCGGCCGGCGC
>JADMJV010000102.1:23856-43495 GCA_018780265.1 bacterium
AGTTGGCAAGCTCGGGTGCGCCGATGGAGGTCGAGGCTGCTCCCCGTTGTAGGGACGACGATAAGGAGGCTGCAGAGGTCGCTTCCAGTTTGGTGTCGGTAGCTCCCCTCGAGTCGCTCGCGCCGAAGTCCACTGGCGTGGCCCCACCTTTGCCAATCCTCCGCTCCCGGACCGTGTCGGCCAATTCTGCAAGTCTTTTCCAGGGCATGGAGATGGCGCCTCAGCCGGCTCGGCCGTCTCGGTTGAGGGCGCCGGGTACACCGACGGCGGTCCAGGCTCCCCCTGGTCGGGATGACGACGGGCGTTCGTCAGTGCCGTTGGTTGCCCCCGAGCCGCTGGCACCGTTGCCGCCTCCTCTCACTCGGCCGGCCCAGTTGGCAAGCTCGGGTGCGCCGATGGAGGTCGAGGCTGCTCCCCGTTGTAGGGATGAGGACACAGAGGACCTGGCCGGGCGTTTGTCAGTGCCGTTGGTTACCCCCGAGCCGCTCGCCCCTTTGCCAATTGTCAGTTCCCCGGCCATGGAAATGCCGCCTCGGCCCGTTCGGCCGGCGCAATTGGCAAGCCCGGGTGTGGCGCTGGAGGTCGAAGCTGCTCCCCCTGGTCGGGATGACGATAAATTGGTTTTGGCGGAGAATGACCCACCCGGAATTTTGTCTGTTAATTTGCCCGCCAGACGCGTGCTGGCGCCGTTGGCTGCCCTGGAGTCGCTCACGACGGTGACCACTGGTGTGGGGCCACCCTCGCCAACCGCCACCCCTCCAAAACCTTCCCACGACCGTGCATGTCAAAAGGATGGCACGGTGCCTTCGAGTTCGCCTACCGAGAGTTTGTCGATGCATCACCCTGCCATCGGCACCGCCGCGGGTGCAATTGTGCGAGACCCCTTCGTGCATGGGGCTTCTCCCGAGCCGCTCGCAACCGGCCCCCAGACCATGTCCGCTAATCCTCCTTGGGTTAGCTTCTCCGACCAGGTCGGGACTCCTGAGTTGGCCTCCCTCGGCCGGTTGTTGGCCGATTCGTCGGTGAAAGTGACGCAACTGTCGGCCGTCCTGCCCCCTGTCATCGCTGACTCCTCGGTTGATATGGAAGCCGTAGCGGAGTTGCCAGTAGCCCGGGGGGCGCACGTCCCGGTGCCGATCCAGGAAGTGTCATCGAAATCCATTCCGATTCCCTCGGAAGCGAACCTGGGTGGAGAAGACTCCGATCAGGCTGGACAGGCCCGCGAAGATCACCCGATCGCTGCAGATCCAGACCCGCTCAACCCTGACCAGCAAGGCGGGCCATCTACGGAGCGCTCGCCCTCTGCTCAGGCCGGACACCTTCAGCCACATCCCGTGGATGGTCAAGGGGATCAGGCTCGACTGGCCTGGCGGCGTCAACAGTCTCGCCAGTTGTTGCACCAGAGCCGTCACCTGAGCCTGCGCCTGGAGAGCGACACTTTGGGGGAAGTCACTGCCCGGTTGGAGAGAGAGGCGGGGGGGCAGTGGACGGCAAGTCTGACGGTTTGTGACAGTGCCGCCGAAGCAAGACTGATTCGCGAGTTGGAGCAGCTTCAGGATCAACCATTGGCTACCGGTAGCGGACTCAGCAGTTTCACAACCACTTTGATGCAGCCTGGCCACGGCGATATGGGCCAACGCTTTCGTCCCTCCGCGGGCAAGAAATTGGTCATAACCCCTAACTTTCGCGACTCTCTGCCGATAGAAGGATCAGCCGGCGGGGGCCCTCCCGCAAGCTTTTTTCAGCAATCAGGTCGCGTCAATATTCGAGTCTAGAAAAGGAGGAACCATGGTTGTTTCAGCGGCCTCGGTAGAGGCAAATTCTACGACCAATAAGGGTCGGCAGGCCTTAAGTTCTCACGATCAGTTTATGCAGTTGATGCTGGGAGAGCTTACCCAACAAGATCCTTTGAAGCCTATGAGCACATCCGAACTGGCCAATCAGATGCTCTCGTTGGAGCAAGTCAAAAGTACCACCGCCCTCCAGAATCAGTTGGAAAACTTGGGGCACTCGCTGATGCTGGGAGCCAGTCATCTGATCGGGCGCAGTGTCTCGGTTTTGGACCCTCAAACGCAGCAACCTCTGAACGGTGTGGTTCAGGCCCTGCGTAGCAGTGGTGGGCAGTTTCACGTGGTCATTGACGGCCAGTCTTATGCCGGCGAGTCGATCACCGAACTTCGATAACGGGACATAGAAAGGAACGAATTTATGAGCAGCACAGCAATGAACTCGGCCATCACCGGGCTGAGCAATTTTCAGAAAATGTTGGATGTCGTGTCCAACAACATCGCCAACGTCAATACGGCTGGTTACAAGCACAGCAAGGTCAACTTCCAGGAACTGTATGCGCAGACCTTTCGTCCGGCGGCTGCCCCCAGTTCACCATCCGGTGGTTCCAACGCGGTTCAGGTTGGCTTGGGCAGCAGTTTGGCCAGCATCGACAGCGTGATGACCCAGGGTATTTTGGAGATCACCGACAATCCCACCGACCTGGCCATCTCCGGGGACGGTTACTTCGTTCTGGGCGCCAACGGCAACGACGTCTACACGCGAAACGGGCACTTTCTCATCGATGCAGGCGGGTCCGTGGTAGATGGGGTTGGACGGCCCTTGCAAGGCTGGGCTGCCAGTTCTACGGGGGTAATCGACCAGGCTACCAAGCCCGCCGGCATTCGCGTCCCGTTTGGCGATTCGATGACCGCGCAACCCACCGCCAATATGAAGATGGTCGGAAATCTGGATGGTTCTCAGGCCATCTTTGCAGCCGGTCCTCCGGCCACGGGCGGGCGATTTGTGACCGAGGCTACGGTGTATGACTCGTTGGGCCAGGACTACCGTGTTCAGGTGACTTTTACCAAAGTGGCGGCGCCCGTGGGGGCGGCGGCGGCATGGAACTGGTCGGCCGATTTAGGAGCCGCCAACCTGGGCACGGGGGTGACCGCTTTCGACCCCAACGGCCGCTACCTGGCCGCGTCCAGTACGGCCAATCCCTCCTTTACTTTAACGCCAACCAATGGGGCTGCGCCGGTGGTGGTGGCCCCGGACTTTGCAACGGTGACACAATTGGTCACTCCAGGTCGAAGCACGGTTGCCGCTGGCAGCCAGGATGGCTATCCGGCCGGGACTCTGGCCAACTTCTCGATTGATCGAAATGGTTTGGTGGTGGGTCGGTATACGAATGGCATGTCAAAGAATCTGGCTCAGGTCGCGCTGGCCTATTTTACCAATCCGCAGGGTTTGGAGCGTGCCAGTGGGGGCCTGCTGATGGAAAGCGGGAATAGCGGAAAACCCCAATTGGGTGCCCCAGGCAGCGACGCTCTGGGAGAATTGACGGCGGGGGCTCTGGAGGCCTCCAATGTGGACCTGTCCAAGGAGTTCACCCGACTGATTCAGGCGCAGAGGGCTTTTCAAGCTAACTCCCGAGTGATCACGACCATGGATGAAGTCATGGGTGAAGTCTCCAATTTACGTCGCTAGATTGAATGTGTAGGGAGGCCGGATGTTTGGGTTTTTGCTGGGAGTCGGCTGCATTTTGGCCGCAATCTGTTGGGAAGGGGGCCCGGTAACCGCCTTTGTCCGCCCTTCCATTCTGGTCCTGGTGTTGGGAGGGGCGCTGGGCGCTACCTTTACAAGTCATTCCGTGGTGACCGTCTGGAAGGCGTTTTGCTCTTCCTCGCGGGGCGGGTGCCTCAAAAAGCGAAAGTACGAAACACTCATCCGTCTGTCCCGCTACGCCGGAATAGTTCGCCATAAGGGACATCTGGCTCTGGAGGTGGAAGTCAAGAACGAGCCCGATCCGGTGTTGGCTGCTGCCCTCCAGGCAGTGGTCGACGGCTGCCGACTCGAGGAGGTCGAGAATTTTGCTTGCGCCGGCTACTCTCGGGAGATAAGGGATGTTCAGACCATCGAGCGATTCTATGAGTCGCTCGGTGGGTCTTGTCCCACCTTCGGATTGATTGGCACGGTAGTTGGCCTGGTTTCCATGATGGTGGGCATGAAGAACCCCGACATGATGGCTCGAGGAATGGCCTCCTCTTTTGTGGCGACTTTTTACGGAATGCTGCTATCCAACGTGCTCTTTTTACCGCTGTCGAGCCGGGCTCGGGAAAAGGTGAAAGAGTTCGAGTGCTTCAGCGACAATGTATTGACGGGGCTACGCCTGGTTCAAGCTGGGGCGGCGCCACGCACTTTATTGGAACGCTTAGGCGAACCAATGGGTCTGGAGCACGTCCCCACCTTTCAGGAGGCCGAGGTGACTGAGCATGCCAAGCGCATCGTTTCTTTCGAAGGAAAGTCCCGAGAAAATGGGTCGAGCCTCAAAAAGCGCTTCGCCAAGTTCGTCTGACTCTCACTCAGGCACTCAGCGTTGGCTTTTGCCCTACGCCGATGTGGTGACGCTGCTCTTTGCTCTTTTTGCCTATCAATATTTCTTAGGGACAGGTCAGGCTGGCGGAATTCAGCCGACTCCCTCCCCCCTACCTGCACCTGCACCCGTTTCGGCTCCCGCGGTCCCGGTTCCAGCCGCTACCCCCACGCCAGTTGCAGGCACTGATTGGATGGTGGGGATGGAGCGTCAGTTGCGTGGGGCGCTGCGGGGGGTGGATGGGCACGTATTTCAAATCTATCGAGAAGAGCGTGGCCTGATCCTCGTTCTCAGTGACACCCCCTTGCTCTTCGGGTCGGCCAGTAGCCAACTCACGCCGGCCGGAAAGGACTTGTTGCGCCGTATCGCCCCGGTGTTGCAGAACATTGAAGCCCGTTTACACATTGAGGGACACGCCGACAATTTGCCTCTGAAGGACCCCCTTTTGAAGGATAACTGGGAGCTTTCCGTTTGGCGCGCCGCTGCTGTGGCACGCGGATTACTGGGCCTGGGGGTGGAGCCGGATCGAATTACTCTGATGGGATATGGGGACCGGCGTCCGGTAAGCTCCAATCAGGAAGCCTCGGGCAGGGAGAACAACCGACGGGTGGAATTGATCTTTCAGTTTTCGGAGACTTTGGGGTCTGAAGCGGACCGTCAGGTTCCCATGCCATAGGGGGCAAACGTTCGATGTCCGGGTGTTTCGGAGAGGAGTTGCCCCTTGAATGCGGTCACGATAAACTTGCTCCTGATCGACCAAAAAGGGTCTGCTGACTCGCCCCTCCGAAGTTTGCTTCAAGAAATCACGGACATGGGGCTGCGCATCGAGGCGGCCTCCAGCCACCCGAGCGTGTTGGGGGCGATAGCGCAGCGCGACTGGGACGTGTGTCTGGTGGATTGCCGCGTCGGCGAGTGGCCTTGTCAGGAAGTGATGGACTTTCTCCATGGCCGCGGAGGTCGACTTCCTGTGGTTTTTTGGGCGACCTCGAGAGACTCGTCGTGGGCTGCGGAGAGTGCTCGGCGCCTCCCGGGGGTGGACTTCCTGCAGGCCGAGAGTACGTCTACCGACTTACTGCGTCGAGCCATTCAGCAGGCAGTGCTGCGTAAGCGCAGCGAGGCTTCGCTTCGCCACTTTGCCGGTATGCAACAGGTCGTGGCCGAATTGGGTCAGACCGCTCTCGCCAGCGAGGACCTTTCCGCCCTGATGGATGCCTGCCTCAAGGGCGTGGCGCAGGCCTTGAAGGTGGAGTATGCCAAGGTTCTTGAACTGTTACCAGGGGACTTGGAATTTGTCCTGAGGGCCGGGCTTGGCTGGCACGAGCAATGCTGCCCGGGCGAGACCCGCGTTAGCGCCGACATTGCCTCGCAGGCGGGCTACACTTTGGTGGCCGGGTCTCCCGTGGTGGTGGACGACCTGGCGCAAGAGGTGCGCTTCGAGGGTCCCGTTCTGCTTCGCGAGCATGAAGTGGTCAGCGGTATCAGCGTGAGCATACCCGGGATGGCCAGGGCCTATGGTGTGCTGGGGGCGCATAGCCGCCAACGCCGCTCCTTTTGCATGGATGAGGTGAACTTTCTGGTGGCGGTGGCCAATATACTGGCCCAGTCGGTGATCCGCTTTCGGTGGCGCCATTCCTTAAACGTTGTCAATCAGTTGTTGTTGCTGCTGAGCGAGTGCGACCAGATGTTGCTACGAACCGACAGCGAGGCTGACTTTTTGGCCGGGCTTTGTCGGGCCATCGTGACTACCGGGGGTTATGCGATGGCATGGGTCGGGTGTGTCGAAGCCAGCGGAGAGCTTCGCGTCGTGGCCACGGCGCAAGCCGGGTCCTTGAGTCAAGAGTGGCCGGGAGAAGAAGTTCGTCGGCGCCAGATCGAGATGGCCGTAGCGACGGGTGAGATGCAGACGGACACACAATATGACCTTCGTGCATGTTACTGCAGCTATGTGAGTCTGCCCCTGCGGGCTGCAGGGCGGACCCTGGGCGTAGTCAGTGTTGTTTCGGCCCGGAGTCTTCCCGTCGAAGGCCAGGAATTGAGCCTGTTGGGTCGACTTGCCGACAATTTGGCGTTTGCCCTGCAGGCCTTGCGCGCCAGAGCCGAGGCCAGACGCACCGCCGAGCAACAGAACCGACTGGCTTCCATTCTTGAATCGTCGGCTGAGGCCATCATCGGAATTGACCTTGATTTCACGATCACGGATTGGAATCTGGGCGCCCAGCAGATTTGTGGATACTCCAGGCAGGAAGCGGTAGGCCAATCCTGCAACATTTTGGTCCCGGAGGGGTCAAAGTGCGATTCCACTTCGGTTTTGGAGCAAATTTGTCGAGGTCAGAGGGTGGACCATTTTGAGTTGATCTGGATCACCAAGCAACGAAAGCAGTTGGATGTCTGGCTGACGATCACACCCCTGCGGAACCCTGACGGAACGGTTGTCGGTGCTTTTTTGATCGCCAGCGATATTACCAACCGCAAGCAGATTGAGCGTGATTTGACAGAGAGCCAGGCCCAGCTTGCCAGTATCATCGAAACCGCCATGCACGCCATTGTCAGCGTCGATGAAGAGCAGCGAGTTCTTTTGTTTAACCGGGCTGCCGAGGAGATGTTCCGCTGTCCGGCCAGCCAGGCCCTGGGCCGGCCGCTGGATCGGCTACTTCCGGAGCGTTTTCGCCAGTCGCACGGCGCCCATCTGTTGGCCTTTGGACAGGGCGCCCAGTCCATGAAGTACATGGGCGATCGGCTTGAGGTTAGCGGGTTGCGAGCCGATGGCGAGGAGTTTCCCATGGAAGCGTCCATCTCTCAGCTCGACGTTAACGGCAAGAAGCTGTACACGGCCATCATTCGAGACGTGACCAGGCGCAAGCGGGCCCAGGAGAAATTGGCTCGAAGCGAAGCGCAATTCCGCTCTCTTTTCGAAAATGCCCTGGACGCGGTGCTGATCGCCGACGACCAGGGACGCTTCGTCGATGCCAACCCGGCGGCCTGCGCATTGCTGGGGGGGTCTCGCCAGCAAGTGGTAGGAAGCTTACTCTACGATTACATGAGGCCGGACCGACGGGAGTCGGTCGCCGAGATATGGCGAGAGTTTCTCGATACAGGCTCCAAACGAGGTCTGGTCCGAATTTTTCGACTGGATGGAGCGAGTCTGGTGGTGGACTTTTCGTCCACGGCGCATTTCTCTCCGGGCCTCAACCTGTCGGTTCTGCGCGATGTGTCCAGGCAGAGACAGTTGGAGGACCAACTTCGCCAGTCCCAAAAGATGGAGGCAGTTGGTCAACTGGCCGGGGGTGTCGCTCACGATTTCAATAACCTGCTGATGGTGATACTGGGCTACGCAGATGATGCCCGGCAGCAAATGGGAGTCGAAGACCCCACACGGCAGTGTTTGGAGGAGATTCATTTAGCGGCGGGTCGCGCGGTGGCCTTGACCGGTCAATTGTTGGCTTTCAGCCGGAAGCAGATTGTGCAGCCCCGGGTGTTGGACCTCAATCACATTGTGATCGAGATCCAAAAGATGCTGGAGCGATTGATCCGTGAGGACATTCATCTGCGGGCCCTTTATTCATCGAGCCCCCTCTTTGTAAGCGTGGACCCGGGCCAGATTCAACAACTGGTGGTGAATTTGGTGGTCAACGCCCGTGACGCCATGCCCCAGGGCGGGCACCTGCAGTTGGAAACCCAGGAGCTGACTCTAGACGGCGAGTATGCCAGCCGACACCTGGGCGTTCAACCTGGACGCTATGCCATGCTGGCGGTTTCGGACACCGGCGTGGGGATGTGCAAGGACACGCAAAAGCGGATATTTGAGCCTTTTTTTACGACCAAAGGCGTCGGCCAGGGCACCGGCCTGGGGCTGTCCACGGCCTTTGGCATCGCCGCCCAGGCAGGGGGCAGTATTTGGGTCTATAGCGAAATTGGTGTGGGCAGCGTGTTCAAGGTGTATCTCCCGGCCGTGGAGCAGGGGGGCGAGCGGGTAGGGGAGGCCGCCCCAACGATGGCTCCAGCAGGTACGGAGACGATCTTGCTGGTGGAAGACGATGAGTCGCTGCGCCGACTGATTGCGCGTGTTTTCGCGGGGAGCGGATACACTCTTTTGGTGGCAGGTGATGGTGAGAGAGCCCTTCAGTTGGCAAGGCAAAGCCCTCAGCCCATCGATCTTCTTTTGACCGACGTGGTGATGCCGGGATTACCCGGCCGCGAGGTGGCCGAGGGCATGCGCGCTATCTGGCCTCAAGCGAAGGTGTTGTTTATGTCGGGGTACACCGCAGACTCGGTGGTCAGGCAAGAGATTTTGGGCGGAGATGTGAACTTTATTCAGAAGCCTTTTTCGCCCGGTGACCTCAAACGCAAGGTGCGCAGCCTGCTGGACCCTCCAGGTCTCGCTCCTGAATAGGGAGTCGGCTGCCGAGGCAGGCATTGATGGGCCTCCCATGAATTGGAGGGATCATGGTGAGATTGCTGCTGATTGAGGATGAAATCCCGCGACCGCGCCTGCGGGGGCTGGTCCAGGATATCAAGGGGATGGACCTGCAAGTCGAGCATGTCCCCAATGGGCCGTCGGCGCTGGGGCGGTTGGCGCACTTTGAGCCGGATGTTTGCCTTTTGGACCGCCAGGTGGGAGAGTCGACGGACCTGGGTTGGACCGTGGAGCTGCGAAACCGGGGATATCAGTTCCCGATTATTTTCTGGGGAAGTTCGCAAGATACGCGCGCGGCGGCTCACTTTCAGGGTGCCAGCTACTGGGCCGCCGATCAAACCCAGCCGGGTCTGCTGGAACGAACGCTGCAATACGCCACGGAACGCGGTCGCAGTAAGGCTGCTCTGCAGTATTTTTGCCACCTGCAGCGGGTGCTGGCGCAATTGGGTCAAAGCGCGCTGGTCACGGCAGACTTTCCTTCGTTGATGGAGCAGTGCCTGGCGGGCGCGTTGGGGGCCTTGGGACTGGAGTATGGCGCAATCGTGGAGTCTGTGTCCCACAGCAATTCTCTGGTCCTGCGAGCGGGCCTTGGCTGGTCTCCTTCTTTTCGCCTGGGTGAGGCGCTCGGGGGCCCTGTCGTTGAGAGTCAGGCGGGATATGCGTTAAAAACGGGAAAGCCTGTTGTGGTCGAAGAGTTGTCGGCCGAGGTTCGTTTTAGGGGCTCGCCTTTGCTCCACGATCACGGGGTGGTCAGCGGGGTTAGCGTGATGATCCCTGGTTCCCCCCACCCCTACGGCGTGCTTGGGGTGCATACCCGGTCTCGCCGTCCCTTTTGCGCGGACGAAGTAAATTTTTTGTCCTCGGTGGCCGAAATTTTGGCAGCGGCTCCGTGGCGCAGCCAAAGCGGGCAGGGCGCTCTGAGAGCCAGGGTCTGCGAGCAGGCCCTGGCCGAAAGTCCGGACTTTTTTGCGAGCATCGTGGAAACCGCTCAACTCGCCATCGTGTGTGTGGACGAAGAACAGCGTATCCTTCTTTTTAATCGGGCCGCGGAGCAGATGTTTGGCTACCTGGCCAGCCAGGTAGCAGGCCGTCGGTTGGGGGTCTTATTGCCCGACCGCTTCCGCACGTCGCACCACCAGCAGGTGGACTCTTTCGGCCGCCGGGGTCCGCTCCAGATGCATATGGGGGATCGTCAAGAGGTGGTGGGTTTGCGTGCTGACGGACAGGAGTTCCCCATTGATGCGTCCATCGCTCAGCTCACCACGGTCGACGGCCACAAGCGGTACACGGCTATCATTCGTGACATGACCTCCCGCAAGCAGGCGCGAGAGAAACTGGCTCAGAGCGAGGCCCGATTTCGGGCACTCTTCGAAAATGCGCTCGACGCCGTTCTGGTCGCTGATGACGAGGCTCGCTACGTCGAAGCCAACCCGGCGGCCTGCGCTCTGTTAGGAGTCTCTGGTGAAAAGATCGTCGGCAGTTGTCTTTACGACTACCTGGAACCTGGTGTCCATGAGTTGGCCTCGGACCAATGGCGAGATTTTCTCGAGCACGGGGCGAAACGGGGTATCGTTCGGGTTTTTCGGCCGGACGGCACCAGCCTGGTAGTGGACTACGCGGCTACAGCCCGTTTTTTACCTGGCCTTAACTTGTCGATTTTGCGCGATGTTTCCCGGCAGAGGCATCTGGAAGCGCAACTTCGCCAGTCTCAGAAGTTGGAGGCGGTGGGGCAGTTAGCGGGCGGCATCGCCCACGACTTCAACAATCTTTTGATGGTGATTTTGGGATACTCGGATGAGGTACGCGGCCGGGCCAACCTGGAAGAATCTGTCCAGCAGTGCCTGGATGAAATTCATCATGCGGCCCAGCAGGCTTCGTTGCTGACCGGGCAGTTGCTGGCCTTCAGTCGCAAGCAGATTGTGCAACCCGGCGTGGTGGACCTGAACCTGGTGCTGGGAGATCTGGAGAGGATGTTGTCTCGACTGATCCGGGAAGATATCCAACTTCAGACCCGTCTGACTCCCCATCCACTTTACGTCCGCGTGGATGCGGGACAGATTCAGCAATTGATCGTGAATTTGGTGGTTAACGCCCGGGACGCGATGCCGCGGGGGGGGGAGATTCAGCTCCAGACTCACGACCTGGTTCTGGACGATGACTATGTGAGCCACCACCTGGGGGTACTGCCCGGACGCTATGCGATGCTGGCGGTGACGGACACGGGCGTGGGCATGAGCAAAGAATTGCAGAAGCGGGTTTTTGAGCCTTTTTTTACTACCAAGAGGGTGGGCGAGGGGACCGGTCTCGGATTGTCCACGGCCTTTGGTATCGCTGCACAGGCCGGGGGGAGCATCTGGCTGTACAGCGAAATCGGCTTGGGCAGCACTTTCAAGGTTTACCTGCCGGCGGTGGCGAGCCCCCCCCTTGGACCAGATGCGGTTGAGGATGGTGAACTCTTAGCAAGTCCGGGCCCGGAGACCCTGTTGGTGGTGGAGGATGACGAGTCATTGCGCCGCCTTATGGCGCGGGTCTTGGTTAGCGCTGGCTACACGCTGTTGGTGGCCAGGGATGGCTCGGAAGCGCAGCAGGTTGCGGCGGAACACCCTCACGCCATCGATTTGCTTTTGACCGATGTTGTGATGCCAGGGATGCCGGGCCGCGAGGTCGCCGAGGCCCTTCTGGCAACTCGGCCCCATATGAAAGTGTTGTTTATGTCCGGGTACACGGCGGACGCCGTTGTCCGGCTTGGGATTGACCAGGGGGCGATCCATTTCATCCAAAAGCCCTTCTCGCTGGTGGATCTCAAGCGCAAAGTTCGCAGCCTGCTCGATGACGACCGGTCGTGAGAGCCGGTTAGGGGCGAGCGATCATGGCCGCCAGAGTTTCAAAGAGGACGGCCGGTTTCACGGGCTTTTGCAAAAAATGTCGAATGCCCATCGCCCGGGCGGAGTCCGCATCGATCTGCTCGCTGAACCCCGTGCATAAAATAATGGGCAGATCTGGCCGGATTTTCAGGGCATCACGGGCAAATTCCTCCCCGGTTTTGCCGGGCATCGTCTGGTCTGTGACCAGGGCTGCGTAGCGCAGTGGAGTGGCGCAAAACTCCGTCCAGGCTGCAAGCGAGTCGGTAAAGACCTGGACGTCGTATCCTTGAGTTTTGACCAGTTTGCCCAGCATCTTGGCCAGCATCGGCTCGTCGTCCACAATCAGCACCAGGGGCTGACCGCAGGACGTGGGGGGGGGAGCCGCCTGGGCACGCTCTTTGGCGAGCTGGAGGATCACGCTAAAGTGGGCCCCGGGCCCTCTACCGACGACCACGTGGCCCCCCCGCTCGTGAACCAGGCGGTGCAAAACTGCCAGACCCAAGCCACTGCCTTTGGAGGGCCCTTTGGTGGTGAAGAATGGGTCGAACAGCCGACCCCGGATGGCCTCGTCGATGCCCGGACCGTTGTCTTCCACCCACACTTCCACGTGAGGCCCGCACACGGTCGCCAGGCATGAGCTGCAGACCATGGGGGGATTGGGGTTCACGAGTCGCAGCCCTACTTCGATAACTCCTTGACCTTGTAGCGCGTCTCGTGAATTGATCACCAGATTCGTCAGGATCTGATGCAGATCGCCCGGGTCGAACACCGCCGACGGTGTATCGTGGTCCAGGTTCAGTCGCAGATCGAGACTGGAAGGAACGACGGCCTTCAGTACCCGGTAGATTTCTTGAATGGGTTCTTGGAGAAAGGTGGCTTTGGGTCTCGAGCGACTGGGGCGGCTGTATAGAAGCATTTGCCGGACCAACTCCTGAGCTCTCTCTGCGGACATCTGCATTTCGTCGAGCAGGGCGGGAGACATTTCTTGCCTGGCCAGCTCGATATTTCCCAAGATGGTCGCCAGGACGTTGTTGAAATCATGGGCAACTCCGCCGGTTAGTTGACCCAGAGCCTCCAGCTTTTGAGCTTGTAGCAGCAACTGAAGTAGCTGAATTCTCTCCTTTTCCGCTTCCTTCAGGGGGCTCAAATCCACTTCCAGGGTATACACTTCCAATCCGACTCCAGGGGTTGAAATGGCCACGCTGGCCCCAAAAACTAAGACCGGAGTGCCGTCTTTGCGCAGAAGTTCATACTCGTTGGACTGCGTGGGGCCCGATTCCGACCCATGGGGTAGGCGACAATTCATGACCTCGTTGGCGGAATAGCCAAACAAACGTTCGCTGGCGGAGTTCCAAAACCGGACAGAGCCGTCGGGTGCACATCCGCGCACGGCGATGTGGGGGACCTCTTCAAAAATGCGACGAAATCGAGCCTCTATTTGTCTCTCACTGTGACAGACTTCGATTCTTCGGGAGATATCCACCATGGCAGCCAGCAGGTAGGTTGTTTTGTCAAAGTCATCGCTGACCGCAGTCAGGCGAATCTCGCAGGGAAAGGTCGAGCCATCGAGACGCTGTCCTCGAGTCACTGCGGTGGATTGTCCCAGTCGAACGACAGGATCGAGCAGGTCCGCAACGTCGGGCAGCAGTCGAACCAGTGGCAGCCCCAGCCAGTCGTCCTGACTACCGCCAAGTAGCAGGCACAAGGAGTGGTTGACCATGCGTACGGGCGCCCGAGGCTTGAGACCGTCACAGAAGCACACGGCCATGTCGGTCATTTTGTAGGCTTGCTCCAGCAACCGCTGGCTCTGGCCTTTGCGCTTGAGCAGTTCGGCGCGCTCCAGGGCAAATCTGGCCAGTCGAGCTCCTTGTGGAAGCAGTCGGTCGTCGAAGTTTGCAGAGGGGGGGAGGTGCACCGCATACACCCCCAGCAATCGGCCAGCCCCATCTACTATCGGGTCGCACCAACATCCAGCCAAACCGACTTGCCGAAAGCTTGGGTAAAACTTCTCCAGTTCGGGATGGAGAAAGATGTCCTCGACCAGCAGTCGACACTGATTCCACCCGCAGGTACCGTAGAGCCTCCCCTCTGGCGCGATAGGCAGGCGATCTACAATTTCCCTGAACTCGTCGGGCATACCTGGAGCGGCGCCGCAGTGCAGCCACGAATTTGACGGGTCGGCCAGTAGCAAGCAACAGCAAACACCAGGGGTCAGGGTGTCTATGGTGGTGCACACCGAGTCCAGGACTTCCGTGAGGGAAGCGCCGCGCAACAGCAGATCGACAACCTCCAGGTGCGACTGAGAAGAATCGATTTGCATGATTCCTATTTCGGCCATAAATTGGAAAATTCAAGGAATCACTCAAAAGTCATTCTTGGCACAGCGCTTTGGTGCGCCATCAGGTAAGGAACGGATTGTCAGGCCGACAGCAGTCGGTGAAGTTTGTGCAATAATTCGTCAGAATCAAAAGGTTTTGCCAAGAATTCGACTTCGGGGAGATGCCCGTCCAGGTTCAAAGCTTCGCGACCAAAAACACTGCAGAATACGGTCGGGATAGAGCAGCTCTGCTCCCGGATGAGTCGGAATGCTTCCAGGCCGCTCATGTTGGGCATTTCGACATCGAGCAGTAATCCGTGGATCGACCCTTTCTCTCTGGAGAAGAGTTGCACGGCCTCCTGTCCGTCTTTTGCGAGCAGCACCCGGTATCCGTTTCTCTCTAACAGTCGGGCATGCAAGTTTAGCACCATAGCTTCATCTTCGGCCACCAGGATGGTGCTTTTAGGCGTGGCCTGGCAGGCGTGACGGGCCCAGGGAAGAGTGATGGTGAAGCGTGTGCCCGCCCCGGGAGTGCTCTCTACATCGATGGTTCCTTGATGGCGGCGCACAATGCCGTAGACCACCGACAGACCCAATCCGGTCCCTTGCTGGTTTTTGGCCTTGGTCGAAAAAAATGGATCGAATATTTGCTGCTTGATTTCTGGTGCCAGCCCGATCCCGCTATCCTGACAGATGAGCCGGCAAGTATCTCGTCGGCCGGGCGTGCAGTCTGTCTGGATGGAAATCGTCAAGTCGCCCCCATCCGGCATGGCGTCTCGCGCATTGACGGCCAGATTGAGAATCACCTGATCCAATTGGGAGCGGTCCCCCTCTACCCAGCAGGGGTGACCGGGGACGGAACACTGAAAATGGATCGATTTGGGGAACCAGCGTTGGAAAACGGAAATGGTTTCGTCCAGCAATTCTTGCAGGTCAATCAGTTCTCTCTTGACCGGTTGCTGACTGGCGAAGGTCAGCAATTGGCGGGTCAGGCCGTGGGCTCGCTGGGCCGCCGAATTGACGTCTTGTAGATAGGGAGAGGGGGCTTTGCCGTCGTCACTGCGGGTGACTCGTTCCAATTCCAGGTTGCCCTGGATAATTTGTAGCAAATTGCTAAAGTCGTGAGCGATTCCGCCAGCCAGTAAGCCTAAGGATTCCAATTTTTGAGACTGGAGTAGTTGGCCCTCCAGGCGACGCTCTCGGGTCACGTCGCGACAGGTGACCAGATACTCTCGAAATTGGCCCTGTTCATCCAACACTTTGGAGACTACCGCTTCCACCAAAAGGTCTTCCGTCGAATCGCGTTTGTAGCGTAGGGGCCCGCTCCACAACCGGTCACGATTGACTTGCTGCAAGATGCTGTCGGGCGAGCCTTCGGAATGCTCGAATATTTCAAAGAAGGGTTGCCACATCACCTCCTGGCGAGGGGTTCCCGTGGCCAGCGAATAGGCCGGATTGACGTAAGTAACTCGGCCATAAGAGTCGAGGAGGACCACGATTTCGACGGCCTGATCTACCAACTGAGCCATTTTGTCCAGTTGTCGCTGCATGAGCTTTCTTTCGGTGATGTCCAGCGCCAGACCCAGCGTTCCTCGCCCGTTGCGAAGGGGGTGAAGCCACAATTCCACCCACCAGGGACCATCAGGGCCCCCGTTGCAGTAGACTTCACGATGTAGAGGCAGTTGGCTGTCATCGGGTATAGCAAAGAAATGGCTGAGCTTTTTGCCGACCGACTGGCTGCTTCCGCACCCCGTCATCCTCTCCCAACTGGAGTTGACAAAGCCAATCCGTCCCTGTTGATCGATTTCGAAGACGGCCTGGCTCAGTTCGTCCAGAACCTGACGATAGCGCCTCTCTCGAGAGACCTGTGCTTTGGCCGCTAACTGACGCGCCGTAATGTCACGCGAGTGGATGACAATCGTGGCTAAACCTGGAGTGGCCTGATGCTGAGTGAACCAGGATTCCAGCAACAATTCCCCGTCCCGGTCGGGCACTCGAACCCGATATTCTGTAGGACCTACAGAAATTTCCCCCGAGTCAATACGAACAAGACAATGTTTGACGAGCTGTCGGTCGTCCGGGTGAACCAATTGAAAATAGTTGGGGCCGACCGAGCCCTCCGTCAGCCCCAGCAATCGTTTAAAAGAGGGAGTTTGATAGCAGATCAGGCCATCCGATTCTACCACCGTTATCAATTCCAAAGCCCGATCCAGCAAGCTCCCCAAATTCCCAAGTGCCCCGTGATGAGATCGGCAAACGATGGCCAGGCATTTGGCCCAGGCTGGCATCAGCTCGCACTGGGCGTCTCCTCCATCCAGGCAGAGCAAGTATCCGGGATATTGACAGGCTTCTCTCAGGGGAATTTTGAGAATTTGGCGGTAGCCGGCGCACAACCCCCGGTCAGGAAATATTTGGCTGCGCGTCAGAAGGGACTCCAGCCACTCTTCGTCCATCGCCTGGTCGCCTTGCAGAAATCGGGCCCTGGCTCCCGGCATTCTTAACACTAAGGGGCTGAGCGGCTGTAACTTTTGAAGGGAAGCCAGTAGATCGCCCAGGTCCTTGCTCACATTTGCATGTTTGTCGTGGTCGGGGAATTTCCTACCTGGAGTGATTCCAAATTGGCGGGGTGATTTCACTGGACTTTCGCCGTGCAATCTCAGGGTTTATGCGGTATCATTCGTCTTTCTGGCGGTCATTTTGAGGCCACTGCACCCGTGCGTCCCACCTCGGAATTATCCAGGGAAGAGTATTCCGGCACCTGCTCTTGCTCCATTTGCTGAATCGGAAACAGAAATTGAAATGTCGTTCCCTGGCCCCATATCGTGCTGATTTTGAGTTCGCCTTGAAGTTGACGGCATGCCTCACGGACGGCGCCCAGCCCGACTCCCCGACCGGAAAATTCGGTGACCTCGTCTCGGGTGGACATTTTGTCCGCGAAAAGGGCCTCATGGAGGTCGTCGTCATTCTCAATGGTCATTCCCAAGGCGCCTGCTTTTGTCCGGACCGCCGCCCAGTCGATACCCGGACCGTCGTCCGCGATTTCGATAACAAAGCTCTGCTCATGGATGAAGGTTCGCATCGTCAAAAGAGCTGAGGCTGATTTCCCTGACTTGAGGCGCTGCGCGGTGGTTTCCAGACCATGGTCCACTGCGTTGCGCACCATATGAGTGAAGCTTGCCCAGAAACTTGCCCAGCGAACCGGGGGCAGGCGCAGGTTATTGGATTGCAGATGGACTTCCAGTGAAGCTTTTCCAAGTCGCCGGGACAAATCACGAGCCTGGGCCGCGAAGTAGTCCAGTTTGACCCGAGTGGGTTGTAGTGTCCAGCCGGTGACGGTGCGAACGATGATAGGTCTGGCCAAACCGCCCGTCACACGTTGACGAAATTCGACAATCTCGGACTCTTCAAGTTCGACCCTGCGAGACTTACCTGTGTCCAAGAATCGGTCCGTCTTTTCGGAGAGACGATGCCAGTGTTCTTGCAGTCGCATTTTGTCCAGCGCCGACAGTCCCCCTCCTCGCTCGCTCATGTGAGTTTCGATGTCGTTGCACAGGTTGGTCAGCGCGCCCAACCCATGCAGACTGCAATTGCCCTTCAATGTATGGATCTGTCGCTTGACGACTGGAAGGGGGGCCAGGGTCTGGGTCAGGCTACCTACAAGCTGCTTTGACTCCTGAATAAAGTCGGAGAATCCTTCTCGGTTTCCCATCACTCTGTCGAAGATGGTCATCAATTCTTGCTTGTCAGCCTCAGATTTTTCGCGCTCCAGTTGGGCAGTGTGGTCGGAGATGACCACCAGTAGCTTGTGGATGGCTCCGGTTTGATTGGGGTTGAAGATAGGAGTGTATTCGATGTGCAGGTCGCGCTCTCTGGTCGTCATTCGATCCGGTAGTTGATGGAGGAGCAATTCGACCGGCAGGATATCCTCTAGAATCGCCTCCCAGCCCAGTTTGAATTGCGCTCCGACGTGGCCGTCGTGAATGCCCAGATAATCCCACAGATGCTGCCCGGCCGGTGCGTCGCCCAGCCATTCGGTAAGGATTCGCGAGCGCTCGGCCGACATGGTTCCGTCGCGATTCATGGTGACGAGACCCTGGCCAACGTGGTCCAAAACCAACCTGAGGTCCCGGTTGCGAACGGTCACTTCGCGGTTGGCCACCAGCCAGGACACATAGCGGCGATGGTTGGCAATGCCCGCCTTGCAGACAAACAAGGTAAAGAGCATTGCGTTGAGGCCGGTGAAGGCTTGCTGTCCTCCTCCCGAGACGGCCATGCACACGGATTGAGGCAGGCTCATGATAACGATGTAGGTGATCTGGATGCGCAGATTGGGGGTTAGAGACGTGGTCGATCCCGCCGTAATGCCTCCGGTGACCATGACCAGGAGCAACCCGGTCCACTGGCCGGGATAGGCATAGATGACCACGCAGGAAAAGAGTGACCAGCAGGTGGCAATGGTATACACGGTGGCCGCATAAGCACGCACCAGGCCGGCTATTTTTTCGGTGGGGGCCTGGGCCAGAGCCCGCCCTATTCGCCAACGAGGATAACCCACCAAGAAGGTCGCCAGCATTGTCATTGCGACCCAGTCCGGGTGTTGGCTTTGAAGGTCGCTAGCCAGCCCCGTGATCAAGGCGACTAGAGGATAGATGAGCCAGGATGCCACTCCGGCTGCCTGGCCCAAATGGCGGGCCCCTTCGCTGCGAAGGGTGGATTGCTGGTAGTTTGCCATGGTCGAGCTATCGGCCAAAGCATGAAATTCACAAGGCCTGCGACGAACTTCCTGAGGAAAGGGCTCGCCGTTGCAGCAACTGGTCCAGGGTGGCCTGCAGTTGCTGTCGTTCGGCTGCGCTCACCCCCGGTAACTCCAGGCCTTTGCATAGTTGGCGAATGCCCGGGTCCAGCATATTGCAGCCATCCTTGGCGGCGAAGCACAGTCCCAGCATTGCGTAGGAGCGGGCCGTATAGTTCGGCAGTCGTCGGGACGATTGAAAGCGCTCAATGGCCGAGTCCAGATGGCCCAGGTGGTAGTAGAGTTGACCCAAACAAAAGGGGTCTTGGGTGGTCTGGCAGAGGGTCGGAGTGAGGTGTGGTTAGCCTGGTCCATGAGAGCTCGCCCGTGCAGGGCTTGCCTGCTCCTATGCTTCTTGTTCCTGGACCCAGCCCCTCGCTGGCCTGGAGCGGAAGCTTTTGCCCGTGGGTTCAGGGGCGTCTGGCGGGATTGAATGAGCGCATCGCCTTAGAACGAGGAGCTTCTTTTCACAATTGCCGTAGTCCTTCCGTTGGAAGTTGCTCATTTTGCGCGTAACCTGCCTGGAAGATTGGCGCTACGGCAGGGGTCGGTTGCTACTGCTGCCCTGGTCCGGGGATTTGCCCTCGTGTGTAACGGTGAACTCTGAACCTGGTCCCGCACAAGCTTGTAGTCAAAGACTCCTCATGAACTGGTGCCTGAGGGCGACCCCAAGGGCCCTCAGAGCTGTCCGCAGGCAAATAACAGACATGATGATTCACACGGTTCCCAACACTTTGACCATCGACCAGTTGGCCGCCCTCGGCTGTTACAGCCTCCACCAAATCGCGCGCAACGCTGCCGGCACACTCACCACTTATCGGCTCATTTTGGGACGCTGCCTTGTAGCCATGGTGCGCAGCGACGGCTATCTGCAGTTCGGCTGCAGCAG
>JADMJV010000072.1 GCA_018780265.1 bacterium
ATGGTGATCCAGATATCGGGGCAGTTTGCCGGTTTGACGCAGGCGGTCGGTGCGCAGGCACTCACTGGTCAGGATGGCGTTGAGTTCGGCGACCGAGCGCTCGATTTCGTGGTTGACCACTACGTAACGGTATTGCTCCATGGATCGCAACTCCACCCGGGCCGTCAAGAGGCGTTTTTGCACCTGCTCAGCAGTCTCGGTTCCGCGCGACACCAGTCGGTGGCGCAGAGTATCCAGGCAAGGGGGGGCGATGAATACCGACAGGTGATCGGGTTCGGCCTGCATTACCTGCAGGCCGCCCTGAACGTCTACATCGAGCAACACGTGGTGCCCCTGGCGGCGTTGCTGGGCCACGTATTCACGGGGAGTGCCGTAAAACTGGTCAAAGACCTGGTTCCATTCCAAGAAGCGCCCCTGCTCCACCCAGTGGGTAAAAGTGTCGTGGTCCAGAAAATGATAGTGCTGTCCATGGATTTCGCCGGGGCGGGGCGGGCGGGTGGTGGCTGAAATAGAAAAGGTACAATCGCCGCGCAGTTTCAGCAACTGGCTCAAAATTGTCCCCTTGCCCACCCCGGAGGGTCCGGACACTACCACCAAAAGGCCTGGCATGGGGTGGCCTTTCCTTTCTCCGCTCAGCGAATCCTTTCCCTGAATTGGGCAGGGAGGGGAAGGCCAGTCGAGACGGGAACCCTCCCCGCCCAACACATAGCGGGTCCGGCCCGCAGAAGGACAGCTCGGTGGCAAAGCCTCTCAACTTTCAACAACTGATATTGCGTCTGCATCAATTTTGGGCGGAGCGGGGTTGCCTGATCTGGCAACCCTACAGTGAAAAGGTGGGGGCGGGAACGATGAACCCGGCCACAGTCATCTCCGTGCTCGGTCCCGAGCCCTGGAGCGTTGCCTATGCCGAGCCTTCCTATCGGCCCGACGACGGTCGTTTTGGCGAAAACCCCAACCGCATGCAGATGCACACTCAGTATCAGGTGATTCTCAAGCCTGACCCTGGCAATCCTCAGGAGATTTATCTGGACAGCCTGCGGGCCATCGGCATCGATGTCGACCAGCACGATATTCGTTTTGTGGAAGACAATTGGGAGTCGCCCGCTCTGGGAGCCTGGGGTTTGGGCTGGGAGGTGTGGCTGGATGGTATGGAGATCACCCAGTTCACCTACTTCCAGCAGGCAGCCAGCCAGGTGCTGGACATGCCGGCCGTGGAGATCACTTATGGCCTGGAGCGCATCGCCATCTTTTTGCAGGGCGTGCGCAAGGTCTGGGATCTCCACTGGAACGACGACATGACCTACGGGGAAGTGCTGCTTCAGCCTGAGATCGATCACTGCAAGTACGATTTTGAGGTGGCCAATGTTGAGCGCCTGCACAAGCTCTATGAACTGTTTGAGGAAGAGGCGCGCAGCTGCCTGGCGGCTGACCTGGTGGTGCCGGCCCACGATGCGGTGCTGCGCTGCTCGCACACCTTCAACGTCCTCGATGCACGTGGTGCCATCGGCGTAACCGAGCGGGCCGCCTACTTTGCCAAGATGCGAGACATGGCCAAGCAAGTGGGTCAGACTTACGTGGCCCAGCGCGAAGCCAAGGGATTTCCCCTGCTGGCCAAGCTGCCTGCGGCTCAGGTTCCGGTGCTGGCGGCTCTTCCCGAAGTCAAGGAGGCCGCAGCCTTTGTCTTTGAGTTAGGCGTAGAGGAACTGCCTCCTGATGAATTGCAGTCGGCTCTGGAGCAGTGGCGAACCCTGTTGCCCAAGCAACTCGATGAGTTGCGTCTGGAATACAGCGATCTTCGCGTAGATGGCACCCCTCGGCGTCTGGTGGTTCGCATTGGCAAGCTGGCGGCCGGCCAGGCCGACCGCGAAGTGGAGCTCAAGGGCCCGCCAGCGCAGCGGGCCTACGACGAGGCCGGCAATCTGACCCAGGTGGGCCTGGGTTTTGCCAAGAGTCAGGGGTTGGATCCAGCTCAGTTGCAGGTGCGCACCGAGGGCAACAAGTCTTACCTGGTGGCTCAGAAGCTGGAGGCCGGTCAGGGCGCCGCTCAACTTTTGAGCGAGGCCGTGCCGCGCTGGATCAGCGCCCTGCGCTTCCGCAAGACCATGCGCTGGGACCGCTCGGGGGCGGCCTTCAGTCGACCGGTTCGTTGGCTTTTGTGCCTGCATGGCAGCCAGGTGATCCCCTGCGTGTGGGGACATTTGCACAGCGGTCGTCAGAGTCGAGCCCCGCG
This sequence comes from bacterium, assembly GCA_018780265.1. Lineage (GTDB taxonomy): Bacteria > Vulcanimicrobiota > Xenobia > Xenobiales > JADMJV01 > JADMJV01. The sequence goes on from JADMJV010000072.1 coordinate 2,231, forward strand.
ACCCCTGGATTCGGTGTTGGCCGAGATCAGCAACGCTCAAGACTATTCGGCCTTGCTGGAGAGCTGGGGCGTCTTGCTGGAGCGCGATGGGCGCAAGGCGCGGGTAGCCCAATTGGTGCAGCAGACTGCCGCCACCATCGGCGGTCAGGTGCCTGACGAACCCGATCTGCTCGATGAAGTAACCGACCTGATCGAAGTGCCGGTGCCCGTTTTGGGAGCCTTTGAAGAGGAGCGCTTGAGTCTGCCTGCACCGGTATTGACGACGGTAATGAAGAAGCATCAGCGCTATTTCCCGGTTCTCAACGCCCAGGGCCAGCTCATGCCCAATTTCATTACCGTATCTAACGGCCAGCGCGGCGACCTGTCCCTGGTTCGTCGGGGGAATGAGGACGTATTGCGGGCTCGTTATGCCGATGCCCAATTTTTTGTGGCCGACGACTTGCAGCAACCTCTGGAGAGCTATTTGCCGCGCCTGGCCACCTTGACGTTTCAGGAGAAGTTGGGATCGATGCTGGACAAGAGCCAGCGCGTGGAAAAATTGGTGACTGTGGCCGGCCCCCAACTGGGGGTAACGGCAGAGCAATTGGTGCTGGCCGGCCAGGCCGCTCGCCTTTGCAAAGCCGATCTGGTGACTTCGATGGTGATCGAGATGACCAGTTTGCAGGGAGTACTGGGTGAGATCTACGCTGTGCGGGGGGGCACCGCTCCCGAAGTTGCTCTGGCCCTGCGCGAGCATTACCTGCCCCGCCACGCAGGTGATGCCACACCCGGCGGTTCTCTGGGGCGCCTGGTGGGTCTGTGCGACAGAATTGACAGTCTGGCCGGGCTCTTCTCGATCGGTCTCAAGCCCACCGGTTCGGCCGACCCTTACGGCCTGCGTCGCACCGCCCTGGGCCTGGTGGCCCTGCTGGTCGAGGGCGAGTTGTCGCTGGACCTGCGGCCTCTGCTGCAGGAGGCGCTGAGCCTGCAGCCCATCCCCTGCGACGCCGACAAGGTGTTGCGGGAAATCTTGCATTTTGTGGCCGATCGCTTGCTGATCTGGTTGAAAGACAAGGGCTTGCGTCACGACGTAGTGGAGGCCGCGGTCAGCGTGCGCAGCCACGACCCCTTTGGGGCCTGGCAAAGCGCCAATGCCTTACAGCAAGGGGTGCAGGAGGCCAACTGGGCTTCGTTGCTCGATGGCTACTCGCGTTGCGCTAAAATCCTCCCCAAGGACCTTCCTGTTCAGCCGTTGCGCCCCGACCTCTACCGAGAGCCGGCCGTGCAGGCTTTGCACCGGGCCATCGAAGGACTTCAGTCTGGTCAGGATGCTGCCGTGTTGGTCCAACACCTGGGTCACCTGCAGCCGATCATCGACAAGTTCTTCTTGGACGTAATGGTCAACGACTCCGATGAGGTGATTCGCTCGGCCCGTCAAGCGCTGATGCAGCGTGTGGCAGGTCTGGCTCAGGGAATCGCCGACCTGTCCCGACTCGAAGGTTACTGATCGGGCGGATGAGTGCGGTAGGCTCGTAACCAGAAGGGTGGCCCGAGACCCGAGAAGATTCGCCTTACTGGGCATTGTCCTGGTCACCTTTTTGGTGGCCCTGGAAGGAACGGTGGTCAGCACCGCCATTCCGCGCACCGTCGAAGAACTGGGCGGTTCTCAGCAAATTGCCTGGGTTTTTTCGGCCTACCTGGGCGCCCTGGCCATTACCGGTCCGGTCTGGGGCAATCTGGCCGACCGACTCGGGGCGCGCCGAGTCTATCTTGCCTCCATTGCTGTCTTCCTGTTGGGCAGTTCGTGGGCGGCCTCCGTGCATTCTATGCCCGAGTTGGTGGCGGCCCGCTTTCTACAGGGCATGGGTGGGGGAGGGCTGACGCCGCTGGGTCAGACCGTCCTTTCTTTCATGTATGACCGCCAGGACCGGGCTCGGGCGCAATCCTGGCTGGTGACGGCTTTTGGGCTGGCCAGCCTGTTTGGACCGGTGATCGGTGGCACCATCACAGAAAATTTCAGCTGGCGTTGGATCTTTTTACTCAGCGTTCCGTTTGGTGGGGTGGGAGCAATCTTGCTATTGCTCTTTCTGCGCCTGCCCGCTTTGACGCCCCGCCAGACGCCTTTCGACATGGCCGGGCTGAGTCTGTTTGTGGCCTGGATGGTGGCCACATTAGCCTGGACCGATGCCCTGAGCCCACTGGTGGGCACCCTGAGCGGTGCCCTGGGCCTCTCCCTCTGGCTTCACTCCCGAGCGCGGGAGCATCCGTTTTTGCCACTGCCGCTGTTGCGCTTCTCGGTCTTCCGGGGAGCCACTCGACTGGCCATTTTGCTGGGGGCCGGCATCTTTGGTGGGGTCAGCTTCTTTCCACTCTTCCTGCAAAAGCAGTTTTCTTTGGATAGCGCCGCCGCCGGCCAGGCGATGTTGCCCCTCATGCTCAGTTGGGTCTTGTCGTCGGCCCTGGCGCCTCGCCTGGCCGTGCGCATAGGCTATGCTCCCGTGGTGGTGGCCGCCTGTTTGGGTCTTGTGGGTGGCTTTGTGTGCCTGGCTTTTAGCCAGCATCCGGGGTTGGTGGGACTGGCCCAGGTGGGGTTGGGAATGGCTGGAGGACTGTCGTTTAGCCCGCTGACACTGGCCATCCAGGAGATTGTGCCCCGTGAACAACTGGGTCAGGCCACCTCGGCCATCGTTTTTTTGCGCACTCTGGGGGCGACGCTGGGGACGGCCATGCTGGGTTCGCTGCTCAAGTCGCAAGGATTCCAGCCCATGTTCGGGTTGGGGCTTTTGCTGGCCCTGGCGGCACTGTGGGCCTGCGTTCCTTTTCGGCGCGGGTTGTCAACCGCGAAATTGTAGGCTGCTCAGCAATCGGCGCAAACGATCGAGTTCGCCGGGTTTGATCAGTTCCAGACGAAGCCCTTTCTGTTTCTGGGCCACATAGGCGTAGAGCAGTGGGCCCTTGGGCCCTTTCCACTCCACCAGGTAGCCGTCCGTACCTTTCTTGCTGGAAAACGGCTCCATCTCGACCCGCTCCTTGATCTGGGGATTTTCGATCGAGGCCTGCGAGCGCGCCCAGCCGCGCACCATTTGATCTCGCTCCAGTGTGTGGCCGGTGAGTTTGCACACCGGTACGCCCTCCAGGGTAAAGGTGTCGGGCGCCGTAAATTGCCAGCCCGGAGGCAGCTCAAATCCCCACTCTCCAAAGCGTTGCTCGCTGCCGGCCACCACTTCAGCAGTCTCTATCAGAGTAAAACTCTGTAAAATGTGCTCGTGCACCGGGGTGGTGCCGCTCACATGGAGGCGACAACTGCCCTTGGGGGTTTTGATGTAGCAGAAGAGGTCTTTCGTGCGAACGAAGACCTGGGCTTCACGACCGGCCACTCGGCGCTCGTTGCGGCTGTAGCCCCGCGACTCCAGATTGAGTTGCTCTTGACCGAGCGTGGTGGAGTTGCCCAGCCAGCACACCTGAAAGCCGCCGTCGCCGCCGTTCCAGGCCTCGCCTAGCGGATAGGGGAAGTTGGCCAGCGACGCCTGGCGCCAATCGGTGGGCACCTCAAAGCGCCACCCCAGGGGACGGGCCGGATCGGCTTCCTGGTTTTTGCGCTCTACCCATTCGCCGGTGGCCGCACCGGGGGCGCTTAACCAGGTAAGCAGCAACAGAGTTGCGAAACGGCTTTGCAATCTATGACGGTAGGAGTGAGACTTACGTGGCACTGATGCCTCCAACGGGTGACAACTTAGGCGGCCAGCCGGGCGCCCCCTTCAATCCCCAGCAGATGATGCAGATGATGCAAATGATGCAGATGATGCAGATGATGCAACCGGGGGCCGGAATCGACCCCTCGGCCCAACCTTTTGTGGCGCCTCAGGCTACGGATGCAGGCCTGGACGCGGGTTTGGAAGCGGAATTTGTGAGGCCCTCCAAGCTGGGCAAGTTGATTCGCGAGCAGGACCCACTGCCTTTCCAGCCCGTGCTGGACCGGCTTTGCCTCAGGCCCGACGGTACGCCGCTGGGAGGCATCCCCAAGGGGTGCACCATCGCTTTCGCCGGTCCCCCTGGTAAAGGCAAGACGCGCAGTTGCCTGGAGGGGTTGTTGCGGGTGGCTGCCAGTGGAGTGCCCTGCCTGTTTGTGGTGGCCGAAGAGGGCTTTCTCGACGAGGGCGACTCGGGACGCGATCCACTGGTTTCGCGCATGGCCAAGATCGGTTGTGAAGTGCTGGCCATGGGTGAAGATGAACTGAAAGAGAAAGTGCTGGTCAATGTTTGGGTGATGCAGGCTCAGTATCACAAAGGCCAGAGCTGGGACGATTTTATCCATCGCTACCGCTATGTGGTGGAGCGGCACAAGATTCGCACCGTGGTGATCGATAGTCTGAACATGCTGGACCCCGCCAAGACGCGCACGGCCGACCACCTGAGTGCCTTAAAGACCTACAATCATGAGCATGGGGTGACCTGCGTGACCATCGGCCAAATTCGCGATACCGGTATGCCGGTGGGCGGAGAGGCTCTGATGCACACCGCTGACGCCGTCTTTTTGTTGGAAGAGATGAGTATGGGCTCCAAGGAGATGGGATCCGTCTGGGGGGCCAACTATCGCGACATTATCACGGTTCTGCGCGCTGTTAAAAGCGTGACCACCAAAATTTTCCCCCATCCGGTGCGGGTGGCTCAGACCGGGGAGGCAGGCACGTTGACCGTTCATCCCCAGCATCCTGAAATGTATGCCTTGCCCAGCTGATGCCAGTTGTCGTTAGTCTGGCCGAGTTAGCCCGCGCCGAAGAGGAGACGCAGGGCCTGATTCCGCTGCTGCGCCGATTTGGCGAAGAATTGGTGTTGTGCGATCTGGGACTGCCGGCCAGCGAGGTATGGGCCGCCACAGCCCTGTTGCACAGCCAGCCCGAGGCGGACGCCGAGGCCCTGGACAGCCTGCCGTTCCTAAACTTCTGTCAGTCGGTGGTAGCCCCGCTGATGACTCTGTCGGGTGGGCAACAGCAGAAACTGTTCGGGCGGGTGACGGAGGCTGTCAATCGCGAGGCCAGGCTGGCTCTGCTGGAGAAGCTGATCCGCAAGGATATTGGACTGTCCATCACCGAGAAAGTCTGCTGGTTGACCGGCGAGCGCTTTGGCTCGCGACGCCCCTGGAGCGAAGACCGTCTGCTCAATCTCTTTGCCCTTTGCTATTTCGAGCCGTTGGCGCATTTGCGCCAACGAATGATCGACGCCGGCGGCATTGGTGCACTGGCTGCTCAGATGGGACCGGCTGTGGGCGAGCCACTGGCCACGCGGGTGGTCACTCAGTGTCTGCTCCACCCGCCTGATTCCACCCATGCCTGTTGGGCCGACCTGCTCAAGCGTTGCTCTCCCTTGGAGCGCTATGTGTTTGTCAGCCGTCTGGCCGGCAAGCTTGACCTCAGTTGGAGCGGGCGCAGCGAGGGCTTGATCCAGTTGTTGGCTCAGCACTACGGGGTGGAGTTTGACACGTTGCTGACAGCCCACGCCCTGGAGGACTTGCCCCAATTGGTGGAGCGCCTGGAAAAGGACGGACCGGCCGGATTGCGCTCCGTGGTGCTGCGGCCCCTGTCTCCCTTTAGACCGGCTCTGGCTCAGTCTCTGACCGACTCTCCTCAGTTTCCTTGCTGGGTCGACTGCAAATACGACGGTATTCGTCTCTTACTGCACAAGGAACTCGACGCTCTGGGGAACTTGCGCGTGGCCGCCTACACGCGCCGTCGCAACGACTGGTCCGAATTGGTCCAGGGCCTGACTCCCATGCTGGCATCGCTGGCTCCCTACAGCCTGATTTTGGACGGCGAACTCCATGGTCGAGTGCTGGATATGGATGGAGTGGCCCGACCCGCCACCGTCTATGAAGTTCACCAGAGTCTGCGCGGAGAGCTGGCTATTCCCTTGCGCTACATCGCCTTTGATTTGCTTTATTGCAACGGCCAGGACCTTACCCAGCAGCCTTTTCAGCAGCGACGCAAGCAACTGGAGCAACTTTTGTCCATAAGACATGCTCAGGGGTTGCCGGTCGAGTTGGCTCAGGGTTCACTGGTCGGCGATAGCGAACAGCTCAACCGCCTTTACCAGCAGTATCGACGCCAGGGCCACGAGGGTTGCATGGTCAAAGACTTGCAGGCCCCCTATCCGCTGGCCGCTCGCAGCCCGGCCTGGCAAAAGCGCAAGCCTCTGGAGACCGTCGATCTGGTCTTGACCGCCGCCTATTGGGGCGAAGGCAGCCGCACCGGGGCCAAACTCTTCGATAGCTACTCGCTGGCGGCCCGCCACAAGGAGTCCGGTCAGCCGGAGCGTTGGCGCGAGGTGGGTACCGTTGCCGGAGTGGACCAGCGGGTGACTGCCCAACTGGTGGCGGAGATCTGGCGAAATCAACTGCTTACCGGCCAGGACCGGTTGCGCGACAGTTCCCGCGGCCGGGCCCAGGGGGTGGAGTTGCGTCCGTTTCTGGTGGTCACCGTGGCCTTCGAGGATCTGCTCTGGGATCGGGTCAGCAGCGAGGTTTCCCTGCGTTCTCCCCGCATCGTCACGCTGCGCAGCGGTGAGATGCCGCTGGAAGAGAGCACTCCTTGGGACGAGCTTCAGCGGTTGGCCCTGCGCTCGCGACTGAGTTAGTGCGTCAGGCGGCGCTTCTTTTGTGGCTGCTGGCCGGCTGCGCCCGGAGTCCCCTGCCTGAGGTAGCCGAGACTCCGGTTCCTACTCAACAGCGAGCCTTGTTTTGGGCCCAACTGGCCACCACCGCAACGGCACCGGAGCCCTTCCCAGAAGCGCTTTTTTACTATGGGGACACCCATTTTCACAGTGGTTTTTCGGGCGACAATCCCCACGATCAGGAGCCTTTGCAGGCTTATCGGTCGGCCTGCGAGCGGACTCCGCAATTGGCACTGCGGTATGGGCCTCGCCTGGGCGGTTTTTTTCTCTTTCTCTCTGACCACATCACCTACATCAAAACGCGCGCCGATATGGACGAAAGCCGCTTTCAGATCATGCGGCGCCAGGCCGATGACCCGTCGGTCGACCGCAGCGGTCCTGGTTTCACCTTCACCGCCTTTGCCGGGGCCGAGTTGACTGGACTTGGCCGGGCCGGCCATCCTGAATGGGATGACAAGTTTGGTCATCTCAATTTGTTTCTGACGGACAGCGTGGCCGACTTTGTGGAAAACGACGTCTCCTCCAATTGGGGCGGAACTCAGGCTATGGACAAATTCTCCGCCAACCCGGAGCATTTGGGACAGTTTAATCACCCTGGTTATGGCAACGAACCGCGCACCGGCGATGACGCTGATCACCTCTATCCTTACAGCCCCGCTCGTGACCGGGTGTTTCGCTTGATTGAAGTCAACGATGACCGACCCGCCCATTGGGAGACGGGTATTGCCCAATATAATGTGTGCCTGCGCCAGGGCTATCACGTCTCCCCAGTGGTGGGCACGGACATTCACAACACCAAGTCGGGACTCACCGGGCAGGCGCGTACCGTGGTGGTCATGCCGTCTACGCTGGGCCTGACTCTGTGGGAGCGTCGCGCCATGCTGGTTCATTATCTGCGCCTGGGCCGAGTGTTTGCCACCGAGAGCCCTACCGTAGAGATCACCTGGAGTCTGAATGGCTACCCCATGGGCTCCATCATGCAACGGCCGCAACAACCTTCCAGTCTGCAGTTGTCGGTGAGTTGCAATAATTCGCACGTGGCCCGGGTCGAACTTGTGGGAGGGATCGATTCGCAAATGCCCGCTGCCAAGATCGACCAGGAGAGCCAGTGCACGGCCATCCTGTATCGGTGGGAGCCTCAAAGGGCGGACTTCTCTTCGGTGCAGCAGCTCGCAAACAAGGATTTAGACAAGTGTGCCTACGTCTATCTAAAGGTGACCCTGGCCAGCGGTCAAAGGGCCGTCACTGCTCCGATTTACCTGGAGTCAGAGCCGGTAAAGTAGTCATGCGGTTCGCCGATGGCCCGGGACAGGACCAGTTGGCCGAAAATCTCAGGGACGCTGTCGCCCCGCTCCGGCTTGGGTGGGACTGGATAGGAACTGAGGGTGACGCTGAAGGCGTAAAGCATTGTAGGTCCTCGTCGCTGCAATCCGGTCCAGCCGCCCTCCCCTTTCGAGAGATGTCATTCTGGGCCCTGATTCAGTTATAGAGGGTGGGCCTGAAATATGCCTGAATTTCAGGCGAAAGTGAAGGCCTGGGTGAGTTTTCCGCCGCGCGTATCGGTACCATCCGCCGACCTGGCCTGCCCGTAACTGTCGGCTTTGCCCTCGTCCAGATAGACGGCGTGCTTGCTGTTCCAGGCCACCACCCCGTCTTTCTGGCCGGCTGTGGCCGGATCGACTTCTTTGATTTTTTGGCCCAGGCCCAACAATTGAGCGGCTTTCTTGGGATCGAAGCCTGAGTTGAGTTTCTTGAGAACCTGATCAAAGCTGCCCATACCTTCTTCGGCCCCGCGCCTGGCAATGGTGGCGAACATCAGCACGGCCATCGACTTGGCTTCGTTCGGCTTGCCCTTCAGGTCAGCCGCTTTGGCTGCTTTTTGCAACTCCCCCTTGCTGACGGTAAGCTTCTTGCCGTCCTGCTGGGTGACGTCGTAGCCGTCGCCGGTCTTTTTCACCGACTGAAATACCTTGCCTTCGTATTTGTCGAGGGCGGCCTTGATCACGGCTACGGAGGCGCAGTTGCCTTCCTGGCTCTGGCCGAACTGACCAAAGAGCTGGTCGTATTTCTTGTTCTCCTGACCCGCCGTGGCGGCGCTGGCCGACTCGCTGGCGCCGCTGTTCAAGGCTTTTTCCAGCATCATCTCGTCTTCTGGCCCCCATGTCCCCTCGTTGCCCTGGGCCGCTTGAAGGGAGAGCGGGTCGGCCGGACCGGCGTCGCCCGGTTGAGCTTTGCCCGGCGCCTGAGGCGCCTGAACCGGTGTGCCGGGTCCGCTCAGCCAGCCAAAGTCAGGGACGGCCCCGGCGGACTGAGCAAAGTCGACATCCAGCATATCGTTACCGCAGCAGCCGTTGGCGGCACCGACGGTTGGCGATTCACCCAACCTGGCCTGGGCAAAGCCCAGCATAGGAGCCGGCACGAGAGCGGGATCAGCCAGTCCGGCAGCCCCCAGGGCATCGATTTTCCTACGTTCGGTCAGGGCTGGGTTTTCCATGTTCGTTCCGTCCTCGCAAAGCGCCGTAATAGCTACAGACTATAGGAAAGAGGATAAAGCGGGAGTGAATTCCGGTTAACTTTGCGTGAGGATTGTGAACTTATTGTTAGCAAACGGGCGCCAGGGCTCGAGGTTGGATCGGTTGAGATTCGGGCCTGCGCTTCAAGGAACGATCGATTTCCAGCAGACGACGGTGAACAGCCTCAATGGCCGACCGGGGAGTCGAGGTGCCCGCGCTCAACCCGACCACGTTGATTCCCCGAAACCAGCGAGCCTGAAGTTCTTCGGGCCTCTCCACTCGGATGCTGGGCAGACCCCGACGTTGGGCCTGTTCTACCAAACGCAGGGTGTTGTTGGAGTTCGACCCACCTACCACGACCAGAGCGTCGACTTTGGACAGTAACTGGCCAATGGCTGCCTGGCGATCTTTGGTGGGCCGGCAGATGGTGTCGGAACGGAGAATTTCGCTATCCGGGTGGAGCCTCTCCACCTGTCGAGACACTTCTGCAAAGAGGTCGGCCGGGGTAGTGGTCTGGGCCAGGATAGCCAGACGCGGACCCAGGCCGGCAGGCACCGATTCTACACTGGGAAGAACCACCGTGTCGGCGAAGTCTTCGCTGATCCCCAGCACTTCGACGTGGCCAGGCTTCCCGACCAGGACCAGCCGAAATCCCTCCTTCACCAGTCGTAGAGCCGTTTTGTGGACCCGCGCTACCAGCGGACAGGTGGTGTCGATGATATCCTTACCCGCCAGCCGCTGACGGTACGCTTGTGAGATTCCGTGAGCCGTAACCATCACTGCCTCCGTGTCAGGCAGATGTTGGCGTTGATCCTCAGGCTGGCTGTGAAAGCCCCGGTTTTGTAAATCGTGCTGGACCTGTCGGTTGTGCACAATCTCGCCGAGTACGGTGACTTTTTCCGGTTGACTCAACGAATGGGCTATTGAGATGGCGTCTTCTACTCCAAAGCACATTCCCATCGCTTGGGCCTGAATGATCAGCACGGAGCCTCCTCTGGCAACTTTGCATCATAAAGTGATTGGCAAAAAAAAGGGGTCAGGCCGGTACCCAACCTGGGGGAAGACTGGTACCGGTGTTGGTTTGTTGTTGGGTGGTATCGGCATCCAGCAAAACCTTTTGCAATTCCTCGATGTATGCCAGGAAGCGTTCCCGGCCTTCGGGGCTGATTCTGCATAAAGTCTGCGGACGCTTTTGTTCAAAACTCTTGTAGATCTCAACGACACCGTGCTGGTGCAGCACCTGCATGTGGCGACTGAGATTGCCGTCGGTCAGATTGCATAGTTCTTTGAGGTCATTGAAGAGAAGACCCTCGGGACGGGAAGCCAGGCAGGTTAACAGGCCCAGGCGAGCCTTTTCGTGCAATACTCGATCAAGGCCGTCGTAGGCATAGCGACCGTTCATACAGCCTCCTTTCGGGGTTGGTTCCAGTGTAAAATCAGAGCGAGCAGGCCCTGACCCAGCGAGAATGTCAAGGTCATTCCGAGATTAAATCGGGAGGCTCCCATAGGCGTGGTTAAGGCCAAGGCGCAGAGGCCGTAGAAAACGGCTACGTAGCCCACGCCGGCCGGCAGATGGGGACGCGAACTGAGGAGGCAGAAGGCGTAACTCATCGCCCACAGGCACGGCAACATGCTGGTGGAATTGCCGCTGTGGACCCAGATGGCAGTCCAGGCACCACCCAACGCCAGACCTGGCAGAAACTGAATCAAGACCTTGCGGGCCAGTCGTTGCTGGTGGTGGGAAAAATTGGCCCAGTAGTCATAGGCCATTTCGCCGCCAACCAGAGCGATACTGGCCACTGCGATAGCCGGCCAGACTGCCGAGGGGGGATAGTAGTGGCACATCCATCCAGCCAGCAAGGCACAGACGGAGGTGAGGGCTACGGTTACGGGGCGATAACCCCGGTAAACCTGGGTGCGCGAGAGTTTGTCTTGAATTTCGGCCAGTTGATTAAGAGCTTGAGAAATTTCCACGTATGCAGTTTAGATCACTTACTTTGCATTGTAAAGTGCTGGCTGAATCTTTTTCTGACTCAGTCGGTCACTAGACTGGACAATCGAGTCGCGGGAGCAGGTGGGGTTTCGCGGGAGAGCGGGTCAGAGATCGCCACACGGTGCGGGAAGAGTCGAGGATTCTGCAGGATAGGGTGAGGGCGTGATGCCGCCCTCACCCTCAGTTTCTAGAAGTCTTCCAGAACCAGATCCCAAACCGGCGCCCCATCCTTGCTGCGAACCGTCATTTTGAGGTTGCCTTTTGAGCCCTGCATTACCATAACGGCCTTTTTCCCACCGATATCAACCTGGGAACCGGTGATGCTGACCTTGTCGCCCACCTGAACGTCCCATTTCTTCTTGTAAAAATGAGTGAACCATATGGGTCCTACCTGGGCCTGAACTTTGTCCCCTTTGGCTGTCTTGACTGTGACAGCCAGACCCGGCTCCATGCCGGCAATGGGGTGATAGTCACGGTCGATACTATCGACGGTGCCGTCCACCGAAACGATGTTCTTGGGGTCAAATTTCTTATTGTAGGCGCTGCCGCGTTCCCAACCATCTGGAGCGGCCCACCCCGCCTGAACCAGGGCCAACCCGCACAGGGCTGGCATGACAATTTTGCGCAAAAGCATCTTGAATACTCCTTGTTAACGAAGGTTCCAGCCCCCGGCTGGGATGGGATGACCAGGCTTAAGCGGCATCCCCACAGACCTATCGCGCCCCCTTTTTGATCGGCTCACGATGATCCTTGTCGCCTCTGCAACCGGTCTGTAGCGGGAGGCTGTTAGGCTTCTCGTCAAGCCAAGGAGAAAGTTATGGAAACCTGGATAGTGATTGCAGATGAGACGCAGGCCTCGCTGGTGGTGCGTTCAACCTACGGACCCTTCTACGAGATTGAACGATGGAAACGAACCAGCCATTCGCCCGACTACTTTACCCAGCAGATCGCTGACCGCCTGTGCGAGTTGCAGTCCCACTTTGATGACCTGATGGTGGCAGCCCCGCCCACGGTTCTCGAAAGATTGTGTCGAGCCTTGCCCTCCGTGAAAGTGACCGCTCAGTATCCTCGCTATCTGACCCATTTGAGTCAGCGCGAATTGGGCCAGGAACTCCGCCAATTGTGTAGTGCCTAGCCCAGGTCTGGCATGTAGATGCATTGGCAGGGTGGGTTGTTAGTGCAATCGACGGCCGGCAATTCCGGGGTGCTGAGAATCTCAAAAAAATGCTCATGAAGTCGAAGGCAATTAGGGCAGCACTCCTCAGGCCGGGATGCCAAAATCTGAATGCGGGTCAAGCCCTCCCGGGTGTACCGCTGCAAGTCCCGATGATTGGCCACGTAGGAACCCAATATCGCAATCTCCAGAGACTGGGCTTCTTGCTCATCACTTCCCCACAACCAGGCCAGCGCGGTCGCACAACGCACCATGGCGGTCACGGGATGGTTGAGCCGCGCCGGACTCGAGCGTGCAACCTGGCCCAAATCTTCAATCAGGGCCTGCAGATTGGCCTCGGTGGGGTTGAGGGCTTTGTCTCTGGGAAAGGGTTGCAGGGACTCAAAATCTAGAAAGGTGCGGGCAGCCTGGTCGTAGTCACCCGCGGAAAAAGCCACTTGAACCTGTTGTCGAGCCGCACTGCGACCCTCGGCCTGTGTCCGTAGAAAATTTTCGGCCACCAGTTTGCCCGAATGAGAGCATTGGCATAGGTTTTCCTGCCACTGCAGCAATCCCACGCCGACCAATTCGTGGGCCAGGTCCAGGGGATCCTGGTCGAGCAGCAGTCTCCAAGGTAACTTGAAGTCATACGGGTCGCGCGGGATGAGGAACTGACTCAAGAAGAACTCGCGGCCCAAAGGATGAGATTGCGACATGGCCCCCCCTTCCGACTGCCGGGTCTGAAACCTGCTCTGGCCGCATCGGTGGATCGCTCAGGCGTGGCCGTTGGTCATGTTGGAGAAATGGAAACACAAGTGGCACAGCTTTGGTGAAAATCTGCAATGCTATTGGTTCAGACTGAAAAAATGCTGAAAAAACTATCTTGCCCAAAAGAGCGCTCCTTCAGGCCTGACGATTTTCGGGTTCTCTGTGCCTGGTGTCAAACAGAACTTCGCGCCCCACGTAGCGGCGCTCCCGTGCCTGCTCCAGAATCACACGGGATTTGTGTGGCCTGTGCCGTGGCGCTGGGCATGCCTGCCGAGCATTATCAGAATGTTGCCTGAAGTAAGCTCCTGGTAACGGCTGCGGTCGGTATGGGCAGCAGAGAGTATCGGCGGCTCCGGCCATTGGACATGGCTCTCATCAAAGCGGGTGTGGCCAGTATTCCCAGGCTGGCCATCAGCCCTGCCATCACTCCCGCTGCCTGGCTACCGTGGCCTGCCCCGATGTAGGCCCCCACAGCAGCCAGGGCACCGGCAATCAGGGCTGCAACCAGACCGACCAGGCCACCGATGATGGTCACGATCAAGGCTGCCATTCCCAAAGACATGATGCCACTGCCTCCCGGGCTACAGGCCACAAAGTAGCAAATGGCGACTAAAGCCAGCAGGCCGTAGCAGGCAAAGCCGATAGTGGTGGCCTGAAAGGCCCCGGCTGCGGCTCCAGCGCGAACGTTTGAGGCGCTAAGGGCGGCGGCGGCAAAGCCAGCGCGAGCTCCCAGGTAAGCGGGCAGGGACGTGCAGCCCAGGAACAGCGCGATTGGAAGCCAGGAAACCAGTCCTCCGGGTAGCGCCAGCTTCGGGATCTTGCGTGACGATGAGGATTGAGTGTGACCGGGCCCACCCAGTTGAGCTACATCGGTCGGCGGGACAGCGTCCAATTGTATCGTTTCGGCCAATTCCCTCAGAAACTCTTCGGCTCGCACCTTCTCCCGGCGAGGGAATCGGAGATGGAAGCCCACCAGGACGTCCTGGTTGAGAAAAAAAAGGCCGACGTGGGCTGGATTGACAGGCGGTTCCTGAAACTCAACCAGGAGAGCGGTGTGGCCTGCTGACAACGGCATTTCGCGCCGACTGATGAGGGCGCCCCGCACCCCCCTGGCCGCTTCCTCGACGCGACTGGTCAGATCATCCCCCGGCATGGTCTTTTTGAGATAATCAACGAGTTTTTGAATGTCAGCCTTTTTCGGCTGACTCTTCAACGGGGAACACAGGAGCAGCAGTTGCTCTTTATCAGGTTGCTCCTGGATGCGCAAGGGGAGGGGGACCGGGTCGGGGGTCGTGTCAGAGTCCGCTCCAACTCATTGACCCACCGGGCCCGTTGGTTAAGCCCGAAGTCCTGACCAATCAGCCGGCCGATTTTGGGATTGAGCCAACTTCGAAGCTCCCCATGTTGAGTGTTTTCCCTCCAGGGCTTCTCCAATTCGAAACGTATCACCGCCTGGGGCCCAGTCTTGAAATAGAAGGTCTGTTTGGGGTCTGACTGGCAGCCACAAAGGCAGCACAGCACTATCATCCACAGCGCGCGCATGATAAGCGATTCGCGCAACAGTGCCGAATGCCTGCGCAAAACGAGCAGATACAACGTCAGGAGTGGACGCGCCAGTAAGCCAGGTTGGCCAGTGCCTGGCGGTGCTGCAAATCGGGTCGAATGCGCAGTTCCAAGGTGCGTACCGCCGCAAGTTCGACCTGGTAGTCTTCAAACTCGCTCTGGCAACCATCCGGACTGAATGTCCACTGCTGGCGAACGATTTCACGCATTTCACCATCGGCCGCGTAGCTGAGGGTAAATTCCTGAGTACGTTGGCTGCGCGAGTCGACAAATCCTAGTTGAATCGAGCGAATAGGAGTGGGTTCATCAAAGAGAAGACGAATTACCTGTTCTCCAACGCTGTCAGCTCTCCACTCTCCTGGAGGGGCGGCAAAAACCGATTCAATGGGGAACTCCGCCTGTTCGGAAGTCACCTCTACGCTGGCGATTTGGGCCAAGTCAAGCCTCTTCCCTACGATGGTTGCAGTGGCACTCTTTGAATCAGACTGAATGGTTCGTTTGCGCATGACTGTTCGCTCCTCACCCGCCCCATCTGTTAGCTTAACACATCACGTCACCTGGGGAGCCAATATCCCGAAGGTCAGGACAACCCGAGACAAAGTCTGCTGCCAGGGTTAGAGGGACGAACTAACCGGACGCGGCACTATCCGAAGATTTTGTTGAAGCAGCCACCTTCGTTTGCAGGCGGTGGGGCAGGGGGCTGGGGCGGTTCTTGACCGCTCAACTTGGCGATGGCCGAGCCAATGTTGAGGCGTCCACCGGTGACGGTTTTTCCTTCCAGCGCGGGAATCTTGTCGGTGGTGCCCAGCAACAGTTCGCGGAGTTGGTCGTTGCTCAGACTGGGGTCGGTTGCCAGCAGCAGTCCGGCGGCGCCAGCCACGTGGGGACAGGCCATCGAAGTTCCATTGTAACTCTGGTAGTTCCCGCCCGGGGTGGTGGAGTATATATCCACGCCGGGAGCGCCAAGATCGACTGTTTTGAGCCCGTAGTTGGAGAAGCCGGCCAACTTGTCGTTTTTGTCCGTGGCCGCCACGGCGATGATATTAGGCAGGTCATAGGAGGCCGGGTAGGCGGCTTTGGCATCGTTGTTGTTCTTGTCGTTGCCCGCTGCAAAGATGTGCAGGGCGGGCGAGTTTTCGAGCACGTCTTTGAGTGCCTGATTGTAGCCGCCGCCACCCCACGAGTTGGAGGTGACACGGGCCCCCATTTTGGTAGCGTAGGAAATGGCCTTGACGGCATCGGCCAGGGTGCCGCCGTTCTTGGCCAAAAACTTGACGGCCATCATATTGGCGTTCTGCTGCACGCCCACCACGCCCTGTTCGTTGTTGCCTACAGCGCCGATGGTGCCGGCGCAATGGCTGCCGTGGCCTACGTCGTCAACAGGATTGCCGCTGCCGTCGATGGCGTTGTAGCCATGCACGTCGTCAATCGTTCCGTTGCCGTCGTTGTCGATTCCGTCGCCAGCGATTTCGCCAGGATTGGTCCACAAATTGGCGGTCAAGTCCGGGTGGGCCACGTCGATGCCGGTATCGATGACGGCGATGAGGGGCCCGCCCTGAGATTGATTTTTGCCCACCGAGGTGCGCCAGGCTTCAGGACCGTCGATGTCGGCGTCGACCGTGCCGCCGCCCTGGCCCTGGTTGTCCAGTCCCCACAGCTTGGGATTGAGGTCGTTGGGCAGACCGTTGTCGATGGCGTGCAGGATGTCATTGGTTTCCGCGTAGGCCACGCGCTGGTCCTGACGCAGCATGGCCAGGCCTTGTTCGGTTGTCACGTCGACCGGAAGGCGAAGATGGAGCAGATCGCCCTGCATCCCGCGCATCATGTTGGCCGGCAGGTCAAATTTTTCGATCACTTCCAGATTGTAGTCGGAAGTCAACTCTTGCTGCAGGCCATCGCTCTGTTTCACCTTGACAATCACTTCGCCGGGTTTGTGCTCGTTCAGTTGCCCCTTGAGCGCCTGGGCGGCTCGGCTGCTGCTTTGTAGGGCTCTGTCTAGCTTGCCGTGGGAAGAGATGGTCACTTTGGCCTCCGAGGTCATGGGTGGAATCTATGGGTTCTGCCCTCAGGATGCCATGCGTGTCCGTCACAGTTTTTGCAATCATGTTGCCAGCCGGCACTTTTCAGGATCTTTCGCGAGCAAAGGATGGTTCTTAGGGCCAATATCATTTTGCATGCCAGTCTGACGAACCTCGCCGGGCCCACTTAAGGGCCCGTCCCGGAATAAGTTTAACTCCGGTCGTCGAGGCGCCCCTTAAGCTACCTCAAGCGCCAGGTCGACCTCAAAGGCCCTGGCTACCCTATCGAGCGTGGCTAAGGTGGGGTTGGCTTTGCGCGGGTCTTCCATCTTCGCGTAGACGGGCTGAGTAATGCCAAGCCGGCGGGCGGCTTCGACCTGGCTCCAGCCCCTGGCCTTGCGTAGCGCCTTCAGCATTAGCGCTATCCAGACCCGCAGGCTTGGCCTGACCAACTCCCAGCCGGGCTCGTCAGGAAGCGGCCCGGGCTTGGGGAACTCCTGTCCTTTGTCGGAATGAATGCAGAGCCAAATCTCAACTTGCTCGCGCGCCATTCGGCGGGCTTCGTCCAGGCCCGTTCCGCACGTGGCTGCACCATCCGGGCGGCCGTCGAGGCAGGGAATGGTAACCCCCCAAAGATGTGGGTGGTCGGGGTCCTGCTCAAAGTGGGCGGGGTAAGCGATCATCTCAGTCTTCCTCCAGTTGCCGCAGAATGTTGCGAACCGTTCCGGCCGGGATCTCATGGTTGGCTGGACCCGGGATACTGACATGACGGCCGTCCTTGGTAAAGATGTGGTGGCTGCCCTCGGTCCGAGTCCGTTCCTAGCCTTTCGCTTCGGCTTGGCGGAACAGTTCGCGTGCTTTCATCGGCTTCACGCACCGAATTATAGCTTATGACGAATAATTTCTCAACCATGCCCCCTGCTGTTGGTAGCGGGATTTCCTCTCCAAGTCTCGCTTCTTGTAAAATCAGCACGTCAAATTCCTGGGGGCGAACTCGAATATGACAGATCAGGTCTCACGCCACGCTTCCCGGCGGGCTTGCAGATGGGGCAGGGGAGGTGCAGTCTAAATCCCTCGGAGTCCCTCGGGGGGCACATAAGAGAGCGTGTCAGTCACGCCGCTACAGATTTACCAGGCCCAGACTGATAGCGACGGCCCTATCCACCTCCGCCATTTTGTGTGGTGGGAGCTTGCCTACTCTTCGTTCCAGACGCCGCTTGTCGAGCGTCTTTATCTGATTGAGAAGAACCCTCGAGGGCAGCGTCAGGCCCGAGCCCTCAAGCGGGATGTGCACGTCCGTTGGTCTTTGCAGTTTGGTGGGGGCCGAAGTGATGCTGGCAACAATGGTCACGGGACTGTGCTCGTTGCCTATGTCGTTTTGCAGAATAAGCACCGGCCTTCGACCCCCTTGCTCGCTACCTACCACGGGATCGAGATCGGCATAGAAGATTTCACCTCGAAGCGGGAAAATCTGCCGTGTCATTCCGTCAAATAGCGTTCGACCATTTCTTGGTCGGAGTGGTGGAACTCCTCAGACAAAGATAGGTCCGATTCTGCCTCCGCCAAGTATCCTGCCACCAATCTCTGGCGTAACTGTTCGTGGCGAATTTTGTCGAAATGACTGGACAGTACCGAGGCGATAAACCGACTGACGTTTCCCTGACTTTCCGCCCGAACCGCCACCAAGACTTCGGTGGGCAGAGTGAGAGTAATTCGTTGGCGCGCTGACATAGGATACCTCGCTTACATTCAGTGTGCTAGCCTGAACGTATCGAGTATATGCCAGGTAGGGCATCCGCGCAACGCCGAACCTCTAACCCTCGCGTCCCGAGACGGTTGCAGCACCTCCAGGACGGCCAAAACAGTCTGTCTCTTCCGAGTTGGCGGGTACTTCAATTGGCTTCGGAAGACGGCTCGCAGTTGCCTCGACACTGACCGCACTCGACAGTGGCAAGTTCGATAGAGTCTGTCTGAAACGGGTGCCCCATGAATTCGGGACCGTGAGCGCGAAGTGTGGTCCTTGTATGGCTGCGGTAGATCATTTTGGTGGGAATGTGATGGGCTGTATCGAAGCAGCCATAGTGCCAGCTCGAGATTTATACCACCAGGTTGTCAGGCGGGCGCTCCAGCAGGATGGCTGGAGCATTACGCACGACCCCTATACTCTGAGCGTGGGTGGTCGCAACGTCTTCGTGGACTTGGGGGCCGAAAGGCTACTGGCGGCGAGCAAAGGGTCCGATTTGATAGCGGTGGAAATTAAAGCTTTCTCTGGCCCCTCTGAGCTTGCAAGCCTGGAACAGGCCTTGGGCCAGTATGTTCTTTACCGCAGCCTTTTGCGCAAGATCGAACCTGAGCGCCGGCTTGTATTGGCCATAACCCAAATTACCTATGACACCACCTTCGCCGAACCTATCGCCAGGCCCGTCTTGGACGAACTTCGTTTAGACCTGCTCACTTTTGACCCCGGAAAGGAGCGTGTAGTGAAATGGATACACTCGACCGATACAGGAAATTAGTCCGGGAGGTGATCTCAGAATACGCTCAGTTCAAGCCTTCGGTGGGCGAGGTCGAGGTGGAAGTTATCTTTGACGAGAAGCTCGACCACTATGAACTGCTTCACACTGGATGGAGTGGCCCCTATCGCGTTCACGGCAGCGTGATCCACATTGACCTGCGCGGCGGCAAGTTTTGGATTCAGCATGACGGCACGGAGCGTGGTGTGGCTCTGGATTTGGTGGATCGAGGAGTTCCTAAAGAAGACATTGTGCTGGCGTTTAAGCCTCCCGAAATGCGCTCTCTCACCGACTTCGCGATCGGTTGACGCCCGGGTGAGCAGGGATGGCGGGGGTTTTCAGCAGCCTACCTCGCAACCCGCGGGAACCTGCTGGCTGATCTGGCGCGGGAGCTGCTCCGGTTTCAAATTCTTGGTGACTTGGCTCAACGAAACCGGTCGATAGTCGAGAATTTCGCCGGCCAACTGCTCTCCCAGGCCAGGCCCTCGTCCCGCTCCACGCAGTAAATTCTTGATTTCCAATTCTCTTTCATTACGGTGGGGCTTTCGTCCAATCGAGCAGCTTCAATTCAATACCGGCAGCGGCGGACATGGGCTCGAAATCTCGTTTATTTCGAGTAACCAGAGGGAGGCCGCGAGCGATGGCCACCCCTGCGATCAAGATATCCCCAAACTGGCGTTGGGGGCGCGCAACGGCGGCCCATATCGCAGCAGAAATAGCGGCGGCACCTTCATCGAATGGGAGGACCAGGCAGTTCGAGATAAGCTCCTCAAACGATTGCAGTTGCCGGTGAAATGGCTTGCCTTCCTGGATTGCCACCCTATAGCCACGAAGGCGCTCGAACACGGTAACCGAGGAGAGCGTGAGCCTGCCAAACTCCGCCAAATACTGGCGAGCATTGTGAGCGACCCGGAGGTTGCCTCGGCAGAGTTCCGACAGCGTGTCTGTGTCGAGCAACATCGGTGTGCTTACGATTGCTCGGATACCTCAATCAGACGAGCCGTCAGGGAGGAAATTTCAGCCTCAGACACGCCGGACAGACTTGCTTTTGCCATTTGTAGGATTTCATCAGGAGAAGGAGCGATGTCCACGTCTTCGCCGTAGTGTCGTCGCAGCAACGCGATCACTTGCCCTTCGAAGCTGCGCCCGCAACGTTGCGCGTCCGATGTAAGTCTGTCGCGGAGCGAAGGTGGGAAACGAATCGTGCGGGCTATGGGGCCCTTTGAGGTCGCTGTCGGGTCAGGCTTGGCCACAACCAGTATGATACCAGATTGGTTTTTTGAGGGCAAGTCGGGCAGTTGGGCAAACTCGGTGGTCCTGATCATCTCAGTCTTCCTCCCGTTGCCGCAGAATGGTGCGAACCGTTCCGGCCTTCGCCGGGTCGCGGGCCGGAGAGGATTTGGCCGCTCCCCTTCCAAAGGGGTGCAGCGCGACTGCAACCCGCCCCCTTTATCAATACCGGGGGCGGTCGTAAAGGAGAGTTGAATGGCCCGCTATCATATCAATGCTGCTCTCGAAGAGGGTTTCGAAGCCATTCTGACGCCTCAGGCCTGCGAATTTTTGGTCCAGCTCCACGACCGCTTCGAGGGGGTTCGTCAGCAGCGGTTGGCGGACAGGCTGGCTCGACAGGCCCAGTTGGACGAAACCGCCGCCCTCGACTTTCTTCCCGAAACGGCCGAGGTTCGCCGCTCGGAGTGGAAGGTCGCGCCCATCCCCCCCGATCTGCTCGATCGGCGCGTGGAGATCACCGGGCCGGTGGATCGCAAAATGGTGATCAACGCCTTAAATTCGCCTGCGAAAGTCTTTATGGCCGATTTTGAGGACAGCAACTCGCCCACCTGGAGCAACTGTGTGGCCGGCCAGATCAATCTGCTTGACGCCAACCGCAAGACCCTCGCCTACACCAGTCCCGAGGGCAAGCACTACACTCTGGGAGAAAATCCCGCGGTGCTGCTGGTCCGTCCGCGCGGCTGGCACCTGCCCGAAAAGCACTTCCAGGTAGACGGTCAGAGCATTTCGGGTTCGCTCTTTGACTTTGGGCTTTACTTCTTTCACAACGTGAAGGTGCGCCTGCAGCAGGGCAGCGGCATCTACTTCTACGTACCCAAGCTGGAGCACTACCTGGAAGCTCGCCTCTGGAACGACGTTTTCGTGTTCGCTCAGCAGGCTCTCGAGGTTCCCCAGAGCACGGTCAGGGCTACGGTTTTGATCGAGACCATCACGGCCGCCTTCCAGATGGACGAAATCCTCTATGAGTTGCGCGACCATTCGTCTGGCCTCAACTGTGGGCGCTGGGACTACATTTTCAGCTTCATTAAGAAGTTTCGTCGCCATCCGCAGTTCCTGCTGCCCGATCGGGCTCAGGTCACCATGGACAAGCACTTCCTGGCCTCCTATGTGCGCCTGCTGATTGAGACCTGCCATCGACGCGGCATTCACGCCATGGGCGGCATGGCGGCGCAGATTCCCATCAAAAACGATGAAGCAGCTAACCAGGCGGCCCTCGACAAGGTTCGCCAGGACAAACTGCGCGAGGTCAAGGCGGGCCACGACGGAACCTGGGTGGCTCATCCGGGCTTGATCGGCATCGCTCAGGCCATCTTTGACGAGGGGATGCCCACCCCTCATCAGATCGACAAGGCCACTCCCGCCGGACAGGTGACGGCGGTCGATCTGCTCAGCGTGCCTCAGGGTACGCGCAGCGAAGCCGGGCTGCGTCTCAACATCGACGTGGGACTTCAGTATGTCGAGTCGTGGCTGCGCGGAAACGGCTGCGTGCCCATTTACCATTTGATGGAGGATGCCGCCACCGCCGAGATTTCTCGCACTCAGGTGTGGCAATGGCTGCATCACGGGGCCAGTTTGCAGGACGGCCGGCCGGTCACGGCCGAGTTGGTGAAGCAGATCACCGAGCAAGAACTGCAGCGCTTGACCTCTCAGGCAACCGTGGGCCACCGGTTTGAACGGGCAGGTCAGCTCTTCTTGGAGATGATGCTGGCTTCCGACCCACCAGAATTTTTGACCCTGGTGGCCTATGACCACCTCTGATCAAAAAAACCACATGTTCCGCGCCCGAGGGGTGGACCATCTGGACATCACATCACCTCTTTGGGAGGTAGCATGACGGACAAGGCGACCTTTGTTGCAAAACTCGAGAAGAGCTGGGCCGAAGACGCCCGCTGGAAAGGCATTCAGCGCCGTTATTCGGCCGAGGACGTCTATCGTCTACGCGGCTCTTACGATATCGAATATAGCCTGGCACGGATAACCTCTGAGCGCCTCTGGGACCTGTTGCACAGTGAAGATTACGTCAATGTGCTCTCGGCCATCACGGGCAATCAGGCCATTCAGGAAGTTCAGGCCGGACTCAAGGCTATCTACGTCAGTGGCTGGCAGGTAGCGGCTGACGGAAACAACGCTCTCCAGATGTACCCGGACCAGAGCCTTTATCCCAGCGATTCGGTTCCTCTTTTGGTGCGGCGTATCAACAACGCGCTGTTGCGCGCCGACCAGATTCACCATATGAACGGGGACAACAAGATTCAATGGTTGGCCCCGGTGGTGGCCGACGCCGAGGCTGGCTTTGGCGGAGCTCTGCACGCCTTTGAGATCATGAAGGACATGATCGAAGCAGGCACGGCTGGGGTTCACTTTGAGGACCAGTTGGCCTCGGTCAAGAAGTGCGGCCATCTGGGCGGCAAGGTACTGGTGCCCACCCGGGAGTTCGTGGACAAGCTGATCGCGGCTCGCCTGGCGGCCGACGTGTGCGGCGTACCCACTTTGTTGATTGCCCGCACCGACGCCAACAGCGCCAACCTGATGACCAGCGACATCGACGACTACGACAAGGAGTTCCTCAATGGCGAACGCACTCACGAGGGATTTTTTGGCGTCAAAATGGGTGTCAAACAGGCTATCAGCCGCGGCCTGGCTTACGCGCCTTACGCTGACTTGATCTGGATGGAAACGGGCTTACCCGACATTGCCGAGGCACGCGAATTCGCCGAGGCCATTCATGCCAGGTTCCCGGGCAAGTTGCTGGCTTACAACTGTTCTCCCTCGTTCAACTGGCGCAAACGGCTCAGCCAGCAAGAGTGCGAAAGCTTCCAGCGTGAGTTGGGGGCCATGGGTTACAAGTTTCAATTTGTCACCCTGTCGGGCTTCCACCAGCTCAACTTTGGCATCTTCAAGCTGGCCCAGGCCTACAAGCAACGAGGCATGGGGGCTTACGCAGATCTGCAAGTGGCCGAGTTTGAGGCCGAAAAAGAAGGCTACGAGGCCACCAAGCACCAGCAGTTTGTGGGCACCGGCTACTTCGATGAGGTCACTCAGGTCGCCACCGGAGGCGCATCCTCGGTGACGGCCTTGAAGGGCTCGACGGAAGCCGAGCAGTTTCACTAAAGAGAATGGGACGGTCGAGTGGCTACCGACCGTCCCGTTGCTAGCCCTTGGCGGCGGTCACCACTGCCTGAAAACGTCCCTGGCGCATGGCTTCGGCAAGTGCTTTGGGGACGTTGGCCTCGGCTTCGATTACTTTGGCCCGCATCTCTTCCACTTTGGCTTTCATCTCTTCCTCAGCGGCCACCGCTTCAGTGCGGCGTTGCTCGGCACGAGCCTGGGCAATCAGGGTGTCGGCCTGGGCCTGGTCTTTCTGAAGCTGAGCCCCGATGTTGCGGCCGATGTCGACATCCATCACATCGATGGAGAGAATGTCGAAGGCGGTATCACTGTCCAATCCCCGAGACAGCACCGTTTGCGAAATGATGCCCGGATTGCCCAGCACGGTTTTGTGAGTGGCGGCACAACCGATGGCCGTCACTACGCCCTCTCCGACACGGGCTAAAATGGTGGCTTCGCCGGCGCCACCTACCAGGTTTTTGATATTGGCCTTGAGGGTGATTCGGCAAGTGGCGGTGACCTGAATCCCATCTTTGGACATACCGGAAATAGGTTGGGTCTGGAGCACTTTGGGGTTGATCATCATGGAGACCGCTTCCAACACGTCTCGGCCGGCCAGATCAATGGCCGCCGCCGTGCGGAAGTTAAGGTCGATATTGGCCTTGTGGCTCTCCACCAGAGCCCGCACCACTTTTTGAATGTTGCCTCCGGCCAGGTAGTGGGCTTCCAGATCGCGTTCGTGGAGGTGTTCGATTCCGGCCTGACGCCCCATGATCAGAGGACGCACCACCGCGGCCGGGTCGACCCGCTTGAAA
This sequence comes from bacterium, assembly GCA_018780265.1. Classification (GTDB taxonomy): domain Bacteria; phylum Vulcanimicrobiota; class Xenobia; order Xenobiales; family JADMJV01; genus JADMJV01. Next base: position 26,610 of record JADMJV010000072.1, read on the forward strand.
CGCATGGCGAGCAGATGGAGAAAGCCGATGTTAACGCCATTGGAAATGGCTTCCATGTAGAGTGTGACGGGAAAGTAGTAAGCAAAAACGCAGAACGTGCAGAATCCGAAAAACAGTAGGGTTCCCATTGATTGCCTCCCAGGCCTGGCCATTAGCGGCCCGCTGTTGCGGCCAGAGTCCCACTGCGATGAGGTTCTGATCCAGGCTCACTTCGCGGTCGCTGGCGGAATCCCTTAAAATAGGGCCAGACCGACCAGGAAGATGACCGACGAGAAGAGTAAAGCGGTCACGCAGTAGCCCATGATGTCGCGCACACCCAGGCCGGCGATGGCCAGAGCGGGCAGTGCCCAGAAGGGCTGAGCCATATTCATCCAGGCCTCGCCGTAGGCAATGGCCATGGCCGATTTGCCCAGATCGGCACCTAGAGCCTGGGCCGCCGGGATCACAAAGGGGCCCTGCACCGCCCAGTGTCCGCCGCCCGAGGGGATGGCGAAGTTGACCAGGGCCGAGCTGAAGAACACCAGGTAGTGAAAAGTATGCTTGTTGGCCACCTGGATAAAGGCGTGGGTGATCACTCCACCCAGCCCTGATTTGTCCATCATCATCTGGATGCCGGCGTAGAAGGGATACTGAATCATGATCGAGGCGGTGCCCCGGGCCGCCGCTCCAATGGCCCGGGCGTAGGCCATGGGGGTGCCGTGGAGCAGCATGCCCACGGCCAAAAAGGTGAGATTGACGATGTCCACGTCAACCACAAAGCCGCGCTGCCAGAAGCGCAGGCCCATGTAGGCGAAGGCCGAGAGCACCACCAGCAAGTTGAGCAAACGGGACTCTTCCAGTCTCTCGGCCAGACTGGCGCCGGGTCCTAAAATGCGCTGGGTGCCGGGTTCTTCCACCAGCAGTTGGGGGTCGACTTCGACCACCTGATCGGCCGGCTTCAGCATCTGGCGTGTCAAAAAGGGCAGGCTGACAATCAGGGCCAGGGTGATGAACAGGTTATAACCTGTTCCCAGCGTTTGCGATATGGGGATCAAACCGCAGGTCTTCTCCATGATGTTGTCTTTGCTGGCCGCCATCAGGGGAATGGAGCCCGACAGACCCCCGTGCCAGGTTAAGAAACCGATGTATGCGCTGGCGATGAGCAGGCTATAGTCGGACTTGGGCACCCGGCGGGCCACTTCGCGCGCGAACATGGCTCCCAAGACCAGTCCAAAACCCCAGTTGATCACGCTGGCAACGGCCGCCACCAGAGTCACCAGCATCACTCCTTGGGCGGGAGTGTTGGCTACCGAGGCTACTTTCCGCATGGCGCTGCGCATGGCACTGGCGGTGGCCAGAGCGTGACCGGTCACCAGCACCAGGGCCATCTGCATCGAGAACTTGAGCAGATTCCAAAACCCGTCTCCCCACATCAGCAAGAGATCGCCGGCCGTGGTGCTGGTGAATACCAGACCGGCCACAAAGACGGCCCCGCTGAGCAAAATGGCAAAAATCAGGGGGTCGGGCAAGAAGCGGTGAACCACGTTGGTAAAGAATCTGGACAGGCTGGCGATCAAGGGACAATTCCTCCGGCTGCCCCTGGTTCGCCCGCAGCCCAGGGGGCCCTTCGTGACCTATTTGGCCGACGTGCCACCCGTTGCTGTCGAGCCTCCGGCGGGGGATGATGGGCTCGATCCGGTGGCGCTCTGACTGGCCGAAGCTCCGGGCTGTTTCTGGACAGCCGACTGGGCATGCTGGCGAGCCTCGCCCACGCTGGTGCTACCATCCTGTTGCAGATGGTTCATCCCGGCTACAAACATGTCGGGCAGGTCTGCGCCGGGTTCATTCTCGGTCTGGCGGCGCATGGTTTCGATCATCGAGGTGATATGCTCAGGGCGCAGGTCGGGCCGTCGCCCAAGCAATCCCACGGCTTTGCCGGTCAGAGCTGCGGCCTGGGAGCTTTCGGTGCGGGGCGGCACCCGACCCACCAGGGCGCTGCGTATTTTGCGGCCCATTTTCTTGATATCGGCTGGATAAAGGTCGCGTCGCATGCACAACAACTTGATGTGGTCGCCGTCGGTCAGGGTGTCCAGTTGGCCGGGCCGCAGATCTTTGCGCGTGATCAGCAATTGGAGGCGGCGCGGATCGAGCAAGCAGGGGCGCAAACAGCGTGAGAACGGGTCGTCGTCGAGCAGGTCGTCCTCGGTCAGCTCCGGGCGCACCAAGCAGAACTGCTTCCACTCCGGGCAGTCCGGGGGACGCAACTTGGCCGGGATCAGCCAGGGGGGAAAAGGCTCTCCCGGGAGCGACTCGCCAAAGGCTGGCGAATAGAGAATAATCCGACGGAAAGGGCGTTCTGGGGGAGGCGCGGCGGCCAGATCGCCAGCCACATCGGCCGGCTTGACAAGAGTCCTCGGCTCGAAACGCTGCTGGAGTCTGAGAATTTTTTCGATCATAGAGGCCATACCTACTTGTCACGCATTTTTCAGACCGGTCAAGGGTTCCTGGTGTGGGCCGACAATCCCCCTGATTGTGCCTGATCCCCGTCTGCAGTATAACCAGCGATTGCTGGATCGACAAAGCCGCGCCCAACAGTTGGACGTCCTTCACTATCGTCTGGCCAACGGCCGCCTGCTGGCTTTTGCCTGCATTGTGATCTCCGTCTTTGTGGCCGTGGCCCGACCGGCCGGCACTGGACTGTTGTTGTTGTCGGGGCTGGCTTTTGCCATTCTGCTGCTCTGGCATCGACGCGTTCAGACTCGCTGGGACCGGGCCAATCGGGCCGTTGGCTTTTATCAGGAGGGCCTGCACCGCCTGGATGGCACCTGGATTGGACGAGGATTGCAGGGAGCCGACTATCTCGACCCTCAACACCCCTACCTGCGGGACCTGGATATTTTTGGCAAAGGCTCTCTCTTTGAGTACCTGTGCATTGCCCGCACCCGACCCGGCCAGGATCGCCTGGCCAACTGGCTGGCAAGCGGCGCCTCTCCTGACCAGATTGGGGAGCGCCAGGAGGCGGTTTGCGAACTGGTGGACTGCCTCGATCTGCGCGAGGATCTGGCCACTCTCTACGCCGGGCGCCACACCCTGTCGGCCCCGGTCATCGCCGCCTGGGGGCAGGCTCCGCTACGCCTCACTTCCAACGGGATGCGCCTGCTGGCGGCGCTACTGGGATTGAGCGGTGTGGCCACGCTGGTCTATTGGCTGGCCAGTTGGGACCCTCGACCGCTGGCCATCGTGGTGCTGGTCCAGCAGCTTTTCAAGTCCTGGCCGGGCCGCGAACTGGGCTGCGTGCTGCGCGACGTCGAGCCGATTCGTCGCGATATTTGCAACCTTTCGGCCTTTTTGGCCCGGCTGCAACAGGAAAGTTTTCACCGTCCCTTGTTGGTTCGGCTTTGGGAGCCACTGCGCCACTCCCCGCCGTCCCAGGCGTTGGCCGAGCTGGAGGGGCTCATCGAAATGTTGGATGCCCGGCGCAATCACTTCATCAGTCCTCTGGTCTTTGTCTCCTTGAGCACTTTGCAGTTGGCCTGCCAGGTGGAGCGCTGGCGGGGGCGATACGGAAAGCACGTGGAGGCCTGGATGGAGTCCATGGCTCAGTTTGAGGCGCTCAGTTGCCTGGCCGGCTTCGCCTGGGAGAACCCCGGTTATTGTTGGCCCCAGGTCAGTCTGAGCGCCAACGGGGTGCAGGCCGAAGGACTGGGCCATCCCTTGTTGGGGCCGGAGTGCGTGGTCAATGACCTGGCTTTGGGGGAGGTTTCTGTGTGGATTGTCAGCGGCTCCAATATGGCCGGCAAGAGCTCCTTGCTGCGGGCTCTGGGTAGCAATGTGGTGCTGGCCATGGCCGGGGGCCCGGTGCGAGCGCGCAGCTTCCTGTTGGAGCCCCTGTGCCCGGGGGCGTCTATTCAGTTGGCCGATTCCCTGGTGGGGGGGATCTCACGCTTCTACGCCGAGATCCTGCGCCTGCGCCAGATTGTGGAGATGGCGCAGGCAAAACCGAGACTCCTGTTCTTGCTAGACGAGATCATGGGGGGGACCAATTCCCATGATCGACGGATTGGCGCCGAGGCGGTGGTGCGAAGCCTGGTCCACAAAGGTGCTCTGGGATTGGTGACCACCCACGACCTGGCCCTCACGGCTATCGTGGATGATCTGCCCGGTCAGGCCGGCAATGTCCATTTTGAAGACCAGTTGGAGGAGGGCACGATGTCCTTTGACTACCATTTGCGGCCGGGCCCGGTCACTCGCAGCAACGCCCTGCAACTCATGCGCGCCGTCGGCCTGGAGGTCTGAATCGATGATGCCGATGCTCTCTCTCTACGAGTCGATTCTCACCCCTCGCCTGATCGAAGAGCGTATGCTTTTGGCCCTGCGCCAGGGACGGCTGAGCAAATGGTTTTCCGGTATCGGCCAGGAGGCCATCTCGGTGGGCGCCACGCTGGCCTTGCAGGCGGACGAGTTCATTTTGCCCCTGCACCGCAACCTGGGGGTGTTTACCTGCAGGGGGGTGCCTTTGCGCAGGCTCTTTTCCCAGATTTTGGGCCGACCCTCGGGATTCACCAAGGGCCGTGATCGCTCGTTCCATTTTGGCACACTCGAACATCATATTGTGGGCATGATCTCTCACCTGGGGCCTCAGTTGTGCGTGGCCGACGGGTTGGCCCTGGCCAGTCGATTGCGCGGCCAAGGCAAGGTCACCATGGTTTTTACCGGCGAGGGAGGCACCAGTCAGGGCGATTTTCACGAGGCCCTCAATCTGGCCAGTGTTTGGGATCTGCCGGTGCTCTTTGTGATTGAGAGCAACGGCTTCGCTCTATCCACGCCCCCCTCTCAGCAGTATCGCTGCCAGCATTTGATCGATCGGGCCCACGGTTACGGCATGGAGGGGCATCGCCTGGATGGCAACGACCTGTTGGGCGTATACGCCCGAGTCGGCGAGTTGGCCGCTTCCATGCGCCAAAAACCTCGCCCCGTGTTGCTGGAATGCCAGACGTTCCGCATGCGCGGTCACGAAGAGGCCTCGGGGACCGACTACGTACCCGAGCGGCTGGTGGAGGAGTGGAGAGAACGCGATCCCTTGCTCCTGTTCGAAAACGACCTGCTGGAACAGGGCATTCTCACCCCCGCCCGGGTGACCGAGATGCGCCAGACTTTGAGCGCCCACATCGCCCAGGAATTTGAATGGGCGCTGGCCGAGCCGGCCGTACAATCCACGCCGCAAGCCGAACTGGCCGATGTCTACTGTGTCCGCAGCCGGCCTCCCGTGGCCCCTCAGGCAGCCGCCCGCAAACTGCGCTATGTGGACGCGGTGGCCGAGGGCCTGAAGTTGTCCTTGCGCCAGCATCCCCAACTGATCTTTATGGGCCAGGACGTGGCCGAGTATGGAGGCGTCTTCAAAGTCTCGCAAGGATTGCTGGAGGAGTTTGGGCCAGAGCGGGTGCGCAATACGCCTCTGTGTGAGTCGGCCGTGGTGGGCGCCGCTCTGGGCCTGTCCATTGCCGGTATCAAATCGGTGGTGGAAATGCAGTTTGCCGATTTTGCCAGTTGCGCTTTCAATCAGATCGTCAACAACCTGGCCAAGGCCCACTATCGCTGGGGTCAGCCCGCCGACGTGGTGGTGCGTATGCCCGGCGGCGGTGGGGTAGGGGCGGGCCCCTATCATTCTCAATCTTTAGAGGGCACCTTTTTTCACGTGCCTGGCCTCAAGATCGTCTACCCTGCTTTTCCCGATGAGGCCAAAGGGCTGCTGCTGGCGGCGGTAGAGGATCCCAATCCGGTGCTTTTCTTTGAGCACAAAGCCATGTATCGACGTATCAAGGGACCCGTGCCCGAAGGGTATTATACCTGCCCCATGGGGAAGGCTCGGGTCTTGCGGGAAGGCAACCAGGTAGCCATTGTCACCTATGGCATGGGGGTTCACTGGGCCCTGGAGGTGCTTGATCGGCATCCGTATATCAGCGCCACTTTACTGGATTTACGCACTCTGCAGCCGCTCGACGAGGGGGCCATTTTGGAAGCCGTGCGGGCCACTGGCAAGGTGATTGTGCTTCACGAGGATACTCTGGGCGGGGGCATAGGCGCCGAAGTGGCCGCCCTGATCGCGGCCCGCTGCTTTGAGTATCTGGATGGACCGGTGCTGCGCTCGGCCAGCCTGGATACTCCGGTCCCCTTTGCTCGCGAACTGGAGCAAGATTTTCTTCCCCCACAGCGTTTTGAGGCCCAGTTGCTGGAATTACTGAGCTACTAAAAGAGGGCCTTGGCGCCGGTTGCGGCACGGGGGGCTGGCACATGCCAGCGAAAAATGCGGCATAGGGCCGGCCACCGCAGGCCGTCGCTCGCGGCTGGCCAATTCTGGCTGGATGTGCAGAAATATCAAAACCCTATTCAATTTTGATCCTCCCGCCACGCCCGACGAGATGCGAGCGGCGGCTACACAGTTTGTGCGCAAGGTCAGCGGCTCGGCCAGGCCCTCCAAGGCCAATGCGCCGGCTTTTGAGCGGGCGGTAGATGAGGTGTGTGCCACCCTGGACCGCCTGTTGCAAAGCCTGACCACTCAGGCTCCGCCGTTGGACAGAGACGAGCAGGCGACCAAAGCCCGAGCCCGTTCGGCACTTCGCTTCAAGGTGACTAGCGCCAGTCTCCGTAAAGACTGAAGGCGGCCCAGAAGAAAGGAGCGCGGTGGCGCCCATGGCTGAGCAACTCCAGTTGGGCCTTTCGCAGCGCCTGGGCTAATGATTTGCCTTGCTTGATCTGGCCATAAAGGCTCAACATCAGTTGATGGGTGGCCTCGTCATCCACGCTCCAAAGGGTGGCGATGACGCTGCCGGCACCGGCAACTTCGAAGGCATCGGCCAGGCTGGCCACTTCCGAGCCGGGGTCGCGTTGGGCCAGGGCGGTTTGGCAGGCTGACAACGTTACCAGGCGCACTCCGGGCAGCGTCAGTGCATAGATGTCTGAGACAGACAGGCGCCCCTGAGCGCCCATGACCAGCTAGCTCTGGGTGGGGTTGTTGCCGTCCAGTTGTCCGTGGGTGGCCAGATGGATCCAGCGGGTCTGGGCACACAGAAGCGGTAGACGCCATAGCGACAGTCGTGGCGAGACGACAAAAGAGCGGCTCGCGCCAGCAACTCCACCATTTTCTGTCCGGGTGGCGGTCAGCATCCAGACCAGGCCAAGTTTCCAGCAAGTCATGGCGGACTATTCCCGGCTCGTTCTGCACTTCCTGGGCCCGGGCCGGCCGGGCAACTGTTTACATGCAGGATACTCTCCGGCGGGCTGTCTGGCCTAAACTCATTAGATGCGGATCCAACCGCGTTTCGACGCTCCCACCCCGGTGCCCCGGCGGCCTCCCGGCCCGCCCTCGCCGGATCCTGCGCCCACTTTGATCGACCGCCTGAAGCGGCGTTCCAGTATCGTCAATATGCTGGACCCTGCCGCCACCACGCTCAGCATGGTGATGCAGCCGGCCGCCACCCTCTCGTCTTTGGCGAATATCGGTCAGGCACTCTGGGCCGGCAAGTTGGGCCTGGCTCAAACCCACATCGAGGGACTGGTCGACCGAGGGATCCATCCGCCCGCTCCTTACAGCTACCTGTATACGGGGGGACAGGTCTTGGGAGCGGTGGTGGACGGGACCATCGGCGGTTTGGAAATCGCCCAGGGCGTGCGCACGGGGGACCCGTTCATGGGCATGATGGGGGCAGCCGACCTGTTGGGGGGGAGCGCTTCGGCCGTGGTTGCAGCCGGTTTCCCCGGGGTTTCGCTGGCCATGACGTTAGTTTCGGCCGGGGCCAAGTCTACTCTGGTGCTCACCCGCCCCGCCGGCTTCAGCCGGGTGCAGAAGATGAAGACTTGTTTTGACGCCGCATCGGCTGTGTCGATCGCCATGCTGCGCGCCGGAATCGCGGTTGTGCCCGCTTTGGGCATTCAGGCCGCCTTGGGGGCCGTCGAGCTGCTCTATATGAATTCGCCCAAGTTTCAAAAGCATGCAGACTCGGCCATCAATTGGGTTGGCGCCCGCCTGCGAACTTAGGGATCGCCCTGGAGGACGGCTAACTGGCCAGCAAATTCGGCGCTCTCCATCAGCTCACGGCAGCGCTCCTGGCGGCCGACGGCATAAGCCCAGAAGTCTTCGGCAGGGTTACCGTCGGCGTGTTGGACCACTCCCCAAAGCGTCCAAAGCAGGTCACACATTGCTTTGTACATCGTCATGCGAGCCCGGTCTAAGGGGTGGGGCTCGGCGCCAAAGTATCCGACCAGCAGTTCGTCGTCTTGCTCCTGGCAGAAACCACCCTCTACCGATAGATCGCCCAAATCCCACATCGGATCGTTGTTTCCTGAGTATTCGAAGTCGATGATGCGCATCGAATCCCCGGTATCCAGGAAGTTTTCGACCAACGGGTCGCAATGGCAGGGAGCCAGCGGCAGCCGGTGCCTGGTCAGGGCCTGGCGGACGGCCTTGGCCTTGCCTTGAACGGCTGAGTAACCATTGGGAAGGGTGGCCCCTTTGGTGGCCAGCACGGCCAGGTAGCGATCCACCTGCTCAAAGAGGTCAAACCTTCCTTGAAAAGGATGACCACAGACATGCAGTCGCCGCAGGGCCACTCCGGCCCTCTTGACGGCAGTCAGATCGCGAAAAGCTTCCATGCTCATGGTCCGGGAGTTGTGCAAGTAGCGACTGAGCATGGTCCCGTCCCGGGCATCAAAGAACAGAATCTCTGCATTGACACCGGCCTGACTGGCCGCTCGGGCGTTGACCTCTTCGGCGGCCCGATCAATGTAGGCACCGGTGCCCGTCCCGGCCAGCCGTAACACAAAACTACCGGAGGGGGATTCGAGTCGAAAATTTCGATTGGTAAGGCCTCCCAGCCGCTCCAAGGAGAGGGGGGTTAAATCCAACCCTCTGGCTTTTTCTATGCGTCGGACCTGGGCCAGGACTTCTTGTTCCAAAATGATGCGACCTCCCTTCGGACGCGTGGCTTCGACCTCTCCGACTTCACTCCCGCAGCGTGCCGAGAAGAGGGCCCAACGAATTTTGGAAAAATGTAGACAAAAGTACAGATATGGGAAATACTAGTTCGTCGTCGCCCATCGATTGTTAATGATTTTTCGTCAACTCCTCGGTAAGCCTCGCCACACTGTACGTCTTCAAGGAGGCTAGTCATGTCTTATTCCGATCGCAACATCACATGCTCCGACTGCAATCAGTCGTTTGTGTTTACTTCAGGTGAGCAAGAGTTTTACGCAACCAAGGGCTTCGCCAATCAACCGACGCGCTGTCCGGCCTGTCGGGCTGCTCGCAAATCCGCTACCGGTGGCGGTGGTGGTGGTGGCTTCTCTGGAGGCGGTGGCTATGGTGGTGGCGGCGGTGACCGTGGCCGTCGCGAAATGCACCCCGCTGTGTGTGCCGGCTGCGGCCAGGATACTCAGGTTCCCTTTGTGCCGAGTGGTGCCAGACCCGTATACTGCCGTGATTGCTTCGCCAAGCAGTCGGGTGGAGGCGGCGGTGGACGCTCCGGCGGCGGCGGTGGTGGCCGGGGCCGCGACCGCTACTAAGGACTGATTGTGGTGTCCCGTCCAGGACGGGACACCAGATTTGTTTATTGTCCAGGGGTCAGAAGTTCCTGAGGCAAGATTCGTTGGTCCGGAGCGTGCGGCGCCAAAACCTGGGCTACATGGCCGATTACGGATACGCCCCCATGGTCGCTGGATGTCCAGCGCTCATAGACGATGGGGAGTTGTTTTGAGAAATCCCGAATGGCTCTTCGGAAGACTTCTGCATCCGAGAGTTTAGCGTCTACGAGCTTTTGGGCCGCTTCCAGGTCTTCAAAGTCGGTGCCGAAATGAGCAAAGAAGGTGCGATCAAGGTCGGCAATATAGCGGTGCCCGCTCAAAAAGCCAACGACAAAGCGACGATATGGCCCTGGTTCGGGCCCCTCTCGAGTGGCTGGTTCGGCGAGGTCTCTGGTGGCCACTTTGGCCTGGTTGCGGAAGGGAATTGCGCCCTTGCCTTCGTACTTACCCGTCTTGCGGTTGATTTTTAGCGTAATTTGGTCCATCTGTGCAGGCCCTTCCCTTCTCTCCGCTTAGTCCCTGTTTGTTTGGTTGCACCCTGGTCATGAAGTTCTGGGGAGTTTGGGCTTGGCTTTGCGTCTATGTTGGGATAAGCAGATATCTATATGGCTAACCTGCAAGATGAGCGCCAAAGAATGGTGCGCCAACAGTTGCTTCTGCGCGGGATCTCGGAGCGAAGGATCCTTGAGGTGATGGGGCAGGTCCCCCGGGAGCGTTTTGTGCCCGCCAGAGTTCAGGAGTTGGCCTACGCGGATGCGCCTCTGACGATTGAAGAAGGCCAGACCATCTCGCAGCCTTATGTGGTCGCCTTGATGGCTCACAAGGCTGAAATCAAGCCCGGCGATCGCGTTTTGGAAATCGGAACGGGTTCGGGTTACGCGGCCGCCGTTTTGGCGCAGTTGGCGGCTCAGGTTTTTACGGTTGAGAGGGTTCCCAGCCTCTTGGATTCGGCCCAACGGAGGTTTCAGGAACTTGGCTACAACAACATCATCACTCGGCTCGGTGACGGGAGTCAAGGATGGGCTGAAGAGGCCCCCTTTGACGCCATCATCGTTTCCGCGGCCGCCGCTCAAATTCCCCAGCCTCTCTGCGACCAACTGACCGATTGGGGCCGCTTGGTGATTCCGGTGGGCCCGTTGGACGCGGAGCAGAGGTTGCTGAAGATTGTGCGCAGGGGGACTGACTTTCGCCAGCAAAATCTGGGGGCTGTGCAGTTTGTTCCGCTGGTCTGTGGACCACGCTGCCCGTGAAAAACTGGTCGCTGAGGAGAAAGATGTTGTGGACGATTTTTGGGCTATTTTTCGCGATAGTCGGGGCCACGCTTGCAGCTAACGCCTGGGTTATTTATCAAGCTCGTCCACTCATTCGTGGAAGTGGCCAGGTAGAGCAGGCTCAGACCGCTATTGTGCTGGGGGCCTACGTTTACGGGAAGAAGGGAATTCTCAGCCCGGTGCTTCAGGACCGAGTCGATGCGGCTATCGCCCTGTATCAAGCGGGCAGAGTCAAGTCGCTGCTGATGAGCGGTGACCATGGCCAGGTCGACTACGACGAGGTCAACGCCATGCGAGCCTACGCTCAGGCCAAAGGGGTGCCCAACCAGCGAATCTTTCTAGACCACGCCGGTTTCAATACCTATGAGACCATGGTGCGGGCCCGCAAAGTCTTTCTGGTCGAGAGCGCGGTGGTGGTGACCAATCGCTTTCACCTGGACCGAGCGGTTTTTCTGGCCATCAGCCAGGGCATTCGGGCCGAGGGCGTGGTGGCCGATCAGCGTCGCTATGCTGACGCCGAGCACTACGAACAGCGGGAATTTTTGGCCCGTTGTAAGGCCTTTTTGTATGTTTATTTGCTGCGCCCCAGACCGACCTTTTTAGGTCCGGTGATCCCCATTACCGGTGATGCCGGCCCCAGTCACGACCAGCCCTGATACGCCTGAGGCCTCAAAAAATCCCTGAAAGCAGGAAGCAGAGGATGGCCGTCACCAGTCCGGCGTAGACGTCCATGGTCCAGTGGGCGCGCAGAGCCAACACCGTGATGATTTCGTAGCACCCCAGCAGCACCACGGCGGCGGTCAGCCAGGGAATGCCAAGACTGGCCACCGTCAGTGACCCGTACACCGCCAGAGCGGTGTGCCCGGAAAAAAAGAGGTCGTTGGTGACTCCGTAGGTGACAAGCAGCGAAGGAAAGCCTGGATAACGCCAGATCATGCCTGGTGGTGCGGGCAGCGCCGTGAGATATTGTGCCGACTGACGCAGCAACAGAAGGGCGATGAGGCCGATGATGGGGCGAAAGCTCTCCCCAAAAATGCCCAGATAGAGCACCGAAAGGCCCAGCACGTCAATTCCCAGCGAACTGGTGATCAGCAGAGCGCTGACGGCCCGCGGGCTGCGATCCAGGTAGGCGTGGATGGGCGCCATCCAGATGTGGATCTTGTCGCCAATTTCACCCTCGGGGAGGCCGCGTTTGCCCAGAATGCTTTGAGTCAGGTGCCAAATGCCGACCAGAACAACCACGGCCAGCAGGCGCAAGGCGATCGTGAGTGTCAATGGAGCTCCACTTTGGTGGCCGGGATCCCTCCCCAGGTTTCGCCGGCCGGGATTTCGGTTTTGGGCAATACAAAGGATCCGGCCAGGATTTTGGCTTTCTCCCCGATGGTGACACCGCCCATTACGATGGCTCGCAAGCCGATGGTGGCTCCGGCTCCGATTTTGACAGGAGCGATGACCAGATAGCCTCCCTGGGCGTAGTGGGCCAGCAGGCTGCACGATCCGCCCAAGGTGACCTTGTCGCCGAGTTCAATCAGAGACGGGTCGGCAATGGCGGTGGTGTTGATGGTCACGTTATGACCGATTTTCATACCCATGAGACGGTAGTAGAGATTGATGTAGGGCGTGGCCGAGATGAAGTCCAAAAAGGACAGTCGGGGCAACAGCGTCATGGTGGCATGCACGTACCATCGCAATGCGCCGGGGGAGATCTGCTTGCCCCGCCAGGGCACCAGGCGGCCACCCAACAGCAAATTAAAGAGCGGGGCGATAAGAATCAGCGAAAAACCATAGACCATATAGGAAAGGGCCATGGCGATACCGGTGCCGGCATAGTGCCAGCCGGTGGGCCAACAGGCCATGAAACCTTGCATCGAGTGGTAGGCCGACATCGCCGGAGCCAGAGCCAGACCGGCCACCAGGGCCGCCAGCAGCAAGAAGGGCAGTACGCCCACCGCCTGTAGAACAGTCATCATAGCCGGCGACAGTTCTCGCTTGGCTCATGGGCACCTCTTTGGACCCTACGGTGCCGCGCGGAAGTCGATGAAGCCTGATCCGACATTGACCGCAGCCAGTTTCACACGCAGCCTCTGCCCCAGCTTGGCCGAGCCAATCAGCTTGCCCTCGATGGGCATGGTCAGCAACCTGACCCAACTGGTGGTTCGGTTTTGTCCGGACACGACCGCCTCAAAGGTTTCGCCCAGCCGTTGCGACAGCATCAAAGCGGCCGCCGACTTTTGCGATTGGCGCTCCACTTTCTGGGCCTGGCCTTCCTGTTGAGTGCAATGCCGGGCCAGCTTCTCCAACTCTTCCTCCGGATAGGGACAGGCTTGCTGGCGGAGGGCGGCCTTGAGCAGGCGCTGGGTGATCAGATCGGGATAGCGACGATTGGGGGCCGTGGCGTGACTGTAGTCGCGAACGGCCAGTCCAAAATGGCCGATGGGCGGCTGGCCGGGCAGCTCCACCACGTATTCGCCCCGACCCAGTAATTTGAGGATGCTGAGCGACAAATCAGGAAAATGGAGGGCATCCTGGTGGCGCTGACTGTCCAGAAATCGGGCCAACCCGCCTGAGTCGGGCGCGGGTGGCAGGTCCCAGCCCTTGTCGGCGGCCAGGGCCACGATCTCGTCCCAAAACTTGGGCTGGCGCACCACCCGTTGCAGGCTGGGATAGCCTTGCGAGTTAAGGAAGCGAGAGGCGCACCCATTGCTGGCCACCATGAGATTCTCGATCAGTTCGGTGGCGTGATTTCTCAATTGGGGGAGGATCCGAACGACCCTGTCCTGGTCTATTTGAGCTCGGGCCTCCAAGGATTCTAACTCTAACGAGCCCAATCGGCGGCGCCGCTCCTTGAGAATTTGGGCCACCTGGTCCTGCAATTGCAGGCTGGCGATCATTTCCTCCTTCCCCTGCAGCCTGGCTGGCGGCGCTCCCTCACCTTCGAGCCACTGGCCCACCGACTCGTAGTTGAGTTTGAGGTGGTTGCGCACCAAACCCTGGAAAAAGCGGAAGTCAGCCACCTCCCCCGTGGAGGTGACCGTCAACTGGTTGACCATGGCCAGCCGGTCTTCGTCCTGGTTAAGCGAGGTCAGGCCTTCCGAAAGCCGGGGGTGAATCATGGGATAGTTTTTCTCTGCGGTGTAGACGGTGGTGGTGTTGCGCCTGGCCTGTTCGTCGATGGGACAATTCAACGGAACCAGCACGTCTACGTCAGCGATGGCTACATAGACCGTGAAGTTGCCGTTGGGGGCCGGCTGAGCCACAGTGATTTGGTCCAGATCTTTAGAACTGACCTCTTCACCCTCGCCGTTGTCTATGGAGCACCAGGGCAGATGGCGCAAATCCACGGCTTGCTCGGGTATAGGGGGAAGCCTGGCTCGCTCGGCTTGTTGTCGGGCCAGAGCCGAGTAGCTTGGGTCGAGTCCTCGGTCGAGCATGGCCAGGTCGGCGAGTTGCTTCAGGTCAAACTTTTTCATAGGGTCGGCCTTTGGCGCTTGCGGCGATAGACCTACATTAAAGGATCGGTCGGTTTGCAAGCCAAATTGGCCCCCATGAGCCAAGACCGCTGGTTTGTCACCATCAAAGAGTTCTTTGAGCAACTGATCGCCTTTGACCGCCACCTCGGTATTGAGGTGGTTGAGATCAAGCGGGGTTGGTCTCGTATGCGCCTGCCCTACCGGCCCGAGTTTCTGGGCGATCCCTTTCGGCCCGCCCTGCACGGCGGGGTCATCTCCACCATGGTGGATGTGGCTGCGGGGGCGGCCGCGCTGAGCACGCTGCCCTCGGGCAGCAAATGCAGCACGGTAGACATGCGGGTGGATTACCTGTTGCCCGGCCTCCCCTGCGACCTTTGGGCCGAAGGCACGGTGCTGCGAACGGGCGCTTCGGTGGCCGTGATCAATGTGGAGATCACTCAGCGGCCCGAACAAGAGTCATTGCGCATCGCGACCGGAAGGGCTGTCTACAGTTTAAAGTCGGCCGGGCGATCCAAGTAAGGATCTGGGCAACAATAACTTCCCGGTTTGTAGACTCAAAGAACGCGGAGACGATGCTCAAGCACTCTGTAAACGCAGAGCTCGCTGAGGTTGCGCAGAGGACTCGGCGGGATCAGCTCTCGGAACTCTCTGCGATTCCTCAGCGACCTCTGCGTTTCATTGATTAGTGCGAGTCTTGCTTGTACAGGGGGCCCTGAAATCGGGAACTTATTGATTGCCGGATCCTAAGCGGCGACCATCGACCCTCTGCGCCGTCGCTCCGCAACCCCTAAAATGAGGAGAAGGCTGGCCAGGGCCACACCGCCGGATCGAGGGTCGAGTTCCGGCGCTCCGGCCGCGGCCGCCAGAATGTTAAAGTTCGGGCCGAAACGGCCAAGAGATCCAGTAACACTCGTAGGATCATTCAATGCCCCGCCGCCATTGAAAAATCGGGATCCTCCGTAGGTGATCGACGGGTCGAGCGCAAGACCCACCGGAGTTATTACGATTTGTTCCCCTCCGATCGGATAGTAAGCTCCAATTCGAAACGTCTGACCAGAGGGGAGTAAGGTAGGGGCGACGGCCACGTAGCGGAACTGATTGATCAGCGGAGCGGCCACCCCCGTCGGCACGGTCCCAGAGATGAGTAAAGCGCCGGCGGCGTTGAAGATGCCAACCTCGTGGACCGACAGCAAACCATCCTGGTCGCCATCGAAGAATCCCAAATCTGTGACCGTCACCGCTGAGTTGGTGGTGAACTGCCACCCCTGGGTAAAATTAGCAACAATAGTAGTAACCGAATTTAAATTTGTGAAGGTCACGACCGGCACCGCGCTTGCGATGGACGTGAGCATCAGCCCCAGGAACATATACACGGCCAAGCCCTTGAGTTTGCACATGCCGGGGCACTTCACTCCCCCCCCCCGCGACCCCTCCAGTAGATTTCTTTCATTTTGACGAAGTTGATGGCCTTTCCGTCGTCGGATCATTGCTCTGTCGCTGCCTCCCTTGGTGGGCGTCAGGTGTCGACTCCCTGGCAGGTCTCGCGCATAAAAGCCTGGAGCGAACTCCGCCCGGGAGGGATGCGCGGGAATAAGCATCATTATCCGGCCATGAAGCCGGTAAGTAATTTAAGCCCCCCCTCCGTTGTGAGCGTTTTGGTCACTCAGGCGCTAAGATCCTTCGCTGATGGGCGAGCAAGGGCAGATTTTCGGCTGAAGTGAGTGCTGGTTAAGAAATTGGGCTATCAATGGAGTCTGGGGCCAATGGCAAAGCCAGGCACGAGCCTGATCAAGATCGTCGGGATTCTCGTCGCCGACGTTCCAATCACCCACCTTCAAGTCGCCCACTTTTCAGTCGCCTTAGGGTTGGGGAGGTAGCCAGAGGATGTGGGTAGGCAGGCACTGTAAAGCCTTTTCACCAGGCCAGGGTGGAGCCAGCGAATATCCGGGTGTTCCAACAGGCTCGGTGGCCAGCGGTCCAGCGTCGAGGCAACGATGGGTACGCCGGGATTCTGCTTATTAGGGTAGGCCCTCCGGGCACGCTTCGCGGCTTCGGCCTTGATTTCGTGGGCTGCGCTACCAGGGAATATGTCTTTTGACAGTCTTTCCCAACCTCGTCCAACTGCCTCGACTGCACAATATTGACCCATCGTGTTTAGGGCATTTCCCTTGGCCAAAGGACTCACAGAGCAGCCAACCGCTGGAGTTCCATCAAACCTATCTTCTTCTCGCTGGTGGGAATCCGGCAGTGGCCGGAGCTCCTCACTGGAGGCCCGTCAAGCAACGTGAGCTTTCGGCAAGCGTGTTTGAAATGACGCCCACGGATGTGTCATCCTCGC
>JADMJV010000149.1:0-33664 GCA_018780265.1 bacterium
TTTCAACCTTGAGGCCATACAGGACAGTGCCACAAATGCAATTGTTGGGTTCACTTTCACCCGGCGCCAGGCCGAAGCTCTGGAAAACCTGGCCCCGCAAGTGGCCCGTTTGCAAGCCGAATATGAAAAAGACAGGGCGGCCGCCCTGGCCCAGGGTCAGTTTTCCCTCGACCTGAACCGCTTCATCGGCAAAGAGAGCCATTTGCGCCTGCTGCTGGGCAGCCAACCTGCTCCATGGAGGTCCCCATGAACCGCTTATTCCTACCCCTCAGTCTGGCCACACTTCTGATGATCGGCTGCGGCAGCGAGGATAGCCAGTTCAGCTTCGGTAACAATCCCAACCCGAACCCGACTGCCAGCCCCACTGGTTCCCCGACCCCGACGCCCAACGGCATCAGTCTGGACAGCCTGGATAGCAGCCAGGCGCAAGGTGGCGGAGGAACACCCCACCTCAATGCGACCGGCGGACTCGTCGTTTTTGAGTCCTTCGACTTTGGAGCAAATCCCGCTGGTGACAGTTTCGCCCGCGACCGGACCGCAGCCACGCTGACTCTCCTGAGCCAAACGGCCGGCGGCGTGCAGGGTAATGCAGGTAGCGGCGAGGTGAAGAGCGACGCGGCCGGGCGATTTGTCTCCTTCCAATCGACCGCCACCAATCTGACTCCCGGCGACAGCAACGGAACCATTGACGTTTTTCGCAAAGATCGCACCACTGCGGCTTTGATTCGCGTGAATGTTAGTAGCGGGGGGGCTCAGGCCAACCACCTCAGCGGCGACGCCTGGATTTCCGGGGACGGCAACCTGGTCTGCTTCGACTCCCTGGCCACCAACCTGGTGGCGGGCGACGTCAACGGCTTCCTCGACATCTTTGTGCGTGACGTCACCGCCGGCACCACCAGCCTGCTCAGCACCAGCGCCGGTGGCGTCCAGGCCAACCAGCGGTCGTTTGGACCCACGATTTCCGGCGACGGCTCGGTGGTCGCCTTTTCGTCAGGTGCCAGCAACCTGGTGCCCGGCGACACCAACGGAGTGACCGACGTGTTCGTCAAAAACGTGCCAACCGGGGCCATCGCCGTGGCCAGCATCGGCCTGGGCGGGGTACCCGGCAACGGAGCAGTCACTCCCTTTCTCTTCAGCGACGGCATCTCCCTGAGCAACACCGGGCGCTTCGTGGCCTTCTCCTCTCAGTCGACCAACCTGGTGGTCGACGACACCAACGGCGTCGAGGACGTCTTCGTGCGCGACATGGTGGCCGGCACCACCCGGCTGGTCTCGCAGTCCACGGGCGGCGTGCTGAGCAATGCGGCCTCCGACTACCCCTCGATCTCCGGCGACGGCCGCTTCGTGGCTTTCCAAACGGCGGCCAGCAACCTGGACGGGGGCGCCGCCCTGACCGGAGGATTTATCAACACCTACCTTTACGATACACAGACCAATCGCTGTCAACGCCTCTCGGTGGCCCTCGACGGAGCCGCCCTCAACAACTTCGCCGGCACCCCGGCCATCAGCCAGGACGGAACGCGAATCGTCTTCTCGGGCACCGCCTCCAACCTGGTGGCCGGCGACAACAACAACCGGCAAGATGTCTTCTCGATTGCCAACTCCTTTTTGCCCTGAGGTGCCCCATGCGCAAGCGTGCCCTTTCTTTGCCCGAGGTTTTGCTGGCCACCTTCTTATTCGCCATTGTGGCCAGCCTGGGAACGCAGGCTCTGGTGCTGGCTTCGCGGCGTCTCCCCCGCCTCACCCGGGAACTGCTGGCCCTGGAGCAACATGCTAGATTCGTCACGCAATTGGAAAGCGATCTGTCCTCTACGCCAGCGGCCGGCCTCAGCCTGGTCGAGCAACGTTTGGGGCTCACCCCTGTCGTGGGCGTCAACCCGGTGGACCAGGGCCTGCAGTGGCAGGTAACCGGCTTGCTGCTCTATGAAGAGCGCCAGGGCCAGGTGGTGCGCTGTCACTATGCCCAGATTAAGGATCCCCTGCAAGGGGATCGACCGGTCTGCTTTGCGGGAGAAGAATTGAGGGACTGGCTCTCCGGCCAATCCCCCGAGACCTCCCGTGTGCTGGCCCAATGTGACGAATGGCGACTGGCTGCCCTGGAGGAGCACCTCTGCGGTTTCCAGCTCACCTTACGCACAGGCTCCATCCAACTGTCGCGCCGTTTTGCCCCCAATCTGGAGCTGGGGCTGTGAAGCGGGTCTGGCTGTCTTTACTTCTGGCCGGAGCCGCCGGGGCCCAACAGGTGAGGGTGGTGGAACTGCGCACCCGGCCGGCCGTGCAGGTGTACCTGGATGGGCAGCCTGTGCCCCAAGAGGGCGGAAAAATGACCCTGCACAAAACCAACTTCCAGGACGCCGCTGGTCGCACCGTGGCGCGCACACTCACCCTGAACGATTTTGACGGCGAATATCAGGAAGAAAAGCGTTCGGTCGAATGGTCGGATCTGGCCGACAACTGTTACCCGCCTGGGGCTCAGCCACCGCTGCAACTGCGCCTCAAGTCTCCCGTCCTGTACTTCGTGCGCCATTATCCGGGAGTGGTGACTTTGTTGGGGCTTGTGGTGAGCGGGCTGCTCTGGCGGTTCTGGCAAAAGAAACGCTACGAGCGGGCCTTTGTGGTCTATGCGCGGAATCTGGCCGAACAGAAGGCCAGCGGCGACGACCAGAACATCGGTCGCCATATCGGACCCTACCAACTGACCCGTCTGCTCGGTCGAGGGGGCTTTGGCGGCGTCTACGAGGCCTTTCCCATCGGCGATCCCTTCACCAAAAGCGCGGTAGCCATCAAGTTGATGAACTATCAAGGCGACGCCGAAATTCGCAAGCGCGAAGAGCGTGAAGTGAAAGCCCTGACCAGACTCAACCATCCCCATGTCTTGCGCCTGCTCCATCTCATCGAGACCGGCCCCGATCAGGTGGCCCTGGTCTTGGAAGTGATTCGCGGGCGCAGCCTGGAACGGTTTTTAGGCGAACAGCCCGCGCTATCGCAAAGGCTAGCCTGGATGGACCAGCTTTTGCAAGCCGTCAGTTATTGTCACCAAAACGACGTGATGCATCGCGACCTCAAACCACCCAATGTCATGATCGACGAGAAAGGCAAAGCTATCCTGGTCGATTTTGGACTGGCCAAGGGAGAAAACGCCACCTTGTTAACCAGGCCCGACGAGGCCGTGGGTTCGCCCGATTACATGGCGCCCGAGCAACTGCAGGGCCAGGCCTCGCCCGCCAGCGATCAGTGGGCCCTGGGAGTCATCGCCTACGAAATGCTGGCGGGTCGGCGACCCTTTCAAGGACCCGAAATCATGCAGATTTTCTATGAAATCATGCAGTTGGATCCGCCTGCTTTGCCCGCAGAAGTCAAGCCACAGTTGGCCGCGGTTATTGGCAAAATGCTGGCCAAGGACCCAAAAGAGCGCTATCCCTCGGTGGCTCACGCTCATGACTCGTGGCAGAAAGCGGTGGCGTCATGAGTTGCGAGAAAGCGTTGATCGAAGCTCTGGCGGAAGTCGAGCCCGCCTCCGGCTGGCTCCCCCAGAATCTGGGTCGACCAAGGCCGCTCACTCCCGGGCAGGTGCTGCGCAAAGTTCCCCAGCGTCTGCGCCGGAGTCGTTGGAGCCGGACTGGGCGGAGCCGCTTCTATGGAAGTCTGGGACTCATGCTGGAATCGGGTTTTCCCCTCAGTGGAGCCCTGGAGCATCTGAGCAAGCAGGTCCCGGAGGGCCTGGAAGGGGAGTTCGAGAATGTTCGCAGGCTTGTGCTGGCGGAGGGTCGCCCCCTCAGCCGGGCACTGGCCGCCTTGCCAGGTCTGATTTCTTTGCCCGACCGGGCCTATCTGGTGAGCGCGGAGATAAGCGGGACCATGGGGACCACCTTGCTTTGCCTGGCTCAAAGGGAAGACGAACAGGCCTCTTTGGAGCGGCGATTGCAAGCGCAGCTTCTGCCTCCCCTGGCGCTGGCGGCGCTTTGCTGGGCGGCGGTCGTGCTGCTGGCGCTGGTGGTACACCAGTTATTGGCTGCCACCTTGCTCGAGCTGGCGCCCACCGATCCGGTCGTGGCCTGGGGGGTGCGGCTTTTGGACCCAAAGTTGTTAGCGGGCGCGAGTCTGGCGGCCGGGGCCACTCTGGCTGTAGGGCTGTTGGCCCTCACGGAAGCGAGCTGGAGTTACTATTTGGAACCCATCTACTTCAGCTTTTCCTGGGCGCGCGCCGTAGCCAACATTCGCATCAGTCGACTCTTGGGAGGGATGCTCGCTTCCGGAGTGACCCTCACCACCGCGCTGCGCTGTCTGCGGGAATCGGAATCCAGTCCCTGGCTGCTGCGCATCCATACCCAGGTGGAACAGCAGATCCTGGCCGGGAGCAATCTTCACAACGCCCTGCAACTGACCGATTTCTTTCCGACGATTCTGCTCTCACTGGTAAAAAGTGGAGAAGAAACTGGCCAACTGGCCAGGGGACTGCTGCGCTATGCCGACCTGGCCGAACAGGGCCTGCAATATCAATTCAATCAACTGCTGGTGTTCTTGCAAGTTTTCCTGATTACGTTGCCGGGTCTGCTGGTCTTACTGGTGGCTTTACTCGGATTCTGGCCGCTGGTCACGGTTTTGGAAAAGCTCTGATGCCCGCTCATATCCTGCTCATCGAAGACAACGAAAGCCTGCGCGAACTGGTCCAATTTGCGCTGGAAGATCAGGATTATCTGGTCACGGCCGTGGTCACGGGCGAGCAAGCGCTGCAACTACCCTTGCCACAACCGCTTTGGGACCTGATCGTCACCGATGTACGCCTGCCGGGTCGCTATGATGGCCCCCAGACCGTGCAGCAACTGCGCCAGAATGCCGCCGCCCAGACGGGCCAAAAAGTAAAGCTGCCTTTTCTGGTCATGACGGGATTTGCCAGTCTCTCGGTGCCCCTATTCTCGGCCCGGCTGCTGGCCTATGACTATATCTACAAGCCGTTCAGCCAGGACCAGTTGCTGGAGGCCGTCGCACGCGGACTCAAGCGAGGGGAGGGGATTTCCCGTGGTGAAAAAGTCCTGGCCTGGTTATCCGGACTGCGCCAGAGCAAAGCCGCGGTGGACCCGGCTGCCCGCCAGGCACGTCAGGAATGCTGGCAGCAATTCTATGTCCTCATCCGCTCTCGAGCGTTGAAGCTGACCGGGCTGTATTTTTGGGACGAGATGGAAAAGCTCGAAGCCAGTTGGACCGAAGGGGTGGTGAAGGCCGACGGCTACCGGCGACTGCAACAAGAGATTCTGTCGGTGACGGACGACAAGAAAATGCGCACCCCCGATTCCCAGCGCGAAGGTCGGGTAGATACGAAGGTTTATCAGGCCTTCCACGACCGAGTCGAACATGGGCTCATCGACGACCACACCTTCTTCCTGGCCTGCTCCGCCCGACTGGCCAGCGCCCAAGAACTCGAAAAATCGCCGGATCTGGCGGCCATTCACGGCCGGTGCTGGACATGACGAGGCGAGCCTTTGTCGTGGCCGAAGCCGTGATTGCCCTGGGATTGGCCCTGCTGGCGGTCTTTCTGGTGCTGGCTATTTCTTGCAGGCCTACCTGCAGACGCGCCAGCTTCGCGAACAAGCCAACGCCCGCCAGGCCGCCGAAAGCTGGGTGGCGGAACTGCAACAGCCTGTTATGGAAGGCGAACTGGAGCCTGTGGTCTTGGATTCCATCACCTACCACGGCTCTCTCCGTATTCTGCGGAACGAACCGGGGTTTTATCAACTGCAGGTCACGACTTCCTGGCCAGGTCATGAACGCAAATTCCCGTTCCACTACCGACCGTCTCTTTGAATCCCAGTCCTCGACCAACGTGTCCCGGGAGACAACGCGGAAATCTCCGGCTCGGTGCCAGCCGGGCGGACTCCATCCTCATTGATGTGGCTCGCCGTATCCTGTCGTGACAGCAATTGCCGAGCCGAGAAAGTCGGCCTCTCAGGTAACTTCAGGTGAGATTACGGCCCCCGTGGAACCATAAAAGAAGGGCGCTTCGTTTGCGAGACGGATTAGACTTCTTCACGTCGCCGCTCTGCAGCTTGGTGCGAAGACGGCGCACATGCTGTTTGACGGTGTCCGAACGCACGCCCAGGACTCTGGCAATTTCGACCTGACGCATGCCTAGCCGGAGAAGCTCCAGGATCTGTCGTTCTCGCGCGGCGAGATCAGTCGGGTCGCAGCAGGCCTAATCGGCGTGGCCGCGAACGTGACCTGCCCCTTTTTGCGCCGGATTTTCTGCGGGAGACCCCTGCTCAAAAGCCGTTAGATTTAGTTTACGGCGCAGATTGAATACATGAACCTTAACCGTGTCGGGACGCACGCGAAGTGCTTGAGCAATAGCGGATCGGCTGGCCCCCTGATTGAGGAGCGCGAGCACCTGACGTTCACGGGAGGTGAGGGCTGTGCCTTCTTCCATTTCACCCACTATTCGGCATCCGACCGTCACACCCCTCGCTGTGGGGCGGCCGGACTGAGCGGGCCACGATTGCGGGCGCCGGAAAGGGTCAACAAGTTGGTGGACGTGCGGCCAGGCGCGCATTGCAATGCAGATAGGCCGCCCCAGACCACGCCTCTCGCACAGGCGGTTGGTGGAGCAATTGAACGGGGTAGGATCTCAGGCGTTACTTCAAAGAGTTACGCGTCAGGTCCTGGGCCTTCTCCCTGTCTGCAGGCACCGCGCAGTTCGCGACAAAGCTGCCTCGACAGGCTTTCTTCATCGGGGTCGCGAGGCAGTTCGCCCACGAATTGGTCAGCCAGATTGCGGAGGATGTCGAAGAGCCGTCCCTGCCCTGCCGGGGGAATGAGCAGTCCCTCACCCACAATGGTCTGCAGACCTCGTTCGCAGACATTGAACTGCAGCACGCGCAACTCGTCGCCAACAATGGCATAGGGGGACGGAAGGAGCAAACGGACCAGCCAGTCCTGACCTCGGGCGAAGATGTCCAGCTGCGGCCGGACCGCTGTAACCTGCAGAGCCTGGCCGGTCTTTCCCCGAAAAACGGGGCCAGAAGCGTTCCGTGCACTTCTATGGACCACCAATTCTTGGTTCTATTGCTCGTTCGCCGATTGAGCTTGTTGTTTTCGCCTTGCCGCATCTAACGCGGATAGACAGCTTCCCAGTTTCGAATTGTCCAGTGCTGCTTTAAAGGCCTCATGAATATCGGGGTGATAGACATCATCTACTACCAGGCTGCCCTCAACTGGGTAAGTAGCGGTGCCGCGAGCTACAAAGTGCAGGTCATGAAACTCGAGCGCCTTAAAGCGATGACATTTAAACCTGGTGGCATTCCTCAATCCTGACCTTTGAAAGACTCCCGGATGAGTTGTCTGACCTACGATGAACTCCGAAGCAGATGGTTGGTTGTAATTCTTAGCGGTGGGGTCGTCAGTGCAGCCGTAAATCACGACCACCTTCACCCGTTTTGCTCCAGGCGAGGTGGGCGGAGAAACCCACGCCACCAGGCACGGCCTCGCCTTTGGTCCTGGCTCATCGGGAGCTTGATCTTCGGGAAAGTAACACCAGCAAATGTCGCCAGCTCTTGGAGGAGGCCACCACCAATTCGGCCCTGTATTGTTAGCACCAAACAAAAGAAGTCGCCCGCCTGTTACAGTTTCGGCGGCGGCTTCTGCTTCCTAGAACGCGAATCCTTTGCCTATTGTGGCGGCTTAAAGTATTCCAGCGCGTTGCTAGTGACTCCGTCTGGATCTGGGAATGCCGCAAGCGCTAACAACTCTTGCATCTCCGTTTCCGAAAACTCGGAGTGTTCGTCGGTCTGGCTATCAACTTTTAGCGTCACTCTACAGCCTCCCTTCAGGATACCGAATCAAAGTTCGCTCTCAGTATACGCTTTCTTTAAAAAAAACACAAACGGCTTAACGGCTTGGGGGTGCACATGCCATTTATGGGTGAAATTCGCGGCGCCAGTCAACAAGCGCATTTGGCCAAGACCACCAAAGGAAAACAAGTCCAGGAAAGAGTACAAGACCTCCATGTCTTAGCAAACAATGACTATGGGTGATGGGAAGAAAGACCGGCTGCTAATTCAGGCGCTGCCGCCTCAGGGTGAATTCCACTTTTGGCGTCTCGAATCTCGCGAGAGGATGCTCACTCCCACAGGGGTCCATGCGTCTGTCTGGACTTTTGATTTGCGAGTCCGATGGTTGATGGAAGTCGGCCTGGCGGAGGTCGGTTACGTAGTCTATAACCGAGACACAGAGGGCATCGAATACTTATGGCTTCCCACAACGCGCTGCTCAAAATCGCAAGCCGCATTTACTCTGGCTGGGATGGATCCAGTCCTGAGGACTGGGGCATAACGTCACCTCAATTGACCGGGGAGGCCGCGCGAAGGGCTCTGGAAGATGCCTTTGCTGAGCTGGATAGAGAGCAAGGCAAACCCGAGTAGTGCCACAATACGCGGTGGACAGCTGCATTATTTTTGATGAGAACCTCAGCTCCCTGCTGAACCTCCACCAAAAGCTGACTCAACTTCGTCTCGGCCTCACGAACGCCGCAGGTTCGTTGCTTCTTGCTCTTTGTGGCTCTTGTGGTCACACCGTAAATGTATCGATTGGGTTGGGCCTGTGTCAACGGTTCAGTTGGGGCAGTATTTGCGCTGGATCTTTTGCAGTTCGACCTGCACTTCCACCAGGCTCTTGAAGCGCCTGGCGGGGTCCTTGAGCAGCATGCGGTCGATCATGGCATCCAGCTCTTCGGGTAACTGTGATTTATACTCGCGCACCCGCGGGGGGGGCTCCTGGAGGTGCTTCATGACCAGCGTGAGTGAATCGGCCACTTCAAAGGGGCGGCGCCCGGTGACCATTTCAAACAGCATCACCCCCAGCGCATATTGGTCAGTGGCCGGCAACAGGCTGCCCCCGGTGATCTGTTCGGGAGCCATATAGGCCGGCGTACCAAAGGTGTCGCCGGTGCGGGTCACATTCTCCGACTCTTCGCGCTTGGCCAGACCCAGGTCCATCACCTTGACCAGTTTGTTGTTGTTGGTGACCATCACGTTGTCGGGCTTGAGGTCGCGGTGGACCACGCCCCTCTGATGGGCGTGGATCAGGCCCTGCACCATGCCCAGCGCCAGGCTCATCGCCTCGGGCAGGGGAAAGCCTTTTTCGGGCAGCAAGTCGCGCAGCGTTTCCCCCTGGATGTATTCCATGGAGAGGTAGAGGATATTGTCTTGCTCGCCAAAGTCGATCATGCGCACCACGTTGGGGTGGTCCAGCGTGCGCGAAATCTGCACCTCGCGATTAAAGCGCCGGCGATACTCCACGTCCTGGGCCAGGTCGGGATTCATCACTTTGACGGCCACCGCTTCGTCGTCGTTCATGGTGACCACCGATACACCCTTATAGACCACGGCCATACCGCCCGCGCCCAGGCGCTTGACGGTGGCCCACTCGCCAAACTGACGACCCAGGAAAAGGTCGTTTTGCACATCCAGATTGCGCAGCCGCTCGTTGAACTTGTTGACCCTGGCCCGCTCCTCGCGCCAGGCCTTTTGGCGGGGGAAGACAACGGCGACCAGGGCAAAACCGACGGCTCCGGCCAGGGCTAGCAAGGTGAATGTGAGAATGGGGCGGATCTGAAACCAGTAGACCGTGCGCTGAATCCAGGCACCCAGGCCTGGGGCGGGCTGGAGCTGTAGGGGGGCGTTGGCCTTATTGGGAAAGTAGACGACATCGCCGTCCTTATTGTGCTGGATGGCGTATTCGGTCACAAAGTCGGACAGAATCACGTATCCGTGAAAGGGTTGGATGGGGCCGTCCATGGCTTTGCTGCCCCCCACGTGGAAGGCAATTTTCCCCTCAGGAAAGCGACTCAGGTCAAGATCTATGGCCTCGTTGGACCTACCCAGGTAACCCAGGTTGTTTCCATAGGCAACCTTCGAGTTGCCTCCAGCCACCATCTCCCCATAGACGGACGCCCCCGGCGGCTGGACGCGAATCACCAGTTTGATGGGTTTTTGCAACTCCAGCGAAGCGGGCGGCTTGGCGTGCAGCGGCGCAGCCCCCATTAGCATCAAACCTAGCAGCAATTCGAGCCGCATCTAGTAGTGGTTCCTAAGCATCGCCTTTCGAAAGAGTTCCACCACCGACTTCTTATTCTTGCCTGGAATGTCTTTTTGTAGAACTATCCTGGAGGCGTAGACTTCGCCCCCCGAGGTATACTCTTTTTCTACCCAAAAAGTCTCTACGTTTTTGGCGAAGCTCTTCTCCGTGCCGTTGGTCTGGTTGCAGATCAAGTCGAGATTTAGGCGGGTCGTTTGTAGGGCCACGGCGGGTAGAAAACTGAGGACCACACCCGACGGGTCTCCGTTGCTAAATCTCTTGCGAAAAAGCTGCTTCTTGGTGATGTTGTGATACCAGATCAGCAGTTGAGGTTGGAAATTCAGGATGCCGCTGCCCAGAGCGGTAGTCACCGGGTGAGTGGCCGTGATCATGCCGTCTCCAGCATTTATGGGAAAAGCCAGAGAGGTACCGGTGGGCACGGTATTCTGTAAATCGGCCGTGAGTTGTTGCAGTGCGAGTTCTCCTTGTTGTTGCAACTCGGTGAGTATCTGCCCCTCGCTGACAATGCGGAAGGACGGCACGATCACGAAAAAGATCGTCATGCTGACCAGAAAGGCGATGGCCCCGGCCACCATTACCTCGATCAGATTCATGCCTCGACGCTGCCGCCTCATCGGGTCAGGTTGTGCAAATACATGGTATGCACCACTTGGTTGTCACGTCGTTGAAACTTCCAGCGCACGGTCACGCGGGCTATCTTCAGATAGCCTTCGAGATTGGGATCATCGGGGTGATAGTTGAGGGCCACGATAGGTTCAAATTCCGTGTTGGCATAGAGTTTTTTCTGATAGGCGGGGGGCGTGGTTACCGAGACGTTGGCAAACGAGCGGCTGCGCAGGTCTTCCAGAATGGATTGGGCAAAATTGTCGGCGATGATTTGAGTCTCGCCGCGATGGATGGCTACCATGGATCCCGGATAGAGATTCAACACGAACAGGATTACGAAAGCAAAGAGTACCGACGCAAAAATCGTTTCCAGAAGGGTAAAGCCGCGTCTCATTGCACCACATCGCGCCAGTAGAGGACCCGCATCCGTTCGGCCCGCGAAAGGTAGCGCGAGAGGTGCAGGTCCTTGTTCAGGTTCAGTTCGAAAATCGGAGCCCCCGAGGTGCCCGGCGGATTGCTGCCAAAGGGGACTTTGTCGTTAATGAAGGCGGATTGCTGCTTGAGAAGAGGATTCGCCATTTTCGAAACAGGTCTATTTCCGCTAAAATTCGTGGATACAATGGCGTTCACAAGCGTCAGTTCGCCCGCAGTGAGTGGGGGTTGGCCGAGAGAGGATAAATCCTGATTCAGTACGCTGATGGCGTGGGTCTGGGCCTGGCTCAGTAGTTGCGGGTCGTCACCGTTGACCACGGTGGCTCCAAAAGTAAAGCGCAAATCGGCGTTTGTGAGGGGCGAGGAGCCGGTCGGAGCCGGCACTTCCTTAAGGATCAAAGTTCCAGTGGTGGGGTCGGTCGTTTCTATCGTCTTGTACATCCCGTTTCCAAGGGACTGCTGAACATAAGCTGGCGGAGGTGTGCCGGGATTGGGAATCATATCGCCCCAGGCGGCATCTGTCTGGCGGCGCAGCATATATTTGCCAGTAGCGGGGTCCAGGAAGCCGACCATCGGGCGGGTGATCTCCGTGGTCAGCGGAACTGTGAAATTCAGTCCACGAACGTTGAGAGCCATCGGCTCCGTCCCCGCCGGAAAGGCATACTGGTCCGGCAACTCGGGGTCCGTGCCCCCCGGTGTGGCTGGTGGGGTGATTTGTAGTGCGCTATCGACGGCCACCAAAGTGGTGTCTTTCAGGTCCATCCCTGAAGTCGAGGGACTGACGGTGTTGCCCAGAATGCTGGTGAAATCGGTGCTCAGCTTGCCTTCGGAGTAGACTACGCCGGAGATTTTCAGTCGATCTCCGGAGGTCCCGTTCAAGCTGAGATCGCCCGCCGACAGAATGGCGACCTTGTTGTTGCTGGCCACCTGACCTCCACCCTGGATGGTGATTTTTCCTTTGGAAATGATGGCCCCTTCCCCTGAAATCTGGCCGTTTACTGTGATGTCCCCATCGACGAATAGAACTCCACCGTCCAAAGTTAGTCCGCCGCTGAAGTCCACGTTGCCAGCACTGTGGTTTAGACCGGAAATCGAATTGGAAGCCTGGCTGCCTGGACTTAAAGATTGACAACCTGTCTGTCCCAATGGGTTGTAACTTTCTATGTCGATGTCGGGTATTGTGGCGGCCTGGGCGTGCAGGCGGCGCTCCCCTTTGACCACGTTTTGACCAAGGTCGGCGCCGCCCGATGCCTGAATGTCGCCGGTGACAGTCACCTGATTGCCCTGCAGAACCAGGGCGTCGGTGAGTGCGGTGGAGTTGGCCACCAGATGCCCGGGCAACTCTTTGGTCGGGTCATTGACGTCGGCCTCATTCTCGAAGGCGCCCACGCGGGAGTTACCGGAAATGTTGATTTTGCCGCCGGAGGCGATGGCCCAGGGGAACTTGGGGATGTAAACGAGGGACTCCATGGCTCGTTCCACTCCGTGGTCAACACCCACCGCTCGCAAGTAGGCAGATTCACCGGGCAGTGTGCGACCGCTCACCGTGATGGGGGCGTCGGATCCAAAGTTGTTGACAGAAACTTCCAGTCGTACGGTTTTGAGATTTGCATTGATGGCTGCCAGGTTGGCTGGATTAAAAGCCACCAGGCCGTTGGGGGACTCCGTGTCTGCGTAATCCTGAGTCACCGTTCCCTGATACTTATCGTTGGTATACATGATTTCGGCTACGGCTTTGGCCAGGGCGGCTTCGGCCAGGTTGCGCGCCGACTGAGAGTGATGCAGGCGATTGGAGACGCTCAGGTGATGAAACGACGTGCCTGCTACGGTGAAGGCCATCAAGAGCAGCAGCGTGCTGGCCACCAGCACAGTCAGGATGCCCGCTCCGCGGCGCTTGGGATAGCGTTTCCAGGGTAGCTTCATCGCGCCTCCTAATGCATGTTCTCGATGACTTGGGACATCGGCAGCATGGTTGCCAGCACTAACGTCCCTACCATTATACCAATAAAAGCCATAATTGCCGGTTCTAACATGGCGGTAAAAATATCGAGCGAGTGATCGACTTCGGCCTCATACATTTCCGCCGCTTTGTGGAGTAGTTCGCCGAGGCTGGCCGATTCTTCTCCCGCCTGGACCATATTGAGCATCATTTTGGGGAAAAACTCGGTGGCCTCCAGGCTGGCGGCAAAAGACTCTCCCTGGCTGAGCCGTTCGGTGGCCGCTTTGATCGAATCCATCAAAAGCGGATTTTCGGTGACCTCGGCCGAGATGGGCAGCGAACCCAGCGGATTCATGCCGCATTCGATCTGGACGCTGAGGGCTCGCGAGAAACGGGCCAGGGCCAGCGAGTGATACACTTTGCCCAGTCCCGGAATTTTGCTGACCCAAATCGCCACCGTGCGTTGATTTTTGTGCTGGCGCAGCCAGGCGGGCAGGATAAACCAGAGGAGGGCTGCCAGGGCGGCAAAACTGGCGTAAAAAGCCGGACTGCGCAGAAAGGTGGTGATCTTCATTACCACCACCGTGATCAGGGGGGGTTCCACGCCCGAGCCCGCGATCAGTTCAAACATCCCTTTCATAATATAGGGAGGAACGGTGACCATCATAATGGTGGCCACCACCAGAATAAAGGCCGGGTAACTGATGGTGCTCTTGACTTTGAGCACCAGGGCGCGCTCTTTCTCTTCGTAGCGACTCAGTTCCAGCAGGACCTGATCGAGCAGTCCGGTTTTTTCGCCCATTTGCACCAGTCGCAACTGGAGGCGCGAAAAGGCTCGGGGAAAACAGTTCATGGCTGCAGACAGGGGATAGCCACCTTGGATTCTCTCGGACATGCCGCGGCAAATGTAGGCCAACTTGTCGTCGTCCACCTGGTCGGCCAGGTAGTCCAGCGAGCGGTCCACGGTAACACCCGCCAACACCATGGTCGAAAGCGAGCGTAAAAAGACGGTCTTGGCATCCCCGTTGGGCCGGGTGTATTCGACCTGGTTTAGCTTGATCTTAGAACGCGCAGGCGCGCCCTTGCGTTGCGGGCTAGCCATCTTCACGTTTCTCGTTGACAGAATGAGGGTCATCGCGAGGGTATTCCTCCAGGATGCTGCTCATCTGCACTCCCTCTGAACCATCTATCAACCCTTCTTCTTCTGGAAGGGATAGTTGGATTCTACCATGCACGGTCGGGCAAAACAAGTTGAAGATCATTCGTGGGGGGTCTTCGGCGCAATCAGACCATGCCCTTGAAGGGAGCCGACAACCGGATTCGAAAGCTGCTGCCGTGCAAATAGAAGAACGTGTGGTGGTCCTCGACTACGGCTCCCAATATAATTTACTCATCGTACGTCGCTTGCGTGAAGTGGGCGTCTACGCCGAATTACTCGACCCCGATCGGCCCTGGGCCGAAATTGTGGCCGGGGTGCCTGTCAAGGCGGTGGTTCTCTCAGGCGGCCCCAACAGCGTCTACGAGAAGGATGCTCCTCGCTTGCCTCCGGGTTTGCTGGAGTCGGGACTGCCGCTGCTGGGCATCTGCTATGGAATGCAATTGCTGGCCAAAGAGTTAGGCGGCCAGGTGGTGGCCGCCACGCGGCGCGAGTACGGACCGGCCACCTTCCGGTTGCACCAAGCCTCTCCCCTGTGGCGGGGCCTGGAAGAGCACGAAGCCTGTTGGATGAGTCACGGCGACCAGGTTTTCAAGTTGCCCACCGGCTTTGAATCGCTGGCTTCCACGGATACGGCTCTGGCCGCCATGGGCGACGAGTCCCGCAAGTGTTACGCGCTGCAATTTCACCCGGAGGTGACCCACACCCCGGCGGGCGTGCAGATTTTGAGGAACTTTGTGGAACTGTCCGGCTGCACCCTGCATTGGACGGCGGGCAACTTTGTCGAAGCCAGTCTGTCGGAAATTCGCGCCCAAGTGGGCGACTCCAAGGTGGTCTGCGCCATTTCTGGCGGCGTCGATTCTACGGTGGCGGCCGTTTTGGTGCACAAGGCCATCGGGCCCAAACTCACCTGTCTCTTTGTAGACAACGGGTTGTTGCGCCAGGGCGAGGCCGAGCAGGTGATGGAGTCGCTGTCGGTACTGGGGTTAAGCGTGCGCAAAGTGGATGCCCGTGAGCGTTTCCTCGGTGCTCTGGCCGGAATCCACGAGCCCGAAGAGAAGCGAAAACGCATTGGTGAGGCCTTTATCCGGGTTTTCGAAACGGAAGTGGCCGAACTGGGCGATGTGCCTTTCCTGGTGCAGGGGACGCTCTATCCCGACGTGATTGAGAGCGGCCATGGCGGTCATAAGAAGGCTCACAACATCAAGACGCATCACAATGTGGGGGGCTTGCCGGCCGATTCGCAGTTTCGCCTGGTCGAGCCCTTGCGCCAGTTGTTCAAGGACGAGGTTCGCCGAGTGGGCCGCGAGATGGGCATCGACAGCCGATTGCTGGAACGGCAGCCTTTCCCGGGTCCGGGTATGGCCGTGCGCTGTTTGGGCGAGGTGCGCGAAGACCGATTAAAAGTGGTGTGCGCCGCCGACGCCATTGTGCGGGAAGAGTTGGATCGCCTGCCCCTGGAGGGACCGGGTCGACGCCCCTGGCAGTATTTTGCCGCCCTGTTGCCGGTCAAGTCGGTGGGTGTCCAGGGCGATCAGCGCTCTTATGCCGAGGTGGTAGCCGTTCGGGCGGTTTATTCCGAAGACGCCATGACGGCCCAGGTGGCCGACCTGGACCACAGCCTTTTGACTCGTCTGGCCACCAGAATTGTGAATGAAGTGGCCGGCGTCAGTCGTGTCGTCTACGACATCACCCCCAAGCCGCCCGGCACCATTGAATGGGAGTAGAAAATTGCAGAACTTGAGTCCAAAGGAACAACTGGAGCGTTTGCGCCGGGGGTGCGCCGAAATTATCAGCGAGGAAGACCTGTTGCAGCGTCTGGAGTTAAGCCAGCGTGAGAAAAGGCCCTTGCGCATCAAGTTGGGGCTGGATCCAACCGCTCCCCATATTCACCTGGGGTTTGCGGTAGTGCTGCGCAAACTGCGCCAGTTTCAGGACCTGGGTCACCAGGTGGTGCTGCTGATCGGCGATTTTACGGCCCGCGTGGGCGACCCTTCAGGGCGTTCAGAAACCCGTAAAGTGCTGACTCCCGAAGAGATCGAAAGCAATGCGGCCACCTATCGGGAGCAGTTCTCCTTGATTTTGGACCCCGACAAGACCGAAGTTCGTTTCAATAGTGAATGGTTGATGCCCATGAGTTTTGCCGACGTGCTGGGGCTGACCTCCAAATACACGGTGGCCCAACTGCTGGAGCGGGACGATTTTACCAAGCGCTTCAGGGGCGGTATTCCCATTGGCGTCCACGAGTTGCTCTACCCCTTGATGCAGGGCTACGATTCGGTGGCTCTGCGCAGCGATGTGGAAATGGGGGGGACCGACCAGAAATTTAATAACCTGGTGGGTCGCGTGTTGCAACGCGAGTACCAGCAGCCCCCCCAAATCGTTTTTTTGATGCCCATCCTCGAGGGCCTCGACGGCGTTCAAAAGATGAGCAAGAGTCTGGGCAACTATGTGGGCATTGCCGAGCCCGCCAACGAGATGTTTGGCAAGCTGATGTCTATCCCCGACGGGCTGATGCGCCGCTATTTCGAACTCTGCACCGAAGTAGACCTGGCCGAGGCGGATCGACGTTTGGCTCAGGATCACCCTCGCGACAATAAGATGTGGTTGGCTCGGGAGATCATCAGCATCTATCACGATTCTAGCGCCGCCCAGGAGGCCCAGGCGGAATTTGAGCGGGTTTTCTCCCGGCGCGAGAACCCTAGCGACATGCCGTCTTACCAGGTGGCCCCGGAGGACGCTCCGGAGGGCAAAATCGGTCTGGTCAAATTGCTGACCCTGACGGGCCTGGCCCCCAGCAATAAGGAGGCCCGCCGCCTGATCGAGCAGGGGGCAGTCCAGTGGAATGGGGTCAAGCAGACCCAACCGGGAGACCTGGAGCTTGGCGAGGGCGGCGTGCTCAAGGTGGGCCGGCGCTTTTGCCGCGTCGAGCGGTGACCAAAAAGAAATCCTGTTCCATGTCAAGGTTTAGGAAGAAAACTTTACCAAAACCCCTTGTCTAAAGCCCGTTGGTGAGGGATACTTAAGGTAACATTCTTATCCCTTGTCAAGATCGTAGGAGGTGTCGTGAAACAATCAACCCTGGTTGGAACCCTTAGCCTGGCCGGACTTTTGCTCGCTATGGGTGTTTCTCCCGCGATGGGAGCTGTCGGCGGTACCGGTGCTAGCAACAATACGGTAACCACTTCCACTTCGTCTTCGACCGCCATTCACGATACCAGAATCAACGTGAATTTCTACAACACGCGCGTGTTAGGCCTGGCAACCTGGTCTGGCGCTACCGATGGAAACGGGTTTACGGACCGAAACGTTTATGACGCCACCTTCCAGTCCCCCGTGGGCTCGCAGGAAGTGACGGGCGCCTACGAGGATGCCGCCAATGCGGTGCAGCACGAGTTGGAGAGCACGGGTGGGCGCGGGCAGATTCATACCAGCAGCAATACGCAGACTACCTCCAGTACGCAGACCAACACGGTCGAGGACAGCCGCAGTTCAAACCAGACGATCACTTTGGAAGAAACCATTGGACCCGGCACCATCATCATTGGCGACCGCGACAATGGCGGCACCGCTTTCGAGGTGTTGGCTGGCACTCAAAACGTCAACGTGAACACGCATACCCACACCGACATCAATACGACCACCACGGCTACCACCACGACCGATACCACCTACACGGTAACCGGTGAGCTTTACTCCAGTCCAATCATCCTGGACTTGGTGGGCAGTGGCACGATTGAAGCCAGCCAGGGTCACTGGCAGCCTCACCCCAACTCCTTCTATCCCAAGTCCCGTCGTCTCTTCGACTTCTTTGGCAACGGCTTCCCGGTGGCCATGGAGTGGGTGGGACCCAACGACGGTCTGCTGGTTCAGCCCAAGGCCGATGGCACGGTGGACGGTAGCTGCCTGTTTGGCAACGCCTCCGGTTACACCCACGGCTATGAGCAACTGGCGACCCTGGATACCAATCTCGACGGCAAGGTGGCTGGCAAAGAACTGGCTGGCCTGTCGGTGTGGCAGGACAAGAACACCAATGCCAAGTGCGAGCCCGGTGAACTTCGCTCGGTCAAAGAGCTCAAGATCACCGAGTTCAACCTGCGCCACAAGGACTTTAAGAGCAGCTACGTCATGAACGGCAAGACCCAGGCGATGTTCGACTGGTGGCCGACGATGTTTGAAATCAAGAAGAACAAGCAGCCTGTCTAAGTCCGCTTAGACCCGGTTCCAAAAGGCCTCCGCTCTTGGCGGGGGCCTTTTTCGTGCCGAATTTTCCTTCCAAGGCATGCTAGACGCCTGGGACCTGGCTAGAATCAGGTATTTGTCCTGTCCACCGGTAGGACACCTGAGGGGGTTGAGTGTCCTGGCTAGAATCAGGTATTTGTCCTGTCCACCGGTAGGACACCTGAGGGGGTTGAGTGTCCTGGCTAGAATCAGGTATTTGTCCTGTCCACCGGTAGGGACGAATCAACCGGACGCGGCCCTAGAGAGCGCCGGGGGGGGGACTGCAATGTTTTGGCCAGCGTTTGACCCGGCTGCCACTACCAGGTCTCGCGGGAGCCTTCCGGCCAGTATGTTACAGCGCCGGTTTGAGGGTGAAGTTCGCTCCAACCCCGGAATTTAGCTGTTTCTGCGTGGAGTCCGTATTCGGACTTTGGGGGCCTGGGCCAGGCTTTCGAAGGCTTTGGCCGGGGGCAGAATCGGGGCCGAGTGACTGACCTGCAGGGGGTCCAGCTGGCGTCGCTCCAATTCCACCGGGCTCCCTTGTTCCAGGCGAGGGCCGGGACGGGAAACGAGAAAGGCTGCGGTTCTCGATTGAGAAAAAAGTAACCTTTGCGGATCTGTTGCCGTTCGGCCATGGCCAGATCGGTGCTGCCATCGGGTCGGCGAGTCGCCCATCTGGCCAGACCAAAGGACGGTGGATTGACGCAGAAACCATTGACCCAAACAGGCACCGAGCCACCCTCGCAGTGAGTCCGCAACAGGGCCACTTCGCTCCTGCCCGCATGGGAGAACAGATCCCATAGAGTGTTGATTCCTATGTCCATCGGCAGGAGTCCGTAGACCGATCGGGCGGCCGCGCTAAAGCGTTGGATACGGGCGCCCGTCACCGTCAACTGGCTATCGACCAACACGATGTCCTGGGGGTTGATCGTGAGCAAGGTGGCCAGGGCTACCTGCAAGTGACGTTCGCACCACACCCGCTGGCTCTGAAAACCTGGCTCCACCAAGCTGGCCCCTGCTGCCACAGCCCACTGGACCAGTTTCAGGGCGTACATGGCGTTTTCGGGCAGCGCATGGTTCCCCAGGATGGAGCGGGCCCTCTGGCTGTCGAGGCTGAAGTTGCCCGAGGAAGCCCAACGACCCTCTTGCTGAAGGGCCTCGACCTTTGGCAAGGCCATACGTCCGAGTTCGGGCGCCAACGAACACCTGCGTCGGGCACATTCAGGGGCAGTTGCCGGAAACTTCGGATCGTAGTAACATTTCTACATGAAGTCAAAATCCACAACGACCCTGTCAAGTCGGGAGTTCAACCAGGACACCGGCCGCGCAAAAAAAGCCGCTTTGGCGGGTCCCGTGTTTATCACCGACCGCGGACGACCCGCCCATG
Organism: bacterium; assembly: GCA_018780265.1. GTDB lineage: Bacteria > Vulcanimicrobiota > Xenobia > Xenobiales > JADMJV01 > JADMJV01. The sequence goes on from JADMJV010000149.1 coordinate 19,828, forward strand.
TATTGCTGTCTTTCGAAGAATATCAGCGACTCTTGGGAGGCGCCACGAGTATCGTCGACCTGCTGGCCATGCCGGAGTTGGACGACATCGAGTTTGCCCCCCCTCGCGCGGCAGGTCTCTCTCGATTGCCTGACCTTACTTGATGTTTGTCCTCGATACGAACGTCGTTTCGGAACTACGCAAGTCAAGGGCGGACAAGAGGGTGGTCTCGTGGGCTGCGAGCGTGCCTGTGGGCGGTCTCTTTTTGTCGGCAATTACGATCCTGGAGCTAGAGTCGGGGGTGCTCCTGGCCGAACGGCGGGACGTTTTGCAAGGAGCGGCGTTGCGCCAATGGCTGGAAAATTCTGTCATCCCCGCGTTTAAAGATCGAGTCCTCTCGGTCGACACCGCTGTGGCTCGGCACTGCGCCAGACTTCATGTGCCCGATCCACGCGCCGAACGAGACGCCCTGATTGCCGCGACGGCTTTGGTACATGGCATGACCGTCGTGACTCGAAACGTCACTGACTTTGCTCCGACCGGCGTTCCCCTCCTCAACCCGTGGACGTAGCCGGGTCAGGGAAGTCGAACCTGCTTGAGGCCATCGCCCTGATACGCTCCGCCCCTCAGGAACTGGTCGTGCCGCTTCGCGAAGGCGGGGGGGTCGTCGATTGGCTTTTCAAAGACGGTTTCAGCAAAGCGACCCCTACCGCCACTCTCGAAGCCGTTGTCGAACGCCCGGACCAGACCCCCCTCCGCTATCGGCTCGGTTTCACAGGTGTTTCTCACCGATTGGACGTCACCGATGAGCGAGTGGAAGACGAATATCCCCAGCCCGGACAGCCGGAGCCTTACTTCTATTTCGGATATGAGAATGGGCGCCCTATGCTCAATCGGGCAGGCGAAGGCAACCGCTACCTAAAGCGAGAGGACATCGATCCTCAGCGTTCCATCCTGTCCCAGAGATACGAGCCGGACCTCTATCCAGAAATCGCCTTTCTGGCCAACCAGTTCAAGGCTATCCGGCTCTATCGAGACTGGGAGTTCGGACGCTATGCCGCCCCCAGGCTGCCCCAACGGGCCGACTTACCGAACGATTTTCTTCAGGATGACTGTGCCAACCTGGGGCTTATTTTGAACAGCTTTGGCCGGCACCCCGCCGCGCGCAAGCGCTTGCTTGGGCACCTGCAGCGCCTCTACGACGGCATCAAAGACCCTCCTTTGGTCTGCATCGAAGAGCCCGAGTTGGGGCTTCACCCCGATCTGATTCCCGGCTTGGCCGACCTGTTGCTCGAGGCATCCGAGGCCACTCAATTGGTGGTAACGACCCATTCGGCATCGCTGGTGGACGCGTTCCACACCCAGCCGGAGTGCGTGGTGGTCTGTGAGAAAGAGGATGGCAGCACTTGCCTTAGCCGACTCGACCCAAGCCAACTGGGAGTTTGGCTTGAGCAGTACCGGCTGGGCCAACTCTGGACGCGAGGAGACCTTGGGGGAACGCGCTGGTGAAGCGATTCGTCGAAGGAGGAGGCGATACAGAATCCCTTCGGAGCCTGTGCAGAGAGGGATTCCGCACCTTCTTGAAGCGCTCTGGTACCAAGAGCTTGCCCAGGATTGTCGCATCGGGGAGCAGCCAGCCTGCTTACCACGACTTTTGCACAGAGGTCAAAGCCGGGCGTGAGGCCGCCTTGCTCGTCGACAGCGAGGAATTCGTGAAGACGACCTTTGGGAAGCCGTGGAAGCATCTCGAGGAGCGTGACGGCTGGACCCCGCCGCAGGGCTCGGATGGCAATCAGTGCCACCTGATGGTAGTTTGCATGGAGGCCCTGCCGGCCTACCCAAAGACCGAGGAGGTTCCGAAGTCGGACATCTTTGTGGGACTGGAGAGGGCCACGAAAGGCACTCAAAAGGGCCGGTATTCGAAAGGCGACCATTCCTTCAGGCTCCTCTGTCAAATCGACCCCGAGCTGGTCTGCCGCGCCTCACAGTGGGCGCGGCGCCTTGTGGACAACCTCAAGTCCTGAAACTCAGGGGCAGTTTCTCGGGCTCGTGTCCATACATGCAGCGGGTGCCAGCTCTTTACGCGCCTCCGACCGTGGTTCATGGATTGCCTCGCAAAGCCGGTGGGAATCCGGGCCCAGCTTGAAGAGGCAAATCAGGATCTACCGATTTCGCAGTTTCTTCCTTCATGACACTTGACATTGCATAGTTTAGCAAGTTATAAACTCAAGAATCATTGTGACAACTGTACACGAGCAACTTCCCGAGAGGCAATTTGAAGTGCGACCCATCAACAGCAGACCTGAAGGCCCATCGTGACCGGTGACCGAGTCCCATGGAGGCTCGACTTCATGGCCTCGATTGTGGTGTTCTTGGTAGCGCTGCCCCTTAGCATGGGCATTGCCATCGCGTCCGGCATTCCGATGGAGCGGGCCTCCTCGGTGGGTATCTTGACCGCGGTAATTGGAGGGCTTGTGGTCGGGCCACTGGCGGGTTGCCCCCTTCAGGTGAGCGGACCGGCTGCAGGCCTGGCCGTGATGGTGGCTGCCCTGATCGAGCGCTTCGGATTCGAGACGCTGGGGCTCATCGTCCTCATCGCCGGCTTACTCCAGATTCTGGCTGGCGCTCTGAGAGTAGCGCAGATATTTCGAGCAGTGGCTCCTTCACTGATCCAGGGAATGCTAGCCGGCATAGGCATCCTGATTCTGGTCTCCCAATTTCATGTTATGGTGGACGACCGCCCTCCGGGGACGGGAAAAGAGTTTGGCGGCCTGATCAATCTTGCCACGATTCCGAGCGCCGTCTGGAAGGGTTTCATGGTTGCCGAGCACCAGCACGCGACCCATATCGGACTGCTCACCATCGTGATCGTCATCCTGTGGGCAAAGTTCAGTCCGCAACGACTCACCATTATTCCAGCGCCCTTGGTGGGCGTCACTGTCAGTTCTATTGTGGCCAATAGGATCGACACCAGCCAGAATTTTCTGCTCGTGCCGGACAACCTCGGGTATGCTCTCAATCCTCTCAGCTTTAGCGATGTCGGTGGCGCCCTCTCAATGCCCATTCTGTTAGCAGCTCTTTCACTGGCCTTCGTGGCTAGCGCGGAATCACTTTTGACTGCAACCGCGGTCGACTCGATGCAAACTCATACAGCCAGAACCAACTACAACCGAGAGATGATGGCTCAGGGAACCGGCAATATCCTTTGTGGTTTCCTGGGTCTGCTACCTATCACCGGAGTCATCGTGCGCAGTTCCGCCAACGTGCAGGCGGGAGCTCGGACCCGAGTCTCTACTGTACTGCATGGCGCCTGGATGGTAATGTTTTTCCTGGCCTTTCCCAATGTCGTGCGTTTAATTCCGGTATCTAGCCTGGCAGCCATTCTGGTCTACACCGGATTTAAGCTGATCAATGTCAGCCATGTGCGCAAATTTGCCACCTTGGGCAAAGGCGAACTCACCGTCTACTTTTGCACTCTGGCCACGGTGGTTGCGGTGGACCTTCTCACGGGAATCGTGGCTGGTCTAGTCGTGGGCCTGGTCCGCCTGATGAAGACATTCACCCACCTCGCCATCCACCAGGACCATCGAACAGACGGGATGACCGTTCTGCGTCTTAAAGGCGCAGCCACCTTCATCCGTTTGCCGGCTCTGGCGGCTGCCTTGGAGGGGATGCCGCCGGGCCCATTGCAGGTAGACCTCGAAGGGGTGACCTTCATGGACCATGCCTGCTTTGAGCTCCTGGTCAATTGGGAAAGGCAGCACAAAGCCCAAGGTGCAGATCTCACTTTGGACTGGAATGCCCTCTCCATCGGGACCGACCATCCCGCAATGAAACGCATGGTAGAAATGGTCCAAGTCTGATGAAAGTGGGATCTTTATGCCGTCGAGAAAAGCCGCCGCGAGGGAACTGGCCGGACTGCTGGGAGTTCTGTCCCACCCGGACCGTATTCAGATCATTGAGGAGTTGAGGCAGGAAGAAAAGGACGTCGGCTGCCTACGCGACCTGCTGGGCATCAGCGCCTCCCGGGTCTCACAGCATCTGGGCTTGCTGAAGGCTCACCGTCTGCTGGAGGAGCGAAGAGATGGCCGCCATGTCTACTATCGGTTGACCAGAAGCCGCCTGGCACACTGGCTCCTAGCCGGTCTGGAATTTCTGCAGGACGAGTTGGCCACCTCAAATGAACGCCAGCAGGCGATAGAGACCGCACGCCTTATGTGGGCCGAGGGAACGAAGCCATAGCTCAATACAAGCGAAGAAGAGGAGCATTGCCATGAAGAATATCCTTAAGGGTCTTGAGACCTTCCAATTGACCATCTTTGAGAAAGAGCAGGAGCTATTTGCCCGGTTAGCGCAAGGCCAGAGCCCCGACACGTTGCTCATCACTTGCTCCGATTCGCGCATCAGCCCGGACATGCTCTTGCAGGTGCGGCCCGGCGAACTCTTTGTCATGCGCAACGCTGGGAATATCGTGCCCGCATACGGTGCTAGCAACGGCGGAGAGGCAGCGGCCCTGGAGTTTGCCGTGGCCGTATTAGGTGTGAAAGACATCATCGTTCTCGGCCACAGCGGTTGTGGCGCACTGAAGGCAGTGCTGGCCCCCGAAACGGTAAGTCATCTCCCGGCCCTGAGCCAGTGGATCCGTCAAGCCGAAGCAACCCGTCGGATCGTCGTGGAGAACCACGCCGATCTGGAGGGGGCCGCCCTGCTGGAGAAGGCCATTGGCCACAATGTTTTGCGTCAACTTGACAACTTGCGCACGCACCCCTCGGTGGCGTCAAGGCTTGAGCGTGGAGACCTATCCCTGCACGCCTGGTGTTATTCCATCGAAGAGGGCCTGGTTCGCGGCTTCAACTCTACCACGAAGAGCTTTGACGCTCTGGTCGGCGAGCGTTCCACCGCCATTCGATGAACCGGAACTCGGTCAGCCCCGCGTAATCGTAAATCATTTCCAGGATCCCCGAGGCTGCAACGTTACGCGTGGCAAGATCATCGGGCTCATTCGCTAGAGCGTAGCGCCGGGGCGATCTGTTCGGCGAACCTCTCCAAGGATTCACCGCTGGCAGCGTCCGGGAAGTAGACAATGACGGTATCCACGTTGGCCTGATCGCGCAGGGCCCCCAGTTGGTCGACCAGAGCCTGACGCTCACGCGGGTAGAGCATGGCCTTGAGGCCCTCGATGTCGCTGGGGTTGCGGCCGCAGTCGGCCAGCAGTTTTTCCAATTCCTGGTCGCTGCCCAAGAAGACGTTGATGTTGACGCTGCGCTTGATGTCGGCCGGATTGCGGCCTTCCCGTTGACAGTGCTCGTCCAGAACGGCGTTCTTCTTCTGCACCTGGGCCAGTGACCCCATGAAGTTGGAATAGTCGGCATAGCGCGCCACGGTGCGCAGGGTTAACTGCTCGCCAGACCCGGCGATCCAGAGTGGTGGATGGGGCTTTTGCACGGGCTTGGGGTGGTTATAGGCGCCGCTCAGTTGCACCTGCTGGCCACGATAGTTCTTGACCTGGCCCACGCCCACGCGATAGTGTTTGCCCTCAAATTGAAAGGTGTCCTGAGTCCAGAGACCGTGCAATATCTGGGCTGCTTCGTCGAGTTGGCCAATGCGCACGGCCGGCTTTTCAAAAGGGTAGCCGTAGGCCACGCATTCGTGCTCATACCAGCCTGCGCCCAGGCCCACCTCGAGGCGCCCGTTGCTGATCACGTCCAGGTTGGCGGTGATTTTGGCCAGCAGGGTAGGAGGGCGGTAGATATTGCAGCCGCACATCTGGCCGAGGCGAATGGTCGAAGTGGCCTCGGCAAGGGCGGAAGTGGCCGTCCACACCTCAAAACATGCCTCGGGAAGTGGGTCGGGCACGGTGTGGAAATGGTCGTAGAGCCAGAGGCTGGTGTAGCCGGCCTTCTCGGCTCGTAGCGCACACTTCTTCATGGCCTGGTATTGCTGGGGTCCGGCCGGGATCTGCATCAGGTCCAGGCGCCAGCCTTGAGGGACAAAGGCTCCAAATTTCATCTTCGAGTCTTCTCATGAGAACGGTCGCAGCCTGCAACGAAACTACTACCAATGGCCGAAGTTCGGTAACCTGAATTGACCGGTGATTCGCTTATGCTTGTGTCCAGGAGGTGACCAAAGTGAGGGATTTGCTCGCACTTGACTCAATTCGTCGACCGACCGACCACGCTCGATCCTCTGGAGTCGCTCGAGGACGACTCACCGGAGGCCTGAATCCGGTGCAGGCGGATTTGCGAGGGGTGGTCGGGCTCGAAATAGACGCGGTGAACGGCCTTTACAAAATCCCCCGGTTCGGCTTCAAAGATATTGCTCACCCAGCTCTGCGGATTTCGATCGATGTAGGGAAACCAGCTCGACTGAACATGAATCATAATACGGTGTTCGCGCATAAAAGTGTGGCAGACATCGTTTAACCCAAAGCGCACCCGGGTGGGCTGATGGGGCGAGAAAGGACGGGGCCGCTCCCAACTGTCTCGAAAGCGCCCTCGCATGGGCTCGCCTCGCACCAGCGTTTGCTGGTGACCGCGAAATCCTTCAGGCGTCACCCCCAATTTGCCCGGGTTCACGTCGATCAGCTTGACCACCCAGTCGGCGTCGGCGGCACTGGTAGAGACCCACAGGTCCACTTCTACGGGGCCGGCGACCGTAAACTCTTCCTCGAGCACAGGTCCCTGAAAAACCAATACGTCGGGACGACGGGCCGCAAAGCGCTGGTCTTCGGCCATGTAGTTTTTGGACTGCTTGACCGATTGATTGTCGGACGTGTAGGGCACGGGACGGGACGGGTCGCTGACAAATTCGGCCTGGCCGTCCTGGGTGGGCGCCTTGCTGTTCAGAGACCCGCGGGGCGCCAACCATAGGGTGTGCGCCTTAGCCTGGGCGGGGGGCCAACCGGAGAAGGAGCGCCACCGGTTGGCGCCCGTCTCAAAAACCCAGGCGCCGGCCAGCCCCAAAGGCTCGGCCCCCTTGAGATGCTGCTGGAAAAAAGCCAGTTCAGCCTGCTGGTAGGCGATCGAGGTAGACGTTCCAAAATCGACGTCCCCCAGCATCTTTCCCTCGGTTCGCCACCAGCCTCCGTGATGCCAGGGGCCCATCACCAGGTGCACCGGAGTAGCCGGATTCAATGTGCGAATGGCCTGGTAAATATGCAACGGGCCATAGAGGTCCTCGGTGTCATACCACCCGCCCACCACCATAGTGGCGGCCTTGACGCCTTTCAGGTGGGGTAACAGGTTTCGAGCCTGCCAAAAATCGTCGTAGTTGGGATGGCGGGTGATCTCTTCCCAAAAAGCGTTGGCAAAGCCAAATTTCTTCAGGGCATTGGCCAGGGGTCCCAACTCCAGGTAAAACTGATAGGCGTCATTGGTGGGGTATTCGTACCCCTTGGAAGGTGCGTCAGTTGGCTCGGGTCGGGGCCTCCCAAAGCTGGAGAAAAAGCCAAAAGACATCTGCAAATTAAAGGCGCCATTCCGATGCATATCGTCGCCGCGCCACCAATCGGAGATGGGCGCTTGAGGTGAGATGGCCTTGAGAGCGGGATGTCCGTTGATGCCGCCGTAAGCGGCGTAAAAACCGGGATAGGAAATGCCCCACATACCCACTTTGCCGTTGTTGCCCGGGACATTCTTGAGCAGCCAGTCGATCGAATCGTAGGTATCGCTGGACTCGTCCACCCCGGCTCCATCGGTGCAGGGCCGCATATTGACAAAATCGCCCTCCGACATCCAACGCCCGCGTACGTCCTGAAAGGCAAAGATATAGCCCTCCTTCTCGTAGGCGGCGATGGGAGCCAGGGTCTCTTTGTACTGGTCCAGACCGTAAGGAGACACAGAATAGGGCGTACGCATGAGTAAGATGGGAAACTTCTGGCCAAAGTGAACCTGGTTGGGCACGTAAACACTGGTGAAGAGGCGCTTGCCATCGCGAGCCGGGATGCGAAATTCGTACTTGCCGTAGCCGGCCCGCACCACCTCGGCCCGCTCTTTCGAGGGCTGAGCAGCCAACCCCACCGGCCATAGCAGCGCCAAAAAAACCAGGCTTCGTTTCATGCGGGAGTGATACTCCAAGCAAACCCGTCCTTCCTTGACATGGCCGCTCGCTCGCGAGACACTGAAGGGGCCGATGAAGTACGCAGTCCTTTTTCTGTTGCTGGCTGCCACCAGCCTGGTGGCCACAATCGAGTTGCTGGCCTGGACGCAGGCCGCCTGGCTGGGTCTTTGGGGAGTGCTGGCCTTCGGAGTAATCTCCAGTGCTTACGCCCGAAGTTGCCCGGCCCTTCTGCACAAGCGTTCCAATGGCGTAATTCCCGGCTGGTCCTGGCTGATGCTGGCTCCCTATCATCTGCTCAATGGCCTGACCATGCGTCTGGCCCGCCTGGGTGGCCCGGTCGCCTACCACGAAATCGCGCCCGGCCTGTGGTTGGGCAGGCTGCTTACGGCCAAAGAAGCACGCCAACTGATCGCAAAGCACAAAATCCGCGCCGTCCTGGACCTCACCAGCGAATTTAGCGAAGCTTCCCCGCTGCGCCGGCTGGACTATCTATCGCTACCGGTGCTGGACAAATGCCCACCCAGTCCGTCCCAACTGCGCCAGGGGCTGGACTTTCTCGAGCGCGCCTCCGGCCCCGTTTACGTACATTGCGCTCTGGGCCATGGCCGCAGTGCCACGTTTGTGGTGGCCCATCTGGCTCGACAGGGAGATGCCTCGTTAGAAAAATGGGAAGCCAGGGTTCGCAGTTGCCGTCCTGGAGTGCGCCTGGCGCCGGCCCAAAGGGAGTGCATTCGCTCGGAAAAATGTGGAGGACCGCCAAAAATGGCGGTCCTCGCTACTCCTCCCGAAGAATAAATCGTGAGCTTTAGGGCCTGCGCTACAGCGGAGAAGGATACTAAAAGAAGGAAAAGGGTGCTTCGCATGGCAATCCCATCTGGGCGGGCGGTGCTCATCCCTGTGAAGCCCCTCGGATACCCGAAAAAAGGTGGAAAGGTTTGCCCCAATATGGAAGATGTCAGTCACCGGTTCCAGCGCCTGCTCCGTCTTTTAAGCGAGATCAAAGAGAAACCAGGTCAGTCTGCCCAGGACCTTGCCGAACAGTTTGGCACCTCCAAGCGCAATCTTTTTCGCGATATTAAATTACTTCAAGATAGCGGCTTCACCATCGAGAGCGAGGGCGGCTACAGCCTGGCCGGGTCCCCACCCGAGTTCGCCTCGATGGGAGAGGGCCCCCTTCAACAAGGTCTGCACCCGTGGGAACTGCCCGGCGCCGCTCCCGTCCGTTTGGAATTGAGAATTGAGCCCGGGTTGGCCCGTGCCCTGCACCATCAGCCCCTGCACCCCACTCAAAAGATAGTGGGTAATCGCCTGAGCCTGATAGCCAATCCAGACCGAGTAGTCGACTGGTTGATGTCGATTCAGGGAGCCGAACTGCTTGAGCCCTCCTGGCTGCGGGGCAGCCTGGCCCGACGCGCCCAGGAACTACTCAAAACATACGGCTAAGTCTCCTCGTCCACAATCGGGACGGTCACTTCGCAAGCGTAGTCCCAGGCCGCCGCCTGTGGCGTCTCACGGACTTGCCAGTAGCGCTTCCAATAGCTCCACCAGCGCGAGACCATTTGAGGAAGAACCTGCCAATCCACGTCGCCCTGGTGGGTGACCAGAGCCATTCGGCGCGCCGCCACCGCCAGACCGACCTCGCCAGCCCAAAAGATCAGTCGCACAGGCCTTTCCAGCAGGGTCCCCGCATCGGGGGGCATCCCGTCCTCGAGATAGCGGTGCACCTCTTCTAACCAGAGATGGGAGCCGCTCTCAAAATAGAGATGCATGGCACCAGGCGTCAGGCGCAGAGGCCGGATAGAATCCACCTGCAACTGAGCCGGCCAATCGGGGGGAACCCTCCCACTCTCCTTGCGCAAGAAAAAGCGCTGCACCCCTCCCTCGAAGCGCAGGGCGATGGTACCGCAGGGCGGCCCCTCGGGCGAAAGCGGTGGCATCCACAACTGGGTGCCGGCAAATTCGACCTGAAACTTGCCATCGTCCGACACCGACCACCAACTAAACAGGCCGACGTCGGTCACGGCCTGGCAAAACATTTCGAGAATCTCTGGATTCACCGTGACCCGGCTTCGGGCCGGTCCGAGCCTAGACCTTGCGACAACCAGCCGCGCAAACCGGCCAACATCAGCGGCGTCAACAAGGCCACCACCAGATAGCAGCCCCACAGCCCTTGAGGGCGCTGAGGACCCATGGCCGGCACAAAATAGGCTAGCATCCAACCCGAGTAGAGCCCGGCTGCGGTTTTGGCGACGAACCAGGGAAAATTGGCCAAACTCATGGCCTCCCCCACCTTGCCGGGTGGAGCCTGGTGGGCCACATACTCGTAGAAGCGAGACTGCCAGATGGCTTCTCCCAAGCTGAATACAACCACAAAAGCCAGCAACCAGCGGGTCTCTGGCGGCAGCATCAAAAACCCCAGCGAACCCGCACTGAGCAGACTGCCCCCGATCATCAGGCCAAGCAGGTCGTAGCGAAGCGTGGCGTAGGTCAATAACGGAGTGCCCACAAACAGCAACAGATTGTTGAGAGCATAGCCGTATTCAAGGTGCCCAAAAGCCCACGGATAAACGCGTTCGACCACCGTGGGCAGGGTGAAGTTGAGGTGGGCCACCAGGTTTCTCACCGGTATCAGTAACCAGATGAACACCAAGAAGCGCCAATGGATCAACGACGGCCCAAAGGCGGTGTGACCGGAGGGCGCTGACTTGTGCAGGGGGGGCTGGCGAAAGGCCAGCAACTGAACAGCCCAGTTCAACCAGGTCAGCAGCGTGAGCACCAGGTAAACCCGATCAATGCCGCCACTCGCACGCACCTGGGGAGAGAGAAAAAACCAGAGCACGCTGCCCAGATTCATGATGGAATAGAGCCAACTGTAGCCGGCGGCTGCCTGGTCGTCGCGAGTATATTCTTTGACACCCGCGTAGACCGAAGGCTGCACGATGCCGGTCCCGCTCGCCATCAGGGTAAGGGCCGCAACGGCCCAGCCCGGTCCGGCCTGGGCCGAATAAACCAGCAAGCTGCGTCCCGTGGCCACGATAACCAGAGCCAGGATCAGAGAGCGCCGGGCGCCCAATCGGTCACAGACTCTGCCTCCCGGAAACATCAGCAGGGTCACCAGCCCCACATAATAAGAAAGTACATAGCCGCACAACACATCATCGAGATGAAAGTGCTGGCGCAAGAAGGGGATCAGCAGCGGAACCATGCCAAAGTAGCAGATACCCTCCAGCAGATTGGCCAGATTGACCAGCCCAAATCCGGGATTGCGAAACAGGTCGAGAAAAGCTTTCACACTGCTCCAAGCTACCAGCGCCAAACCTGTTTCCCTCCAGGGCAGGGTATTTTGCGGGTCGGTCCTAAACCCACCAGGGTGTGGAATGCCTTTACCTGGACGCTGGCCATCGTGGCGGCCCTTTTCCATTTGGGCGGGACTGCCAGTGCCTTGCACGCCATCTGGAACTGCCGCACTTCGGCCTCGGCCATCGCCTGGAGTCTGGCGCTGGTGCTCTTCCCCTATCTGACTTTGCCGGCCTACTGGGTGTTGGGCACCTACCGATTCGCCGGCTACCAGCGCGCCTTCCGGGCCGGGGCCTTCGACAAAGCGGCGGTGGCCAATTATATCCAGGAGGTCGGCAAGTTTGCCATTCCCAATGCCGGCCCGGTGGAAGTGGGATTTCAGCGCCTGGCAGACTTTCCCATCACCGGCAGCAACCGGGTGGAATTGCTCATCGACGGGGAGCAAACGTTTGCAGTCCTCTTTGAAGAGATCGAAAAGGCGGAAAAATACATCCTGTTGGAGTATTTTCTGATCGCCGACGACGACATCGGCCGCCAATTAAAGAATTCCCTGATCAAAAAAGCCGGTCAGGGGGTGGCCTGTTACTTTGTCTATGACGAACTGGGCAGTCTGGGTTTGCCCTGGGCCTATATCCGCGACCTGCGCGAAGCTGGCGTCAAGATCTTTCCATTCTATCCGGCTCGGGTGGGCGCCGGTCGCCTTCAGTTCAATTTTCGCAATCACCGCAAGATCACCGTGGTAGACGGACGCGTGGCCCTGATTGGGGGCATCAATATTCACGATGACTCGCTGGGCAGAAATCCCTTTTATGGGGATTGGCGAGACACTCACGTGCTGGTGGAGGGGCCGGCCGTGGAAGGTATTCAACTGGCCTTTCTGTCCGACTACTTCTGGGCCAGTGACGGAATGATGCCGGATGTGCTGGACCTTCATCCCGCCCCGGCCGCGGGCAACCATGACACCAAAGCCCTCTATGTGGCCTCGGGCCCGGCCGATCCCACCGATGTAGGCACCCTGTTTTTCATGCACTGCATCAACACGGCTCAAAGCAGAATCTGGCTGGCCACCCCTTACTTCGTCCCCGTGGCCTCGGTGCTGGACGCCCTCAAAGCGGCCGCCTTGCGAGGGGTAGAGATCAAGATTATCATCCCGCTGCGCTGGGATTTTTTCATGATGTATCTGGCCGCTTATTCATATCTTCCTGAAGCTGCTGCCAACGGGATAGAGATCTACCGCTATCGGGCCGGCCATCCACACCAAAAGGTGATGCTGATCGATGATCATACCTCATGGGTGGGCAGCAGCAACCTGGACGCCCGCTCCATGCAACTCAATTTCGAGGGGAACCTGGTGGTTTTTGGCCAGGAATTTGCCAGCCAGGTGGAGAGAATGCTGCAACACGACCTGGACCGCAGCGAACCCATGAGCCGAGACGACTATGACAAACGGAGCCTTCTTTTCAAACTGGGCGTCAAGATTGCGCGCCTCTTCGATACCATTCTCTAAGTCCAGGCCATATCCACCACCAGCGGCAGGTGGTCAGAGGCCCGCCGAGCTAGCAAACTCTTGGGCACAAACGTGCGCACCACGCGCAGATGCTGGCTGTGAAACACGTGGTCGAGATGGACCACCGGCAAAAACCCGGGAAAAGTCCGATGTGACAGAACTCGCTGCAAGTGCAGGCCCAGCCCGGTGATCTCCTTGGAGCGCGGCCGGGCATTGAAATCGCCGCACAAAATCAGACGCCGGTCGGGCTGATGCAAAAAATGCTGCAGCAGCAACTGCACCTGCAGGCGACGTTCGGCGGCCAGCAAGCCCAGATGAGTGTTCCAAATGTGCAACTCGCCCCCGGGGACAGCCAGAGTCAACTGCATCATGCAGCGGGCTTCCACGGGCAGTCTCAGCGGCTTGGGGAGCAGAACTCGCTGGCACTCGAGCAAGGGAAAGCGACTGAGCAGTGCATTGCCATACTCCCCTTGCTGCCAACGGCGCGCGGCCACAAAGGCGCAATGATAACCCAACTGCTTGGCCAACATCTGAGCCTGGTCCTGATGGCGGGTGCGACGACGCTTGCAGTCCACTTCTTGCAGGGCAACCACATCGGGATTCTCGGCAGCGATAACCTGGGCAATGCGATCCAGGTTGAGCCTGCCGTCCAGCCCCCGACCCGAGCGAATATTGTAGGTCATGATGCGCATTCGGTTGATTTGGCGATGGACCGTCAGGGTTCCCCTCTAAATGTTTTTGCCACAGCCCTTTACTTTGGAGCCAAAGGTGGGAAAAGAGTGTAACGAAGTCTTTCGACCGGCAGTTAACGTTTTGGCAACGCCAATTTACATCCTGTCAACCTGATTCACGGTTTGTCATTAACTCCCGCCTTCTGCGGTCCCCCCCACCCGCTAAGATAACCTCAACCAAGCAAGTGGAGGATCAAGCAAATGGCAATCGGAATCGGCAGCATCGGTCAAAACGATAATAAGGGAGGAACCTCATGAAGAAGCT
>JADMJV010000149.1:33674-43211 GCA_018780265.1 bacterium
CCCACTTCCCGGTGGCGCTCCCGGTGCCTTGGGCGGTAGTCAGGGCGCTCCCGGTGCGGGTGGTCCTGGCGCTCAGCAGGGGGGCGAGATGTCCCCCGAGCAACTGATGCAAATGATTCAGGCCCTGTTGCAACAGCAGGGTCCTGAGGATTCGGCGGAGCAGAGCCCCGAAGCCCAACAGGGAGCCCAACCGGCCGGTGGTGCCGAAGGTGGCGGCGGCAAGGGCGGCGGAATTGATCCCAGTCAAATTATGGATATGGTCAAGGGTATGGCCGAAAACTTCGGCAAGGGCGGCGGTGCCGGTGGCGGCGACCAGAAGAGTGGTGGCCCGGAAGCCGTGGGCGGCGCCAAGAAATCCGGTGGAGCCAAAAAGGCCGGAGCCAAGAAGTCTTCCGCTCAAAAGAGCCAGAAGGCCCCCAAGGCCGCCGGTGCTGCCAAGTCGGCCATCAAGTAGGCCGGAAACGGACGAGTCGAAAGGGCCCCTTCGGGGGCTCTTTTTATTTGTGGATCTGCTTGAGGAATTTGCGGACGGCGTCCGTGCCCGTGTCGGCGAACTGGATCCCTACCAAGAATTGCTGGCTGCGCACGTCCTTCCGGCAACTGCGGACGGTGGCGGGTTCATCCAGCTTGGGACGGCCCATGGTGTCCAGTTGCAGGCGCACGGTGGTGCCGGCCTGCACTCCGATTTCGCTCAAAAAGAGCGCTCCGCCCAGACCCACATTGCGCAGTTGTCCCTCGCAGAGGCGGTCACCCGAGCGGTTGCTCAGGTAAGCGATCCCTTCGGTAGGGACGCGGATGTGGGCACGTCTTTCCTTGACTCGATTCTGACTGGCGCCCAATTTGTCGAGAGCGCCTTTTACCCAAGAGGTGTTCTTTTCTTCGTTGCTCCCCACAAACATCAAGCCGGCCAGGTACTGACTGCCTCGCGTCTGGCACCAGATGACCCTCGCCGACAAAGGCTTGCCGGGATACTCGCGCCCCTCTACGACGACGACAATGTTTTTGCGCAAGCGGCCGGTTGCCTCAACCCGCATGCCCAAGACCGAGAGGTTGACCACGTTGACCGGCGCCCCTAAACCCTCGACCGCCGCCTTGAGACGACAGGGTATGCGCACCGCCCTGCGGCGCTCGGACTCAATAATCTCTTGACCCAGCAAGAAGGAGCGTAGCTTGGAGAATACATTTAACATAGGCCACCCGTTCGCGCGCCGGTCCAGGATTCCTAGACGACCACGGGAAGCCTTGGCCATGCCCAAATGGACCACGAACTGCAAGTTGAGCCGCGCTCTAGTCGTCTGCTTTGGCTCACGCAGTGGGGGGGGCGGCTCGCGCGCATCCTCTTAGCGCGCAGGAGATTAATTTACTTTGGGTTAAGCTAAGGGGCGACGACCTGAAACCTGGCGAGCACACTCTTCAGGCAGAAGCGACATTTTCTGTGGGGCGGGTGGTAAAATCGCCGGCCATCAAATTCACCGTCAGCGACGACTGATTCGTCTCGATCCGGGTACTCACAGGAATTTGGGGCTAGTTGTCACAGCCGCGCGGCGTCCCCTAGCCGTTTCATGAACGTGCCCGTCTTACCCTCGCCGAGGGCCTTGAGGCGGGTCAACTTATTGGTCGTAATACGCTGGTAAAAACCTCCACCTTCAGGTGGAGGCTTTAGCGTAGCGCGCCCGCACAGAGTTGCTTCGTGGCTGAATACTGGAAAGGCGCGCACTCCGTGTTCGCTATCCACCTACACGTCGTGTGGATTTCTATGTACCGCGGCCTGGCCAGTTCACTGGAAATTGTTTCCAGCCAGCTGGAAACTTTGCATTCTCTGGTTGGGGCGAGGGTGCAGTGGGGCGTTGGCGAGATACTCTATTTCAATCTGGAGCAAGCCACGAATGCGATGGAGAGCGGGGGCCACAGCTGGGGGAAAGGGAACCTGAGGCCAGGTTGGGAACCAACCTTCCCATGCTACTAGGCTTCAGCTCAAAAAATTACAAAGCCTTCGATGAACGTGTTTCCTTGGATCTGGCACCGATCACCCTTCTATTTGGCAAGAATCACGCTGGCAAAAGCGCTCTCCTCCGGTTACTGCCCTTCCTGGCGGACTCTTTCCACGCCCGGGCCAGATCGCCGCTGAACTTCGACGCAGCCCCACTGCGAGGAGCCGGATTCTCGGACATTCTCTGCAACCAGTCTTCAAGCCAGACTCTGGAATTGGAATTGCGCTGCCAGGAGGGCCAGAGCCGGATTCAATACCGAGAGCTGGAGGGGGCGGTTCAGGCTACCCGAATTTCTCTCCTGAGCCAGGGACACACTTTTGAAGTAGACTGGATCCATCCTGGTTGTTACCAAGACCGCGAGGAGCAGGTTTTTCGTCTTCAGTTCCAGGGACCAGTGCCCTCGCAAGACGGCCTTCCTGAGCCTTTTCAAGCCATGGCTCGCTCCCTACATCAGCTACCCCGCGATGTCTTGTGGCTAGAAGCCAGTCGCGAACCCTTGGCCCGAGAAATTCGAGCCCCTCATTCCACTCCCTGGGAAATCGGCAGCCGCGGAGAACGGGCCATCGCATTCTGCAGCCAATCCTCACGAGTCACAGAGCGAGTGTCGGGGTGGTATCGTCAGGAGTTTGGTTTGGACTTTGAAATCCGCCGAACGGCCGCCTTTATCCGGCCCGTCTTGACTCATCCCAAAACAACCAGGGCGACCCCCCTTTCCGATTCTGGGGAAGGGTTTTCCCAGGTTCTCCCCGTGGTCACGGCCTGGGCCATGGCTCACGAGGAGGTGGGCCCCAAGATTCTCTGCCTGGAGCACCCCGAGCTTCATCTGCATCCTGACGCGCATCCCTCTTTGGCGCGCCTTTTCTTGCAGCCACCCAATCGAGATGTCCGCTTACTGGTCGAAACCCACTCGGAGAATCTGCTCCTCTAGACCCTCTTGGCGGTGGCCAGCGACCGGGTGCCCAAAGAGCTTGTCAAAATCTACTGGGTTCGCCAACGCAACGACGGAACATCTTCGGTGGATGAAGTCGAGGTTAAACCCGGGGGTGTTCTAGGCGACCAGTTTCCTCCAGGGGTGTTCGGAAAGGACACCGAGATTTCTCGTCAATTGCTCCAGGCCAGGCGGGCCCGGTCGTGACCTTCGAGCTTCTTCCCGGCGTGCTGGGGCCCGAGTCTTTCGCTGGCGACTTGATTGCTCTGTTGAATTTCGCTCGCGATGGACGACATTGGGTGGTCCCTGGCCCAGGGCTCAGCCTGGATGGTTGGATACAGGCCCTACCCGAGTCCCTGCGAGCGGAGGTTTCTTTTGCCCTGGATCTGTCGCTGGAGCAGGAGGCACGCAGTCCGCATTTTCTTCGAGTTCAGGTGGATGGGCCTGGCGCCCGACCCCCGGCGATTTCTCTCCAAGAATCGTTGCAAAGGGCCACAGCTCCCCTGGAAGTCATTTTGGAAAATATTGAATCCGACCTGGCTTTTTTGGAGGCCGTAGTTCCACCCGACTACCGCGACCAGATGGAAGAAATGCGCAGCAAGCGTTGGATCGATTTCGTCCACGGAGGCGGCAGCAACCTTCCAGCGGTTCTCCGCCACAGACTGGAGAACTCACGCGCCTCCCAACGCCACTTCGTCTTCTTTGACAGCGACGCGTTGACTCCCAACCAGCCGTCCAAGAAGGCCAACGACTTGGTGGACCAATGTCTTGCCGAGCAGCCTCCCGTCGCCCACCATTTTTTACAGCGGCGAGAGATTGAAAACTACTTACCTTTGCCGGCTCTGCAGAACTGGGCACTGCAGCGTAATAAGCGAGAACGGCGTAAAAAGTTAGAGTCGTTCAAAGCCCTCAGTCCAAACCAGAAGCATCACTTCGACCTGAAGAGGGGCTTCAGGGGTAAGAACGATAGCGCACTTTTTGCGGACTTGGAGTCGAGACATCGGGACCCCTTGGCGATGGGGTTTGGCGATAAAATTTGGGAGTGGTTTCAGAACATTGACTTCGACTGGTTGGATCGCGACGGACAGCGAGCCGAGCTGATGGAACTCTTCAGCAAGCTTTGGAGACTGAGGTAGGCCATGTCCAAACAGCGTCGACCCGCCTACGAATCCGACCCACAGGTTCTCTACCTCAGCCAGCTCCTGGAAGAGATCCATCACGGGCTGCTGCGAGTCCCCCGCTTTCAGCGCCCCTTTGTCTGGGATGATGAGCAGCGTTTGGAACTTTTTCGCAGTGTGGCCGAGGGAACACCCATCGGCTCCATCATGGTGTGGCGCAGCAACCTGGAGATTCCCAGCTTCGAGCGCCTGGGTCCCCATTCCATTCCGCTGGAGGCCACCGGCTCATCCGTCTACAGCTACCTCCTGGATGGCCACCAGCGGCTTTCCACCCTCTACAGCGCCCTCTATCCGCCCGACCCCCAACTGGAATGGCATGAAGATCAGGATGCTCTGCAAGGATGGCAGGTCTTTTATGATCTGGAAAAGCTTGATTTTGTTCTAGAGAATGAACCTGGCGCGGTCTTACTTCCGCTCCACCTTTTTCTGGACACTCAGAAACTCATGAAGGTTCTTCGGGAACTCAAGAGCGACGAGCACATCGCGGCGGCCGATGCGTTGGCAAGGGCCCTGCGAGAGTACAAAATTCCCGTAATTCCTCTGGCCTCCGACGACCTGGAGGCGGTCACTCGCACTTTTCAGCGCGTGAACAGCCAGGGCACCCCCATGAGCGATGTCCACATGGTAGCCGCCCTCTGCTATTCTCCCGAATTCCAACTGGCCGACCTCATCGCACAGGGCCAGGAGAGGTTACGGGCAAGCGGATGGGACGCCGACGAAAAGACCTTCTTGCAGGTGTTCAAGGTGCTGGCGGGGGCTGATCTCTACGAAACCGGTGTCGACGAAGTCGCCAACAAGGTCCGTCTGCAGGGGGCCAGCATTTTGGAACTGGCCGTGCAGCATTTGGGCTGGGCGGGACAGGCCTTGCGGACTTGGGGCGTTCATTCCCCGCTCTGCGTCCCTTACACACACCAACCCATTTTGCTGGCTGCCGCTTATTTTCACAGCAACGCCTCAATTGGACAGGCGGTTTTCGACCAATTGTGCCGTTGGTTCTGGTTGACGTCTTTCTATGGCGCAGCCCATCAGTCCCGGATTCAGGCCGAGCATCGGCGAATCAGGGACATTGTTTGTGGCGTGAAGGTTGGCTATGATGACCTGAGGGCCACCCCGCTCCCTTTCGCCTACGATTTTCGACCTGCCCGCCACCGGGCCATGCTTTTGATCCTGGCCAGGGCGGTCAAGGATGGCCCCCAAGTTCTCGCCCTCCACGGCGCCAAGGCCGTCGGGCGCTTTGTCACTGAGGTAGAACGCAAGAAGCTCATCGGACCCGACCGTTCGTTGGTTTCGGGTCCCGAGAACGTCTTCATCGCAGCTCCCGAGACCTTTGCTGAGGTCAGAAGAATGAGCCGTGAACCGGAAACGCCTTCCGATTGGTTGGACACTCAGAGCATCAGCCAAACGGCTCATCACGCCCTGGTAGTAGGCGATCTTCCGGCCTTCCTTCGGGAGCGGGCGACATGCATCCAAGACATGGAAAGGAATTTCCTGGCTGCGCTTGAGGGCCCTGACTATCGCTTTCGCAGCCAGTGAGCGGCCTGACTTTTGCCTACCGCAGACGCTGCAACTTCTCGCCCGTACACTCGCTAGCCAAATCCTGAACCACCGCGTGGGACTGCGGCAGGGATTCCGCATAGGCGATAAAGCACGGTCAGAGCGCCAGACAGCATTTCTTATATTTGCGACCGCTTCCACACGGACACGACTCGTTGCGACCCACTCTGGCAACCGGTATGGTGGCGACCTTGGCCACAACCTCGGGCGGTGGAGCTACGAATCGGGAACGGTTTCGAGATGGGCGGAGGGTAACCGATTCGTTCACAGAGGTCGCCACCGGCCCGGCCATGAATTCGCCGCGTCGACGAAGTTCGGCACGCAGATCCAGATGCTGCTCGAAGAAGCGGTTCAACAGTTCCTGCAAACCATTTTGCGGGAAGCCCGGTTCAGGTTGGAAGGTGACCCGGTTCGACCTGTAATCAAGAGTCGCCGAGCCGTGAACCTCGGTGACGGAGGCTGCACGGACGATGGCCAACTGCACTTTGGTGCATTTGCAACCGAGCGTACAGCAGTAGTAATCATCCAAAAAGTAGGTGCCATGTGGGGTTAGAATGGAGGGGGCCTGGGTCTCGGAAAAGATATCAGCCCAGCCCATCATGCGGCCTGGCTCGAAGTCGCTCCAGTCCCTGTATCGCCAGTGCTGCCGCAGGACCTCTTGGTGAGACGCATCTTGGGAAAGCTAGAGCTCACCCTGCCACTGCGGAACCAGGGAGGGGCCGCACAACACCGGCACGCTCTTAATCAGGCCCCGCATCAGATGCTTGCGAAAACGCTCTCGAACACTCGGGGTTTTTCGTGTTTGCCCTATCCGGCGCAGGCTCTGGTGTAGGCGCGCTTGACGCGGGCCACGGCCTTTTTGAGTCCTGCGTCCTTGGGGTCGGCCAAGTTGGCGATGACGATGGTAATCGGGAGCTTGTTGCCCGAAAGCCCATCACGTCCTGCGGGGCCTTGCGTATGAGTTGGACTTCCTCAACGATCTTTTGAGCCACCGGTTTCTGGTCTGGCGAAAGGAGGTTGACTATGACCATCTGGGCCTTTTCGATCCCGCGGAAATAAGGGGCCGCTTCGCTCCCGGCCGAGGTCACGAAAACGCTGAGGTCCAGCCCTTCGCAGGGTTTGGGTCCCTCGATCAAGACGACCTGAGAATACTCTTGGAGGCGTCGATTTCAAAGAAGTCAGCCCTTCTGGCCCGGAACGTAGCTGAGGTGTCTGCACCCGCCTGGGTGTAGCGCTTCAGGTCGTCTGGTCGTGCCCCCTGGTTCGACTCCAGGGTGCGGATGCAGGTGGAAACCCAGCCCAGCTCCAGAAGTCGCTCGATAAAGGTCGTCTTGCCAGCAGCGGGCGAACCGTCGATATGAATAAAAGCGCGTTGTCGCATCAGGTTAAGGTTTCCTCTCCGTGGATGGCCAGAATATCTTTTACTGCCAAACTCTCCCAGCCGGTCTGGGATTTGACCATCACCATGGAGGGTTGGGTCGAGTCGCGTGTGATCAGAACCCGCCTGCCCTGGTCGCGCACATCCACGGTGACTTGATTTGATTTTTGCAGTCGGAAAAGCCGTTCCCACAGGTCCGCCTGGTCCTGACTGCGCCAATCGACGGGACGCTGTCCCTTTCCTGTCAGAACGTATCCGTGGAGACAACCGTAGGCGTAAAAGGCGGCCAGATCGGCCAGGCCGCCGTCTTGCAACCGCCCCAGAGTGACGGAGGCGAGCTCGGCAGCGTCCCTGATTTCCAGTATGGGGCAAGGCGCTTGCAGACCCGATATGGAGGTGACCAGCAGGTCGGAGGCTGTCAGCGCCTCTACCAATTCCTCTGGCTCGCCGGCTCGCGGCTTGCCTTCCGGCAAGGCCTGCCAACAGAAAGGCTCCCGACCGTGGTTGTAGACGGCTACCACCGTCCGGGTAGGCTTGGGTTGTGCGTTGAGGGAAAACAGGCCTTGCAACTTTCGGGACAGGGCCTGGCTGCTCTCTTCCTGAGCGTGGTGGCCGGCCATTCGTTGACGCAGGGCTTGCCGGGCCTGTTGCTTCAGGCTCTCAGCGCGCAGATCGCAGAGCAGCCCTTGCGGATCCGCGCCCAGGAGGGCAGCCTGCAGGCGCACTGCTGTCCGACAACCCAGGGCCTGCAAACGACGCTCCACCTCGGCCGGAGGTAGTGGTCCTCCCAGCGCATCGAGCGTGTGCAAAGTGAGTTGGACCACGCTTTCCCCGCGCACCAGATCTTTATGAGCCAGCAGCAATTCCCACGGCACGGGCTCGCTGGATTGCGCCGAGGCCTCCCCGGTGGCTTGGGCACTGAGGAACCCAGCCAGGATTCTTCCCACTGGCCAGCCGCTGCGGCCAATTTCACCAACGGATGGTCCTGCAAAGATTCGCGGTGCGCGCACTGGACGGGAAAGATCCATGTCTTCCCTTCCATCTTGATCGGCTGGTCGAGCAGCGAACGCAATTTTTGGAGGGCCGCACCTGCGCGGGGCAGCAGGCGGATCTCAAAATTCTCGACGGGATCCAGCGCCAATTCGCGGCGCCGAAACCACAGATGCAGAAGTTCCAGGGCGCCCTCACCCTGCCACCATCGGGGTCCCCGCTGGGCCCACTGGAGACGGCGCAGCAATGGCTCGGCTTCCTCGATGGTCAGTCTTTCCGGGCTGGCAAAATGCAGATCCCAGCGGTCCTCGCAAGGCAAGACGCGAGCCAACGCTACCTGAACCGGGGCGGCCTGAGGCGTGGCCACCCGGAGGCCGGAAAGGAGAGCGACCCACTCCCCCGGCGTTCGTAGCCACAGGCCGAACCAGCCCCGCTTTTGCTGCTGGGCCCGCGCCTTGAGTGGGGCGGGGAGGCCCTTGAGAGGTCCGCGATGGTAGAGGGAGGCGCACTGGATCAGATCCTCGTTCTCGGCGTCCAGGTAGTCCACAAGTTCGGGGGCAATTTCGCCACCGGCCTGATTCCAAATCTCTTCATCCTGGGGGGTCCACATCTCCGCCCTGCTTGGCCCTGCCCGCGGTGCTTCCTGTTGGATTCGAAAAACAGAACTCATGTTTGCCAGGACCCGCCCCCGAGTCCGTGAAGCGAATTCAGTACCAGAGAGGCGATGTTGAATGGCTATCAAGAAACCAACGCGAAAAAAGCTCAACGTGTGGCAGGCGGCTGTGCGGCCCAGCGGAGCAACCTTCGAGGATGGCTGCAAGCCGCAAGATCTGGTCCTGTGGGTGGAGCGTGAATCCAACCGGGTGCGCCATATGAGCCTGGTGGAAGCCGACAGCGCTCTGGAGCCGATTCTCAAGCGCACCTTCGCTGCTGCGCAAAACAGTCCCATGCCCGGCTGCCAGGCCGGTTGCCCTACGGAAATCCAGGTCGACGATGAGCGACTGCTGGCCACGTTGGAAAAAATCGTTCAAAATCTTCCCATCCAGGTCACCTTGCAGCGCCGCCTCGATTCGCTAGATCAGTTCTTTCAGATGATGCTCCAATCCCTGGAAATGGGCCCAGGCTTTGCTTACCTGGACGGCACGCAAATTCAGCCTGCGGAAATCAAGTCGCTGGCCCTGGAAACCATCGAGTTCCTGGAGGCTCAGCCCTTTGACGAAATCGACGGGGATGACATCCTGCGGGTGGACGGACTGCATGTGTCTCCCGTCTATCTCTCCGTTTTGGGTATGGCGGACATCGAATATGGACTCGGCATCTACCTAACCCGCGAGACCGCCGTGGCTTACGGGGAGGGGATTGACGAGGAGTCGGCCGCGCGTCTGCCGGCCCTCAGTCTGACGCTGGTGACGGAAGAGGACTGTCCTCCCGGGCTGGACGTCGAAATCCGAAAGAACCGCTGGCCCTGCCACCCCATGGGCTTTCCCTTGTTGATGCGAGTGGACGGTGAGCGAGTCC
>JADMJV010000022.1 GCA_018780265.1 bacterium
ATCTTTGCCGCGTAAACCTATGCATTATACGATCCGCGGAGTGTCAGACTAGCCTAGCCGGACCAGGACGCCAAATTTACCGGTCTCGTCGCACAATTTCCGCAGCCGCTCTTTGAGTTTCAGGCAATCCATACCGTCATTGTCGCGTAACACCACGAAGTGAGCCTGCGGGTCTCGCCAGGCACGTAGCTTGCGCGGAATGGAATTTTCCAGGTCACTCTTTCCCTGGTGGGGTATGCAGATGAACTCGAGGTCAGGCTTCCAACGCGGCAGGAATTGCTGCAGAAACCTGGCCGCTGAGGGCTCCTCGCGGTCCCTCCTGACCTATCTTTAATGTGTAAGTGGCCAGTCTCCCTCCGGCCTCGCGAAACTTGACTTCAAATTCTATCGGCCCGTCCTGGCCCCGAGTAACCACCTCCGCAAATCCCCCCCGGCGATTGAGGGCCTTGGTTACATTGGTGGCCAGCGCGTCCTTCAAAAAGCTAAACACGTCAAAGACCGTGCTCTTGCCGCTCCCGTTTTTGCCTACCAACAGGCACACCGAGGGAATATCCCTCAATTCAGCGTCTTGGAACGCTTTAAAATTGCGGATTCGCAGGTTCTCGATAGGTAAATTGCCGATGCTCACGGTCTATCCACGGGCTTCGGTTCGACAGCGACGGAACCCTGGCGACTGATGCTGCAAGAGAATATGGCCGGCCCAGCGAA
The DNA here is from genome assembly GCA_018780265.1 of bacterium. Lineage (GTDB taxonomy): Bacteria > Vulcanimicrobiota > Xenobia > Xenobiales > JADMJV01 > JADMJV01. The sequence continues at coordinate 709 of JADMJV010000022.1, forward strand.
GCGCCACTGGTCGAAGACTCAAGCACCCTAAGCGTGGCCACCCGTGCGAAAATCCGAACCGAGTTCTGGTCGTTGATTCGGGCCGACTTGCTGGTGCTGCCTTCCAATACCACTCCGCGCGACCGCTATCTGGTTGGAATGCTCGCTCCCACCGGTCAAGAGTTGTCACCCGACCTTTTGGAAGAATTGTGGGTGGAAGGCGAGGACGAGGAGCAGCCGGATATGACGGCCGGAGCAGCCAAGGGGCTTTTCCCGTCCAGCCTGGGTCTGAGCTTTTGTTTACCGGATCCCGTCCCCCAGAAAGTGCACGTGGAGGTGAGTTGGGGTCAATATTTTCGGGATGTGTGGCGGCCCTGACCACGTCAAGGTTCGCAGCTACGAGCACGGCGACGCTCGCACCCTGCTTCCAGGCGCGGAGCTAGCTACTCGATGTCCTGGAACGCAGCCAGTCAGAGCCGGGCCTTGAGTTGGCGCCATTGGACCATATTCTCAAGCGATTGTGGTTAATAATTTTGTTTTTTGTTCCGGGCTCAAAATTCCCAAAATCCGATAGCTGGCCTTGAGGTCATTGTAACGCCAGTCGGTGCGCGCCTTTTCGATCTCGATCAGTTTGGTGTGGGCCTGCTCCAGGGGGGTGTCCTGGCGCAACATCTGGCGATACTCCTGGTCTAACTGTTGGATGCGCCTGGTCTGCTTCTGGCTGGAATCCATCAGTTCGCGCACGGCCTGCTTGATCTCTTTGATCTGCTCGGGAGTGAGGGCGAGTTCCTGGCGGTAGTCAAAGATCGAGGGTGTCGGCCGGGTGACATTGCCCGGCTGAGCCCAGGCCAGGCGGATCAGGAAAAGGGCCAACAGGAGCGGCTTCATAGGGGCTCAAAATCGATAAGCAAGATATCTCGATGGCCGCCCAGGTCGCTCTCCACCGAGCTGGCGCTGTGCCACAGGCTACCGCAGAAATACAGGGTATCCCAGCGCACCAGTTGCAACCAGTGAAAGACGGGAGTTTTGCTCTCATTGTAAGCGGTGAACACGCCCCCGCGCACCTGGTGGCGATCGACCAGATGCTGCACGGTGAAATGCTCGGCGTCGCGATGGATGCCCTCGGGAGTGGGCTGGCCCGGCATGGCCGGTCGAGCCAGAATGCGCACGCAATGAATGCCCACCTGCCAGGTCCCCGACAATCCCAGTTGGTCGGCGTCCTTGAGCAAAATAGCGCGCAAGAAAGGGTTTTCCAAAATGGTCGACTCGAGGGGAGCAAAGGTCCTCTCGACGCCGCCGTTGAGGGGGTTGTCTTTGAGTTCCTGGAAAATGCTGTTGCCCTCCAGGGGAGAGAGGCGTCCCTCACTCCACAGCAGTCGACTGAAACGTCGATAACGGTAGGTGCCTCCGTCAGCCATGTGCGAGTCCTGGACCAGGTGGTCAAAACTTTGCACCAAGGCAGCTTCCCCTTCAGCCCGGGGAGGCTGCCACAGACTGGCCGGCACGGCGCAGTAACCACAGCGCGTGACCTGCTCGGTCACCTCAGCCTTGCTCATATTTCACCTCCATCGGCAGTCTCCCCGGCCAGTTGGGGTCCCGGTCCTGTTGGACGGCCAGCCAAAACTGACCCGTCACCTGGGCCAACGTCTCCACCACCGGAGCCACCGCCAGTCCGATGCCAGCCAGAGACATATGATCGGCGCCAACCAGCAGGGCTGAATATTTGCGGCCAGCGGGAAGCCGCTCAAAGTTCTGCAAACGTTGCTGATAGGTCACACCGGCGGGCATACCACTGTCGCGGGTCCCTGTCAACAGCAGACAGGGGATTGTGACCTGAGACAGTCCCCGGTCGCTGACCACCGTATCAGGGGAGGGTGGAGAGAGCAAGACGACTCCGGCCCAGTCCAGGCCAAAGTCCCAGTTGCGAGGCCCTGAGGGCAGGAGCATCTCGCAGCCCATCCCGGCCAGCGCCGTATAGGTGCCGAAGCTGTGGCCGCCCAAGCCCACCCAGTCAGACTGGCCACACAGGTTGGCGCGCACAAAGGCCAGGTCGAGGGGGCGAGCCAGCAACTCCTCTTCCTGGCGCGCCCGCTGGCCTACGACTACGGCCAGTTCGGCCTGGCGCATCCCGGGTCGATGAATCTGTTTGAGCACGTCAGCATTGCTGCCGACGTGCTCGATCACGGCCACCTGAAATCCCAACTGGCTCCAGGCCCGTCCCAGAAAGGCGTAACCGGTGCAAGAGCCGCCAAAGCCCACCGAAAAGAGCAGCCAGCCCAAAGGCTTCCCTTGGGCGGGATACAAAGCCACGGGGATTGGCCGTTGGCGGGAGGCGTCAAATAGTTCCACAGTGTCCACGCTGGCCTTTTCGCATACAGGTCAAAGCGGGCCTGTCAAGAGATTGGTGGACTTTTTGGCAGGGACTCGAGGACCAAGGTTAAAGCGGTAAGGAAATCAGGGCGGGTTTAACCTAGGAATCAGAGGACAGAGAAACCGTGAGTTCAGAACAAGTAGAGTATGTATGTCCCCAGTGCCGTCGGCGCACTGTGGTCAACGCCAAGCCAGGCGAAGAAGAGACGGTATTTTGTCCCCGCTGCGAAATTGACATGAAGCCTTACGTGAAGACCTCTGAAGTGGCTGCCGCCGCAGCCAATGCTCCCTCTTCTAGCGGCGGTGTGGCTGCCGCCACCAAAACAAAAGCCACTAAAACCACCAAGCCCCGTAAAACGGCTGCCAAGGTAGAGGGTGCACCGGTCAAGGCCACCAAGGCCAAAAGCACGCGCGCGACTGCCAAAGCCGCCGCCGCCCCCCCGCCGGTGCAACCAGATTTTGGTGATTTCCGCTGCCTTTGCTGCGGACTGACCAAAACGGTACCGTTGGGAACCGAAAAGCCGGCCGGCGGTTGGCGCTGCCCCACCTGTTTCGTCAAACTGGCCTGGCTGAAATCCTAAGGGCCGGTTGAGCCAAATGTTTGTTTTTCCGTAGCAATTGATCCGGGAATTTCATGGTAATTTGGGGTCCATAGTTACGTGGAGGACCTCGGATGTTGCTGGCACTGAGAAACTATCAACAGGTTCATTCCTGGCATTCGTCTGACCGATGTGGTTGTGCGGGTCCCGTCCAGAACAACTCTGAATGGCGGAATAATCCCAAGATCAGTGAAGTCCTCCCCGAATCTGGGCCCGGCTTTTGCACCTACAATCGCGAAGCAGACGGCAAAGATCAGGTGGCTCTGGCCGACACCATCCGATTTGTCACCGATCTTGGCCTGGAATGGGAAAAGGAAAGCGATGTGCCTTTCCAAGTTGGCGACATGAGCCGCCAGGGAGGCGGCGACTTTCCTCCCCACTCGGCCCACAAGAACGGCACCGAGGCCGACCTGCGGCCTTTTCGCAAAGACGGGGAGATGTTACCCACCAACATCAACGATCCGAGTTACGATCGCGGCCGTACCCGACAGTGGGTTACACTGGTCAAGAAGCTCAATCCCCAGTCGGTGGTCCTGTTTAACGATCCCGAACTGATCCGCGATGGCCTGACCCGCTACTACAAAGGCCACCACAACCATCTGCATCTGCGCGTGGACAACGGGCTCGATCAGCAACAGGGGTGCTGATCAGTCCAGGCGTTTGCGCAACTGAACCCAGTTGAGCGGGCCCCGGCGTTGGTAAGCGATCTCGTCAAACATGTTGCGCGTGAGATGGATGCCCAGTCCGCCGATTTTTCGGTCTTCCAGGCCCTGAGCGGCGTCCACCGTGGGTCCTTGCTCGAAGGGGTCAAAGGGGCGGGCATCGTCGGTGATGGTTAGAATGACCGCATCTTCCTCTTTCTCCAGTCGGATAGACACCGTCCCCTGACTATCGTCGGCGAAACCGTAACTGACCGCATTGGTAAACAACTCTTCAATGGCCAACTGCAACAACATCACCGTCTTGGGTCCCAGTTCGTGCTTGGCACCAAATTGCTCGACCACCGCCGCCAGCGAGTCCAGTTGGGACATTTGATTGGCCACCGTGAGTTCTCTGACATTGGGCAAGCCCAAAAAGGTCAGCACCAATACCGTGATATCGTCAGCCTGAGCCCCGCCTGCTTCGAAAGCACGAACGGCTTGAAGCAAGCCGTCTACCACGTGACGCGGTTGCGTGTGTTCGAGTTGAGAGAAAACCTCGACCATGCGAGCCTCGCCAAACAGCTCTTCTTGGGGGTCATGAGCCTCGCTGATGCCGTCCGTATACAGCACCAACGCCTGCCCCGGGCGCAAGGTCATAGTGCGAGTTTCGAAGGGGACATCCTCGGCCACGCCCAGACCCATCCCTTTGCTGCGCGGCAGCATGGCAGGCGACTCGCCAGGCGACAACAGGTAGGGCAGATTGTGGCCCCCGTTGGAAAACTCCACAACGCCCGTGCGTACATTGAGCACAATCACAAACAACGTTACAAACATGCTGGCTTCGTTGTTCTGGCAAAGCTCATTGTTGAGGCGTGACATCAGTTCGGCCAGCCCCAGGCCCTGACGTGCCGTGGCCTTGATCAGAGTCTGGGTGACGGCCATGAAGAGGGCCGCCGGAACTCCCTTGCCAGAAACGTCGCCAACCACGGCAAAAATGTGCTCATCGTCCAACTGGAAAAAGTCATAGAGATCGCCACCTACCTCACGGGACGGCTCGAGAGTGGCAAAGATATCCAGTTGACTGAGCTGCAAAAAGGCGGGAAACCTTTTAGGCACAATGCTCATCTGAATGTGTCTGGCCACCTGCAGTTCGCCTTCGATGCGTTCCTTGGCGGCCGTGGTCTGACGCAAGTTCAGTACGCTCTGCTGAATGGTGCGCTCCATGTGCAAAAACGACTCGGCCAGCGCCGCTACCTCGCCAACCGACTGGCAAACCAGTCGCGCCATCTCCTGGCGGTGGGGAAAATCGGTCGAAAAGTCGTGCCCGGATAGCGCTTCGGCATACTCGGTCAGAGCGGAGACGGGGCCAGTGATCCGCCGCACCGAATAGGTGGAAGCCCACAGGCTGGCCAGAAACACCACCAACACGGCCAGCGCCTGCAAGGTGGCGTCGCTGAGCACTTCGTGATAGACCAACTGCAGGTCCATTCCTACGTGAATCTGGCCACCCACCCCGGCCATCACCGGTGCCGAAATATCCAGGCAGTAGCCCAGCCCTTGCACATAAATCTTGGTGACAGTGGTCTCATCGCTGGCGCTGGGCAGCCCCAGAACCGCAGCGGGCACCTGGGGCACAAAGGTATGACAGAGCAACTCCCGGGTCGGGCTGACCAGAAACAGATAAGAGACCCCTTCGACCTTTAACGACTCGTCCAAAATGGCTTGCAGAGTGGCCAGGTCGCGGTTGACCAACAGCTCGTCGCTGGAGCGGGAAATCCCCAGAGCCACAGCCCGCCCCTTGCTCTCGCACTCCTTGACCAGATTGTCGTAAAGACTCCATACCGACAGGCCCACGGTGATGGTAAGGATGATGGCGAACATCAAAGTGGTCAACAACAGTGTTTGACGAAAGAGGCCCATTCTTCTCAAGGGTGCAGGCCCGACCAATCCTCCAGGGGCACAAACTGGTCCCGGGCGACGGTTGTGAAATAGACTTTGTGCAATCCCTGATGACGCTGCTGAGAGAAGCTTACCGGAGACTCAATGCCCAGGTCAAAGTTTTGCATGGATTCGGCAGCCTTGACCACGCGCCGGCTATCCCAGGGCGGACCCGCCCGGCGCAGCATTTCGCACATCAGTTTAGCGCACAGGTAGCCTTCAAAACTGACAAAGCTGTAGGGCAAGGGACGGTAACCAGGCCCGTCTCCCACCAGCTTTGGAGGTGGCATGGGCGGGTTGTTGTTCATACAGCGGCAATACTCGAGCACGGCTGGCAGACGCGAATCGTTGTAGCTGGGAACCACCTGGCTGTTGATCAGGCGCCGCGTGTAGTCCTGGCCCTGTTTGCGGCTGGCTTTGGTAAGCAGGTCCAACATGCTCTCGCTGCCCACAAAAGAGACGTTGGCGATAGGGATCTCCCACTGCTGATCTCGGGCATCGCGGATAAATCCAGCGCAGGCCGCGTAACTGCCCACGCAAATCACGTGATCCACGCCCGCCTGGCGCAAAATACGCACCTGTTGGAGGTAACTTTGATCAAAGGAAGAGCCTCGGCGATAGGTGGCCTCGGCACACAGCCCGAGGTCACGCGCGTGCAGAGCCCGGCGTACCCCTTCCCAGCCCGAGCGCCCATAGGCATCGCATTGATAGAAGATACCCGTTTTCCGATAACCGAGGGTATAGAGATGGTCGATCAGGCCCGCCGTCTCCTCGCGGTAAGACGCCCGCAGGTTAAAGCAGATATCGGCATAGGGCGGTTGGCGTTGGGGCTGAGCCCCCGTGAAGGGAAACATCAAAACCTGAGGCTGATCGAACCCCCCTTTCAGCAGCGGTAACACCCGCGTTACCGTGGGCGTACCCACATAGCCAAAGAGAAGAGAAACCTTTTCTTTCTTGACCAACTCGATGGTATTGAGAATGGCCGGAGCCGGATTGTATCCATCGTCTTTGGCCACCAACTCCACGGGGTGGCCATCCAGGCCACCGCGGGCGTTGAACTCCTGAAAATAGCCCTGGGCCCCTCGATAGAGTTCGATACCCAAAGCCCGACTGGGTCCGCGGAAGGCGGCCGACATTCCGATTTTGACCGGAGACTTGGGCTGGGCCGCCACCCCCAACGTGACTAACAGAGCGATCAAGAGCGCGCGCATGAGACATTGGTTCCCTTTCCAGCAAAGGAACCCCCCTGAGCATACCAGAAAGAGCCGCCCATGGAAATCAAAGAAGGTCTGGCCAATGAGCACCTGGTTTTGTCTCTCGAAGGCCGCCTGGACGCCAACACCTCGGCTAGCTTGCAGGAAAAATTGCTGGCCGAACTCGACAAGCGCCCCAAGTCGATCGTTGTTCTCGATCTTGGCTCGCTCAATTATTTAAGTTCGGCCGGACTGCGAGTCCTTCTGGTGGCCGCCAAAACCGGCAAGAAGATCAACACCGAAGTGCGACTGGCCGCCCTCAGGCCCCACGTAGAGGAAGTCTTCACTTTGTCAGGATTCGACGCTCTTTTCAGCTTCTTCCCCACTATTGATGAGGCAGCCAAGGGCCCTTAGCCATGAAAGACCACATCAAGGCCCTTTTAGCCGTGCGCAAATGGCTTTTGCTGGTGTTTGCTTCAGGATGCGTCAATTCGGGGGGCTGGATGGCGGCCGCCAGGTTCACCACTCACGTGACCGGCTTTGCCACCCTTTTTGGCATCAATCTCACCAAGAATCACTGGCTGGAGGCTCTGGCTATCTCCAGCATTCCCGTATACTTCCTGGCCGGGGCCATGATCTCGGCGCTGCTGGTCGACCGTCGCATCGCCAAAGACCTGCCGCCTCTCTACGGTCTGCCCATCATGCTGTCGGCCGCTCTGTTGGGACTGGCCGCGCTGGGCGGCGAATCGGGCTGGTTCGACGCCTTCGGCAGTGTAGCCGGGGCCACCGACGACTATATCCTGCTGCTCCTGCTGGCGCTGGCCAGCGGCCTTCAAAACGCCGCCGTGACTACGGCCACCGGGGCGGTGATGCGGGCCACCCACATGACCGGCCTGACCACCGATCTGGGGCTGGGCCTGGTGCGGTATTTCTACATCTCGGGTCCGGAACGCAAAATGGAGACGCGGGCCACGGTCATACGCACTTTGACGTTACTTGCCTTCGTCGCAGGCTCGGTCAGCGGCGCCTACTTTTTTCTGACCATGCACTACCAGGGTTTCTTGATTCCAGCCGCTATCTGCTTTTTGGTGGCGCTGGTCACCACTCGCCTGCCTGACTAGCCGCGATTAGCGGTGGTTTTGACGATGGCCATGATGGCGGCATAGAAAGCGCATATTGACGACAAACCGGCAAAGACGCTACCCTATCGTCAGTATGAGCACGGAAATGCTGTCTGCCCGACAAGTTGCCCAACAGTTGCAAGTATCGCCGAACACCGTAAAGAAATGGTGGCGGGACGGACGCCTTCGAGGGGTTCAATTCTCGGCTAGAAAGCTGCGATTCCTTGAGCGCGACATCGAGGAGTTCTTGCGATTGTCCGAGCTGCCCCCCACTGAGAACGACGCCAATTATCGCTGGGAGGAAATCGCCTGGCGGCACTCCCATCGAAATCTTTTGCATAGCTTGCAAGGTCAGTGGCTGGTTGTGGAGGGCTCGCGTCTGATGGCTCACGACCCCGACCCGGTTGTGGCGGTCCAGACAGCGCGCCGGCAGGGGGTGGCCGTTCCCTACGTGTTTCTTGTAAATGTCGCCGAGGAGAAATCGGAAAGTCTGGGGCTGTGAATGTCGAGTATCAGCAAGCCTTCGCGTACCGCTACGACGAACTCAGCGGTACGCCTCAGCCCATTCTCGCGTTGGACCTCGTCCATCCTGACGAACCGCGCAATCGCATCGCTTTCGACGGCTACCTCGACACCGGGTGCAGCCGAACCTTGCTGGACGGCCGACTGGCAGTAGCGGCGGGCCTGGACCCCACCCGCGGTCGACTCACTCCTTATACGAGCGCAACCGGCGTAAGCATCCGAGCAGCTCTACTAAAGGTCCATTTGGCTCATCCCCTGGTAGGCGAGCACGAACTGGAAGTTGGCTTTGCCCAGGTGAACCTGGCCTTATCCAGTTAGGCATGCGCGAGAGGCGGCTGGAATTCTACCTGGCTCCCGAGCGATGAAGGGAACTGCGGAACTCGACTGGCCTTTTAAGGACCCCCCGAATCTCGCGCCCACGACTTCCAATTCAAAGGCTTCAACGATTACGAAAAGGCTCAGCTTCATTCCATCCGAGTGATGGAGCCACGAACTGACCCGGAACCCAAATTGCCTGAGTTTGCTGTCGCTTCGAATGAATTTGCAGAGTCTGGCCGGGCTCACCTGACGGTGGTTTTGACGAGATCGTTGTCTGCACTTGCCAGGTGAAAAGCAGGGGCACACGCGGTCTTGTAAATAACAACCAAGGCGGCTATCTTACAGCATGCACTTTACTGATTAGCCCTGCGCTTCCGCCTTTTTCAGGTTGAGCAACACATTGCTCACGCCCTGAGCGGCCGGAGCATAAGTGCGCAGGTATTTCTCGGCCACTTCGGCCTTTTCTTTATACTGAATCGCTTTGCCCACCTTGTAGGCCCCCAGAGCCGCACCGGCGCTGGTGCTGACGGCCAGTGCGGGGAGCATTCCAATACCCACGACCGGGGCCAACATTCCGAAGGACCCCAAGGTCAAAGCGCCGAGGGCGGCACCGGCGGCCATTTTGCCCTTGGTGCCCAGAGGGTTCTTCTCCAACCAGGGGTCAAGTTTGTGGTTGATGCCGGCCACCATCTCATCTTGAGCGTTGCGCGTGACCTGACGGACGACTGGCCCCACCAAAGTGCCGGCCGGAGCCGTAATGGCCCCAGCCGTAATGCCCTCGACCAGAGCCTGGGCGGCCAACGGATGACCGGAGAGAAAGTAGGGCAGGCTGGAAAGGGCGCCCAGGGCAGCCCCGCTCACACTGCCCAGCGCGGCCCGACCGAAGGCGGTCTGGGCACGGCCCCCAATGCCGGCGCCAGCGGCGCCCGCCAACGAAGCCAGAGGGTTGTGGGTATAGGTTTCGGCCACCAGGCCGGCGGTGTAACCACCATAAACACTGTCTCGGGTCACGGCGCGGCGAGAACCCCCCAAGGTGCCCACGGCTCCCGTCAGGCCCCCCATGATGGAGTAGCCAGCAAGGTTGGCCACCGAGAGAGGCTGACCGGTCAGCACGCCCATGGCCACTGTGATAGCGGCAGCACCAACGGCTCCGGTGGCGGCGCCAGCGGCCAGCGCCAGAGGAAAACTTTGATACTTGAAGCCAACTTTGGTGCCCACCAGGCCGCCCACGGCGCCAGCGACCGCGCCAGACATGGCGCCAGTGACGCCCCCCAGGCGGGCACCGCTGATCAAGCCTTGAATACCGCCCGACATGGCACCGCCATTGCACAACTGGTCCACCTGCGCAGGAGTGCGGGGAACGGGGATATCGCCCGAAGTCTCGGCGCCAGGGGCCATTTTGGACGGCCTGGGACGAGTGAAGGCGACGACGGAACGGGCGATGTTAGCTACTTCCACCCACCCAGCATACGGGAAATCCATGAAATTTTTATGAAAGGCTGCCCTTGTTGAGCCGTCGAAGGAATTTCGCATGTCCGATCCTTTCCTAGAACAGTTTGAAAAACGCCGCGTAGAGTTGGAGGCACGCATGCTGCGGATGCCCACCTCGTCGCAAGTGGTGCAACGTTGGGGTGGCCCCACCGGCATCGGTCAGCAATATCTGCACGCTCTGCCGACTACCACCACCTTGATTGAATTTATGGCCAAATCGCCGCGTACCGCCGGTACCTTTCGAGACCGAGTGGAGCGTGCTGGCCCGACCAAAATCCGCCATCACGAAATCGACAAGGCCTTCTCGTGCTACGGCCTGGCCTACCTTTACCGGCTAATGTCCAAGCAAAGCGGGGATGCCGAGTTGTCCAACCTGTTGACGCGAGTGGCCACACTGGCCATCCTCAGTCCGGCCGAATTGGAGAAAGTGGACTGGGTGGCGCGAGCCTTCTCCCATCGCCACCCCGACGGTAGCAAGGACGTGCTGGCACCAGCCCAGTTGATGCTGCACTGGATCACGGGCAGCGACACGCCCCAAAAAACCTATCAATGCGACTGGGTGGTGCAGCGCTTCAATGAATTTCTGACCCAGGCCTGGCAATCGGCCCTGCAAAATCAGATTCACCTGCAATTTCCCTGGTAGGCGGATGGAAGACCGGCTTTACATCAAGCTCTTCCAACTTCGCCGCCGGCAGGCACTGGTGCAAGGTGTGCACCGCTGCTTGCGGGGGGGTTGTGGGGGGGATGGATGTGTTTGCCGCTGGTGCTGCTTTTTACGTATCTGGGTCTGCCTCCGGAAAATGTGCTGCAGACTCTGTGGGTCTGGCCGCTGCTGGCGGCGGCCGGCTTCTTGCACGGTTTGCTGACGCCGATGAGCCTGCGCCAGATTGCCCATGAAGCCGATCAGCACAATGGCTTGCAGGACCGCTTGCTGACCTGCGTGGGCCAAATCCAATCGCGCCGCCCCCCCACGGTGGTATCGCAATTGCTGCTGCAGGAAACTCTGGAACGGCTGGACGGAATCGACCCGCGAGGCACCTTCCCCAGCACCTGGCGGCGCCCGCTTTTGCGCTGGCTGGTACCGGCCCTGGGGATTGTGGCCGTCTTTGTGGTGGCGCCAAGGGTGCTGCCTGTGGCTGAGGATCCGGTCAAACAAGAAGTGATGGCCTCCCATCAACGCCTCAGCCAACTGGCCAAGAAGCTGGCCGCGACCCGTCCGCGCTCGCGCCAACACCAGCAACTACAGGAACTGCTGCGCAAAATGCCCCAACAGGTGCCGGCCCAGGCGGCCCGACAAATGCGCGATGCTCTGCAAAAGGTGCAGCGTCAAGTGGCCGAGGGCGCGGCGGCGGCCCGACAGTTAGAGCAGATCGCCAAAGGGGAAAAAGGGCCGGGCGCTCAGCGCCAGCAACTGGAGCTGGTGCGCAAGGGCCTGGGGCAGCAACCCGAAGTCCAGAAGCTGGTGGAGCAAGCCCAAAAGTCTCTAGAACAAGGCCAGAAGGAGGCGGCTGAAAAGGCCTTGCAGCAAGCCCAGAAGGAGCTGCTGGAAGGGGATGAATTGAGCCAGGCGCTGCAGCAAGAACTCCATCAGTTGGGCGGGCAAGATGCCCCCGGCGAAGGGGAACTGGCCGCCAAGGACGTGCCTATGCCGGGCAAAGGAAGGGGCAAGGCCGACTTTGGGACAGGCTCCAGCAACGAAGCCGGTAAGAGCGGTGACCCGGCCAAAGCCAAGGCCCGCAGTCATCGTCAGAACCAGCAGCAGCGTCACAAGGTCGAGCAGTTCCAGCGATTGTATGGAGCCGAGCGCAAGCACCTCAAAACGCGACGTGAACGGGTGGCCCTGGCCGGGGGCAAGGGCAAGCTGTTGAGACTGTCCGACAGTCAACTGGGCGAGGCGCGCCATCAGGACCCCAGCCTGCGCCCAGAACAGGAAGACTTTTTAGAGGCCAAAGCCCTGGCGGAGCAATCGGTGGCCGAAGAGCGCGTCCCCCCGGAACACCGCGAGGCCGTGCGCCGCTACTTTGACCAGATAGACCCTCGTTAGACCGACTGCTCGCTGGTTTGGGCCTCTAAGGGTACGGATTTGGGTTTGTCGGTGGCGATGGTTCGCCTCCTGGCCTGGCAAGAAGGTCCCAGAATCTTGTCGAGGTCTTCCTCTTCCAGTACTTCCGACTTGAGTAGTTCAGCGGCCAACAGGTCGAGCATATCTCTTTGGGTTTCCAGGATGCTGCGCGCCCGGTTGTACTGAGCCTCCACGGTCTTGCGCACCTCGTCGTCGATGGCCTGAGCGACCGCCTCGGAATAGTTGCGTTGCTCGCTGATGTCACGCCCCAAAAACACCTGAGACTGCTTGCGGCCAAAGTGGACAGGGCCCACCAGTTTACTCATTCCGTAGCGGCACACCATGTCGCGGGCAATCTGGGTGGCCCGCTCGATGTCGTTGGAGGCCCCTGTAGTGATGCGACCAAAAGCCAGTTCCTCAGCAGCCCGACCGGCCATAAAGACGGCGATCTGGGCCAGCAGGTCTTCGGTACTGGCTGAATATCGGTCTTCTTCGGGCACAAAGATGGTCACGCCCATGGCCATGCCGCGAGGTAGAATGGTCACCTTACGCACGGGATCGGATTCGGGGATGGCTCGGCCCACCATGGCATGGCCAGCCTCATGGTAGGCGGTCACTTCGCGTTCGTCTTCAGAAATGATGCGGCTCTTGCGCTCTGGCCCCATGCGAACGCGATCGATGGCCTCCTCGCAGTCCTGCATGAAGATTTTGTCGCGGTTGTTGCGAGCCGCCAGCAGCGCCGCCTCGTTGAGCAGATTCTCCAGATCGGCGCCCGAGAAGCCAGGGGTCTGGCGAGCCAGCATGTTGAGGTCGACGTTGACACCCAAGGGCTTGCCCCGAGAATGCACCTTTAAAATGGCCAGGCGGCCGGCGATGTCGGGTTTGTCCACCACCACCTGTCGGTCAAAACGGCCCGGTCGCAGCAGGGCAGGATCGAGTACGTCAGGCCGATTGGTGGCGGCCAGAATGATGACGTTCTGATTGGGCTCGAAGCCATCCATCTCGACCAGCAACTGGTTGAGGGTCTGCTCGCGCTCGTCGTGGCCACCGCCCACGCCGGCTCCGCGTTGACGACCCACAGCGTCGATCTCGTCGATAAATACCACGCAAGGAGAGGTGCGCTTGGCCTGCTCAAAGAGGTCGCGCACTCGCGAAGCGCCCACTCCCACGAACATCTCCACAAAGTCGGAGCCGCTGATGTAGTAAAAAGGCACCCCGGCCTCGCCGGCGATGGCACGCCCCAGCAGGGTTTTGCCGGTTCCGGGCGCGCCCAGCAGCAAGACTCCACGCGGAATGCGCGCACCCAAGCTCTGATACTTTTTGGGGTATTTGAGGTAGTCAACCACTTCGCCCAATTCTTCTTTGGCCTCAGCCACGCCAGCTACGTCGTCAAAGGTCACCTTGACGCGATTTTCGGAAACCAGTTTGTGCTTGCTGCGACCAAAAGAGAAGGCCTGACCGCCGCTCGACTGGGCCTGGCGAATGATCATGAAGAGCAGACCAGATACGATCAGGAGGGGAATGAGGTAGAGATTTTCTACGATCCAACGGTTGCCCTCGGTATCCGCCACCTGAAAGCGGACTTTTTCACGCGTCAAGAGATCTTCGGGACTGGGCTCCATCTCGCGGCGAAAGTGGGTATAAAACTGGGCGTAGCCTTTGTCTTCGGTCTTGAACTTGCCCACCAGTTTGTTGCCCTGGATGCTGACTTCGGCAACCTTGCCATCGTCCACATATTGCACGAACTCGCTATACAGGACCGATTTTGGCCCTTTCTTGCTGCCGTGAACGGTGTAGATCACTCCTAGCACCGCAATGGCCAGCAGCAGCGAAATGATCAGGTGACGAAAAAAACGTTGCAAACGGTTGCTCCTCCGGCTACTGCGCTACGGCGATATACGGTAGCTGGCGCCAGCGCTCTTCAATATCCAGGCCATACCCCACGAGATAGCCCTCTTCTTGACAATCCCAACCCCAGTAGGCTAGTTCCACGCCAGGGTCGCGGCGCAGCAAACTGCACAGCTTGAGGCTGGCCGGTTGGCGAACACTCATCAGTTTTTCCAGATAAGCGAGTGTTCGTCCCTCGGACACCAGGTCTTCTACGAGCAAAACGTGGCGTCCCGCTAAGGAAGAGTCTAAATCGAAAAGAAGTTCTGGCGTGGAACCGGGTCTGCGCCGCACACAGACGAAATCCATGGTCACCACGGGCAGGTCGATAGCCCGAGCCAGGTCGGCCAAAAAGGGTAGGGCACCGCGTAAGACACCCACCAGGTGCAGGCTTTTCCCCTGATAGTCACGGGTGATCTGGCGGCCCAGTTCTTGGACTTTCAGGCGAATCTGTTGGTCCGTAAATAGGACGCGGTCAATCGGTGGTTTGGTCATCTCGGCCGGGCGCTTCAACGATGATCAAGCCACTCCTTTCCCCCTGGACCCACTCGAGCACCTCGGGGTGACAGGCAAAGCCGGGCACCGCCAGCACCTGGTGCGGAGGCCTGACCAGTAAGGGGAGAGTGGCCCTGGCCAGACGAGGCACTTTCCAGTCGTTAAATACCTTTTTCAAGGAGCGACCGTCCCAGCAATCCCCGGGCCGACGAGTACGCCACAGCAAACCGGCTGGAGCTTGATCGGGCAGAGGTTGCTGGCGGCCAAGCGACAATTGGCGGCCGTTCCACTCCGCCCAGCAGCCACCGGGCAAGTTAAAACTGCGCCACTCGGGGCAACTCAAGGCCGCAAAGAGGTCATGGGCGTGCTGGCGATTCCAACGCGCCCCGACCGGAGGACTTAAGGACAGCCAGTGCTGATGGAGCATTTCCTCAAACTCAAGTCGACTTAGTTCCAGCAGCGGCCTGGGCCGGCCCAGTAGTTGGCGCAGCTCCAAAGCATCCCGGGCCAATTGGCCCAGATGACGCACCAGGCCACTGTTGAGGCCTTCCAGCAAGGGTAACACCTTTTGTCGCAGGTGCACGCGCAAAAACCGTGGGTCCTGATTGGCAGGGTCTTCAAACCAGCTCAGTCCTCTGCGCTGCAACTCTTGACGCAATTCCTGGCGTCGCCATCCCAACAGGGGGCGCGCCAGGCGCAAGCCCTGAGGATAAACCCCGGCCAATCCAACCAGGGTGCACCCCTGAAGCATTCGCATGAGCACGGTTTCGGCCTGGTCGTCGGCGGTATGGCCGGTGACCAGCAAGGCACCCCGTTGTTGGGCCAATTTTTTGAGCCATGTGTAGCGAAGCTCGCGGCCGGCAGCTTCCCAGCTCATTTTATAGCGGGCCGCCCAGCGGGCCACATCGAGTCGGCGGTTGTGGTAAGGCAGTTGCATCTGTTGGCAGAGTTGGCCCAGCTGGCGGGATTGCCGCGCCGAATCGGAGCGACCGGCATGATCGAGATGAGCCACTTCGACCGGCCAGCCACCGTCTCGCACCAGGTGGAGCAAAGCCAGCGAATCCGAACCACCCGAGCAGGCCACCAATACGGGCGACTCAAGAGGCCAGTCGAGTTTAATCGAGGGCATGGGCCCCCTGGCCCAGCACGGTCAGAACTTTGCAGCGAGCCCTGCCCAACCAGGCCTCTTCCATGGCCTCAGCCACGCGCTCGGGGTCGTGCTGGCGAGCGTCCACCCAGGCAGCCAGGGTGGGGCCCGCGCCCGAGAGGTGAGCCGCACAGGCCCCGGCCTGTTGAGCCGCCTGCAATACCTGACCCATGCCAGGGATCAAGGGCATTCTGTAGTCCTGATGCCAGCGGTCCTGGCAGCCAAGTCGGAGCCAATCGGCCCGCCCCTCGCCCAGGCCCCGTAGTAGCCAGGGTAAATGGGCCAGATTGAAAATGGCGTCGGCGCGGCTGAGTTGGGCCGGCAAAACCGCACGAGAACGCTCGGTTTCCAAGGTAAAGTTGGGGATGGCCACCACCACTCGCCAGCAGTCGTGAACGGTCCAGTTTTGGCTGTAAAAAGTGCCGTCGGGCTCGGCCAGGCTGCATGCCAGACCGCCAAAGACGGCAGGGGCCACATTATCAGGGTGGCCCTCGAGACGGCTGGCGGCGCGCAAGGTTTCTTGGGTATCGAGGCTACCGTCGGCCAGCAACTGGCCTAACATCACACCCAAAACTCGAGTGGCCGCCGAAGAGCCCAGGCCGCGCGCCAGCGGAACCCGATTCAGGCAGGACACCCGCAAGCGGGGCCAACGCGACAAACCGCGCTGACGCAAATAATCGAAAGCGGCACGGAGCATGAGATGGGACTCGTCGTGGGGCAGTTGAGCCGCCCCCTCCCCTTCAAGTTGCAGGTGAGTTTTGTTTTTGTTGGTCAGGGTCTCTATCTCAACTTCGTTCCACAGGTCCAGGGCCACGCCCAGGCAATCGAATCCCGGCCCCAGATTGGCACTGGTTGCAGGGGCGCGCAGGCGCCATTTCAAGACTCCTGGCTCCCCAAGAGGAGGGTGCGCTGGCGGTGAAGTTCCTGACCGGCTTCGTAGCACAGGCCAGACAGTTGCTGAAGCAGTGTCTCCAGGCCCTCGGTTTGCCCCTCCATCGCCAGGGTCTCGCCCTGACCGGCCAGGTCCTGAACCGCCCTGGCTCCCAGCCAACCGGCGTCACTGCGAATGCGGTGCAGATTGTGCTGAAGTTCCAGCAAGTCTCCTTGAGCCAGCGCGTCCAGGCAGGCCTTGAGGCGGCCAGGGCTTTCCTCCAAAAATCGGTCCAAGATCTCCAGAGCGGTCGATGAACCGGCCATTTTTTTAAGACGAATCAGAGCGCCCTGCATGTGCGCATTTACGCGCTCTCCCAGGACACACCTCCCTTTGGCAGAAACCCCACCGGTGATTCATCTGCCTCCTCTTTACTATGAGTGTGTCCATTGTGGAAAAAGCTGCGAGATGTTCGAGGTCGATGTCGACAAAGGCCAGGTCGTGCCGGGGGCTTTGCCCCGCCCGGACGGACGCATGATGTTGCGCTGCATTCCTGAAGGCTGCCCCAATCTGGCCGACAGGCCCAGCAATCGTTGCTCGATTTATGAGCAGCGCCCCTCGGCCTGCGCTCATTTTCCTTTCCGTGCCATCGATACGCCGGGAGGCCGCTATATCGGCGCTTCCTTCGCCTGCACAGCCGTGCTGCACGGAAGCGGACCGCGGGTGGAGCGCAAAGACCGCGACTGGCAGTCTCTGCCGGCCCACTCCAGCCGCTCGGTCGATTTGGCCTGCTCGTGGGAAACGTATGGGCAGATCGAGGAGTATTTGGGTGACCAGTTGTGCTATGCCGATGGAACTTTCAGTGGCGCCATCGGGGTGTCGCTGGCGGCCTCTCAGCAAAACTTCTCTCAGTTGGGCAAGCTCGAATTGGGGTGGCTGTCAGACGATATCGAAGCGGCTTGCCAGCGAACTTTGCGCGGACTGCTGGCGATTTGCGAGGCGGACGATAGGGCCGAGAGAGCCCAGGAGGTTTTGGTCTGCCAGGTGCAGGGAGGTCGTTATACGAGTCTGATATTTCCGGGATGGGCCGAACCGCGCGAGATTCAACGGCGGATGGAGGCCGAGGATGTCGACCACTGGGGCGATGTGGAGCCGTTTTTTCGGCATCTGCTCTTTCGCAAGTTTCTTTGGGGGGCGCCCTCGGTGCATGCCCGGGTCTGCCTGCTGCCGCTGATCAACGAAATGTTGCGCTACTGGACCTGGCAGCAAGCCCTGGTGGCTGGCACCAGGCCGACCCGGAAGATGCGCCTGGAATCCGTGCGCGAGGTGGAACGTCGACTGACTTTTCACGCCCAGGGCTGGGAAGAATTCTTGATCCCCCTCAGTCTAGCGTTCCTGCAGGGAGTGCGCTAACTCGAGCAATCGATCCCCGCCGGCGATGACCGTTTCCAGGGCATCCTCAAGCTGCTCCCCGGCCTCCAGTTGCTCCAATCCCTCACCGATCAATTCCAGTCCTGCCTGCATCGACTCCTGAGCCTCGGCCAGCAACTGCTTCTGATCGGGCGGCGCATTGGCAGGGGCGGGCGGCTGGGCGTTGCGCTGGCGACAAACGCTTTCATACAGGCCCCGAAACCAACCCAAGGTAGTCTGAAATTCGGCCTCACTGATCTGACCGCGCAACCGCTGTTGGACGGCCGAGGCCAGCCTCTGAAAGTGGCTGGACAACCCGTCCGAAGCCGTTGGAGTCGTCGTGTCGGCCGGGGTCGAGCTGGGGAGGCGGGCCGAGCAGGCCGAACAAAAGCGACTGTGCACTTCATTGCTGGCCGAACAAAAGGGGCAGGACGTCGAATCCGTTTTATCCAGTCGCTGACGTAAACGCAACTGAACCTGAGCGCCCTGATCCAGCAATTCCAGTCCGCGCTCCAAAGCCAACCGGTCCAGAGTCTCAGCGAAGTGAAGCAACTCTTCTACCCCTTGCTGCTGGGTCTCGAAGGCCGCGTCCAAATGCATCCGCTCCTCGTCCAGGATGGCCTGTTCACGCGGGGCAGGCTGAGCCAATTGCAAGGCCTGCCGCAGTCGCTCTTGCATGTCCTGGTAGACATGGAGGCGTTCCAGAAAAGAGTCGATGGGGATCTTTTCGTCGGCGGCCAGTTGACCGACTCGGATCAACTCGGCGACCAGGGGCGAATCCGACATGGCCGGCAACTTGTCTTGCAGTTCTCGCAACGTCTTGTAGGCGTGCTGCAGGACAACCAGGGCCGCGTAGATCTGCTCGATGGCATAGGCCACCTCTAGCTCTTGAGAGGTCTCCAACCCCAGGTCAAAGCGCTGCATCTGATCCTGGATCCATTCAAACTGTTCAAACACTTCACGCCCGGTTACGATCAGGAACTCGCTCCACTCCTGGAAGCGCAGGCCCTCCTGGAAGTAGTGATGCCGAGAGGCCAATTCCTGGTCCAGAGCCAGCCAGCGTTGCTTCAGCGCCTGGCTGTCTTGCTGTCCGTCAAGCCACTTTTCGGCGTCCAGCTTGAGCAGTTCAAACGGCTCCAGGTCGGTGTTCTCCTGACAGCGACGCAATACATCCAGAGGCGATTCCTCAGGAACGTCCTCAGTATCCTCATAAGTTTCGGGGATTTCTTCGTCCTCATCCGGGACCAGGTGGGCAAACTCGTCGTCCATTGGGCTACCCCTTTGAGATCCATTCTCCGCCTACCTCCGTGCAGGCAAGGGGTTAGCCGTTAGGAAGGAAGACTCGGAAACTGGAGGGGTAGTTGGTGATCTGGCGGCGCATTTTATCGCTGGACTCCATGCCGTTGCCCTGGGCGATCGAGATGTGACCATG
Source organism: bacterium (assembly GCA_018780265.1). GTDB lineage: Bacteria > Vulcanimicrobiota > Xenobia > Xenobiales > JADMJV01 > JADMJV01. Next base: position 20,185 of record JADMJV010000022.1, read on the forward strand.
GGGATGGCCGGCATTGTCGTTCTTGTTCCAGACCACGACGGCCCCCGGCGGCAGACCGCGCAGCTGGTCGCGAGGAACCTGCACTTCTCGGAAGCGAGGGTTATTGGCCAATTGGTCGGCGGCCTGGTAGGCCGAACCACCCTGCAGGTGGACCCCCATCGGAGCCAGAGCATTCTTGACGCCACGATAGCAGCGCCCGCTGGAGGGATACATCTGTTGAGTGACCTGGGCCCCATTGCGAGCCAACGCGTTGCCAAAACCGTTGCCGCGAAAGTCACCAGGGGCGCACATCGGGGCGTTTGACCAGGGGGCTTGAGGGCCGTAGCCGGGTTGCTGCTGATAAGGATAGCCGCCGCCCCAAGGAGACTGGCATCCGTAAGGTGGTTGAGCGTAGCCGGGCATCTGCATCGGAGGACCATAGTTGGGGGGCATTCCGTTGAAGCCGCCCATCATGTCGGCCATGGGCATACCCATTGGCATACCCATTGGCATACCGCCGCCACCCATCTGACCCATCATCATTTGCATCATTTGCATCATTTGCATCATCTGCATCATGACCATCATGGGGTTGCCACCCATCATGGGGTTGCATCCACCCATCATCATGGGGTTGCATCCATTCATCATCATCATCGGATTAAACGCCATCGACTTCACCTTCCCGGTCTTTGTCTCTTTTCTGTATCACGCTGTCCGGCGCAACCGTCTAGAGGCACTTGTTACATGATTGTTACACGAAATAGCCGGCAAACCCTGCGCAGGATTGCTCTAGATCGGTTTGGAACCCTTAACAAACATGCCTTCGCTGCACTTCCCGGCCCAGCAAAATTATGACTGCGTTCAGTGTGGACGCAGTTGTCAGGCGGGCTGGGACATTGCTGTCGAAGAACCGATCCGACAAAAACTGGAGGGTCAGCCACTTACCCTGCGCGTCATTCAAGAACACGGCGCGGCCCTGGTGGAAAAGAAGTCCGGATGGGTACTCAATATGACCCCTCGCTGTGGCTTTCTCGAAGACGACCTGCTGTGCGGCATCCACCGTCATTTGGGGGTAGAGGCCAAACCCAATACCTGCCGCCTTTTCCCCTTCATCCTCAGTCAAACCCCCGACGGCACCTACGTTGGAGTTTCTTATTCGTGCACCGCCGCGCGCCAAAATTCCGGTAGGTCGCTGGCCGAGCATGGTGTGGACATCGCCCAGTTGATGGCCGTTGGCACGACCACCAATGTCATTCACGACGACGGCCTGGTGGTGCACGGCTCGTGGTTTACCAGCTGGCAAGAATACCGGCAATTTGAAAGCCGTCTTGGGGCGCGCGCCGCCCAGAGCAACTGGCAAACGGCCCTGGCCGAAGCCCTTTGTGGACTGGCTCAGCAGGTGGCCAGCTGGGGCAAACCGCGCACCAGCAGTCCCCGCCCCGCTCCTCAAGAGCTGGCTACAGGGGTCTCCGTGAACGAGGAGGCGTTGACCGCCATGCGCCAGGAGATGTGGAGTCAGCTATCCGAGCACCTGCTGCCCGAGTTGGCCGGGGTAGAACCGGCCCTGCGCCAGCATTATCAAAGCGTGACTCAGTCCCTGACCGGACTGGAGTCGGTGCCCGCTCTGCCCGAGGTGGAGCGCTACCTGGAACACCTGGTCTTTCGCAAACAGTTGGTCATGCATCCCACCTTGCTCTCCAATCTGTGCCTGGCTCACTTTTTGCCCACCTTTTTGGGGCTGTACGCCCAGGGCTTTGCCAAACACCGTCAGCGTCCGTTAGCCGACCAGGACTACTGGGACGCCCTCGATCTGGCCGAAAAGTTCCTCGTCTATCACTGCCGTGGGTTGCGCCCCGTCTATCAGCGATGTGCGCGATTTCTGGTGGAACACATGCGGAGGCCGGCGTGACCCAGATCTTCTTTGACCCTCAGCAACACTATGACTGCCTGCAGTGCGGTCGGGGCTGCCGGGCCGGCTGGGACATCCCGGTCGAGCCCGAAGTGGTGGCCCGTGTGCAGACCTTACCGGTGCGGAGCGACGCCTTTCGCCAGACCTATGCGTGTCCCAGGCATCCTCAAGAGGTGCCCGGTGAGGCGGGCAAGTGTCCTCGCTGCCATCTGGATGCGGTCCACCAGGTCTTTATTCGAAACTCCAAGGATAGCCCCAATTGCAGCTTTCTAGACCCCGACCAGCTCTGTTCTATCCACCGCGAATTGGGCTATGAAGCCAAGCCGGCCACCTGCAAACTGTTTCCGTTCGTCTTGACTCAGACCCCAGATGGGGTCTACGCAGGCACCACCTATTATTGCACCGCCACCCGCCAAAATCACGGACGGCCCAGCAGTGCCCACATCGATGACTTGCGCCATCAGTTGGCCCATCAGGCGCCTGTCAACAAGGTGGCCGCGGACGGTCTGGTAGTTTACGGTCGATACTATATCAGCTATCGGGACTATCAGGGCCTGGAGGCCGAGTTGACGCGCCGGGCAGCCCGTCGCGGCTATCTCGAAACGCTCTCGCTGGCCACTCTTGGGCTGGGCTGCCTGATGGCCGAACTGCCCGACCTGGAAGAGGAGATCGTGGCTATCGGGGAGCGCCTGCCCGAGATGTGGAATCACCCTGCCTTCCCCTATGGCTCTCCGGTGGCGCGATTGCAAGAATTGAGCCGCTCGCAACTGGCCGATTACTTTATGTTCTCGCTGGAAAAATCGCTGTGGCCAGAGGTCGAAAGTGGACTCAATCAAGGGACCGCATTCTCTTTGCCTCATTTCAATTGGCGCGGAACCTTCGGCGATCTGGAAAAACTGGTCGACGACCGCTTTAACTCCAAGATCGAGCGCTACCTGGAGCACCTGGTCTGGCGCAAGGCCCTGGTGGTCCATCCGCTGCTGCTTCCCAGCCTGTGCCAACTGCAGATGCTGCCAACTTTCCTCAAGGTTCAGGCCGGCCTGCTGGCTCATCTGCGCAATCATGAAGTGACCGAACAAGATTACTACGACGCTCTGGAAAACGCCGAAACCTACCTGGTGACCCATGGGCGAAATCGGCGCATTATCCACGAATGGGCGGCCGATATCTTGCTGGGAACGCTCCGCGGTTAGTCTTTTTGGCCCCAACCAGGAGGCGGATTGATGCCAGCCCGCTGCAGCGAGGTGGGCACGTGACAGCGCTCGTAGGCCATTTCCACGGAGATGCGATTCTCTTGGGTCAGTCGGATGAGGTGCTGGTCCATGCTCTGCATGCCTTCTTTGGCCCCCATCGTGATAAAAGACGATATCTGAGTGGTTTTGCCTTCGCGAATCAGTCCGGCCACGCCCATGTTGACCAGCATAATCTCTTGCACGGCCACACGACCAGCACCGTCCTCCGTCTTGACCAGTTGCTGCGCAACCACAGCTTTGAGTGTGCCGGAGAGCATGGAGCGAATGGAGTCCTGAGCATCGGCGGGGAAAACGTCGATGATTCGGTCGACGGTTTTAGCCGCCGAATTGGTATGCAGCGTGCCGAACACAAGGTGGCCCGTTTCGGCTGCACTGATGGCCTCGCTGATGGTTTCAAGATCGCGCATTTCCCCCACGAGCACGATGTCGGGGGACTCACGTAGAGCAGCCCTCAAGGCCTGGTTGAAGCTGCGCGCGTGCACACCCACCTGGCGTTGCTGAATCATGGCCGTCTTCGAAGGATGGGTAAACTCGATGGGGTCCTCGATGGTGATGATGTGCACACCACGGGTATCGTTGATGTGATTGACCATCGCCGCCAGAGTCGTTGACTTACCCGACCCGGTAGGCCCGGTCACGATCACCAACCCCTTTTTGTAGTTGCACACTTCGCGTAATACGTCAGGCAGATCGAGTTGTTCCATGGTGGGAATCTTCGAGGGAATGACGCGCAGGACGGCACCGTATCCGTGATGCTGAAGCAGGAAGTTGGCGCGAAAACGGGCCAAATCGGCCACCTCATAGGCCAGATCTACGCTGCCGGTGGAGAAGAGAGTGTCCTGATGGGCCTCATCCAGCACGGCATTGATAAGATTCTCCATGTATTGATGATCCAGGGGCGGTTCATCGAGAAAGGTAATTTCGCCCAGAATGCGGATGGCCGGAGGAGAACTGGTCTGCAGGTGAAGGTCGGAGCCGCCTTTGTCCACCACCAGGTGGAGAAAGCGGTCGAGCATCTCCGAGCGTCGGATCATCGGCTACCTCCAGAAATGTGCGCCCGCTCGATAAAGGTATTCTTGTCGTGAGCGCGGTCGACGGCTTCCCGAGAATCCACCGTGCCCGCCTTGACCAGCGCCAATAGACTGTCGTCCATCAGGCGCATACCTCGCTTGGAGCCGGTCTGCATGACCGAGTTCACCTGATGCATTTTGTTCTCTCGAATCAGATTGCCAATGGGTCCGTTGGCATACATCACTTCGATGGCGGCCACGCGGCCTTTGCCATCGCTGCGCGGCAAAAGTTGCTGAGAAATAACGCCACGCAGTGAGTCGGCCAACATCATGCGGACCTGTGCCTGCTGACGTGGCGGAAAGGCATTGACGATGCGATTGATGGTCTGAGCCGCCGAAATCGTATTCAGAGTACTTAACACGAGGTGGCCCGTCTCGGCGGCAGTGATGGCCAGGGAGATCGTGTCCAGATCGCGCAACTCACCAACCAAAATCAGATCGGGATCTTCACGCAGACTGGCCCGCAGGGCGCTGGCGTAAGAGTCGCAATGGAGACCGACCTGGCGCTGCACTAGCAAACTTCGCTTGGTAGGGTGAACAAACTCGATGGGGTCTTCGACGGTGATGACATTGAGGGCCCGCGTTCGGTTGCAATAGTCGGTCAGAGCCGCCAGAGTGGAGGTTTTGCCACAACCGGTCGGCCCGGTAACCAGCACCAGGCCCTGGTGGAACTCCATCAGGCCCGGGCCGAGTTCCTCGGGTAGGCCCAGGTCGGCCAGGGTGGGAATCTCTTTGGGAATACTGCGAAAACAGATGCTGGGGCCGTGGCGTTGATAAAACGAGTTGGCGCGAAATCGACAAAACCCCTGGGTCGGATGCTCAACCTGATAAGCGAAATCCATGTCTTGCGCGGTGCGTAAAGTCTCGAGCTCGGTCTCGGTGAGCACCTGGCGCAGGCACGACTCGACTTCGTCGTTCGTCAGCTTCTTTTCGGCCATGATAACCAATGCGCCGTATTTGCGCATGGTGACCGGGTAGCCAGCGGCGACCAACAAGTCGGACCCGTTCTGCTGGACCATCTCCAACAGCAACTGGTTCATCACAATGGACAAGCGGTTGTCTCCTACGCATAATCTGGTCGGACTGCCGTGTAGACCCATCGATCCACCTCTGCCAGGCCGACTACCTACCCCGGTCGGCAGTTTCACTGCTAGACTCTTGATTTCCTTCGCCGACCCGGACGAAGGAGATCTTTCTCCTGCCTGTAACTACAACCTCATCAAATCGTCAGGAGAATCTCTATCGTGTCCTTAAGTGTAGCCGACTTGCATGTCGGCAGTGCCGTCTACAGTAAAGAAGGTGAAAAGGTTGGACGGCTGCGCTTTATGATGGTGGACTCGGGAAGTGAAAGCGTTTCCCATCTGGTGCTCGAAAAGGGTATGCTATTGGCCAACGACGTACTGGCCCCCGTGCATAGCGTGGAGAGAATCCTCTTCCGTGGCATCTTTCTCACCATCAGTTCCGAGGAAGTGTCGGCCCTGCCCGAGTTTCAGGAAGGCCGATATCTGGCCCGCGAGCGCCATCATCATAACAGCGGGGGTGATCGCGGCGAGCGCGGTGAGCGCAGCGATCATCACGTCCCCCGTCACCACGGCGGTCATGAAGGTGGCGGAAACGGCGGTGGTGCAAATCGCCGCCGCGGCCGCTTCCGACGCCACTAGCCGCGCTTAGCGCGGAAATGAAAACGGCCTCGCAATTGCGAGGCCGTTTTCATTTAGAGCCAGATTCAGCAGCCTTGTGCAGACTCCTGAACGCTTGCCCTTAGAACTTGGCGGCGATGTAATAGGGCAGCATGGCGCGCCAGGTGGGCCAGTCGTGAGGCATGTCCCAACCCCAAACGTCCAGGTTGTTGCCAATACCCTTGCCCCACAGCATGCCGCTCAGCCAGCGCGAAGCATCCGGACTCTCGTAGTTGCCCTGACCCGTAAGAATGTGAATCTGGTGTTTGCGCTGCAACATCTGGATGTGATGGCCGTTCATACCGGGCAGGTACTCGGCGACGTTATTGAAATAAATATTCTGGTCGTGGTAGCCGTCAGAGTCAAAATACTCGCGCAGGTCGTAGCACCCGCTCATGGCGATGCAGCCATCAAAAATGTCCGGGCGACGCAATACCTGATTGACGCAGTGATAAGCCCCCAGGCTGGCTCCGGTGGTGATGATGCCGTGGCGTCCACCACAACTATTCCAGATGTAGGGAACCACTTCTTCGGTGATGTAGTGGTTGTACTGCTCTTGGCGAATGCCCTTCCATTTGGGATGAACTCTCTTGTTGAGCCAGGCCTCGCTGTTGATGCTGTTGATCGAGAAAACCTTGACCTTGCCTGCATTGATATAGGGCTCGATGGCGTCGACTAACAGAAAACGCTCATATTCCAAATAATCGGCGGCGGCCGTGGGGAACATTAAAAGGGGAAATCCAAAGTGACCATAGGTCACAATCTCCATGTTTTTACCTAAGCTGGGGCTATACCATTGATCAATGTGGCGTCTCACGGGACAAAAACTCCTTAATTTATAAAAAACGATACGGGGTACTACCCCAACTGCACGGGCTCGAATCCTAACCCGCGCAACCACTTTTTCCAACTCTCCGAAAAATCAGCCCCCAGCAGCTGCGCTCCATCCAATTCCAGATGGGTTACGTCGAGGGCCTGCAAGCCCTCGGGTAAAGGTCCTTCGAGTTCACTGTGCACCACCCAGTGGGCCTGACTCAAAGGTTCGGCGGCCCGAGGAAAAGCACAACAGCCTAATCGCAAGGAAGCAATCAAAGCTTGATTGTGATCCGCAGCCCACAATCCGGCCAGAGGAATGTTGTGCTCTACCGCTCTCAGGCCGATGGCCAGTACCCGCGGATCAATGCCCATCAAAGCCAGAGAAGGCTTCACTGGAGACGAGCTTCAAAGGAGCCGACCACTTCCCACGGCGGATCTTGCCCTTTGACGCGGGCATTGAAATTGCCTCTGGCCACTCCGCTTTGCAAAGTTTGCAAAGTGAAACTGCCCTTTTCCAGGGTCAGGCGCGCCTGATTGACCTGAGCTTCGCCAGAGCCGCCCTCCAGAGTGCGCCCCAACAAAGCCTCCAACGACTGACCAGGGGGAATCGCGACCCGCAACTGCAAGCTACCATCGGCACCGGCAGGACCACTCCCCAGTTGTAAAATCCCGTTCTGATTCCGCAATGTGCAGGGTTCTGCCGAGTAGCTCTTGCCCGGCTTGGCCTGAGAGTGAGCATCCTGGTTGACCACAAAGGCGGCAAACCCGTGCTGGGCGCAGCCAGTCAAAAGCAATGCGCATAGCCAAAAAGCCGGTTTCACGGTTGAATCACCGGTTCAGGAGCGGGCGGAGGCTCTAAGGGAACCTCAACCGGGACCGGCGCCGGACCCGGATCAACGGGCGGTTCGGCCACAGGCGGAGGCACCTCGACCGGGGGCCCTGGTCCGACCGGTACTTCAACGGGTGCGGTCTCGGGGGGCAATTGCACTTGCTGCGGAACTGGGCCAGGAGCATTCGGATCTTCCTGAGGCGCTGGTCTGGGCGCCTCCTTGGGAGGGGGCGCCTTGGGCCCGTCGTGATTGCCCTTGTCGATACCGGCGGCGGTCACCACCGGTGCCCCATGGGTCGTGCAATACTGGCGGGGGACATCGTAGCGGTTGAAAATTTTGCGGTAATATTTGGGACAGCCTGGACCGGCCCGGAGGTTCGATTCGCTGCAAAAGAGACAGCAAACCTTGGACGTCCGATTGCGGGGTATCGTACTGGGCGGGTTGTTGCGCTCGGCAAAAAGCATAAATTCTTTCCAGATTCGGGCCGGCAGATCACCTCCAAACGAGGTCCACATCTGCGAGTAGTCGTCGTTACCCACCCAAACCGCCGTGGTGTAGCGAGCTGTGTAGCCGTTGAACCACGCGTCTCGAAAAGAGTCGGTGGTGCCGGTTTTGCCAGCCACCTCGTGTTTCTCCATATAGGCATTGGTGGCCGTACCCGCACTGACAACCCGGGTCATCATGTCGACCATGTTGGCCGCAGTGGGTTCGGAAAAGACTTCTTTGGCGGCCGGAACGGTGTTGTCTTCCACAATTCTTCCCTCAGCGTCCTTGATTATTTTGATCGGACTGACGGGAACTTTGAGACCGGCGTTGGGAAAGACCGTGTAAGCACCAGCCATCTGCAGGGGCGGAATCTCGCAAGAGCCCAACGACAGAGAGAGAAATTCCGGCAAATCTTCGATGATTCCGCACTGATGAGCAAAATCCACAATCCGCTTAATCCCGACCATCTGGACCAGGCGCACCGAAACCACATTGCGCGAGTGTTGCAGGGCCGTGGACAGCGGGATCGACCCCATATAGCGGCCGTCCGAGTTTTTGGGAGTCCATCCGTCGACCGTAATGGGAGAGTCAGGGACCACGCTGTCGGGGGTTAAACCGCACTCCAGAGCGGTGGCGTAGATAAGCGGCTTAAAGGAACTGCCGGGCTGACGCCGAGCCTGCCAGGCGCGATTGAACTGGTTTTTCTTCGTCCAACCCAGTCCGCCCACCATCGCCTTGATGTAGCCAGTCTTGTTCTCAATGCAAACCAGCGCCCCGGTATGCACATTCAAATACTCCGCGTCGGCCGTGACCAGTTTCTTCAGCACTTTCTCAGCCTTGTTCTGCATGTCCAGGTCGACGGTCGTGTAAATCTTAAAGCCGCCCCGATAGAGCGTATCTTCATCAAAGCGCTTGTAAAGTTCTTTGATGACATAGGTGGTGAAGTATGGGACCTCTAAAACCTGAAACTCATCCCGATTCTTGTTGAAGAACTTCATCGTCTCCAGGTCTTTCACGGCACGCTCGTACTGCTGTTCGTCCAGCGATTTGACGGCGCGCATCCTTCCCAACACCTCCATGGCTCGCTCTTTGCCCTTTTTCTCGTTGCGCAATGGCGAGTACTCATTGGGAGATTGGGGCAAACCGGCCAGGATAGCCGCCTGGGCCGGCCTCAAGTCGGTGACCCGCTTGTTGAAATAAAGACTGGAAGCAGCCTGCACACCGTAGGCGCCTGAACCCAGATAAATCTGGTTGAGGTACATCTCCAGAATCTCGTCTTTGGTGAAGCTCTTCTCGATCTCAATGGCCAGCAAGGCTTCCTTAATCTTGCGCTTCCAGGTTTGATCCCGGGTCAGAAAAATATTGCGGGCTAACTGCATGGTGATGGTGCTGGCGCCCTGCTTATCGTGGGTTTTCCAGGTGGTATAGATGGCCCGAAAAACACCTTTGGGGTCAACGCCCCGATGCTGGTAAAAATTCGTGTCTTCGATGGCCAGAGCGGCCTTGATCATCCAGGGAGAAACCTTGCGCAAAGGCACAAAGGTGCGGTTCTCTCGATACAGAGTGGCGATGACCTTACCATTGGAGGCGTAGATTTTGGTGGTTTGCGAGGGCTCAAAGTGAGCCAGGGCCGAGGCTTTGGGCAGGTCGCGCCGCACCTCTTTGAGCAGGGTGTGCACCGTGGACGCCACAAACAGGCATCCTCCACAGAGCAGAATGCAAAACACCACAATCAGCGCAAGACAACCTCGCTGAACTTTTTCCATCTTCGTACTAGGCACCGGGCACTCCCATCGATGGGCATCTTTCCCACTTTGGTAAGATTTACGCCGGGTCGCGAAATCTGGCTTTTTCTTCCTTGAAGTCGATTCAATACCTGGGAGTGAGACTACAATTTCTGGGGCTTACTCCGAGTGAACGATACTGTCTGGCTGAGCTGACTTGGCCACGTGTGACCAGGTATTGCCAAAGCCGCTGGCCCCGGCACTGTGATTGGGCACCGGGTAGGTGGCCGCGGCCGAGGCCGCCGCTCCATCGACCTTTGGCAACTCGGGAGCGCGCCAAGCCAGTGCCTGCTGAGTTTCGGCGGCGGGAGCCTCGAGAGCCTTGGGCCGGGCCTCTTCCTTGACCTCTTTGGCGGTTTTAACGAGCGGCTGACCCAGCAGCGGCAAGTCTTCGCTTTCGGCTAGCGCGCTCGTGTTTTCCACTTCATGGCTGCGCCGCTTACCCTCGTTGCGCACGGGACGCTGACTCTGGGAGGCCTGGACGGCCTGCTGGCGCACAGGCTCCTGGTCGCTTTGAGGAGGGCGGTTCCAGGGCAGTTGCTGCTCGATTTCTTCCCAATTTTCCATCACCCCGGCCACAATCTGACTCAAAGCAAGACCGTCGGGTAAAGACTCCGACCCATTCCGAGTGGTGCGGCCGCCGCGGGCGATATTGCCATCTATGCGATTGGGTCCGGTGGTGAACATCCTTCTTAAGCTTCCCCTCTTCGTCTGCTACCACAATACTCGGATCGGAATAAAGATGCTTCCAAACCGGGGCCACCGCTGTAACACGGGGGTAAATCTTAAAACTCAAAGATCTTTGATCTGTGAGTCTTGTTTTAGAATTGCTGAAGCCGCCAGGGCCTCGCTCAAAGTGGATACTGGCACCAGTTGTAGCGGGGCCAGGGCGCGCGCCCAAGGCTGCAGGTGAGGGTCGCCCTGAGCTGGCAAAAGCACCCTTTGAAAGCCCATTTTAGAGAGCTCTTTGAGGCGAGGCTCCAGTTGACTGATACTGCGGATTTCGCCGGTCAGGCCCACCTCGCCGCACGCCGCCAGGTGGGGGTCGACGGCCACATCGCGGCGCGAGGAAGCAATGGCCAGCACCAGAGGCAAATCCAGGGCGGGCTCGCTGAGTCGCAGGCCGCCGGCGCAGTTAGCGTAAACATCGGCATTGCCGGTACCCAGTCCAGAAAGGCGCTTGTTCATGACCGCCAACAGCAAGCTGAGGCGATTTCCGTCCAGTCCCACCGCTCGACGCGTGGGGGGGGCGCCTTTCTCGGCTGCGTTGGAGCGATTTACCAGGGCCTGAATCTCCACCAAAACCGGGCGGGAACCTTCCATAGAGGGAAAAATCACAGTACCGGCGGCCCCCTGGCGCCGTTGACGCAAAAAGAAACTGGAAGCGTCGTGGATAGCCACCAGGCCAGCCTGGCTCATCTCAAACAGGCCGACCTCGTGACTCGCTCCAAAACGGTTCTTTACGCTGCGCAAAGCGCGCACATTGTGATGACCGTCCCCCTCGAAGTAGAGCACGGTATCAACCAGGTGTTCCAGTACCCTGGGTCCGGCCAACTGACCATCCTTGGTGACGTGTCCCACCAAAAAGACAGGCACTTCCTCTTTCTTGGCGATGCGCATCAGCGAGGCAGCGCATTCGCGCACCTGGGTAACGCTGCCGGGAGCCGGCGCCAGGTCGCTTTTAAACAGAGTTTGAATGGAGTCGATCATCACCAGGCCCGGCTTGATCGACAGTATCTGCGCTTCAATCGCTTCCTGGCGCGTCTCTGACAAGAGCAGTACTCCGCTGCCCGAGACCTTGAGGCGATCGGCCCGCAGACGAATCTGGCGAGCCGACTCTTCGCCGCTGACATAGAGGATAGGCGGGCGCGTGGTTCGGAGGAGTTGGCAGATTTGCAGCAGCAAGGTGGATTTGCCAATGCCCGGTGGGCCCCCCAGCAGAACCAGTGAGCCGGGCACCACCCCGCCACCGAGCACCCGATCCAATTCATCGACGCCGGTAGAAAAGCGCGGTTCGCTAAGCACATCCACCTGATCCATGGGGATGGGCGGGGCGCCTTCCATAACCAGCGCCATTCCGCTACCGCGGCGTTCGGCCACTTCGGCCTGAAGAGTGTTCCATTGACCGCAGTCATTGCAACGCCCAGACCACTTGCTGGCCTGGGCGCCACATTCCTGACAACAATAGACGGCGCGCGCTTTGGCCATCAGTGAGGGGCAGTCTCCTTGGCGTGTTCGCGCCACCAGTGCTGGCCAAATTCGGGCAGAGTGTAAATCGGATCGTAGTACTCGTAAAATTTGGATAGAGCCGTCGCGTCCTCGGCCTCGATGGTGGTGCGGTAGTTCTTGGTCCAATAACTGATACCGCGCTCGCGGTCATATTTGGCCACCTGATGGACCCAACGCTTACCTACGTAAGGAACGTCGCAGAGCAGGCGCGGCGTGGCGTAGCCGGGCATGTAGCCCATAATATCGTGCTGCAACTCCTGGGCCTCGTGCACGGAAATGCGCCAGTGCTCGGAATTGGGAATCATGTCGCACATATAAAAGTAGTAGGGCATAATGTGGGCCCGGTCGAGCAGCGTGAAGCAAAGATCGAGCAAAGCGTGCGAATCGGCGTTGACTCCCCGCAGCAGCACCCCTTGGTTGCGCACATCGCGGAAGCCAAAATCGAGCAGCATCTGGGCAGCCTCGGCCACCAGCGGAGTCACCTGCTGAGCGTGATTAACGTGGGTGTGCAGAGCCAGGTCCACATCGTGCTTACGGGCTTTTTTGGCCAGTCGCTCCATGGAGCGCAGTACCGTGCCCTGCAAAAAGTGCTGAGGAATGGCCATCAGGCCCTTGGAGGCCAGACGGATGTCGCGAATGTGCTCGATCTCGATCAATTCGGAGACAAAGTCTTCCAGTTGTTGAGGAGGAAGGTTGGCGATGTCGCCTCCGCTGACCACCACGTCCCGAATGGCCTCGTGCTCCTGCAGATACTGCAAAATCATGCGATGCCGCTCGGGCTGCTTGATATTGAAGCGCACCTTTTGCACGGTAGGGGTGCTATTGCCCACCAGGTCCATGCGGGTACAGTGTCCACAATACTGGGGGCAGGTCGAGAGTAACTCGGCCAACACTTTGGTGGGGTAGCGGTGGGTAAGGCCCTCGACCACCCACATATCGGCTTCGTGCAAACTATCGCGGCTGGCCTTGGGATGATTGGCCCAGTCCGTGCGTCGGTCGGCAAAGGCCGGCAACATGTAGCGCCGAACCGGATCGTTCCAAAGATCGTCGATGTCCATCGTGTTGAGCATCTGGGGAGGCACCAACAGCGACATGGTGGCTCGCTCCTCGATGTCCTTTTGCAGCGACTCGGCCAGTTTATCGTCGAGTTTGTCGCGCAGAAGCTCTTTCAGCTCCTTGAGGCTTTTCACGGTATTCTTGCGCTGCCAGGTGGCATCTTCCCACTCTTCGCGGGTGACATTTTTCCAGCCGGCGATACGGGTCCAGTCCGGCTCCATAAATTCCCGCTTGGGGGGGTAAATGTAGGGCTGGCCCAGGGACTCCACCGGCGTGTGATCGGTGGCAAACGTTTGCGTAGGCATGAACTTTACTCCATCAGCTATTCTTAGAGGACCAATCCCCTCGAAATGCGCTTCTACCCAGCGCCCGGGGGGGCTACACCAGATGCCGAAGCCGATCAACTGACCGACCTGTTCCTTCTACAAGCTAACGGTGAATCCAATGTGCTTGTCAGGCACGGGGCCAACAAGAGCGGCGAGGGCGAATATTCGAGGGCTGAACTTGCTTCCAATTCGGCGGGCCAAAGGGGGTAGCAAGGCTCCAGGCTCTGCAAAGGCTCTCGAAAGGCTAGCGGCGAACTCCGATGCTGAACCGCGTGCCATCCTGGCCTGGAGTGGTATCGACAAACAACACCGCCAGAGGCTGCTGGCCCACAATGCCAGGTTGAGCTTGAAAACTCAGTTCGTGCAATCCCACGGCAAAGCGCCCCTCTCCCTCGTTCGCAAGGACCGAACCCGGCAAAGCGATCGCCCCCTCCTCGCCAGGGAAGACTTCTTGGGAAGCAGCCTCGATCATGGTCATGGCCGTCTCAAACGCTTCAGGATGGGTCTTGCCCACATTGAATTCTTGTTCGCCCACATTGTTGCGCACCCAGAGTTCGAAAACTTCCTGCAACTGGTCCTCTTGGGGAGTATTGGCTTTGGTGGCCAGGCTGTGGTGGCCCGAAGCGACGGGAAAGGAGTTCAGGTTGGTGATCTTCATAGCATTCTCCGATATCTTCAATTATTGGTTTCAAGACGAGACGTGACGGCTGAAAAATGGGCGCGCAACCTGGGCACGAATGACAGACGATGGCCGTCACACTCGCATCCTTGAGGAGAAGGCTAACCGAAAATCCAGGCCACCACCGTCCCCGTGCCCGCAGCTCCAACCACGGCAGCGCCCGGAGCACCGGCCAGAGACGCGATGGCCGCGCCAGCCACGGCACCCGCCGCCATAATGGGACCTTTTCGGCCCGCAAAGAATCCCCCGACAGCGCCACTGCCAGCAGCCGACATCACGGCTTCGGAGGGAAGGCCGGCCATACGAGCGATACCAGCGCCGAGAAGGGCGCCGCCGCCAATGTTGACCAGCATCCGGTGCTCCTTATAAAAACCTGCAATCGGGTTAGAAGGAGTGTAGCCGTCCTGGGGCTGGTCGGGGTTGGGCTTGTCGTTTTTGTTGCTCAACTTGCGACCATTGGGTTGCTGGGTCGGCTGAAAATTCTGAACAATCATCTCTTCGTGCTCCTTCGTAAACCTTCAACTGCAGTTTATCCATCGGGGCTGAAAAAATCCTTAGATTGCTGCTGTGGCTGCTCGAAGGTGAATAATACGCGCGGCTGGGCGGTCACAAGCCGCGAGTGGATGACCTTGATCGCGATGTGTCGGGGTATCTGAGGAACGGGCGTGTTGGCGAATTCTCGGCACAACTCCGCAAATGAGGTTGACCCCCAGCCCATAGCTTTGCCCATGAGAGCAGCGCTGGCCTCGACCGTGCCTGCCTGGGCGTCCACCGAATCCACTTCCTGGAAGCGATTCCAGCGAGGGGGCTTGCCTTGAGAGGCCCGGGCGCGCAAGTACTCTTGCAGAGATTGGGGCCCAGATTTTGGGCTCGTGAGACTGGAGCCAGCCTTCGATCTGGTCTGCCGCCCGGCTCACAAAAAGACGCAAAATGACGGGCCCGCAGGTGCGCGACCAGGCCCAGGCCCAATCCCGCGCCAGGGGATGCACGGCGCAGCCCAACCGAAGGTCGCCAAACCACAGCTCCGGCCAGTCGCACGGGCCTGGTTGGACTCGCGCCGGCCCTTCCGGGAGGGGCGGCGCGATTCACCACTGGCGTACCTCCTCCAACCCGGTCAGATTGTTTTTCTCCCAGTGTTTCATGGTGGCCTGGCCTTCGCCACGGCTCGAACGCTCCCGCCCACACCACGGGCCTCATCGGTTTGCCAGGCGTCCGTGTTAGGGTGGCAAGGAAACCGTCTGCGTCAAAAAGAAAGCCCAGCGATGGGGCTGAGCGCGGGCCGCACTCATCTGGAGGATGTGCGCGACAGGTTCAGGGTAAACCGGCCAGCCGAGTCCAACTGAGCGGACAGCTGAGCCACAGATTCTTCGAGTTCGCTTACCCCCGCCATGGCAAAGAAAAAAGGCCCGGCGAAAACTCACCGAGCCTTTTTCGTTGTGCCTTCCGCTAGTCAGCGCTGGCCGTAGCGGTTTCTTGCTCCGGCTCCACTTCACTGACGGTCGATGCCTTGGGAATGATGTTGAAGCGCAGATTCTCGTCGCCTTCGACATAGTCGATTTCGACGGTGCTGCCCTCAGGCACGTTGCCGCGAATAAACTCCTCGGCCAGGGGGTCTTCCACCATTCGCTGGATGGCGCGACGCAGAGGACGCGCACCATACTGAGGATCGAAGCCGTCCTTGGCCAACTTTTCGCGGGCCGCTTTGGTGGAGGTGAGGGTGCGCTCTTGTGCGGTCACCTCTTTGCCTACCTTGCTCAACATCAGATCGACAATCTGGGTAATCTCCTCCAGGTCGAGGGGTTGGAACACGATCGGGTCGTCGAGTCGGTTGATAAACTCGGGCTTGAAGACCTTTTTGACTTCTTCCAGCACCTTCTTCTTCATTCGGTCGTATTTGGCGTCCTTGCCGCCGTCGTCTTTCTTCTCGCGGAAGCCGATATCGCGATTCTGATCCGCGCCAGAGATACCGATATTAGAGGTGAGAATAATGACGGCGTTCTTAAAGTCCACCTTGCGACCCTGAGAGTCAGTCAGGCGACCGTCTTCCAGGACCTGGAGCAGCATGTTGAAGACGTCGGGGTGAGCTTTCTCGATTTCGTCGAGCAGGATCACCGAATAGGGACGGCGGCGCACCGCCTCGGTCAACTGACCGCCTTCTTCAAAGCCCACGTATCCCGGAGGGGCGCCGACCAATCGAGACACGGCGAACTTCTCCATGTACTCCGACATGTCGATGCGCACCATAGATTCCTCATCATCGAAGAGGAACTCGGCCAGGGCCCGAGCCAGCTCGGTTTTACCAACGCCGGTGGGGCCCAGGAACAGGAACGAACCGATGGGCCGCTTGGGATCTTTCAATCCCGCCCGAGCCCGACGAATGGCCCGCGTCAGCACCTTGATCGGCTCTTGTTGACCGATCACGCGCTTTTGCAGGGAAGCTTCCATATTGAGCAACTTGGTCGACTCTTCGGCAGCCAGCTTGGCCACCGGAATTTTGGTCATCAACGAGATGATATGGGCAATATCCTCCTCGGTGACTTTGTTGACTTTGTCGCGCAAGTTGGACTTGCGTTCGCTCCACTCTTTCTCGAGGTCTTCGCGCTTTTTCTGAATGTTGGCTTCCTTTTCGCGAAGCTGAGCGGCCTTCTCATACTCCTGAGCCTTGATGACCGCTTCCTTTTCCGTGCGGATTTTGCGCAGTTCCGTTTCGACGTCGCGCAACTCGGGGGGCGGCAGGGTAGACTGAAGGCGAACGCGGCTGGCCGCTTCGTCCATCACGTCGATGGCCTTGTCGGGCAAGAAGCGGTCGCTGATGTAGCGATTGGCCAGCTTGACCGAGGCCACCAAAGCCTCATCGGTGATCTGAACTTTGTGGTGCGCTTCGTAGCGGTCGCGCAAGCCTTTCAGAATCTCGATAGCTTCTTCTTCGGTGGGCTCACCGACCTGAATCGATTGGAAGCGACGCTCAAGAGCGGCATCCTTCTCGATATATTTGCGATATTCGTCGAGAGTGGTGGCGCCGATGCACTGTAGTTCGCCTCGTGAGAGGGCTGGTTTTAGTATATTGGAGGCGTCGATTGCCCCCTCTGCGGCACCCGCACCCACAATGGTGTGCAGTTCGTCGACGAAGAGCACAATTTCGCCGGCAGCCTGACGAATTTCTTCCATCACCCGCTTGAGGCGCTCTTCAAATTCGCCACGATACTTGGTGCCAGCCACCAAGCCGGCCAGATCGAGAGCGATGACGCGCTTGTCGCGCAGCAGGTCGGGCACTTCGCACTTGAGGATGCGCTGAGCCAGGCCTTCGACAATCGCCGTTTTACCCACACCCGGCTCACCGATGAGGGCCGGGTTGTTCTTGGTGCGTCGCGACAGAATCTGAATCACGCGCTCGATTTCGCCGGCTCGGCCGATGACCGGATCCAGTTTGTTCTCGCGGGCCAGCTCGGTCAGATCGCGCCCATAGCTATCTAGAGTGGGCGTTTTGGTGCGTTCCTTGGCCGGTGTCACTGAAGTCTCCACACCCAGAAGCTTGGTGATTTCCGAGCGAATCTTGGACGGGTCCACGCCCAGGTTGGAAAGAACCCGGGCGGCCACGCCTTCGCCTTCGCGCACCAGTCCGAGCAAAAGATGCTCGGTGCCGATGTAGTTATGAGCCAGGGCGCGGGCCTCTTCGAAAGCCAACTCGATGACACGCTTGGCGCGTGGCGTGAAGACCATTTCCTGCTGGGAACTGGCGGTGCCTTTGCCGACAATGGATTCTACCTCGCCACGAACCTTTGCCAGGTTAATGCCCAGGTTTTCCAGCACCTTGGCGGCCACGCTTTCCCCTTCCGAGATGATGCCCAATAGCAAATGCTCGGTGCCGATATAGTTGTTGCCCAGGCGCTGCGCCTCTTCTTGGGCCAACACAATCGAACGCCGGGCTCGCTCTGTGAAGGGTTCCCACATTGCCGTAACCTCCTCGATTCCCGTTACCGGGTTTGCGCTGTGACTTCGGTCGCGGTCCGAGACCCTCCCCCTGGACGAACGTCCAGTGCTCTTTTGCGACCTGTTGTTGGCCTTCGAACGGCCAGAAGCGTCAACCTGCTACCCGTTGAGGAATTTTCTGCAGGTCGCCACCCCAATCACCCAAAACCTCACCAGTATGTACTGCCAACGCTGTCAAATGCAGCCGGCCACTCGCCAATGGGTGGACGGCTATGGGCAAAGCCACGCCCTCTGCGAAATGTGCTGCACTCAGGTACAGGTGTTTGGCACCCTGCAAAACGTACTGCTGCCCGCCTTAATGCAGCCCAACCTGCCCGCCCAACAATCGTGTCCGGTGTGCCACCATACCTGGCCAGAGCTCAACCAGTTGTCGCACCTGGGCTGCCCCCAATGCTATCGGCACTTTCGCCTGGCCATCGAATCCAGTCTCACCCGCCTGCACGGACAGACTACCCACAGCGGGCGCCGTCCCGCCCGGGCCGGAGCGTCCCCCTCAGCCGAATGGATCCGAGAGCAACTGGACCTGGCGGTGAGCGAAGAACGCTACGAAGAGGCTGCTCAATGGCGTGACCAGTTGCGCGCCTTCCTGCAGGAGAACCCGTGAAAGAGCTGCGATGCGCCTGGCTGGGCGAATTGGGGCCCCAACAAGGGGTGGTGCTGTCCAGTCGCATTCGACTGGCTCGAAACCTGGAGGGCTACCCCTTTCCCCCGGCCTGTCGGCCGGCCACTCTCAGCGACGTCCTGGCCCTGCTAGTCGATCGCTGCGGTCAACTTCCCGATTATACGGTGCTCGACATGTATCGCGTTCATATGCTGCAAGCCCACTTGCTGGTAGAACGCCATCTCATCAGTCCCGCCTTCGCGGCCAGCAACCGGCCCCGAGCCGTGGTGCTCAGCGCGGACTCGCGTATCAGCCTGATGATCAACGAAGAAGATCACCTGCGCCTGCAGTGCCTGGTGCCGGGCCTGCAACTGCCGGAAGCCTGGAAGCAGGCCTGCCGAGTCGAAGAGTTCTTGGCCCAACAACTCACCTTCGCGTTTGATGAACAGTTCGGCTACCTGACTTCGTGCCCGTCCAATGTGGGCACCGGCCTGCGCGCCTCAGCCATGCTGCACCTACCGGGATTGGCCTGGATCAACGCTTTGGAGAACGTCTTTCACCAGGTCAACCAGTTGGGACTGACCGTGCGCGGGCTGTATGGTGAAGGCAGTCAATCGGCCGGCCATCTGGTTCAGGTCAGCAACCAGGTTACGCTGGGTCCCAACGAAGACGAAATCATCGCCAAAATAGCGGCCGTGTGTGAGCAGTTGATCCAATACGAGTGCTCGGCCCGTCAGCAACTTCTCAGCCAACAAAGACTGGTGCTGGAAGACCGCTGCTGGCGCAGTCTGGCCGTGCTACGCGAGGCGCGCCTGCTGGAGTCCAACGAAGCCATGCAACCCCTCTCTATGTTGCGCCTCGGTGTAGACTTACGGATACTCCCTCCCCTGCCTATGGGGCTGCTCAATGAAATGCTGGTGCGCATCCGCCCCGCCGGCCTGCAGATGGAGTCCGGTCACGAACTGGCTCCCGGCGAACGGGATGTGGTGCGGGCCCGAATGATTCGAGAAATGCTCAAGGAGGAGCCCGGCTCAGCAACTTCCTGACCCCCCAAACAACCGTTGCACAATCTGCCGAAGGCGGACAACGACCCACTCCTGGTCCGCTTCATTGGCGGTTAATTGAGGCTGAGCCAGGCGAACGTCGACCGAATTGCGATTGACCCAGGCGAATCTCGCGGGCCTCCAGGGCCACTGCAGTTTGTAGCAGTCGCCCAGCATCAAAGCCTGTTGATTATGGGCCAGTCAGGCCCTCATTCGCTGGAGAATTTGCAGCAAGTCCTGAAGGTTGGAGAAATCCACCCGAATCCAACCCCCATAGGGATCATCCAAATCTCGAATGGTGGCCAGCGTGCAGGTGATCAAAAAGAAGAAGACCAGCGGAATCACCCAACTGCGCCGTTCATTAACTCCACTGGCGAAGCCAACCATCACACTGATACTCCACGAGCCCATCACCAATAGGGCCATGACCGCTATAGGCACTCGCTCCTGGCGAGAATAAACGCCTCGAAAGTGAAGCGAAATCATACGATTCACCGACTGCAGGAGGGCCAATCCGACCTGCTCGCTGACCAGACCCTGATGATGGATATCCAGGACATGGGCAAAAATACGACCGTGAAGACCGACGGCTTCCCTGTCACCCAGATCGCCTGACTTTGCCTCCAGATACTCCACCAACAAGGCACGCAAGGCTTTGCGCTCGGCCTTGGGGAGCAGTTCGGAGACGCGGTATGCCTGAGAAACAGTGTCCGACTCTTCGTGAACCAGTAACAGGCGCTCGCGATAGGACTGACCGGCCTGATTGAAGGTGAAGCCCAAAAGCAAGGAAAGCAGACCGATAATGGCACTTTCGATAGGGCGACCCCTATACAGAGGAGACGTTTTTTGCCTCAGGGCCAGCCGATAGCCCAGTTCGAAATGAAGCAGCAGCATCAGACCAAAAACGGGCAGAAACCAGGCGCTTTCAAGAAAGGTCCGCATGACCTATGCGTAGACAACCTCAAGGCGCAAACCAACGCGGTGGGAGGCTTCGGCCGTTTTTGCTTCTACCGTTACGGCCAGACCCGAATCCGAAACTTTCTCAAAACTGACGCTGCCTTCGGCGCCCAAAAAGCTGATTGACTGGGGGGGCGCCCCAACCTGACTCAGCAACAGTTTGCCTTCTTGCACGCTCAACTGATGCGCAACCTGTGAGCCAGTGGGAGTGAAGCACAACGTCTTGTCGTTGAGTTCCAACACAGCCGCCTTGGGCAGCAGGCCCTTCAGGCTGATCAGGCATTCGCTGCAGTAAAACTCGACCCGGTTGTTGGGGTCTTTGGGTACCGCAGCGGTCAGTCCCAGGCGCTGATTTTGCCAAAAAAAGAAAGAGAGCAACAAAATGGTGGTCAAGGTTAAGGTTTCAAACATCGCAGCCTGCTTTGCCCGTTTCCGGGCCCGCCGAAACGGAAGCTTGGGGAGGCAAAGCAGCGGCAACGGCGAAGTGGCCCCGGTGGAAATCAGTCCCCTCCCGCGTCTGCAGCAGCTAACGCCGCTGCGACGCAGCCACCCCAAAGAGGCCAACTCGGAGCCCCGCGACGGCCTGGCGCCCAGTTTGCCCGCCCACACCGATGGGGCGGCCCGGCAGACCCCAGCCAAATCCAGTCCACCGAAGGCCGCCTTGGTAGCCATGTCGCTGGTGGGAGCGCTGGGATCCATGGCCCAGCTCTTTTTGGGGGCAGCGCCAGCAGCGGCTGCCGGGCCTGTGGTTCAGGTCCAGGTCCAGGCCAACAACGCCAATCCCATCGCCGACTTGACCACCCAGGTGGTGGTCAACGGACGGTCCGGAGAAGTTCTCCGCCAAGGGCGAATGGTCAAGAGAGACGCCTATCCGGGTCTTCACTCCACATCTCTGCAACAGGGCCAAAACCCTCAACCTCTGGTGGACGGCGCTCCCAATTTTCGCCAGGTGTACGGCAGTCAGGTCTACGGAGTGGCTCAACCGACCGTAAGCGGCCTGAAGTCGATGCTCAACCAGATGGGTGCCGGTCCGCAGGGTAGCGGCCCGGCCGTGACCTGGACCAGCCTGCGCGAAGAGCCCGTGATTTATATACAGGGCCAATCCTATACACTGCGGGACATTCAACATCCAACTTCCAATTTAGAGGACACCGGCGTATCCTCAGGCACCGTGGCAACGCGCGAGAACACCTTGAAACAGGAGATCCTGGAGGAAGCTCAGAGCCACGGGGGGAAATTTCTGGTGGCCGAGGAGAGCGCGGACGGCAGCGTGGTGGGCAAATGGGTCGAATTGAAGCCGGGCGACGTCCAAACTCCGGCCGACGTCTATGAGGGCTTGCAGACGGAGGGCTATCGCGTCGACTACGCGCGCATTCCTATCAGCGATGAGAAAGCGCCCGAGAATCAAGATTTCGATGCCCTGATTAGCCGATTGCGTCAGAGCAATCCCAACAGTCCGCTGGTTTTCAACTGCCACGCCGGACGTGGAAGAACGACCACAGGAATGGTCATTGGCCAACTTTTTCGGGGCTCCCAGGGCACGGCCACCGGCGCCCAGTTAAAAGGGGACCGCTATGAGCAAGGGAATTTCCGGGCGGTGCTTGATCTGCTCGACACCCTGCGCAGCGGCCAGGAGTCCAAATCCGCCCTGGATGCCGTCATCGACAAAACAGGCGAAGTACAAAACCTGCGCACCGCCATCGCCAAACTCAAACACAAATCCGACAGCCTGCCGCCCGGTCAGGTAGCCGAAGAAAGCCTGTCACGCGGCAAAGATTACCTGTACCGGTATTACAAACTGATCGCCTTCGAAAGCTACCTGCGCGAGATGGGCCCCCAAGGCTTCCCTCAGGATTTCTCCCAGTGGATTGGGCAACACCCCGAACTAGACATCTCTCCCGCCTCTCTCGAACTGGTCTACAATCAATCGCAACAAAGCCAGTCGCTGGCCTGACGTTCAGCGGTTGAGTTCGACGCGCACGTTGTTGATAATCAACTCCAGGGCCTCTTCCACCACGCTGGTTTCAGGATGGCGAACCATAATGTAACCCTCGCCTTCGTAGGTGATACCGGCCGCCTGCCCGGGCTCGGGAGTTTTCCATTCCACCAATTTGGTGCCAAGTTGCTTAAGCACATAATCCATGCCGTGGACGCTCTTCACATAGCCACCACCCAGGCCGCGCAAAAAGGCCGTACCAACGGCATATTTGCGCTGGGCA
>JADMJV010000194.1 GCA_018780265.1 bacterium
CACCATTGTTCAAGGAGGCCAGGGATGTGCGTGGGACGACAGCACCTCAAGCCGGACACGTGTCGGGGTGCAGGGGTGGAAACCACTGTCCGGGGTCAGGGGCGGGAGCCTCTGATGTATGCAAGCACGCGAGAGACTTCCGCTACACGCTCCGAAGGCTACCGCGAAGCGGTTTAGTCCAATTGCTTTTTGGCGGGTAAGGGTTTTTGAGAGACTGGCACGGCTTCCTTGAGACCGTCGAGGCGTTCCTGCAAAACCTTATGCTCCCCCTTCTTAAGCCTCTGAAGGCCAAGCTGCAGGTAATGGTTGGCCTTTTCCAGGTCAAAGGGCAGATGATACATGAGGTCCGCAAAAAGATGGGAGTATGCGTCCGCCAGGGCCACATAACTCCAGGGGTTATTGGGAAAGGCGTCCAGGGTCTCCTCAAGGATCGTTCGAGCCTGCTCGACTTCGCCAATTTTGAATGTGAACTCAGCCCAGCTTCGCCTGAAGTTGACTTGCAGGCCAGGTTTCTTCCCTGAAAATTGAGCCAGCCACTCTCGGCAAAACTGTTCTCCAATCGCGGCGAAACGGCGGTCATGTAAAGCGGCATTGAGCAACCAGTTCTCAAACTCCTGGCACCAGTTATAGAGTAGATAGGTACCCTGAAAGACGTCTGAGGTCTCCAGCATAGTGCGCATGGTGGGCAGAAAACGCGGTTGCAGCGCACGCCAGGCCTTCCACCAGAAGTCGCAGGCCTGGCATTCGTCCTCTAGCAAGACGTTGTAACCCTCTTCCAGCCAGTCGTCGATCATCTCCATCGAAGGACGCTCAGGAAGGAGACGTTTCCAGAGTTCACAAGCGGCGAACCCTAGAAAATCCTCATCCATACCCCGGCACGTCACCGGGTCCTGAGTTCGCCAAATTTCGGAAAGCTGCCAGGCACTGGATAGCCCCTCGCTCAAGTGAAGAAAACGTTCCCGACTGTAGATTACCCCGTAGGACCGCAATCGCGCCTCCAGGTCGTCTGTCTCCATGGCAGCGACCTTCTCCAGGGACCATGAGGCCTGGGCGAGCTCTTTTACCCTTCGCCGCAAACCAGGCTCCAGTGTGCTCAAATCATTTTTCTCGATGAGTTTGGCGACACTGTAGGCGGGGAGGTGAGGCATGGGCTGACCGGGTTGCGCCTTTAACTCTCTCAAGGATGGATAGCTATGGGGCAGGTGGCCGGGTCCGCCAGGAGCGGTGGCCTTTCCCAGGCAGCATTTCTTGAATTTCTTACCACTTCCGCACGGGCATGCGTCGTTCCGGCCAATCTTCACAGGCTTCTGCTTCGCAGGCTTTTAGAAATAGACCTTCGCCACGACACCGTTTCCCGGCAGTCGCATCGATCCAGGTCGACCATGCCTACTGGGTCCCTATGTGTCGCCTGGCTGATTCAGAAGTTTAGCTCGCCAGGACTTGCCTTTGAGCCGGGCTGGCAACCTTGCGAGCCTGGGCCAATAGCTTCTTTCGCTGGCCAGGGGCGAAGGAGTCGATTTTACAGAGTACGTCAGCGGCATAGCCCTGCGGCCCGGCGCTGGAGGCCAGGCAGGTGAACCAGGCCGGCAAGGCGGTGGACCAGTCCACCCCAACCTGCCAGGAGCCGGCCTCGTCGGCGAAAAATACAAAATACTGGTCGCCGTCATCGATTTGCTCGAGCAACTCAAAAAGGCTGTCCATGGCCAGACGCACCTCCTGGCTGGGCCCTTCTTGAGAAACGGCCTTGGCACAGGCCGACATCACTTTACCGAATTTCTCGATCCACTTCTGAGTTCCGGCCGACATTTCCATCCAATTTTTGGAGTTGACGCAAAAGTCTTCATAGTAGCGACGCTTGAGAGTGTCGGCATGGAAGGTGGTGACTTCACTGGCAGCTTGAAGCGAGAGCGGGCCGGCCATCGTTTAGCCGTGCCACTGGCGAAAGGCCAGGATCCACTCCGCGCCCAAGGGCATGGGATCAGGCAAGGGTAGTTCCCGCAACGAAATGCGCTGACAATGTTGGCCGCGGTAACACTCCGCCACAATGTCACTTTCGGTCTCTAGCAAGCCCCGCACCTCCACGCTCAGACCCAGCACTTCGGTGGCAAAAGGCAGCTTCAGGTTTTCCTCCAGGCAAGCGTAAAGGCCGCAGATCTGCTCATACTCATCGTAGCAGTCGACGGTGGCTTCCTCGATCAGGGCCTTGAGTTCTTCGAGAGAGGGAAGGGTTTGCATGGCAGCGCCTTTCTGACGGACTGGATTCTTCTTCAATTTTCGGCCGGGCCTTAGCGAAATTCCTCTCGAACAGGAGCCTCCTCCAAGGTGTCCAGTGTCCCCGGTCACGAAGGGAGACCCAACACGCCGACCAGGGCAGCCGTGGAGACGTATGCGGTCCCAAAAAAAGTCAAAGTTGCGGTATGATCAGGTGTCTGTTGTGGTGTTCGATGAATCCGTCTCGATAGAGGAGAAAGACAGGGCACTGGATTGGGTGCTGAAACGGGGGGCCCGCACCCCCAAGGTGGTGGAGGTCAGGGAACATTACTCAGGCCTGGCAGATGAACGAATCTTGGCCTCCTTGTTAAACTCGACCACCCTGCTGGTGACCCGGGATCGACCTTTTCACAACGCCGTGTTG
Organism: bacterium; assembly: GCA_018780265.1. Classification (GTDB taxonomy): domain Bacteria; phylum Vulcanimicrobiota; class Xenobia; order Xenobiales; family JADMJV01; genus JADMJV01. The sequence continues at coordinate 2,636 of JADMJV010000194.1, forward strand.
GCCAGGGGGTATCGAAGCCTGATTTTCCACGGTGAGGTAACCACAGACCGCCCGCTACCGGGCATCCGACCCAAGGAAATTCCGTCCAGAAAACCCGAGGAGCTGGAGGAAGGCATCCTGTATCATCCGCCTGCCGTTCCCCTACGCCCCTTCTTGATGCCCACTTCTGAACGGGAGCTGAAGACGCTCTCCACCCGACGGCGCCGCATTCGAAACCATTTTGGTGCCTGCAGAATCTGAATGAGCTGGCCGTGACCGTTTCCTTGCTCAAAGTGCCCCAAGGTATTCTGGTGGGCGTGCGTCTGCGGGTGTCGGCCAGCAACGGGATGAAGGCGCTCGATGCCAGCGAGAGTTACCTGTTAGAGAAGTGCCCGACCGGGGAAGCATGGTCGGCACCCTTGTGTCATGCGCTGATGATCCCTATCCGGCTGCTGCTCTGCAGTCTCAAGACCACGGTGTACTATGATGCAGGCACGCGCTCTCAAGTGGTCGTCCCCTCGTATCATCCGGGCTTCCATCAACTCAGGGCCTGCTTCCCAACGCTGACCTTTCAATCGTCAACCAAGGGATTCCGTGTCGAACAGCTGCGGCGCAAACTCCAAGACCTGGCCTTGGGGCAGACGAATGAGGTGCGCCCGAGCGATTTGCCACGCTGCCTCCAACAGCTCGCTTTGGCCGTTGTCGCCAGCCCGCCGCCTGACTCTACCGAGGTCCGAATTTAATCTTCGGTGCCTCCGGTGACCCCTCCACCCCGTCTGATCCGGCTCAGGGACTGATAGGGCGGATGGTAGGGAACCGGTCCCCTGGGTCCCCATGACACTGGTTCAGCCAGATTCTCCTCCAACACGCAGTAGGGGCCGTCCAGCTGTTCTTCCTCGTCGTGGCAGTCGATGGTGGCTTCTTTAACCAGGGTGTCGAGTGATGGGGAGTGAGTGTGCTCATGGGGGACCTTTCGGTGGAATCTGCAGCCCCTTCAGGCGTTCGTGTGCGAAAGTCCTGTTGAACCTGGGAACTGCGGGGCTGGATCTTGCCCCTCCCAAGTGCCTGCAAGCAGTAGGTCGATTCGACTTCAATCTAGAACTTGTCCTCATGGGCTCCCCTTCGAAGAAAGCGTATCTGAAGCTGGACCTTTCAGAGCATGGTCTGAAGGGTCTTTCCGCCGTCGACCTCATGGACACCTACTGTTCCAATCCCGACTGTAGCTGCGGTGGGGCGGTTTTATACCCGATCAGCATGGCCGGCAGCGGGCTGGATCCTTGGATTGAGCTGGCCAAAGAAATTCAATTCATCGTCGATGTGCACACGGGCGAGATCGAGGCCAAGGGCCAGGTGTCGCCCTTGCGCCAGGCCCTTCAAGATTGTCTGCATCGGTGTCTGGATAAGAGACGACTGACCCAACTGAGGAAACGTCGCCAGGAAGTCCTGCGGCAGCACTGCGAAGATGGCTGGAAATACAGGGACTGGAGCGACTTCGAGCCTGGCTGCATGATGGGCTGGGCTGACATCTTTCCC
>JADMJV010000089.1 GCA_018780265.1 bacterium
ACCGAGACTTCCAACTGCCAATCCGTTGCAGAGATTCACGACAAGGATCGAACCGCTCCGTTTGGCCAGGGTTTGATCGATGATGTGTCTGAGTTATTTCGCGACGGGCCCTAAGTTTCCTGACGGGATTGCTGAAGCAGGTAATCGACATAGCCGTGCATGCTGGTGCCCGTGTGTCCGGCCAAAAAATCGGCCATCACCTGAGCAAAGTAAATGGGAGGCGAGTCCAGGGCCGCATTCTTGGCCCGAGCCTGGTGAAAATTGGTGAGCACTGCCAGCGAATCCAGGCTGGCCTCCCGTCCCTTGCCCAAAGCCACATCGTAGGCCTGGGCAAAAGCTTCATAAATGGCGCCGGGGTTGGCCTCCAGGTCAGCCCCGGCCACTTCCACCCTGAGCTGCTCCCTGGCAAAGCCAGTCCCGTCAGCGCCCAACCTCAGGCGCACTCCGTGTCGCTGGCAGAGACGCAAAATGCCCAAGCCAAAACGAGACAGCAACTGAGCCAATCGGTCGCGCCCGGGAGTGCCCGGCCGATCCTCGAACAAACCCGCCAGCCAGCGGCCCAGTTGGGGGTCCAGATCCTCGTGGGATTCCTGCTCAGGCTCCTCCGGCTCTTCTTCCTCGCCCGGCTCGTCGGCCACCTGATGATGGCGCGAGTAGATGGCCAGTTCATCTTCGCGCATCTCGCGGCTTTTGGGCTGACCAGCGGGGGTGCTCAGCAGCCATCCCTGCGGGCCCGCTCGAGGTACGGGCACGGGCAGGGTGGGATATGTAGGGCGACGGTAGCTCTTCTTGTTGCGCTCCTGCTCCAGGGCTTCGGCGCTGTCCCGTTTGGGCAAGGGACCGGGGGGCGGAGTCCGGTGAGAAATCTCCACCTGATCGGCCGGCTCGACTTCGCCCTGAAGGGGACCCATCTGCAGAGCGTTGCGCTTGAACAACGCCTGCGTACGCGGGTCAGGTCGACCCGGAGGTATGCTGGGAATCTGCATGGGTTATAGAATAGCAGATCTGGGGGAAGGCGGCTCCCCCAAGGAGGCGAAGCGCCACGAGTGAGGTCGAGTTTCTGCGCGATAGTGAACTGCTCACAGCCGAAGCGCGCCCCCATGTAGGCCGACAAAAAGCTGCGCAAACTGGGGCGAATTTGAGCTAGAGGGGCCGAAACTGGGCGCCCGGGCGCAGATTGCTTTGCTGATTGAGCAAGGTGGTCAGAGATTCGTTGGTAGACTGAATGATCTGATTCATCTTGGGAGCGCACTCTTGAAAGTGTTGCTCAAGACTGGCGAAGGCTTGAGGGTTTTGAGTAATGGCGCGAAAGAGCGGCTGGGCCAGCAACCATTCTTTGATGGCCTGTTGATTGCGCGGTGTGTCCTTGACCAGCGACTCCAGTTCGCGCACAAACACGCCCGCCTTGCCCACCGGGGGACTCTCTTGCATGCCCGCAGGGATCTTGACTGCGCAAGCCTCGGCCGCCCCTTTACAGGCCTCGTCAGGTAGAAAACGCATCAATGCGTAAGCCATCACTTGATTTTGCATCTCCTGGCGCAAAACCTCGGAGGAGTTCAGGGTGAGGCCGCGGCGTTCGGCCACCAGCATTAAGTCCCAGGCCTCCAGGACGGCCACACTCAATTTCTTGGTTTCGCCCATGAGCAGGGGCACGTTGTCACGGCACTCGGACTTGAGGGCGGCGCGAGCCTCCTGGAAGGCCAACTCTTCTGGGGGTTTGGGGGCGCCCGACAGTCCCGCTCCGGCCGGGGGAACCCCCATACCCATGGGTGGGATTCCCTGACCCAGGGGGCCCGGACCCGAGGATGGCTGCTGCGGCGGAGGCGGAAAAGGCGAACCGTAAAACATCCTGGCTGGCTTTCAGGTGGCCACCCGGAACTCCTCCAGTTGTTCCAGGCAGGCCTGCAGTGGCCAGGCCAGGGGAGCCTGCAAAGTCAGGGGTTGACCGCTGATGGGGTGAGCCAACTCCAGGCTCCGTGAAGCCAAAAACATGCCAGGCAGACCCCAGCAATCCTGCCAAAAACGGTTATGGTCGCGGTCGCCGTGCTGTCCGTCGCCCACAATCGGATGACCCAAGTGTTTGAGATGGCGACGAATCTGATGGCGACGGCCACTGACCGGATTAACCTCGAGCAACGAATAGCGAGCCGAGGGGTAGCGGCCCACTTGCATAGGCACAACATACTGACGAAGCGTGCGAAACCGGGTCAACGCCCAGCGCTCATCGATGGGTCTCTCTAACTCGTGCTGACCCTCCTGCAGGTAGCCACGGCACAGGGCCCAGTAGGATTTTCCGATCTCGCGACGTTCGAAGGCTTCAAAGACAGGTCTAGCGATCTGGCCCGAAAAGGCAAAGAGGAGCAGACCGGAAGTGGGTCGGTCGAGGCGGTGACAGGGGAAAACCCGCCTGCCGGTCTGGCTGCGGACCCGCCTCAGGCAGGTATCGCGCATAGGAGCGTCGTCGCTGGCGTGGACCACCAATCCGGCGGGTTTGTGAACGGCAATCAGCCATTCGTCCTGGTAGAGAACCGGCAGCCTCTGGTCGGCCGGCAGGCGCACCGGCTACTTCAGGGCCGCTTCGATGGCCTGATCCAGGCCGTTCATGGGGTGACCCTCCCAGGCGATTTTACCGGCTTTGTCCACCACCACCGCGTAGGGAATCCCCTGCACCCCGTAGGACTGAGAGGTGGGACTGTCGATGCCGATGGGATAGTCCATGGCCACCTCTTTAACAAAGGGTTCGACGGCGTCAGGATGTTCCGAAGTCAAAGACACCAGCGTCAGGCCCTTGGACGCGTATTTGGCGTTGATCTCTTTGAGGTGGGGAATCGATTGGCGGCAGGGCCCGCACCAGGTGGCCCAAAACTCGACCACCACCACTTTGCCACGCAGCCCGGCCAGAGTCAGGGGCTTGCTGTTCAACCACTTGCCAGCCGCAATCTCAGGCGCGGCCTGGCCTACCCTACTGGAGGCCGAACCGGCGCAACCGTTGAGAGAAATCAAAGAAATCAAAACGATCAGTAAGCTTCGCATAGCTATGGCTTCCGCGAGCGGGAGAAGCGACCTTCCAAAGCTAATTCCCAAATTCCACGAAACATGCCGACAGTGTTCCCCCGCGTCAACGCCAGATCTACCAGAGCGGGGCCTCAGCGGCTGCCGCAACCTGGAAGAGATGTGCAGTTGTTGCCTTAAACCCGCTCGGGTAGCGTCCCCGCCTTAGCTCGCGCAAGGATCTCGTCGACGAAGACCAAGTTGGCCCGGCCGACCTTGTCGCACATCGGTCCGATAGAACTGGGATCAGGCTGAAAACTGCGCCCCACTTCCAGAGTAAAGGGCACCAGGTTGTTGACGTGGGCTACATCGTCGCTGTCGCCTGAGGCGGGATAGAGGTCGGCCGAACTCTGCAGCGTGAAGCTATTTTCCATGGCAGTATTCATCTTGGTGCCGATGTCGACATACATATCCTGTCGATCCGAGGGTTTGCTGGTCACACCCCAAGGATGAAGGATCATATTGCCATAGCTGTGGTGATTCAGGACCCCCCGAATGTTCTTGTGACCGATCGCCAGATCCATCAAAACCTGAGTCTCGGTCTCCGATGCCCCTTGCGGTCCCCGATAGGTGTCTTTGCGTGGATTGTCGCTGGTGGCGCTAAAGTCGTCCCAGGTGCTGCTGGGGGTATCGCCGGCCGGACGGTAGAGTTGAAAGTGGTCCTGAGTCCCATCCCAGTAGTTGCGGTTGAGGTCGACGCCCACCGCCTTGGTAGGAGCACCCATGGCGTCGTTGCCCACCGGACGCCGATTTTTGCGCCACATATTGTCACTGGTGCGACTGTGGGCGTAGCCGTCGGGATTGGCGATGGGGATGATCCAGATCTCTCCGTCCTTGAGGCGCTGAGTGGAGGCCTCGTCGCTGCCATACTTGGTGACGGCCTCGTGGGCCACATGCATGGGGATTTCCACCGACATCCACTCGCGAGCGTGATGACAACCGGTGATAACGACGCCAGGTTTCTTGCCGGTGTTCTCCGATTGGACGTCTTCGCTGATGCGCAGCGCCCAAATGTCGCGGCCTTCGGCCGTCTTGCCCAGACTCACGCGCTGGCACAGGTTGGGATAGTCTTGCTCCAGTTGGGCCAGCTCGGAAGCGACCGACTCGTAGCTGTGATAGCCTTCGGCCACCGGATTGGGTCGACCGATCAGCGAGTGCTTGAACTCACTGACCAGGGCCTCTTCATCTCCGTTGGGGTGATGGCCACGGCAACCATCGTGCTGCACGTAGTCAAAAATCTCGGTGTCCGACAGAACCGTATCCTGGTTGCTGTCGATAGCCTGAGCCAATTCAGTGCGCAGGGGGGATACCCGGGCCAGCCGGTTCTGATCTTGGAGAGTGAAGACTTGCATGCCCAAATTTAACCACAGCGGGCGGCCTTAGAAATGAATGCACTGTTACCATCACGCCAGGCAGATTGGCCCTTAACAAAACCTTAACGGTCCCCGAGTAGAGCCGAGGCGGCCAGTAGATTACGCTGCGAACGCATCCCCCAGCGCTCGCGTAACAGCTCAAAACTGCCCCCCGCCTGCTGGCCGAGTCCGGAATGAAGACACCACATCCACTCGTCGGGACAATGCTGGCCGTAACGACGCAGCAGGTCCTCCACCAGACGCACCTGAGTGAGAGTGGCCAGCAAGCGCCAACCATAAGCCGGAAATCCGCCCGGCTCGCCAAGGCACTCGGCCAGGTCGTCAGCCGCCCACTCGCTCTGGTCAGAGCACAGGTAGCTCAGCGTGCAGCGCAGGGGTAATTCGCTGCGATCACGCCAGAGCTGCGCGTGCTCCACCACTTCGGCGCAGGCTGCGTCAGGTAGACGGGAAAGGTGATGACGAAGGCGCTCCCAGCCACCCAACTGGCTGTGCAATGGGGTGGCGTGGCCATAAGACCATTCCAGCCAGAAAGCACCGCTGTCGCTGGCAACCTCCAGCGACTCGCCCAGACACAGGGCTTCCAAAACAAAGCAAGGATTGTGCTTCTCCAGTAGATAGTCTATGGCCGCGAAGACAGGATCGGCCTGACCTCGCTTCGCGTTGACACGGAGCATAACGAACAAAGCCGCCGCTTGCCAGGCCATATCCAGCTCAAAGGAAAGCGCTGCGTTCATCAGCGCCGCCAAAGTGGGATCGGCGCGACCGCGACCAGGCAACCACCAGTCTAAATGCTCCTGCAGCTTGCGCAGAGCCACCGGGCCCGCTCGCGGATTGCGGAGGGGCCGCGGGCTCCCTCCGCGGCGAGGGTGACGTTTGGCGGGTGCAGGAAGGCTGGGCATGGACTCTGATTTGCCATCGAGGCTGGCGGACCCTACGAAATGTTTACCGATCTGCAAACCAGAATGCCACCCTCAACACCTATGGTATAATTGTGAAAGTACAGAACTACCCAGGCCCTGTCCCTCCGCACAAGACCCCTCCTCCAAAACCGAAGGAGCACCATGGCTTGCACGACGGTTTGCAAGTGGGCCACAACGCCTCCTCGCTGGGCGAAGCCACAGGCATTCTGGGAGAGTTGTCGCGCGAAGAGGTGGTAGAAATGCGCAGCCTGGTAGCGCGCGAAAGCCGTCAGGCGGCCATTCTGGGTGAGAATTCCGCTCCACACACCCTCTTGCGCAGCGGTGCCGTTGGACTCAACGCTCTGGTTGCAGCGGGCGCCGCTTATCACGCCGTCGAACTCTTCCAAGAAAAGGGAGCCGTGAACAAGGTGGGGGGAGTCAGTCACCTGCTCATGGGTGCCGGCTGTGGCCTGACGGCGGTCCATTTAAGCACAGGCGGAGAACAACTTGGTCACGCCGCCGGTCACCTTCTCATGGCCCACGGAGCGATCGAGATGGGCCTGGGAATTTACCGGGCCTTCAAAGGCGAAAAAACGTTAGGACTGTTGCAGGTCGCTCACGGCGCCTGCCTGGTAGGAGCCGAAATGGCGCCTGGCGCGGCCCTGCCCCTGTGTGTAGCCATGGCCGCACTGACCGGCGTTCAAGTCTGGCAGCACCGCGTTCAATCCAAGCACCACTCAGGATCCACACACAAATAGCCCCTGCCTGAGTCAATGTTTTACTGGCGAGCCAGGGACCGAGCCTCCTGTGGTGTATAAGTCAGCATTCGGCGCCGCAGGAGGCAGCATGTCAACTCAGGAGGCTGAGCCAACCCCACCGGAGAGATACAAAGAACCCCCGGCAAGTTCTTTACCGCGCAATATTCTCAACGGAGTAGGAATTTTGGGATTTCTCGCTTCCGGGGCCGTAGTAGGCTGGATCTGGAGTGAGAAGTTTCACTCGATACCGTCCTGGAAACCGATTGCTCTAGGAGGAACAGTTTCGCTGTCCTTCGGAGTGTTGCTGCTGGGCATGCGCGCTATGCGCGATGCCAAACGCATGAGCGTAGCTCGCATGGCGCAGGATCTAGTCGAGGAAGCCTGGATCAGTCATGCCCTCGGCGACGTACAGAAGGCGGAGCAGCAACTGCTTGAGTCGCTCAAAATCGCCAACGAGCAGTTGGGCACATCCGACATCACCACCCTCAGTTCATTGCATGCTCTGGCCAATTTGCATCGGGTAGGCAAGCAGTACGCCAGCGCCGACAAATACTACACACAAGCCCTGGAACTGTACCAGCGCTTTCTGCCCGAAACTCACCCTGCACGTGCCGAACTTCACTATCACATCGCCCTCAATTTTGAGGCGCGCAAAAAGATCAAAGAAGCCACGGACAACGCGGAACTGGCCCTGGGTATCTGGAAAAAAATGGACAGACGCTCTTTGGATATGGCCGAAATTGAAACCTGGCTGGGAAAAATCTACCTGGAGCAGGGGCAAGACGAGCGGGCTCTTGAGCTATTCACTGACGCCATTGGCATTCAGGGACGCGAACTGGGTGGTGATCACGCCACCGTTTTGCAGGGGCTTGGATATCTCTCGCGCATTTACGTGAAACTACGCCAGTTCAAGGAGTCCGAGAAACACCTGACCGGCCTGATCGCCGACCTGGAACGCAGTCCGGACCCAAACTTCACCACCCTGGCCGAGGCCCACCTGGACATGGGGCTCATCCGCATGGAGCAAGAGCGCCCGACCGAGGCCGAGCCCCACTTTGTGCGCAGCCTGCAGTTGCTGCAGCACTACGTGGGCCCCAATGAACGACTGCTCGGCCGATGCCTGGACGGATATCGCAAAATCTTTGCCAATCCTGAGGAATCCACCGGTCAGGCTGGCGAGGTAGTGAATCTGATCGGCATCTTTTTCGCCGACCGAGAGAAGATCAGGTCCACTCTAGAGGCTCATCCGGAGTGGGTGAATGCCCGGGACAATACCGGCTGGGGTCCAATTCAGTGGTCCGTGTTTATCGGACGCGAGGATATCCTGGGTTGGCTGCTCAATCGAGGCGCCGACCCAGGCTACGACAGCGACCGGGTTATGGGTCCGGTGCATGTAGCCTGTGCCTGGAATCGCCAGGATGCGCTGCTCAAGTTACTGGAAAAGAACCCCGACGTGAACGCACGCGGACCGGGCGGATGGACACCTCTCTTTTGGTGCTGCAACACCGGACAACATCGCCTGATGGACACACTCATCAAGCGCGGTGCCAAGGTGAATCTCTTTGACGACTATCAGCGAACACCCCTCCACCTTTGCACAATGCGCAACCACATGCACGCCGTGGTGGCCCTGGTGGGTGCCGGGGCCGACGTGAACGCCCTGGACTCAAGCGGCCAAACAGCCTTGCACATGGCCGCCGAAAGAGGCCACCTGGCCATCTGCAACTGCCTGGTTTTCAACGGTGGCCAGTTGAACATGCCGGACAAGAAGGGGATGACCCCTCTTCAATTGGCCCGAAAAAACAAACACAAGCTGCTGGTCAAGTCCCTCCAGACGCACTTGAACCAGGGCCTGGGCAAGTCCCCAAAGGGATGATGGTCAGTCCATCAAGACCACGCGCACGTTGCTGACAATGTCCCGAAGGGCTTCGGCTACCACGTGCGTCTCCGGATGGCGCACAATCACGTAGCCTTCACCCTCGTAGCTGACAGCTTTAGGCGTGCCCAATTGAGGAGCCTTGTAGTCGGTCACCAGATGACTCATATTGCGCAAAACCTCATCAAGGCCGTGCACGGCCGTGACCCGTCCGTCGCCCAGGCCACGCAAAAAAGCGCAGCCGGCAGCGTACTTTCGTTCCTTGGGAGGGGTAAACTCGTCAAACATCATGAGGCGACCCCAGGCCGTGAAGAAGTCGATATCGTGGGCACGGTTGATCAACGGCATGATCTGCACCCCCGGGGGACGAGCGGCCACTTCGTTGATGGCGACACTGCCGTCGTTGCGACGGAACCACTCCATGTGCGAGAGTCCGGTTTTCATTCCCAGCGATTTCAGCGCCTGCCGCCCAACCTTGCGGATATCATCGTATTTCTTACTGTCCACCTCGCGAGGCAAAATCACCTGGTACTGAATCCAAGGATTGCGAACGACCTCCAGAGGACCCGGAATGTAGTGAGTGAGCGAGTGCCACTTGGGCTTGCCATCCATGGAGACGGTCTCAAACGAATGCTCCTGACCCACAATGAACTCTTCAATCTGAAGGGGCCTCTCAGGGCTGGGCCCGCTGCCGCGCAACACGTCTTTGAGGGAGGCGGCATCCTCTACCCGAAAGGTTGACTGGGTGGCGGCGCCGTCCACCGGCTTTACACAAACGGGATAACCCACTTCCTCGACAAAGGCCCAGGCCTCCTTCTCGTTGTGGGCAGCGCAGCTACGGGCGCAAGCCACACCCCCGTTGCGAAAGGCTTCCTTCATTTTGGACTTGTCGCGAAACTTGAGAGCGGTGGCCGAATCCATTCCAGGGATATCCAGGCATTCGCGGACCTGGGCCACCTGCACCTGAATGTGCTCATTGGCAGCCAGCAGGCGCTGCACTTTGCCCAGCCCGTGAGAGAGACCCTCCACGGCCCAGAGCAACTGCTCGGTACTGAGACAGTCGTGGACGCGCCAGTGACCGACCAAGCGCTGACGCAACGCAACGGGCAGTAGTTCCTGAGGTTCCTGACTGATTACGGCCAGCCGAGCCCCTTCGATGCGGCTCAGATGGTGCATAAAAATCAGGGCATTCTCGGTGAAAAAAGGGGTGATATATACAGCAAGCATTCTATGGGTGGTCGGGACCAGCTTCAATCCAAAATTGGTCCGTCAGCTCCTTCCAGCGGTCTTTGATTTGGGGGTGATGGGCGAAGACGTCGTTCAAATAAGCCTGCCGATCCACCTGCGCCAAAAAGCTCCCGGCCCGGTCCACTCGATAGGGACGGGCAAAGTCAGGATAGCCAGGGTAGTGCAACTGATAGTCAACCTGTTCCAGCTGACCATCCATAGACATGGTCCAGAGCTGACTGCGCCAGTTGGGTGCATAGTCGTATTTGCGCGACAGCGATCCCGCAATCAACGTAAATACGTCGCCCTGAGAGCGCCTGAAAGCGTGCACTTCATTGCGGTGAAAATGCCCGCCCAAGATCGTCAGCGGGCCCCGATGAGCCTGCACCAGACTCCAAAAACTCTGCAACGGACCTCGAGACCAGGCCGGCTGCCCGGTGTAGAGGTCGATGCTGGGCGGGATGTGCAACAACAGCACCGCCGGGCGGGTAGTCAGCCGACCCTTCAGCCAATCCAGGCTCAGCCGGGCTTGTTCCAGGCTACCGGGAAAGCGATTCTTGGGAGAGAATATCTGAGTATTTAGAGAGATCCAATCCAACCCCATTGCCTGCTTGTGTCCGTTGCCCAGGGCATCCAGGTAGTATCCAGATCCCAGCAGGTCCCGGTAGAGGCTTTCGGTCTCGGCCAGATTTGCCGGGTCGGTTTGGTAGTTGGCCCGAAAATCGGCGTTGCCCAGCGTGAGCACCATGGGCAAATTGCCCATCCTGGGCAAGGTCGGCCCCCAGAAGGCCCTGGCCCGCTCAATGAAATCGCCCTGGCCCCGCCCATTATCACCGTGATCGCCGGTAAAAACGGCCATCTCGGGCTTATCATCCAGCCCCCTATGAAGGGCCTCGCGCCAGGCGGCCGGAGCATCCTGATCGCTCCCCCAGTGCACGTCGCTCCAGTGGACGAAGGAAAGAGTGCGGACCGCAGCTTGAGCGGACTGGCCCAGCCAACAACTGGCGGCCAGGGCTGCCGCTCCCCGCAAAAATTGACTTCGCCTCATCCGGTCAATTGTGTGACAGGGGCGCTAACGCTCCTCTTTCCGGGTCCGGACCACCTCCTTTTGAGTCCTCTCAATCAAAAGAAACCAATTCATTAGCACTTCTTCACAGAAGCGTTCTTCAGATCGCCTGAACTTTGTGTTACAACTTGGTAGGGTAGTCACAAAACTTTTCTAACTCCAGAGACGAGGGGAATGTCTTGATCAATTTCAATCCCAACCAAAACGTAGGATTCTCACAGTTTCCGACGTTCGCTCCAACGCAAGGCCCTACCGCGCCCGGCTATTTTCCGGCTGCCAACGGTCCGGCCCAGATTATTCAAGTAATTCAGCAACTGATGCAGAGCCTGTCGCAACTCGCGGGTGGCTGGACCGGAGCCCTGGGCGGTCAACCGCCGGGTTATCCTGGTTTTCCCCAGCCGCAGATTCCCCAGCAGCAGTTTCCCGGGTACCCGCAGCAGCAGTATCCGGGCTATCCGCAGCAGCAATTCCCCGGCTACCCTCAGCCGCAGTTTCCCCCCCAGCCTGGTCCATACATCCCCAATTTCATTCCAGGTCCCAACAACCAGCCGAACCCGGGCCCCGTCTTCGGTGGCGGCAGCACCAGTTACCCCGGATTCCCCGGGATTCCTGGCCAAATCCCCCCCTACCCTACCGACCCCAACGACTTTGCCAGCTACCTGCAGGCTCAGCGCCTGGGCGGATCGCTGCAAGGCAAGACCGGCATCGCCCAAAAAGACGCCATCCCGGGCACCCGCTTTGGCAGTGTGCAAAACCCCACCGGTTGGCAAGCCTCGGTGGCGCGCAACTACGCTTACCAGTTTGCTGCCTTCGCGATGGGGGCCGACCCCCTATCCCCTCAAGGACTGCAGACGGCCTCCCAAAACTTCGAAAAAATGTCTCCTGACGCCAAGATCTTCACGCAGGTGGCTTCGGTCTTCAAGGGTAATCTGATCGGTGGGCCTGGCTTCTACGACAATCCTGGCTTGAAAAACCTGTTGAACTCGCGAGGCCTGGGCAACCTGGCTGCTCAACCGGGGGTAGGCGAAACCGATGTGCAAACCATCGGTGCTATCACTCAGGCACTCAACAGTGGTAAACTCTCCTTACAAGACATCATCAACAGCGGAACCATCGACAATATGCCCCGCTACTTTGAAATTATCAACTACGTGCAGCAGGGTGGTTTCAACCGCGACCTGCAGGGCTACGACTTCGCCGGTCCTGGGCAATAAACAAGGCTCGCAGAAAAGGAGTCCCGCACCAAGCGGGGCTCTTTTTTTTTTGCAGGTAGAAGTCGAAGCTACTTCTTTTTCAGGGCCTCTTCAATCGCTTTCGTCATCCTGTCCGAATCCGGCTTCACCGTGCTATTAAAGTAAGCCACCCGATTGCCCCGACGGTCAATGAGGTACTTGCAAAAATTCCAGCCGGGAACATCGCCCTTGGCGGTGAGATAGCGATAGAGCGGTGCCTGATCGGGACCCTTAACGACCGACACCTTCTCAAATAGCGGGAAGGTGACTTTGAACTTGGTGGAACAAAATTCCTGAATCTCAGCCGAACTACCCGGCTCTTGACCGCCAAAATCATTGCAGGGAAAGCCCAACACCACCAGACCCTGCCTGGAATACTTGTCGTAGAGATTTTGCAGTCCTGTGTATTGGGGCGTAAAGCCACACTGGCTGGCCACATTGACGACCAGGGCCACCTTGCCTTTATAAGTCTTCAAGGCGACGGGTTTACCCGCCAGGGAATTGACGGTGAAATCGTAGAGACTGGAAGACGCTGCCAGACCCAGCAAAGGAGCGACCATGAGGCCGATGAAAAAATGCTTCGGTTTCATTCCAGTAGCCTTGAACAGGCCAACCGATTGGCCTGCTTTAGGCCACCAGATCGAGAGCTTCGTAGTCAGCTGGCAGAGCCTGCGGCTCCAGCGAACGCTGGACGCGCTCGATTCGAGCCATTTGGGCCACAAATTCACGCTTTTTGCGGCGAGGGGCGCGAACTTCGGCGACCGGCTCATCGCCGGACATAGCGCCGTCCTTCAGACCTTTGAGGGCGGTCAGAATCTGGCGGGTGGCCGGACGATTGTAAATTTCGCCGGCCTTATCGCCGGTGTGCTGGTGATAGAGCATCTCCGTCATATTGATGAGGCTGTCCAGCATCGCCTGCTGCTGACCGAAGGGGGTCATCGCCGGTTCGGCGGGACCACGCTGTTGTTCGAATCGAATGCTGGCCTGATTGAGGAGGGCTTGCTGATTGAGCAAGCTCTGGGCCGTCTGAAGCCCGCGGTCCGGGGTCCAGTTAGACGCCCGGCGAGGATGAACTTTGGCTTTCTTTTCGGCCTTACCGGTCGACTCGGTTTCGCCGGTTTTGCGACGGCCTTCAACCTCACGGCCCTCTTCCTGGCGACGAGTTTCGATATTGGAGGCGCGGCGACGACGCGTTTCGCGACGGGCAATCTTCTTCTCGGAAGGGGCAAAGCTGGCTGCTTTACTCTCGGAGGCGGAACCGTCTTCCTCGTGGTCTTCCGTGTAGGTGGCCTGGCGAGCGGACTCGCTGTCGCGAGTGGACTTCGTGCTCTTGGGAGTCACCGACTGAGCGGCCGTTTGAACAGCCCCGCTTCGGGTCGCTACCTCCGCCGCCGCATTCGAAAAACTCACTGAAGTCCCACCTCTGCATTTTCGGTCGCCCATCTCTGTATGTCGGGCGCACTTAAATTATCCTTAAACGCGACCCGCTTGAGTCCCCAAAATTGTTACAGGCCTGTTAGACATGTAACAAGGCTCCTCCGATCATGTTAACAATTCATTAACTTCTACCCGGACAAGAGCGGGCCCGGCCCTTTTGTAGAAAGGCTGCCCCATGATTCACTATGATCAGCTCTTCTTTCCTGAGGTGGAAGACCTCCCCCGCCACTGGCCGGTGGTCATCCCTCTGGGAGGTACCCCCGAGCAACATCAGCGCCAACTCGGACTGGAGGAGGCTATCCTCATGCCGGCTGTTCCCTACGGATTTGCGCCCCCGTTAGAATTACCCCTGGAACCGCTGCTGACCTCACTGGTGCATCTGTTGCATCAAGACGGATTTCACGATATACGCATCCTCGGTCCTCGCGCCTATTGCGGTCTGCCTACCCTTCCATTTGTGCCCGACTCCCTGGCGCTGGTCACCGAAACAGCCGTGGTGCCGATTGGACATACCGAACAGCATGGCTTTCATCTGCCCCTGGCCACCGACAGTCTCATCGCCCAGGGCCTGGCTGACCACTTGATGGGCTATGCCCGACCTATGTCGAGACTGCCCGTCTGGCCCTACGGCGTAAGCACTCATCGAAAGCAGTACCCCGGCACATTGTCTCTGGAACCACGTGCCTTTGAAGACTTTTTCGTGGCCCTGGCGGGTCAACTCGCGGCCACTCACCAGGTCATCTATTTGCTCAATGGACACGGTGGTAATCACAGTTTTCTGGTCAATGTGTGCAAGTTCGCTGGCGAACTCTTTACCCAGGCTCTGACCGCCACCACTTTTCTACATACGGCTTCTGGCCATGCCGAGGCGGAACTAACCCGCCTTCGCGAATCGAAAGTAATGGGCCACGCCTGCGAATTAGAGACCAGCTACCTGATGTTTCTCCATCCCCAACGGGTCCATCTGGACCGGGCAGTGGACGAGGCTGATTTCCTAGAATCACCCAACTATCGAATGGACTGGAACGGCGAAGGGGCCCTCATCCTCAATCCACCCTGGAGCGACGACACCCGCACCGGTACCTATGGCAGCCCCAGTCTGGCCAGTGCCGTCAAAGGGCAGGCCTGGCTGGAAGCCGGCGCCGCCGAAGTGGTCACCCACCTGCACGAACTGCGCCAACAATGGCAACGGCGCCAACAGCGACGCCAGCAAGGCTGGACCGAAGGCGCCTGGAGACCTTTGTGGTCAACGCGCCAGCGCGATCAAGCCAATGCCCACAAAAATCATTAGAGAAGCAGCCAGTCGCGCCGAACCGCCCGACTCCCCGGCCACCCGCCACCCGATCCATGCGGCCAAAACCACACTCAATTCACGCACGGCCCCGGCGTAAGCCACAGGCGCCATGGTGTAGGCCTGCAGCGCCAGCAGGTATGCCAGCCCACTGGCCGCGCCTACCAACGCCACCGCGCCCTTTTCACGTTGCAGCACCATCACCAGTCGACGCGGAGTAGAAAGCCACAACAAAGCGGGTAGAGCCAACAGCACGCTCAAGGTCCACTGAGCCACAAAGTAGGAAAGAGCCGGGGTAATTTTGACCGCCCAGCCATCGATGGCAGTGTACACGGAGATTGTCAGGGAGACTCCCAAAGCAGCCAGCAACGGTGGCAAGCCCGCGCGCCAGGAAGCTCCCCGCCCGGTAGCACCCAAAGCCATCAAGCCGGCGCTGAGCACGGCCACGCCGGCCAGACCTTGAGGGGCTACCGGCTCGTGCAAAAACAAAAACGACCAGGCGGCGTGTAATACGGCAGCCCCAATAAGCAGAAGCAAGGAAGTGGGGCTCAGGCTTGGGTCAACTTCACGGGCCCGGGCTTCGTGGTCCGTCTGGCTTTTTGGGTTCAGTCGGAGGGGAAGAATGCGGGAAATATACTGAATGGGTCACTTTGCCGGCCAGCAGAGCCCCTGCCGTGAGCAAGGCCGGCAATCCGCCGCCCGCCGCCGCAACCGCCAGGGCCACACCCGTGCCAGCCCCCAGTAAGCCAGAGTAGACCTGATGCTTGTTATCGTGACGCAAGCCAGTCACGGTTTCATGAAGACCCAGGGCCGTGTCAACTCCACCGTGGAGAATGCCCAGAGGAGCCACCATTTGGTGCGCCAAATGACCCGCTCCGGCTAAACCCGGGACGTGGGGAAAAAGTTGAGCAGCCAGACTGACTCCAGCCGCCAAACTGCGCACCCCAACTACCATCGAATTAGCACCTTCGATAGCGTGAAGTGGGTTTCCATGGGCCAAACCCTGGCTGATGTCACGCGCTCCCATTCGCAGCATGTAGAGTCCCAGTCCACCGGAAGCCAGTCCCAGCGCACCGCTGACCACCGCCATGCCAGCGGAAAGTCCGACATGAGAGGCGTTCTCACCCAACTGGCGGGCAGGATGCAGGCCCGCGTCGACGGCATCGGAGGTGGCCTGGTGGGCTTCGGTCTTCAGATTGACCAGCCCGCCTTTAGCTGCGCCCAGCATGTGGGTAGCGTGTTCGCCACTCTCCAGGCCGATGTGACCGCCCAACCAGCCATGCTTGCCATGGTGGCCGGGCGGCTTGGGCTTTTCGGGTGAGCCGTCAGGCCGACGCAGTAGCGGAGTCTTGGGAAGACCCTGAAAATTACCCCCCCCGGTGGGATGATTTCTAACCAACATCATGCAGTCATTATTATGGGCAGGTGATGAACGGAGAATTAGCGCCGTGTTAACGCGGCGACGAATGCCTCTATTTTCCGGCCTTAGGCTTGAACCTCAGGCACACCGAATTGATGCAATAGCGCTGACCGGTGGGCTTGGGCCCATCGTCAAAAAGGTGGCCGAGGTGCCCGTCGCAGGTGGCGCAGCGCACCTCAGTGCGCTGCATGCCCAAACTGTTGTCCACCAACAGGATCACCTTGTCCTTGGCGGCCACCGCAAAGAAGGCCGGCCAGCCGCAGCCCGAGTGAAATTTTTGATCGGAAGTGAACAACTCGCTGCCACAGGCCACGCAGACATAGCTGCCGGCTTGCTTGTGGTCGGTATACTCGCCCGTGAAAGGACGCTCGGTGGCCGACTTGCGCAACACATCATATTGTTGAGGGCTAAGCACCTTTCGCCATTCGGCATCGCTTTTGACCACCTTGGGCCGCGGCGGTTCGGCCCAAGCCATGGTAGGAAGCAAGCACAGGAGAGAGGCGACAATCTTCGTTTTCATACCCCTACTTAATGCAACGCCCGGCAAAAGGTTCCCTGGGTCCAGGGAGTTTCACAATTTGGACATAGCCGACGCGCGCAAATAATGCCCGAATAAGCCGCCTGGTTTAGCCTGTCTTCAATATCACTCTGACGGAGGCAACCATGGCTATTGCAAACATCAACAGGGGAATCCCACTTTTCCGAGGGCCAAGTCTGTTCGGCAACCCCGCTACCACTCCGACCACAGGTCCAGTCAGCAGCGAACCCGGGGGATTCGACTCTCGCTTCAGGATGATGCGCCAGTTACAGGTCATGGAAGCGCTGCTGGAAATGTTTGGCGGCATGCTCGGGGCCGCCCCGGCCAGCTCGCCCATTTCCACGGCCGCACCCGCAATATCCCCCGCGCCTGCCCAGACCGGCAATCAGCAATCGCCGCCTCAAGGCCGCATTGGTCAGGGCAGTCGCGTGCTGGTCATCGGCGACTCACACACGGCCGGTGCCTATGGCAACGAACTCGACAGGCAGTTGAGGGCGCGCGGAGCGCAGGTGCACACTATCGGCAGTAGCGGAGCGTCCGCCAGCAATTTTATCAACGGTCGTGGGACCACGGTGGGTTATGCCGAGCACGGGACCGACGGCAGGGTCCAACGCACCGCCAGGCACGCTACTCCCAAACTGGAAGACCTGATTCAGCAAGACCGGCCCGACACGATTGTGGTCAATCTGGGGGCAAATTTCCGAGGGGCCAGTCCGGCCCAATTGCAAAGCCAGGTCCGCAGCCTGGGCGAAGTGGCCCGGCGGCACAACATCCCCATCAAATGGGTAGGTCCGCCCAAACCCCGTCAGGCCGACGCCGGAGCGGTGCAGAGATTTGACGAGCAGATGGCTGCGGCCGTGGCTCCTTTCGGGGAATACATCTCGTCGGTCCCCTACACGCCCGAATATGCAGGGGGGGATGGGGTTCACTACGGGGGAACGCGCGGCACTCAACTGGCCCAACAATGGGCCCAGGGCATTGCCGGCCGTCTATAGGGTTTCCAGGTTTTCAAGCCAGACCCCGGCAAGAATGCATAGAGGTCGTTCCAGCGCAGGTGTTTTACGATGTGAATTGGCAAGATCTGACTAGCCCCTGAAGAAAGTAACTGGGTGAAACCCTGGGAATTCGTCGAGTCAGAATCCAGCCACGATTATGGGATATTCAGAACGCGCGTCGACCACTTGCGCTCGCCCCGGACGCAACATGTTTTGCGCCGAGTGATCGTGGAGCCCCCCGATTGGGTAAACGTGATCGCCCGCACCATCGAAGGCACTTTTCTGATGGTGCGTCAAATCCGCCATGGCATTGCGGCCCCCAGTCTGGAAATCCCCGCCGGTGCCATCGAAGTCAATGAAAGTCCCGCCCAGGCCGCGGCTCGTGAGCTGCTGGAGGAAACCGGCCACCAGGCCACAACCCTGCGCGAACTGGGCAGGGTGTTTCCCAACCCGGCCTTTCAGACCAACACCTGTTACCTCTACCTGGCCGACCAGTGCCACAAGGTGCAAGAGCCGGAGCAGGATCCCGGGGAGGATATTCATCTGGAGACGTGGACTCGCGAGGAACTGCTGGCTGCCAGCAGAGACGGCCGCATCCAACATTCCCTGGTGATTGCGGCCCTTTACTATCTGCGCGACCAGGAGAACGACTGGCGCAGTCCCTGAGCTACTTGCCTGTCAGGCCTTTCCAGAAGCTCCTGGCCTCCTTGGCCACACCCAGACCGAAATCTTTACCGGCCTTCCCGATCTCCTGGCCAACCTCTTTGCCTTTCTCCAGGACGGGCTTGGCGGCGTCTTTGACGTCCTTGCCGACCTCGTTCAACTCACGGCCGACCTGATAGGCCGTTCCTTGCTCTGTCGACTGGGCCTTACCAGCCACTTTTTTCTGGCCGGCCAGTTGCTTGGCCGGACCGGGCTTTGCCGTTTCTTTCTTGGCTGTCCTGGCGGCATCCACCTGGACGATCTGGGGCCGTCCCGAATCGGCAGCGTGGGCGGTGGCCACCGAGGCGCAACCGCTGGCCCCCAAAGACAAGGCCACTCCCAAAGTCAGCATGAGAATGGAGCCCAGGGCCCCCCGCAATGGCTTGCTGGAGGAGGGAGCCTCCGCCTGCAAACTGGGCTTGACTGGCTTCCAGTCGGCGGAGCCAGTCTCAAACTTGTCTCCAACGGGAGTTCCCGGGTCGGCTTTTGACCTCTTGAGCGGGCTCAACCCTTGCATAGAAACCGGACCATTTGCACCAACGAACACGAGTTAGACCTCCTTGACCTGCTGTTAGCACCTTCTCCATGAGAGGCCAATTTCCCCCACCGGTTGCAGACCCATTGCGCAGCCTGATTGCAACCTGCTCCTGGCAGGATGCCTGCAACGAAGCAACACCTCCGAGTGTAGCAATAAAAGAAAAGGAACCCACCACCATGAACCAGGTAAAATTTCCCATCAACCCTTTCCAGGTCGGTGAATTGATGATTGACCAGTCGGTCAAAGCCATGCACAATTTGGTCAAAGTGGCCGAACAGAATGAAAAAGTGGCCCAACAGGTGATCGACTTCAACCGCAAAAACCGCGAAGAAGGCGTCAAGATGGTCGAACTGGCCGGCGAGCAGCTCAAGCAGACCACCCGTCTCTTCGTTGACCTCTTCGACAAGGTCGTCTCTGTCCAAATGCAGAGCTACAAGCAGGCCAGCAAAGCCGGCATGGACGAACTCAACAAGCAGGTCGCCCAGTTTAGCAAGTCTTAGTCCCGAGGGGCTGGCCCCCTCCAAGTTCCTCGCATGACACTATCCTAACCCAGTCAGAGAGCCTCGCGCTCTCTTTTTTTTTTGCTGCCGAGAAGCGATCAATCCTCGATTCGAAAGCCCAGTAGTCGCCTAAGGTTAGAAACCAGATATCAGCGGGGGTTCCGATCAAAAATACGGCGGCAGCCAGATGCCACAGGTCGGCTCCGCGAACGTAACCGGCGCTGAGGACCAGGGCAAACTCCGCCCCAGCTTCCGATCCGGTAGGACCCAGCTCAGACCGGCGAGCAATCTTGAGTCGAAAGCAACGTTCTCCCGCGCGAACGCTGATCTTAATTCAGCTTCCAGAAGATTCGATGAAACGAGTTCGTCAAATCCTGCCATCCGCTCCATCACAGTGGAGGCAGCCGGCTCTCCAAAGGCCACGGCGACGTGGCAGGATGTGTCGCCAGCCTCACGATGACTCCCGCTCGTTCAACTATCGGCTCCCCCCGGTGGGTGAGGGTCACAACCTGGCCGGCGCGCACTTTACGAAGGAGTTCCGACAACCGGGCCTTCGCTTCATAGGTGGAATAAGTCTCGTGGTTCATTCCCTAACATTAACATGACCAGTCTGACCAGTCACAATAGGCACCAAGCTTGCCCGTCGCCCTGGAGTGATATACAATTGGGCTATGATTCAGAGCTTGCCGACCCCCAAACGGTGGACCCGCGACGAGTGGTATCGCCTGGCGGAGCTTGGTTTTTTCCCCGAGGGGTGCCACACCGAACTGATCGAAGGCGAGATTCTTGTAATGAGTCCCCAGGGCCCAAACCATTCGCGCAGCATGATGCTGGGCACTGAAATTCTCACGGATTTTTTTCGCGGCACCCACATGGTGCGAGTCCAGTGTCCCCTCACTATCGACGAGCGCACCGAGCCCGAACCGGATTTTTCCATCATTGGGCGCGAGGAGGCGCTGGCTTTGCGAGGCAAACACCCAGGCACGGCCGAACTGGTTATCGAGATCTCTGATTCCAGTCTCAGCTATGACCGCAATGAAAAGGCCAGCCTCTACGCGCGGGCCGGAGTCCCCGAATACGGCATTCTCAATCTTCAAAAACGCTCCCTGGAATTACACCGCCAGCCACACCAGGACAGCGAACTGCGTTTTGGCTGGGGCTACGCCTCTCGGACCATTCTGGGACCCGAGGACGATTTTGTCCCCCAGGCTGGCGCCGACCGAAAACTGCGGGTGGGCGACTTCTTCTAGTTGGTTAGACGTCGTCGGAGGGGGGCGGAGTGTCCTCCAGGCGTTTCTGAATGTAGGTCACCGTTTCGCCCACGGTCTTCAAGTTGGCGGCGTCCTCTTCCGGAATCTCGATGGCGAACTCTTCCTGAAAGCCCATCAGCAACTCGACGGTGTCCAGCGAGTCGGCGCCAAGATCCTCCTGATAGGAAGCCTCGGGCGTAATCTGTTCATCTTCCACCTTGAGCTGCTCTTTGACGATTTTGGCCACCCGGTCGGCTACGTGGTGGGGGTCGGGGTTTTCGTTGTCCAGTTCCAGGTCGGCTTTGGTGAGCGCGGCGGCCACTCCGGACTCGCTCAGGTCCGCAGCGCTGGCGGCCTGCCGAATGGCCTCCTGAAGATTGAGCCCGACAACGGGAGCGGCAGGTTCGGTCGACTCTGAGGGGAGCACCGTCGGAACCGGAGGAGCCGCTACTTTCGGCACAGACGACTGGGCGGCCGGGACGGAGGCCGCCATCGACTCTTGCGATGGCGCGGCAGGGGCCTGGCCGAGCACCAGAACGTCCAGTTGGGGCTCAGCCTCTTGGCCGGGTTGGCCAACCGGAACCATGGGTCCGCTGGCCGCGGTCAAAGAATTCAGGCTGTGAATTTGCATGGGCGTAATCTCCTAGTAGGCTCAGTGTAGGAGACTACCCGTAAAGGAGAGGAAATTTTCCTACTAAATCGTTAACGGACGGTGAAAATTTGAAATCTATACCACCGTCAACGGGGAGCCTCGCCAGCCGGGGAAAAGCTGGTCGTTCTGAGCAGGCAAATGGAGATGGCGGGTGGCCACATTGCTAAACAGTGCCCGAAAGTCCGTGCTTACCGGCAAGTCGCGCCCGTCCTCCAAGGCATCTTTGGAGAAGGAGGTGACCTGTCCGTAGACTTTACCGCCCTTGACGTTGGAGCCCAGCACAAACATGCAGGAGCCACGCCCGTGGTCGGTGCCGTTGGAGCCGTTCTGGTGGACCGTGCGCCCAAATTCGGTCATGGTCATCAGCGTCACCCGCTGCTGCAGATCCGGGCCCAGGTCTTGCCAGAAGGCCGCGATCGAGCCCGACAGTTCCTGGAACAGACGCCCAAAAGTCCCCTGCCCGGTGCCCTGGGCCACGTGAGTGTCCCAGCCGTTGTGCTCCACAAAAGCCACCTCCAGGCCCACATCGGTCTTGATCAACTGGGCCACCTGGCGCAGCCCTCTGCCCAAATTACCATTGGGGTATTGGGCCTGATTGGCTGGTTGATAGCTGCGAATATTCTGCGGGGAGAGCACCTTGGTCGCTTCAAAAGCTTCGCTGCCCCGCTTGGAGAGCAACTGGCCCGTTTTGCCGCCGGTGGCCTGAGCGTAAAGGCTTTCCAAGGAGTCGGCGCCGGCTCCGGCCCGAACCTGAAACTCCTCCAGATTGCCTACCGCCAGCGCCGCTACCGATCCCGACAGCATGCGAGGCATGCTGGAGGTCATAGCCACCGCTTGATAAGCAGAATGCTCGTGCCCGGTCAGGCCCACGGCACGATTCAACCAGCCGCTGCTGGTGCTCTTCTGACCGGGCGTGCCGGACTCCATGTAGTCTTGAGCATCAAAGTGAGAGCGGTTCTTTTCGGGACTGCCGATGCCATGCACCACGGCCAGTTTCCCCTGCTTGTAGAGGGAGGCCAGAGCGCTGCCGCGTGGATGAATTCCGAAACGCCCATCCAGATCGATCAGGCCATTCTCTCCGCCCACGGGCAACAATAGACCGGGTCGCAACTGCTGCAAGTCGGCGTCGGCCAGGGGTTGCACTGCCATAACCCCATCCATAGCCCCGCGTTGAAAGATGGTCACCAAAATGGGACGCTTCGACTGAATGCCCGAGGGTGCGGCGTGAGCGGCCCTTGTCAAAAAACCGGGAACACCCCCTAAGGTCAAACCGAAAACCGACAGACCACTGCTGCGCAGAAAAGCTCGCCGCGTCCACATTTTCCACTACCTCCGCTGAAACTCGGGGCAGCTCAAAAGCACCCCGGCAATCTTCTCCGACTGATTCAACTTAAGCCCACCCTGCTGAGGTTTCGTGGCCGGGTCACCGGGCAAAGCCGGCTGCACGGTGGAGAAAAAGCGCTCATTGGCCATAGTTTGACGCACAGGCTCCAGAGCCTTGTCCAGAGAACGACCGGGCAGAATCAACTGAGCCACTTTCTCCACGCTGCCACCAGGCAGATCCACGTGAACTCCGCGCACGCGGCCGGTGGCCAGGGCGAAAGCGAAGTTGACGCGATGGACCAGGGTCCCCGAACTGATCCACTGCTCCGTACGGTCAGGATAACCGGTGGGGGGCACACAACCGTACATCGACTGCCCCATCTTTTCAACCCACTGGGGCAGTTCGGTCTCGCTGGCCTGGAGTCGGCCGCCCAGCACCCGCACACTGCTGACCGTATACTCCAGCGGGTTTTTGACTTTGGCGCGCAGGGCCGGTCCAGACCAAAAGGCCGGCGAGTCCACAATGGCCCGAATCATGGCCGTCGAACTGCCGTGGCTGCGCCGAAAAACCTGAGCCAACTCCTTGACCACCTTGGCGTCGGGCTCGTCACTGATAAAACGCACCGCGAACTTGTGCGCCACACGCTCGGCAGTATGCGGATGGTTGGCCAGCAAATCCAGCAATCGGTCGCCTTCGGACTCTCCTTGCCCCGCGGCAAAGGCAGTGCCCATCACACTCTTGGGGCCGGCATCGTGCAAAAAGGGAACAAACAAAAATCCATAGGGGCCGGCCTTGACCTGATCAGGATATTGCTCGGCCAATCGGTTAAAACGTTGGGCATTGGGTCCGCGCGGAATGGTCGTCCAGCCGGTCAAGACGCGGGCCACTTCGGTTACATCCTTTTGCGAGTAGCCGCCGTCTACGCCCAGCGTATGCAACTCCATCAACTCGCGCGCATAATTCTCGTTGAGCCCCATGGGCCTTTTGGCGTTGCCCTGAAAAGCCCGCAAGGCAAAGCTACTCAGGCGAGGGGCCTCGGCGGAGGCCATCGACTGGGCATTGTTGAGGTACAAGAGCATGGCCGGATGGCGTGCTGTGGCCCCCAACATGGTGCGAAAGTTGCCCAGCGCATTGGGCCGAATGACATCGCGCTCGTAGCTTAGAATGTGCGGTCGAGCCGGATTGGTGGTGCGCGACACGTTGAAATGGTTGAACCAGAAGTCGGTCATCACTTCCTGAAGCTGATTCTCCGAGTAAACACAGCGGGTTACCTTCTGGGCCAATCCCTGACGCAGCAACTCCCGATCCGTCTTCAGTCCTTCCCTCTGAACAAAAGTGGCGATCTGGCGGCGCATTTTGGTGTCCTGCTGGTCATTCCCGCCCTTGGTGTCGACCATGCCGGCCTCGGTGGCCAACCGCCGCAGCTGGGGCCCGGCCAAATAGGTCTGCTGAATCTGCTCCGAATCCATGGCCAGGGCAGGGTATGCCTGAAGCCGCTGCCGACAGACTTCATCGTCCAGTTTGCCGGACAGTTGGCCTTCCAACCAATGGTCCAGTCCTTCGTGAACCACTTTCTCTAGCTGGCCCGGGGTGGGCCCATAAGAAAAACGCGAAAGCAGATGAGCGGCGGCCTGATAGCTGTTCAGCCCGGCCTTTTGATAGGGCAGTTCCTTGGCTTGAGCCAACGGAGTCAGGGTCAGTAAGAGGGCCAGCAGTGTGAAGCGTTTCATAGCCATTGAAACCCCCCTGGCGAGAAAAAGTTGCGCTGAGGGCCCGTCCCAAAATAACATACATAGACACTCGGGCCGTCGATCCATCCCAGCCAGCAGCGTCACGCCTCGGTTAAGTATGACCCGATATTCGCCCTCGCCGCTCCTTGCTGGAGGGGCGCCTCGACGACCAGAGTGACCAACTTATTCCGGGACGAGCCCTAACTGGCGGGCAATTCTACCATGGCGGCAACTTCTACTTTGAAGCCCGCCACCAGTTCGTCAGTGGAGAGTACTGTCAGGTCCGGAAAAATGTTCTGCATCCAGCGTTGCACGTGGCGGCGGGTTGGCGGATCGGTGATCAAGACGGGAGGATGATCGTGCTCCTCTCGAGCCTTGCGCACGGCCCTCTCCAGTTGTTCGATCTGGTCGTGGCCCCAGGCCTTGCCCGAATGCACGCTGTGACGAATCGACTGCTCGGCCAGCGGGCCTAGAGCCAACACTCGCAAATTGCCTTCGCGGTCTACCACCGAGGCGCAGATCTGGCGCGCCAGGGCCACTCGACATCGCTCGGTCACTTCCTCAACATTGTCCAACAGATCGACATGATCGCCGCAAATTTCGAGAATGGTCACCAGGTCGCGAATGGCCACCCGCTGCTCCAGCAAACTCTGCAAAACCTTGCGGATGCGCCTCAACAGGCGGCGATCGTTAAGAAATTCTTCCACCACCACCGGATGGGAACTGCGCAGCCGGTGAATCAGGTCGTAGGACTCTTGAAGCCCCAACAGCTCGGGGCAGGCGCCCAAGATCAGGCCTTTGAGATGGGCCACCATCACAGCCAGAGGGCCTAGCACGGGGCATCCCAGCCCCTCGGCCTTCTCCTTAAGATCACCCAACACCCATTTGGCGGGCAATCGATGGACCGGGTCCTGGGTGGTCCAGCCTTCCAGTTGACCCAAAATCTCGAGATTGCCCAGCACCATCATGCGGTCCAGGAACACCTCGCCTACGGCCACCGGCGCATCCTTAATGCGCAGCAGATATTGATGCTCCATCTGCAGATTGTCCGAGATGCGCAGGGGAGGAATGACCACTCCCACCTCGCGAGCGACTTCCTCGCGAATCTGCTCGACCTTGGCCACCAGCGGAGAGCCGTTTTGCGGGTCGACCAGAGCCAGCAAGGATTTGCCCAACTCTAACATCAGCGGTTCCCGGTAGACGTAAGGATCGGTGCCGGGCTCGCTGCGTCCGTCAAACTGAACCACCACCTCGCCCTCGACGGTCCAGCCATCGTTGACCAGACGCATCAGGGCCTGCTGCAACTCGGCCCGCACACTCAACTGCGACCCGACATAAAGATACGAGACCTCGTCGCCCCGACTCAGCTTGATGTAGACTTGCTTGCCTTGTTCGTTGCGACGCCAGGGAGCAAACGGTTCAAAAACTTCGCCAACGCGCAGGACGTGAAGCTCTTGTAGTTCTTCCTCGGCCCGATTTCGAGCCACTATGGCGTCACCCTGGGGGTGGGCGTAGCAGGTGCAGCCGGCCAGGGGTCGCCCTCAGCCACCAGGTAGACGTGCTTACCTTCGTGTTGCAGCCATTTGCCGGACATCTTGGCCTCCACCGCTTTGACCGTGGCGTCATCTTCAATGGGTTTCAGGGTTCCCGACACCACCAACTGCTGGACGGGACGGCTGTCGAGTTGCTCGGCGGTGGCGCCGCCAATGAACACCATCATGAATGTTTCAGGCTTTTTCACATCCATCACCGGCACGAAAGCCCCCCCAGAGCTTTCCGTCTTGCCCTTGAGCAACGTGTCCAGATCCTTGCTCATTCCACCGAAAGGAGCTACCGTCAGGTCCTTTACGGCACTACCTTTGAGAGCCGCCATATCCTGGTTGGCCGGGGTCTCGATGGCCACGGCGACCGGAGTGGAAGTAGCCAGAGGAGTGGTCGGCTGCGAGCAGCCACACAATATCGTGAGAACGCAAATTACAAAGGTCATTTTCATAGCTGGCAGGGTTTCCGTCGCGCTCTAGAGACTCCTGCCAGGGCCTTCGAGGAACCCGCTGACCGCTGCTCGAAGCGCCAGGAATGGCTGACTTTCTCACCGTCCAGGATGCGGCGGATCAACTAGGCGTAAGCGAAGCTCTGCTGCGCCAATGGATCAAGCGCGGTCTGGCCAGGGCCACTCGCCGTGGCGGAGATTACATCATGCGCCAGACCGAGGTGGTTCGTCTGCAGGGCGAGAGCGCCAATCTGCCTCAACTGAGCAACCCGGCGGACTCCCAAGAGCGGGAAGCCCCCCCCGTGGCCAAACCCCCGGAAACGGCCGCTCCCGAGCCGGCACCGGTGGCCAAGCTGGAGTTGAACCTGGCCACGCCAGAAACTCAACCCGAGGAAGCCGCCCCCCGACCTGCCCGGCCCAAAGTGCTGCCACCGCGCAGTGGCAAGGACCCCGCCACTTTCTCTGCAGAGAAAGACCGACGCCGCCGCATGGGTCGGCGTGCCAGCGACTTCACCTTGGAAATTCTCCATCATGAGATCAAAAGTGCCCTCTCGGCCGCTCTCGATCCACTGCTGCCGCGCCTTGAAGAAATTCAAACCAGGCTCAATTTGCCCATAGAGACGGCCCCTCCCGCCGACCACAGCCAGCAATTGGCCATGGAGCAACGCATTGTAGAACTGGAGGGCCAACAGCAACACCTGGAAGAGGCCCGTGAGAGCTTTCGCCAGCGCCTGCAGGATTCCGAGCAAGAACGCCTGCGCCTGCAACAACTGCTGACTCACGCTCAAGCCCAGGCTCAGGCCAGGCCGGCGGTCGACCCCGCCCTGGTGCAGCGTCTGGAAGAATCAGAACGTGAACGCAAGCGCCTGGAGGAGTGGGCTCAGCAGGTGCAACAGCAGCAGGCCCAGCACGACGACGGAACCCAACAGTTGCTGCAACGACTTTCGCAAGAGATGCAGAACGAGCGCCAGCAGCGCCTGGATAGTCAGGAGCAACTGGAACGCCTGCGAGCCGAAATCGCCGAGTTGCAGTCGGCCAGCCTGACGATGGAGGCCGAACGAGCCCGCTTCTCGTTAGAGAGCCGCAGCCTGCAGGGAGAGATCGACCGACTCACCAGTATGCAAGAACAGTGGGATAGCCAGAAGCGCGAGCTGGAGCAAAGCAAGCAGCGCCTTTCTTTGATGGAAAAGACCGGCACTGATGCCCAGAAAAGCCTGGAGGAGAAAGACCAGGAAGTGCGCCGTCTGCGCGAACAGGTCAACAGCCTGACCTATCGGCTGCAGATGGCCGGCAGCGGCAGCGCCGGCCCCAGTCCCGAAGAATCGCGCCGCTTGATGGAAAAACTGGCCGATGCCCAGGCCGAAATGAACGAAAAAAACCAGTTAATCACCGAAAACTATGCCGTGATCAGCGATCTTCGCTCCAAACTGGACGTGGTTCAGCGCAGCAACTACGAATTGCAGCAGCGCTTCGACAAGCTCTATGACGAATGGGGACAAATGGCTGCCCAACTGGCTTCCAAGCAGATGAGCGATCACCAGCAGCAACAGGCGCCGCCCCCCAGTCCCGACCGCAACAAAGGCTGGGGACTCTTTGGTCGGCGGGAAAGTTGATGCGACCCGCGCTGGCTCTGGGCTTTTTCCTGGCCGCCCTGAGCGTCGCCTTGGGGGCCTTTGGGGCCCATGCTCTTAAAGAGACTCTTAGCCCCGACCGTCTGGCCGTGTGGGAAACAGCGGTGCGCTATCAAATGTACGCAGCTTTGGGCATCCAACTGGCGGCCCTGCACAAGCCGGCCTCGGCCCTGCCGCTGTGGCTGCTGGCCGGGGGAAGCGTGGTCTTTTCAGGCAGTCTCTATCTGCTCTGCCTGACCGATCAGCGCTGGCTGGGCGCCATTACGCCCCTGGGTGGCCTGGCCATGATCGCCGGTTGGCTCAGCCTGGCCTGGGGGGCTCTGAGCCGTGAGTGAACCTATCCGCAAAGGTTTCCACGCCATCCGTGACTGGACTTACGACCACTATCACTATGCCTATGCGCTGGGCACGGGGCTGATTTGCCAAAGTCTCTTTGAGCCCAGTAAGAAGGCCGCCGCTCTCTCCTGGATGGCTTCCCTGGCCGCAGGGGCCCTGCTGGAACCCTGCGTCAACCCCCACCGACAGGTCTACGGCACAAGTTTGTGGCGCCTCTCGCCCGATCACCCCGAAGTGGCGCTTACTTTCGACGACGGACCCGGCGAGGACACCCCGGCCTTACTGGATCTGCTGGCCGAGCAACAAGTCAAAGCCAACTTTTTCTGCATCGGCCAACAGATCGAAAAACACCCTCAGTTGCTCCAGCGCATCGCCGCCGAGGGCCACATGATCGGAAACCACACTTACAGTCACCCTAACTTGATGCTGCGCAGCCCGGCCCAGACCCACCACGAGCTGCAAAAGGTGCAGGATTTGGTGCAACAAATCTGTGGCCTGGCCCCCACCTTCTGGCGGGCCCCGTTTGGCTTTCGCGCCCCCTGGACGCATGGGGTGGCCAGGCGCCTCAACTTGAAGTCGGCCCTGTGGTCGATCAACCCGCGTGACTTTCAAGACCCCGGCAGTGAGGTCATCGTTTCGCGCACCACCGAGTTCCTCGAACCGGGCGTGATTGTTCTCCTCCACGACGGCCTGCGCGCTCGACAGCAGACGCTGGAGGCCACCCGACGCCTGATCCCCATGCTACGCGAAAAAGACTACCGCTTCGTTCGACTCGACCAGGCCCATGCCTAAAGTCCAGCGACTCGATCCCCTGGTGGCGGAGCGCATCGCCGCTGGCGAAGTGGTGGAGCGACCCGCTTCGGCCATTAAAGAGCTGGTGGAAAACAGTCTCGACGCCGGCGCTCGCCAGATCATCGTCGAACTGGTCGGCGGAGGCATGCACTTGCTGCGGGTCATCGACGATGGCTGCGGCATGAGCGCCGAAGACGTGAAGCTGGCCCTGGAACGCTTCGCCACCTCCAAAATTCGTCAATGGGAGGATCTCGACGCCCTTTCCACGCTGGGTTTTCGCGGCGAGGCCCTGCCCAGCATCGCGGCCGTGTCCAAACTGGAGATTCACACCTGCGAGGCCGAGGCCAACCACGGCACCAAGATTCGCGTGGAAGGCGGTGTGCTGGTGGACGAGTCCCCCTCACCGGCCCTGGTGGGTACCCGGGTCACGGTGGAAGAGCTCTTTTACAACACACCGGCCCGACTCAAGTTTCTCAAGAGCGCGGCCGCCGAAACCAGTCAGGTAGTCGACCTGCTCACGCGCATGGCACTTACCCAGCCCGAAGTTCACTTCCAGGTGCGATCCAACCAGCGCGAAGTTTTTCTGGTCACCTCCAAAATGACGCTGCCCCAGCGCATGGCCGCGCTGTGGAAGGTTCCCCTGGAAGATCTGGTCGAGGTAAACGGAGAGGTGCAGGGCGTGGAAGTGCGCGGCTGGGTGGCCAAGCCGCAGCATGCCCGGCCGACTCGCAATCACCAGTTATTTTGCCTCAACGGACGCATCATCAAAAGCGCCAGTCTTTCTCAGGCCGTGCTCGAGGGCTTTACGCCGTTGGTCAGCAAAGGACGCTATCCGGTGGCGCTGCTTCACCTGAGCATCGACCCCAGTCTGATCGACGTCAATGTCCACCCCACCAAGGCCGAAGTGCGCTTTGCTGAGGCCCGAGCCCCTTTTCGGGCCATCTACCGCAGCATCGCCACCAGCCTGGAAGAACATTCGGCCGACTCGGTTCAACCCCAGCACTGGGATCTGATCGAGGAACCTCCCGTAGCGGCGGCCGACCCCCCGGCCTGGCGCGAGTCCTCTCCTGGCTACCAGGCGCCCCCGCCACGCCCTCAACTGCCCTATCGGGCGCCTTCGCCCGGTCTGGCCGCCACACTGGAGCTATTTAAACCCATCGAAATGGCTCCCCACGGACCCCGGATTCAGGTGCTGACCCAGCTTTATCGCACCTTTATCGTCGCTCAAGTGGACGGGGAGCTATGGGTGGTGGATCAGCACACGGCCCACGAACGCATCTGGTACGAGAAGCTGGCCCATCTGCAACCCCTGGATGGCCCCCGCCAGGGGTTGCTGGTCCCCGAAATCATCGAATTTTCGCCCCCTCAAGCGGCCCTGCTGGAAGGGTCGCTGGCCGAGATTCAGTCCTTTGGCTTTGAAATCGAACCCTTTGGGGGCACCAGCTTTCAGATGCGCAGTCTGCCCAGTGGCGTCAAGCCCGGACGAGCCGCCGGCATCATCCGCGATCTGGTCGATCAAATGAGTTCGGAGCAGATCAGCCTGCGCAATCATCCTCAAGAAGTGGTGCGCGAGAAACTGCGCGCCATGGTATCGTGCAAAGCCGCCATCAAAGCCGGTGACCCCCTGTCGGTGGACGAAATGGAGAGTCTGATTCGCGAAATGCTTGAGGTAGAGCACTCCAACTACTGCCCACACGGTCGACCCACCCGCATCAAACTTGACGACCGGGCCCTGGAGCGACTATTTCATCGCTGATCGTGGTGGCCGGTCCCACCGCCAGCGGCAAAAGCCGCCTGGCCCTGCAACTGGCCCAACGAACCAACGGCGAACTGCTGTGCTTCGACTCCACCACCGTCTATCGCGGACTCGACATCGGCACCGCCAAACCCACCCCCGAGGAGCGCCAGCTCGTTCCCCACCACCTGCTCGACCTGGTGGATGCCGGTCAAGAATTTAGCCTGGCCCATTTTCTAAGCGCCGCCGAGGAGGCCATGGCCAAGGTGCGGGCGCGCGGCCGCCAGCCTGTTTTGGTGGGCGGAACCTACCTGTATTTGCGAGCTTTTCTGGAAGGATTTCAACTCTCCGAGGTGCCTCCCGACGAAGAATTCCGCCAACTGGCCCAGCACCAACCCCTGCCCGATCTGGTCGAGCAACTGTTGGCGCAAGACCCGGCCAGCGCCCAGGTCGTCGACCTGGCCAATCCACGCCGGGTCGTCCGCGCCCTGGAAGTGTGTCGCAGCGGCCGCCTCTTTTCGCAGACCTATCAACGCCAACCACGCCCGGACTCGGTCCGAAAAATCGGCCTGCGCGCCAATCCTGACTGGCTGAAACAGCGCATTCAGCAACGAACGGTGGCCATGCTGGCCGGCGGCTGGCGGGCCGAGGTGGACCGGCTATGCCAGCAGGGCCTGCGAGAATGGCTGCTGTCCATGCGTTTCATCGGCTATCCCCAAATCCTGGAGGGACAGTCGATGGGCGACCCGGAGCTGGCCAACACGGTGGCCGAAGCCACCTGGAGACTGGTCAAGAAGCAGCGCACCTGGGGCCGCTCGGAACGGGAAGTAAAGTGGTTTGCAGCCGACCAGGCCAACCTGCTGGAAGAGGTTTGCCAAAGCCTCGACTCGCCGGGGGAAGAGTTGATCTAGAAATCGAATCGTGGCTGGTGCCTACCCATCTGCCCCCCGACATTCAGACCCGCCTGGCCGGATTCTGGTCTTACGCCCAACCGGGAATGTCGGTGGAAAACCTGTTTCACCTGATGGGTGGGGCCGTCCCCCTGGAAACCGTGCGGGGCTGGACCGGGCTGGTGGCCATGATCCCCCACGACATGTTGCGCCCCGCTCAACCGCCGGCAACCCACTGGCACACTCTGTTGGCCCGCTTTTGTCAGGACACAGAGAAGAGCGGTGAATACGGCCTGCGCTGGCGCGTGGAGCACTGCCTGCGAGCGGGCCTGGCCGTCGAAGCGGGGGCCGCTCTCACCGACTTCGACTATCTCTATGCTCGAATGAGTCTGGGCGCCGACCAGGCGGCCATCCTCTGGCGCGAGACACAGGCAGCGGAGGCTTTTCAGTCGGACACGCTGCTGGGAAAAGAACTGATGGGCTGGGAGTCCTTCTGGCGTGGTCGCCAGTTTCTCTTCGACGACTTCCGACCGCACTTGACTTTCCTCAGCCTGGCCGACGGCTATGCCGAAGGTTCAACCATTTCGCAAGCCGCCGAGCAGTGGCTGGAGCGAGAGGGACCCCAACACCCCTGGCTGCGCCAACGTTTTCGCCCCTCCCTGCCCTACCACGCGCCCTTCATGCTCACCATTCCAGCCAGCGACGTCCTGCCGGGAGATTGGGTGGAAAGCCTGCACGTGACCGACCAGGGCCAGGCTATCACCGCCATGCACCACGGAGCTATCAGGATCTGGGATCTGCACAGTGGCCACAGCCTGGGTCTGCTGCAGGATCCCGGGTGGGTTGGCTACTCTCTGGCACTTTCGGGAGAGCGACTGGCCGTAGCCGGGCGCGGCGAAGTGTGCCTGTGGGATCTCACTCAACGCACCCTGCTCAAGCGTATCCCCCTCTCTTCTGCCGCCAGTCCGTGCATCGCCCTGGCCGGCAACCGTCTCTTTATGCGCGGCAGTTTTCAGGCCAGCACCAGCATCGAGGTGCTGGACATTGAGCCCGAACAGCCCCGCCAACTGGCCTGGCTGCAGGGAACCAGCCACGGACAGCTGGCTCAATTAGCGGCTCGGCCCGATGGGCGACGCTTGACCGCCCTCTGGCATGACGGCCTGGTGACCGGTTGGGACCTGGATCAAGACGGAAAAATGGCCACTTTTCACCCCAACCACAAATGCCCATGGGGACAACTATGGGCCGACGGTCGCGTGCAGGTGACGCGAGGGGGCACACGCCGCCTGGAACTGAGCGGTGGTCGGGGAGTGCTCAGCCCCAACCTGGATGAAGTCGCCGAGTGGTCCGAATGCGGGGCCTGGGCCGTGCTCGAGGTTGGGGGGCGTTGGCATTGCTGGAACCTGGACGAGGCCACCTGCCTGTCCAGTTGGGGCCCCCCATGTCCGGAAGGCAAACTGATTCTGAGCCCCAAGGGCGAATTGTTGGTCCAGGCCGGCTTTCCAGGAGCACCGCCGCTGGCCCAACTGGGCCCCCCGGCTCAGGTGCGCGTGGACGCCAACCAGGGGCGAGCCTTGACCTGGAGCAAATCCACGCTGTGCTGCTACGACCTGGAAAGCGGCTACCAGCAGGCACGTCTGCTGGGTCACCAGGCCGCCGTTCGCCAGGCGGCCATCAGCAGTGACGGGCGTCGGGCCGTGTCCGTCAGCGCCGACCGAACCATGAAAATCTGGGAACTCCCCAGCGGCAAGTGCCTGCGCACCATCCCTAACCAATCCATCTCGGTGGGGGTCAACTGTGATGGAACTCGAGCCATTTCGGGAAGCCAGGACGGAAAACTGCGTCTGTGGGATTTGAGCGAAGGCACCTGCCTGGCCCTCTTAGAAGGCCACGATGCTCCGGTGGATTGGGCCGTTTGGACCGATCAAAACTGGCTGATCTCGGGCGATCACCAGTGTTTTCGAATTTGGGACGAATCCCACAGTTTTCGGGCCGTGCTGGAACGGCCTGCCCAGGCCCTCTTCCGGCACCTCAGTCCGTGCGGCCGCTTTGCTTATTGCGAGCGGTTTGGGGCCGGACAACATGGCCGACCCACCGTGCGCGACCTGGACCGGGGGCATAGCCTCTCCTATCTCGACCGACCCCAGTCCAAACCTTCGGCAGCCGTGTTTACCCCGGACGGAGGCCGGCTGGCAGTGGCCACTCAAGAGGGATATTGCCACCAATCGGTGGCAGTGCGCCTCTGGGACGTGGTCTCTCCAGCCCCGGTTGGGCGCTTTCGTCTGCCCCGAAATTACAACGCACTGGCCTGTGACAACCAGCGCCTGCTGGGGGCCTGCCGAGAAAATGGTCCGATGCGGGTGAGGGTTTGGGAATTGGATTCGCCAGCTCCTCCCGGACACGATGCCACCCTATTGTCCCTGCACATGGAGGGCCGAAGATTGGTCACCGGTAGCATCGACAAGACTGCTCGGGTGTGGGATCTCGACAACGGCAACTGCCTGCACACACTGGGAGATAGCCAACGCTGGGTGGAGCAGGTGCGCATCTGCGGGCAGTATGTGCAAACCGTCAGCGATGAGGGGGCTTTTCTCTGGGACCTCAACCGCAATCTGCGCCAACCCGAGAATCTCTTTCCCGACAAGCTCAGTGGCCGGGGCAAGGCGCTGTCACGCGTGGATGATTGCCATTTGAAGGTCTGGGACCCCAGGGTCGGCGGCGACGGAGTATTGCTGGGTCCTCAGGAACCCAGGCTGACCGCTTGTGCCTTCTCCCCCGATGACCTGCGTGCCGTGACCGCTGGCAGCCAGGGAAATCTCAAAGTTTGGGATACCGCCACGGGGAAAATGCTGGCCACTTGGGACACTCCTGCCGGCAACATCCGCGAGGTCCGCTGGTTGCAGGAAAATCTATTGCTGCTCCATGCCGGCGGGAGGCAGTGGACCTGGGACCTGGAGCGCGGCACTGGCACCAGAGACTCCTTGGAGCGAGACGGCGAAGCTCGCTACAACCTGGAGTTCGGCACCGCCCTGGAGTCAACGAAGCTGCGCGTCGTGGAGGCCCGCAGCGGAGACTGTGTAGCCCACTGGCCGCAGGCCAGCGAGCTGGCCGTGTTTACAGCAGAACATGAAATCGCCGTGGCCTTGAGCGGGGGGGAGCTGGCCTTTTTGCAACTCATGCCAGCGGGACCGCTGACCAGCGCCCCAACCCGCGGCGGCCGGGCCATCAGCCGGGTCCCCCAACCCGCTGTCGCGGGCACCATGCACCTCACCCCCCTGGAACGACTGTCGCCCTGCCAGCGCATCCTGCTGGTAGGCAGTGGGGGGCGTTCCGATATGCTGGCCGCGGTGCCCCTCTACGAAACCCTGCGTGCCCAGGGAAAGCAAGTTTTCTTGGCGGGACTGATCAGCGGACGCAAAACCTCGGGGCAGAAACGTTTCGTGGAGGTGGCCCCCAGCCAGCGCAAGGGGGCCCGCTTTGAGCAGTTGCTGGCCGCCCATCTGGAAGCTTCGGTGCTGTGCTTCCCAGCCGGTGGCACCCTCAATCGCCTCGAGACCTTTCGCGACCTGCTGCGCCACAGCGGTGCCGAGGCGCTGGTGCTGGTGGAAGCCGGCATGGAAACGCTGCTGCGCGGGGACGAGCCCAGTCTGGGCACGGCGGCCGACGATCTGGTCAGCCTGGCGGCCGCTCATCAATTGAAGTTGCCGCTCAAGATGCTGGTCAACCTGGGCATGGGCATCGACCGTCCCAAAGGTGTAAGCCTGGCCTATACCCTGGAGGCCATCGCCGAACTGACCCAATCGGGCGGTTTCTGGGGCTCGCTTACTTTGCTCCCATCGATGTCCGAATTCCGGTCGCTGGCCAAAGCGGCCGCCAGCCTGGAGGCCGCCGCCTGGTCTCGGGCCGTGTTGGCGGCCAGTTCGGGCAAGTGCGGGGGGGACCCCTACGTCAGTCCACTGCTCAACCTCATGTGGTTTTTCGACCTGGATGCGGTGGCCCGTCGGAGCAAATTGCTGGAATGGCTGGAGGACAAGATCACCCCGCTGGACGTGCATCGCGCCATCACCAATTTTTTAACCGTCACGCCCCCGCGCGAATGGATCGAACTGCCCATCTAAATGATAGCCCGGGCGCTGCAAAAGCTGATGGCCGACCCCCTGTATCAGGACAGTCTGGACTGGGGCCGGCCCCGCGTGGGACACCCCGAAGGCTCTTTGCGCAACCACATCGAGGACCTGGAAGCCAACCTGGAACTGATCCGCGCTCAACTGCGTGGGGAGGAATACGAGCGCTTGCAGTTGCTGATTCACGTCCACGACATCTGCAAACCCGACGCCTGGACCGGAGTCCTCAGCGACCACCCCAACAACCACGCCTATATGGCCCGCCAGCTTTTGGCCCTCTTCTGCCCCGATCCCGTGTTGCTGGCTATTACCCAATACCACGATGATGGCTACCATCTCTTCACCTACTACCGGTGGGCCGACGACCTGAGCGAGCGCATCGAAGCTATACTCAATGAAGTTCAGGATGTAGAACTCTTCATGCTCTTTAACCTGGTGGACAACTGCCTGCGTGGCAAGCGACCCGAACCGGTCGATTGGCTGGTGGAACGAGTCAACCGCCAGCGCCCTTTGTCAGAGCGCGTCACCCGGTGCCTGGCCATTCTCAGGGCCGCTCAGGCTGACCCGCCCGGTCGCTAAAACTCGGCCCACACGTCCAGCAAAGGCTGCAACCAGGTAGCCTTGGGCTTGGGCTTATTCGGCCGGGCCTCCAGCTTGGGCAGATAGCTTTTGGGGTCCACCGCCTTGCCCTGGAAATGCACCTCATAGTGGCAGTGCGGGCCACTGGCCAGGCCCGTCGAGCCCACTGTGGCAATGGGCTGACCGCGCTGCACCCGTTGCCCCTTGGTGACCTTGAGCTGGCTGCAGTGGGCATAAAGGGTGCGCAGGCCATCGCCGTGGTCGATCTCTACCACCTGGCCATAGCCGCCCAGCCAATCGCTGGTGACCACGGTGCCTTCGCCGGTGGCTCGGATTTCGGTGCCGTAGTCGGTGGTGAAGTCGCAGCCGCTGTGGAGCCGGCCGGTCCCGTAAATGGGGTGAGTGCGCAGTCCATAGGGCGAAGTCATCTCGCCGCTGCAGGGTGGGCCAGCCGGAATGGCCCTCGCGCGGCGGGCTCGCTCGGCCGCTCGTTGGGCTTGTTGGTGAGCCCGGGCAACCTGCTGGAGCCGCTCTGACTCCGTGATGGTGGCCGCCAGTTGCACCTGCAGTTGGCCAAACTGACGTTGCAGTAGACCGTAGCGCACAGGGCGGCCGGACCGGGCCGCCAGCGCAGGACGGCGAACGGCTGGCCGGCGTTGCTCTCGGCCCAACTGTTTCCAGAGCAAAGTCAGTTCGGCGTGACGCACCTCCAGCTCGGTCCACAACTCTTGAGACCGAGAATCGGCCAGGGCGGCCACCCGCACCAGTTCGGCGCGCTTTTCATAGAGGTCGTGCTCAAGCCACTGATTGTGCTCCCGTAGAGTCGCAATCTCTTGGGCCTGCAGCTTCACTCGCTGGCCAAAATTGAGCCTGGCCAACCCGTAGCCAGTGCCGACCGCAATCACCATGAGCAACAAAACGAAAGGCGGAATGGTGATGGTGGCGGTGCGCTTGCCAAAAACGAATTGCAGGGTCAATGGGCTACTCAAAAAACTCAACTCCAATTTTGCCGGTGACCCCACCCGGGCCATGACGATACCCCCACTCCTGGAATCGAAACATGCCCGAACGAGCCTCTTTTGGGATCTTTTCAGACAGCCCGGCTAGGCTGTCGGAATAATGGACATCGTAGACAGGCTCCGCTCACTGGACGGAAAATCCTACACCAGCGACGACGGGGAGCCACGCCAGCTGCGCCTGCTGCCCCCGCTTACGCCTGGCCAAATCGATGGGCTGGCGGCCGGTCTACCGTGCCCGTTGCCCGACGAAATTCGTCGCGCCATGCTGGTCTCAGCCGGACTTTCGGGAGCCGAACATGTGGACGGCACCGTAGATCTCTCCGGACTTTCTCAGTCGGGGCAATGGCTGGAAGAGTTCTCGCCGCACGCCGTAAGTATCGCCTGCGATGGCTGCGGCAACAGCTGGTCCCTGGACCTGTGGCCTCAATCACGACAGTGGGGCCCGGTCTTTTACGTCAGCCATGACCCTCCCGTGGTCGTCTTTCAGTGCAGTAGTACTTTAGAAAAGTCCGGGGGATGACCATAAAACATCCCTGCCCCGACCATCGCCTCGAAGTCTTTGTTCAGATTATCCAGTGCTTGCATTTCTGGAACCAGGCGCAGGGTGCCAGGGCGAGCGCCAGGATAGTTGTATTTTTGGCCGGGGAACAGCCTTTCTTTGTCCTCGGCCACAGTAGTGAGCATATCCAACTGCTGGAGGGCGTTCTCTCCCAACTCTGGGTGGTTCAACATCTGGCTCAAGTCATACCAATGTCTGCATTGTCTCTTGGCGCTGACTTCAAGACTGCTTGCTGATATGGCGCCGTGTATTAGCGTGGCCTTTTCCCAGAACGTGCGGGTTGGGGAAAGAACCGATACGTCGGCCCAGGGAAAATCTATGCCAGGAAAGCAAGCGGCGACATCGGCCGTAAGTCGATGGCTCTCATTGGGTTCGGTGGGATTTCTAGCGCCAAATTCAATCAACACCCATTCTCGAAGGTAGCTGGAGCCTTTGTCTGGTTCCAAAACGCTAGGATAGCTGACATAGATTTTTACGTCAGAACCGCTGACTTCCAGTGTCGACTCGACCCCCATTTCGTGGCATTGCAGAGGCGGCAGCAAGCTGACTTGGACATACTCTATAAGGCGCTGAAGAACCAGTTCAGAATTCTCTTTGCGCTTACTTTTCGAGATTTCACGCCCCAGGTTGATGTTCCAGGGTCTGTGATCGACAGTGACGTCGACGTCTTCGGAGAACCGCTGAATAACCTTAAAGACCTTCGCCAGTGACGTGCCGCCTTTGAAAGTAAGGGGGGCGCCAAAATCTTGTCCGAATAGACGGGCCAAAACCCAACAAACCCACAAGTCTTTTTCCAACACACGGGCAGGCCGTCCAAGTTGTTGGGCGGCCTGCTCCAAGATGGAGTTCTTTTCTTCGTTGGCAAGTTCGAGAAAGTCAGGCACCTTAGCGGCAGATCCTTAGGAGAGGCTTTTCCATCCAGGCTGGCAGATGGGGGATTTGTCGCTGCAATTCCTCCTTCACGTTCACCGGCAGTTCACGAGCCAGCTTCTCCACCATCTCTTCTGTGAGTCCTTTTCTACCGAGGTATTTGAGGGCGGAAATTACTGGTCCTGCGGATGATTCCGTTCCTGCAAGGAGTCGCCGGGGCTTGAACACGATGGTTTGGTTGCCTACGCGAATTTTTCTCCGAGGGCCATCGGACCAGAAAACGGTTTGGGTAGGCACCTGGGTCGAAAGTCCCAAACGGTTGGCAGCCTCCGCGCCCGAAATCGACAATTGTGCGCCCTGAGCCCTCGCTGCAGCCAAAGCTACCTTTGGTGCGGACACGGACAACGGGCCCAAAACCGGACTGATTTTAGGGCGAGCGTAGAAGCCCCGAGCGACACGGTGAATTTCTCCCGTCCGAGCAAGGCGCGATAACGCCTGATCGACGGCCGCTCTTTGGCCAAGCGTTCGCATTTCTGAAACGGAAAAAGGCTCCCCTAAGGGATATTGCCCTACTCTTCTGCGGATCTCTTCCATTACGCTCATGTTGTCCTCTGTCATAAATTATACGCAAATTTCTGACAAAATCAAGTCGCAGTTAAATCTGTCCGCTTGCTTAGAGGTGTCCACAGTCGGTGGCCTGCGAGGACTTCGCTGGCAACACGTAATTCTGAGATGCTGCCAGCGGAATGCGAAGCTCCAACGGAGCCTACTTCCTGACGCAATTAGTCAGGATTGACGAGCCGACGCCGTGCGTCTTCCACACGCTGCTGCTCCGGCGGCCAACTTCGCCGTTTGGGGCCTTCCTCGACGCACCGTAGGAAGGCCTCACGGGCCCTGTCTGGCTGGTATCGCGCCTCCGCAAGGCAACCCTGCAGGTGTAAGCCGGTGATGTCGCAGGGGTCGAGTTCCAGGCACTCTTTGATGTGGGCTTCGGCCTCATCCAGGCTGCCCGCGTCGAGGGTCAGCTGGGCGACCAGTAGCAGGGGTTCGAGGGTGCGTGCGGCGGCCAAACTAAGTGTGGCGTATTCCGTGGCTTTTTCCGACTGGCCCATTTTCCAGGCCGTCCAACCAAGCCCGACATACTTTCCCGATTGGGCCAGGCTGGCCGTCTCGAAGGCCGCCATCGCCTCAGGATAGCGACCCTGAGCATAGAGGAAGTAGGGCTTGTGGCGTTGGGCCTCGGGCAGATTCTTGCGGGCTATTTTGATCAGTAGTCGCTCGGCGGCCGTAAAATCTTGCAGCGCTAGCAGCAACCAGAGCTCTTCTACCATGACGTTAGTGCCACGAAGCCGCTGGGGAAGAGAGCGGTAGTCGTCCAGGGCGTTTCTCCAGTCGGGAGTGTTGACCAGGCCCGGGCGCGTCCCAATCGCAGTTGGTCCGGGTCGCGGTGAGGATGCTCTAAGGCCTGGTTCGCGCATTCCACGGCCTCACTCCAGCGCTTGTCCTCCAGCAGGGCCAACAGGCGGGTTAACGGCGAGAGTGGCCCTCTGTGCCAGGATGGACTGAGACAGACAAGACTCTCCCTTTAGTGTAGCACCCCGGTTTTGGGGGGTGGAGTAGAGGCCCGATGCGTAGCATCAGGGCCGAAACGGAATCCCCCAAAACCGGCGCTTCGCGCCGAGAGATCCAGTCAATCTTTTAGGGGAATCTTGAATGATAATCAAGAGGGTGGAGAAAGTAACTCTCCATGGTAACGCTCGAAATCAAACCCGGCCAAAACGGAACCCCGTCTGTGGCCCCGCCCAACCCAGAGGTCAAGCCCAAGCGCACCCGCCGCACGTATACGGCACAGCAGAAGCTAAAGATTCTGCTCGAAACCGACGACCTCAGTCAGGGGGAGATCGGCGCCTATCTTCGCCGCAAAGGTCTTTATTGGTCGAATTTGTCCAAGTGGAGGAAGCTACGAGACGAAGGGCTCCTGACTTCATTGGAGCCCAAGAAGCGCGGCTGCCCGCCTGCTTCGCCAGAGACAAAACGCTTGTCCGAGTTGGAACGAGAGAATACTCGGCTGCAAAAGAGGCTCGACCGTGCCGAGAAGATCATCGACGTCCAAAAAAAACTGTGCGAGCTGCTCGGCCTGGCTCCAGCAAAGAGGGACGAGCTGGACTGATCCAGTCCATCCGAGAACTGAGCGTGTTTGTAGGCGTCTCGGCCATTTGTCACGCGTTAGGAATCCCCCGAGCCACCTATTATCGCGCCATCGCGAAGCCAGTGCCAGAACCCGCCACTACTCGAGCAGGATGCGATCCCGCCGAGCCCATCGTGAAGCCACAGACAACTCCAGTTGCCGCGACGGATCCAGAGTCCGACTCATCCACGGTCAGCAAGTCTGCCGAGGGGGAAATTGGTCAAGACACGGCAATCCCTGCAACCACTTCCATTTCTGTCAACCCCAGGACTCTCACGCTGACAGAACAGCAACTAATACTTGACACTCTCCACTCTGAGAGATTCGTCGACTGCTCTCCCCTGGAAGTTTACTACACCCTGCTGGACGAGGGCATTTATCTCGCGTCCCCTCGAACTTACTACCGAATCCTGGATAAAAACCAGGAAGTGAAGGAGCGCCGAGCTCAGCGGCGACATCCCGACTACCACAAGCCTGAGCTGCTGGCCACCGGGCCCAACCAGGTCTGGACCTGGGATATCACCAAACTCCTTGGACCCGCCAAATGGACCTATTACTACCTCTACGTCATCATCGACATCTTTAGCCGCTACATTGTCGGCTGGATGTTAGCCGAGAAGGAAGCTGCCGGTTTTGCCCAGCAATTGATCGAAGAAACCTACATCAAGCACAACATCCAACCGGGCCAGCTCACCATGCACTCTGACAGGGGCTCACCGATGCAAGCAACGCCCGTGGTAGGTCTGCATGCGAGACTGGACATCACCAAGAGTAATAGCCGGCCGCACGTCAGCAACGACAACCCGTTTTCGGAAAGCCACTTCAAAACCCTGAAGTATTCTCCCGGTTTTCCTCGCCGATTTGAGGCTGGTTTTGAAGAAGCCGGTGATTTTTGCACTGGATTCTTCCCGTGGTATAACGAGCACCATCGCCACTCGGGCATCGCTTACCTGACCCCGCAAATGGTCCACTACGGCCTGGCGGACCAGGCTCTGGCTGAGCGTCATATACGCCTGCAAGAGGCTTACCGTGCCCACCCAGAGCGCTTCATCCAAGGCCCTTCAAAGCCGCGATTTCTACAACGGGCAGTCTACATCAACCCACCCAAGGAAGGTTCTGCCCCCCCTGCGCAGACGAGCCTCGCGCAGGTGTGATCGTCCATTGCCTATCGTAACGTTACGTTATCAAAACCGAAACGAGGTCTATAAAATGGGAAGAAAACGCATCTACTCTACTCCTGCTGATCGGCAGCTAGCCTATCGAAAACGGGCGGCGGCCCATATTGGGTCACCACCGTCGGCGGTACCGATCAAGAAGTCACGACCACCCTCCCGCCCCGCCAGGCTAGCTGAAATGGAGAAACAAGTTCGCCTTCTCGCCGAAGAGTATGAAAGCTGGCTAGACGGCATACCCGACTCGCTCTGTGATTCGCATACAGCAGAATTGCTTACTGAGGCTATCGACCAGCTCAATTCAGCAGCCGACATGATCGCCGAAATCACGTTGCCCTTGGGGTTTGGGAGAGACTAACCTGGTCGACCCAACCTGAACCAAAGGCAGTCAGCCAATCGACATCGACAGCCAGTGCCACGACATAGGAACCACGACTCTAAATTCCAACAAAGATTGTCTCAAAACCCTTGACACGTTCCGGGAGGGTCCCATTCCCCTGGACCAAGCAGGGGGGAAAGTACTTGCCCCAGGGATTCGCCAAAGTGGCCTTGGCAGGCGGCTTGACCGGAGTCGTCGGAGCTGGCTTGCCCCAAAAACGAGCTGAATCGTTGCGGTCCTTTCGCGAGAAGACTTCGCGTAAGCGTTTCGGCCAACTGCCCGGCAAATGGGCGCTGTTCGTTAGGCGCTTAAAGGGCCTGGCCAGACCAGAAGTCTCTTAAGCCGTAGCGAGCGGCCAGTTCCCTCAGGTCGTCGTCGGCTGCTTGAGGACGAACCGGCGTCAGGCGGCACAAACCTTCCTCCACCCAGAGCGGCAAATTGAGGTCGGCCACGAGGGTGCGAGGCAATTCGTAGGCCGCCCTGGCCTGTAAGTGCTCGCTAGCCGCGTCGTGGAGCACGACGTGCGGGTAGCCGGTGCGGGTAGCCGGTGCGGATGCACGCTCCTGAAATGTCTGTCTGGTTCGAATCAAAATGAGGGGCGGGCCACCACCGCCTAAAGGCGGTGGATTCGTTTGGCGACTAAAGTC
>JADMJV010000098.1 GCA_018780265.1 bacterium
AAACAACCTCAGGCCTGCCCAAGCATCGCCGAAACCCTGGCCTTGATCGACGCTCCCAAGCTCCCCCGCGACCGCCTGATTTTGCGACTCCTCTATGCCACCGCCCTCCGTGTCTCCGAGCTACTTGCTCTGGTCAGCGGCGACATCGACGAGCGCGGCCGGCTCTTTGTGCGCACCGCCAAAGGCGACCAAGACCGCTATGCCTTGCTCGACCCCCAGAGCCTGCAGCGCCTCCAACAGTATGCTCAGGAACGGCCGCCCGGCCAGCGCCTCTTTGCCACCACTCGAGCCCACATCCACGCCCTCACCGTGCGCGCCGCTCGCCAACTGGGCCTGCTCCAAAAATACCAGGCCCTGGGACTCTCCCTGTCGCCCCACTCCTTCCGACATGCCTGCGCCAGCCACTGCTACCAGCAAGCCATGCCCGTCGACATGGTGCGCAAAATGCTGGGCCATGCCGACTTGCGCAATACCCTGCTCTACATCGACTGGCCCGTGCCACAAATGCACCACCAGTTTCAACTCTGCCACCCCTGGACCACAACGAACTGAATTCGAAGGAGA
This sequence comes from bacterium, assembly GCA_018780265.1. Classification (GTDB taxonomy): domain Bacteria; phylum Vulcanimicrobiota; class Xenobia; order Xenobiales; family JADMJV01; genus JADMJV01. The sequence goes on from JADMJV010000098.1 coordinate 565, forward strand.
GTCTATGCCCAAGGATCAAGATCATCTGGCTCTGCTGTTGCGGGTGCACGCCGTGCTGCACTCACCGCGCAGCGGGGATTTGTGGTGTTGCGCCGCCAGGGGGCTGGCCCAGCATCATTTGGACCTTCAGGCTGACTTCAGCAACCAAAGGAGGATTCCACCAACCCGCGCAGCGCCGACGACCGCCCTTGAATCTGGGCCTGGCCATCGACCGCTCCGGTTCCATGATCGGTGACCCCATGGATCGGGCCATCCAGGCCGCCGTTCACGTGGTGCAACAGATGAAGCCAGGCGACCGCATCAGCGTGGTGGACGTGCTGGCCCCCAGTCAACCGGTCGGGGACGTGCGCGCCATCGTGGATCGACTGATGTCCCTGACGGCCCGTGGCGGAACCTATCTGCACGGGGGTTGGAGCTAAGCTTGCAGGCAGGTTTCGCTCCAGCCGGGTCAGGGTTGGCTGAGCCGGGTCCTGCTCCTCTCCGACGGAGGAGCCAACGAAGGGCCGAGCGACCCGCTGCCCAGGAGCCGCCCTGCAGGCGGGACTGGACCTGGTCAAGGAATCACAAAACTGCCCCGAACGGCACGACATGGCTGGCCAGTTCCGAAAGCTGATGCAGCAATTGGACGGGGGCGACGCGGGCACGGTGCGCAAGGCGGCCATCGATGTCGCGCTCAGTGCGTCAATTTATGGCGCTGCCCCCCCGAGCAGCGAACCCCCGAGAAATTCTAGCAACTGCGCCGCGACGAAGGGCTTCTCTAGAGACTGGTTTGGGCCCGCCCGGGGGTTTTAGACTCGGGCGCCTGGGGCCCTCTAAGAAACTAACAGGGGAAGAATTTGCTCGGCTGTCAGACCCACTGCGCGCAGTTCGTTCAGTTCCACGGCTGCCAGGCCATAGAGCAAATGCTCGGTCGACACCGGAGCCTGGCCCGCCACTTTTATTGCATACTCCACCGCCTGCCGCACCTCCTGAGAGAGTTGTGGCACAGCCGGCCCTTCAGTGTCATCAAACATTCTAACCATCGATTTCATCGCCGAATGAACGAAGCCCAATACGTCGAGCTTGCGCAGCACCGCCGTGGCCCCCCGGCCCGGTTGGCAAAGGATGTCCGCGTAGAGAAGGCCATCCAGGAGATTTTGACCTCCCACCTGCTTGCGGTGAGCGCAGTTCCAGCCCATAGCCACAGCCACTTTGGCGGCCTCGCTGAGCCGCTCCTCCATCTGGCCCAGGCAATCGGGTGAGCCCAAATCCGCGCTGCTCAAGTGCCGATATACCTGCTCTCGAACCTCAGGTGCCGGCCCGCCCAAGCCGGCCAGAATTTCGATCAGCATCGGTTCCGTCAGGCCACTTCGAGAAATACCGGCTCCCACTGGGCCCCGGCGGAGTAATAGGGCCAGTAGCAACGAGAAAACCGCTGCACCGGGACGTACACAATTCGGGGCCAGGTCCAAGATCCGGCGGCCGGTAACCGTCATCCAGAAGTCTGGATCAGGTTGAACCGCCAACAGGTCCAGGTCGCCGATCTCGGACAACAAAAGGGGCACATTCACTCCTCTCGCATCCAGAGTCCGCGATACCAACTGCCACTCTAACATATCGCGTAGCCGTGGCCCCTGGTTCGCTGTGGCCATACACTTCACGTCCAGGCACATCAGCAAATGGATCTCTTGGACGGTACCGTCCGAGGCTCGGTAGGCTCGCTCGAACAATGCCAAGACCTCCCGACTAAACTCGGGCGGCGTTATGGCTGACCCCGATCGGGGTAGTTCTTGCTCCACCCGAGACCGAAATTCCCGCAGTGCCGTTTGTTCCAGCCCGTCCTTGCTAGCACATACCAGCAGGTGCTCTGGCCGGACCTCGATTGCCTGGCAACGCTGGGCCAATTCCAAGGCGTCGGCGATTAAAGACCGCGCACTCTCCTCGAAATACTGCAATTGAAAGGTCCCCTCAGGCCGACTCCACTTCACTGCGCCGGGTAGCCCAGGCCGGAAAGGGAAAACGCACCACCAGCGGCACCGGAACCTGCGGCTGCGACACCACCATTGTTCCCGGCTGCAACAAGGTGGCCCGACGGCGCAACCCGGCACTCAGCCAGCCATAGGCGTCCTTCAGGCTCTCCCCCGACTCCAGCCGCCCCACCACCCGCAGGGCTGCATTGCCCACCACGCGCTCTTCCACCGCACTGGCCGTCTGCTCCGCCCCCACCAGCACAATCCCCAAACTCCGCCCCCGCTCGGCCACGTCCAGCAACATCTGACGGATCCGTCCACCGCCCTCGCGGGGGGCGTATTTGTTCAACTCATCCAGCACCAGGAAAACGGTGGGATGCTTGTCTCCCAGCTTCTCCCGGCCCTCAAACAGACTCTTCAACACCGACCCCACCACAAAGGCTCGGGCCTTCTCCGTCAGCAGATGCAGGTCGACCACATTGAGTTGGCTTTCATAATCAAAAGACTGCCCTGGGCCCAGCAATGCCTCCACCTGCGGAGTGATCCCCCGCAAACGCCGCACAATGGCCATGCGCGTGTTGTAGCTGGCCTTCTCAAACCACACTGCCTCTTTGGCCGAGTCGCAAATCATCCCACTCAACTGGGCCAAACTGGTCACCGTTTCGCCCAGCACCACCAGTTCCGGGCCCAGCGTCTTGGCCGCCTCGCTCTTCAGGACCCAGGCCAGATTGTCGATCGCAAATTCCTGGCTCCCCGACGGATCCTCATCGCTAAACAGAAACCGGACCAACTCCCGCTCGGCAAACTGGCGCAAATTCCACATACCGCCCTGATTGCCGTGATAGGCCACCTCGGGAAAGGGCCCGCAAGGTAGCCCCAACTCCTCGTAAATCAGCCGGCTCTGCTCCCCCAGCGAGGCGTTCGGCTTATCCAGGTAGAGCAGGTCATCGCCCTTGACATTAAACAAAATTGCCCGCGAGTCGGCTGCCTCCGGGCAGTGAAACATGCTGTACAGCAAAAACAGCGCATAGCTGGTCTTGGTAGCCACCCCAGAGATGCCGGCAATATTCAGGTGGGCCCCCTTCTCGCCGCACAAAAAGTCGAGATTAAAATAAGCCGGCTGCCCGTTGGCCAACATACCCGCTGCAAACTTGCGCTTCATACCCGCAAAGTGCAGCGCCCAGGCCACATTTTCCGCGTTCGAACGCCACACCCGAGTGCCCGGCTCGGGCGGCACAAACACCTCGGGAAAGATGCGAATGATCTTTACCCGCGCCGAATAGACCGTCGACATTTCAGCCGAGTCCACCACCCCATAAAACCTCACCCGACCGTGCCCTTCCACCTCGCGGGCGCAGCACACCACCTCGTCCAGCGGCAACTCGTCGGGCAGCGTCATTTCCACCGTATACTCCAGGGCCGTCGACGCTGGCGTCTCGGCCACCCTCATCGAGTCCCTGGATTCTTCTCCCGGCTCATCCCGTTCCATCCTGCCCCAAGATTCGCAAAGCAGCCCGGACCCCCTGGTGGTGGAATAATGCAGAGGGGGCAATCTGGTATCTCGCCAAACTTCACCGATGGCGAAAACATTCCGGAGACCCCAGATTGCTGGCGTTGGACTGAACCGCGCCG
>JADMJV010000077.1 GCA_018780265.1 bacterium
GGGCTCAGTACCTGCTGCCGCACCTACCAGGGAGATGCCCCCCTGAACGGTTACGCTGAATCGCACTCGCGTTGTTCCCTGGTCCGGGTGTTGTCTGCTTCAATTCGGCGGCCATGGGCCAGCCTGTACCCCGCCAAGGAAATTTGTAAGCCTGGTATCCGAAAGTTTTTTCTATCTCAGCATGGCTGTCGTAAGCTCACGATTGATCTTCATCTGCTGTGGTCTCCTAAACCAGCAGCCTACAGACGACCTGTCACTTGCCCGTCACGTCAGCGTGAAAACAGACATTCCTCCTGCCCCGAAGATGTAAAGCGTGGGTCGACACGAAAGGTCGAAGCATGGAGCCGGCCTTCAACCAACCTCTCCGCTTATTCGCCTGGCTCTTTGTCCGGATCGAGAAGTCGGCCCCATGATGGACGACTACCGAATCCTCGATGTGCTTGGTACGGGTGGCATGGGCACCGTATACCGGGTTCGTCACCTGCCCAGCAACCAGGTGCAGGCCCTCAAAAAACTTCACCCTCACCTGATAGAACCATTGGACCGGGCCCGCTTTGAGCGCGAGTTTCGGCTCTGCGAAAAGCTACACCATCCTCTTTTTCTCAATGTTTTCAACCTGCACGAGTCAGAGGCGTCGACCTTCTATACCATGGAATTCGTGGAAGGCGAGACGCTCGACCAGTTTCTCAAAAGGCTCCGCCTGTCGATGCCCTGGGATGGCTGGCTGGAAAGGCTCCACGAAATCGTCTCGTCGGTGCTCGAAGGTCTGGAGTATTTGCATCAGCAGGGCGTCATTCATCGGGACCTCAAACCGCAAAATATTCTCATCACCACGCAAGGCGAAACAAAGCTCCTGGACCTTGGACTGGCGGGTCAGCATCTGGCCAGTCGCTTGACCGACAAGGGGACACTGGTGGGCACACCTCACTACATGGCTCCCGAAATGTTGCAAGAAATGGACCTGGACGTGCGCAGCGATCTCTACAGTTTGGGAGTTTTGCTCTACGAGGCGCTGGGCGACCGCCTGCCCTTCCCCCAGACCGAACTGATGGCGCTGCTTCAAAACCTCATGCTTCAGCCAGCCCCCCCCCTGGAGACACTCGGGCCAGTCCCCCGGGGAATGATCGAGTGGGTCATGCGGTTGCTCAGCAAGGACCCCGACCAAAGACCCATCTCGGCGGCCCAAGCCTTGCAGGAGTGGCGATCGATGTTTTGCAGCGGGGCCAACCTCGATACCGGAAAGGAAATGGTTCTGAGCCTGCTGGCCACACGTATCACCGGCCGCGAGAAAGTGCTGAGCGAAGCGGTGGGCCTGGTGGCCCAAAAAGTTCGCGTGATCTGCCTGATCGGAGCCGGTGGCTTGGGCAAGTCGCGACTACTCGACGCCCTGGAGCGTCGGCTCAAAGGGAGTGGTCACAAATGCCATCGACTGCGCCCCACCGGGCTGCGTCAGACGCCCTTTGAACCCTGGGCCAAACTGCTGGGTCAACTTTTGGGACGCAGCCTGCCGCCGTCGCTGCACGACAGCGGTCCGGCTCTGGCCAGCCTGTTGCCCTGGTTGGGGCCGGCTCGAGGGGGCGATCGCATGGCTCTTTTCTGTGCTGTGGTCCGCGTGTTGCGCCACACTCTACCCAAAGGCTGGTTGATTCTCGACGACCTCGACCGCTTCGGCGAAGAGGATCTTGACCTGCTGCGCTATCTGCTCTCTCAGAGAGGCGATCTTCCCCGCATTCTGTGCAGCGCGGACGACCGGTCGTGGTGGTCCTTGGGAATTAGCGGGACCACCATGACGGTGGACCCACTCAGCCCCCCTGATCTGGAACGAATGGCCGCGGCCAGCCTGGGCGGTCGCCTCGATGAGGCCCTGGCCCAATGTCTGCAGCGTGAGTCGCAGGGCAATCCTCTGGTGGCTCTGGAAATTCTCAAAACCTTGTGTGGGGAGCGTAAACTCACGCGCCAAAATGGTGTCGTGTCGGCACGCGACCTGACCGGTATCTCCCTACAAGAAGTCTTGCAGCGTCGCATCGCCAAGCTGTCGCCCTTGCAGGTAGAACTGCTTTTCCTCATCGCCTGTGCGCGCGGTCGGCTGACCTTTGACGACCTCTACAATGCCACGGGGGAGTCCCCCCACGACCTTTTGAGCGCTCTGGAGCCGCTACTACGCTTTCAAATGCTTAGCGAAGCCTCACAGGGCAGCTATGCAATGGCCCCGCACCTGCGTGTCTTCCTGGAAGGCCATCTGCCCAAAGAGAGCTTGCGCGGCTGGCATACTCAACTGGCCCTCAGTCTGACCCACGCCGGCAATTCCCCCGAACGCGTGGCTTATCACTGGCTACAGGCGGGCTCCCCGGATCGGGCCAGGCAACCCCTGGAGGAGGCCGCTCGTCTCCACCTTCAGGCTCGCAATTACAGCCGGGCGCTGGCCCTGCTGGATCAACTGCAACAAAGTTCACCGCTCTTGCCAGAACTGCAAGAGAGGCGGGCCGACGCTCTTTTTCGCTGTCAGCAGAATTCGACCGCTCGCGACCTCTATCTGCAGTTGCCGGACAGCGACCGGCAGCCCCGCTTGCTGCGCAAAATTGCCCGCTGTCAGTGGCGCGAAGGCGACCTGGCCGCGGCCCACCAAAACACTTTGCGGGCCGCTCAACTGCAGAAGCTAAAATTGCCGTCTCAGTCGTGGGCCAGCCGAATTTGGACTATGGGCCGATTCCTTCGTTTACTTTTGGGCAACCACCCTCCCGGTTCCAGGTCCATGCCCGACCAGGAAGAGCGTGTCAAGGGCGAGATGATGTTGAGCCGCAGCCTGTTTTTCCGTCGACCTTCTGGCTGGCAGACCGACTTTCTGTATCTCATGTTGCGCCAGGTGGGCTGGCGACAGGAGGCCAACCGGCTGGGCCTGCAAGCCCAACAAGAAATCACATTGGGGACCTGCTACTTATTGGGTCCCCGACCCTTTTTCAGTCAGGCTCGCCATCACCTGGAGCGAGGCGTGGACATCGCCCTGGGAATGCCCAGTTCTCCGCTACGCGCCGAACTGCTGCTGGACGCCGGTTATCACCTGGTCTCGCTTGGTCACCCCCAGATCGGTCAGATCACACAGATCATTTACCAACAAGCCCAACAATTGGGAGACTCTGCCGTAACCATTCAGAGTTGCCATCTGCTGGGCCTGTACCACCGCCTGTCGGGTCGCCTGCTGCACAGCCAACAGGCCTATGCCGAAGCGGCCTGGATCGTGGCCGAAAGCAATAACGCTTACGAACGAGAACTGATCCAGACCTACCTGACGATGCTGGCTGCCACCGCCGGGGGAGCCATTGAAGAACCCAGCACTTCTCCCTTCAGCGGCGGCATTTTTCTGGAACTGCAACAAAAGCTGGCCAGAGCCTACACTGCCTGGCGTCAGGGCAAACCTGAACTGGCCTTGAGTCTGACCCAAGCCTCGGCTGGCGACTATCGAGGAGATCTGGTCCACGCTGCCGAACGGAAGCTTCTGCAAGCCACATGCCAACCTGCATGTCCGCGCGCTCTCCAACAATTGGAGGCCAGCTCTCAAGGAATTTTCCCCTCCTTCGCCTGCGCCGCTTTACGCCTCAAGGCGGGACAACTGCAGCCCAACGACAGCCTTATTCCATTGCGCCAGGCACTGGGTCTGGCTCGTCGCTGGGATTTTCCCCTCGAGGAAGGCCTGATTCAAGCAGAACTGGCAATGCTCTATCAGGATCCCATTCGCTATCATTTGGCCGTGACCAAACTGCAAGAAGCAGGCGCCAGTGCACGCCTTCCGGAATCCCCCCCGCCATGGTAAATGCAATGTATCTGCATGGTCGCGACTCCACCGGAAAGACACGCAAGGCCGAATGGATCAAACAACAAGTCCCCGCCTTGCTCTCGCCCACCTTTGGCGGCTCACTGGACCACCGTATGGAACAGTTGGCTCCCCTGCTGCAAACAGAATCATGGGTGCTGATAGGGTCTAGTTACGGTGGACTTATGGCCGCACTATGGACACATCTCCATCCGGGACGAGTAGTGCGCCTGATTCTGCTGGCGCCCGCTCTCCATCACGAAGATTTCGCCCCGACTTTCCCGGTGCTTACGCCCACACTGCTTATCCATGGCCAGGCCGATACGGTAGTCCCGCCCGATCCGGTGGAAGAAAAGGCGCGACGGGCCTTTGCCAATCTCACGGTATGGCGGGTCCAAGACGACCATCGGCTGCTGGGCACCTGTGAATCCCTGACCTGGCCCGCACTGATCGAGTCCGGTTGGTGATTTTTCAGATTTTTTTGAGGGACACGATTCAAAGGTAGACCTACAGTATGTTTGAGCAACTCTTATCCCAAGAGCCGTTGTTGAGTTTCGACAAGGTCCAATCCGTGTTGCGTAGCCGTTCCTATGCCTTCAAGGGTCTGCAAACCATCGCGCTGCAGGCGGTAGTCGGCAGCGAAGGCCGGGCCCAAGATTTTGCCCGCAACTTTCGACCGCAAGGGCATCATCTGCATCGCCTTCGCCAACTCTCCCTAACAGGCTCGCCCGACCCCATCGAAGTATTTCAAATGGATCAGGTCTATTTCATTCGCGACGGCCACCATCGCGTGGCCCTGGCCCGCAGTCGGCGAGCAACGACCATTCAGGCACTGGTCACGGAAATCACCGTGCGCGCCGAAATTACCGCCCAACTGGCCGGAGACGAGGTCATGCTGCGGGCTCAGTTGAGCCACTTCTTGCAAGAGACCAACCTGGACGAACACCGTCCTGAAACCGATTTTCGCTTAAATCAGTCTGAGCTGTATGCCAGCCTGCTAGAGCACATCGAGGTTCACCGCTACTACCTGGGCAGCCAGTATCGTCGGCAGTTCACTTTGATAGAGGCAGCCGCCAGTTGGCACGACCAGATCTACCTGCCACTGCTGCAGGTCATTCAAGACAGCGGGGCGCCTCACCAGTTTCCTAAGCGCACCCAGGCCGAATTGTACCTGTGGCTGACCTATCACCGCGAAGAACTACGCTGTCGAGGAGAGTATGCAGGCGACGAGGAGGTAGCGGCAGCCTTGGTGGAGCGTTTCAGCGAACGGCCTCTGCAAGGAATCGTCAAGCGAGCCCGGCGGGTATGGCGAGCCGCCTGGCAGGCCGCCTGGGAAAAACCCGAGCCGCCCGGAGAAAAAAAACGACCGCCTAATCCGGGGTAAAACCTTGGACGGACGACAACATCCAATTCCGCAGTTGTGGGTAACTCATGGCCCCGCTTTGGCGGGCCCTTTCTTTTCCGCCCGAGAAGGCAATCAGGGTGGGAATGCCCCGAATACTGAAGCGCTCGCCCACTTCAGGGTGCTTTTCTGTATCGACTTTGAGATAGAGAGCGCCTGCCGGCTGCTGACGAGCATACTCCTCATATACGGGGGCGAAACGGAGACAGGGTCCGCACCAGGGCGCCCAAAAATCGACGATCACCGGAATCGGTGAGGAACGGACAGCCAGTTCCAGAGAATCTTTGTCCACGGCCAGCACCGGACAGACATCCAGTTCCTTCTTGCACCTACCACAGCGGGGACCATCCGCGAGCCGCTCCAGGGGCACGCGATGGAGGGATCGGCAACACAACAGGTAACGGTTTGCCATCAGCGTTTGCGCGCAGCGCGAAGGCGGGCCAGTTTATTCTGCAACCAATCCACTTCAAAGACCAGTTCTTTCTCGGTGGCGGGACGGGCAATGAAAATCATCTCTCCACCCATCTCCCCGACCGGCTGTCGATCATAACCACCAAACAGTTCGTGGACCCTAAAGTTGGCCCGATGCAGCAGGTGGTGCATCTCCCAACGAAAGAACCAGCGCTGACTGATGGTTACCATTCGCCGGTCGACCACGGCCCCGCTGGGGTCGACCCGGTCATAAAAACGCTCTTCTTGCATCATTTGAGTTCGATGCACGTAGTTGGTGGCCGAACTCAAGTATACTTTGTGACCTGTGATGGGGTCCGTGTAGTCACCCCCATGCTGACGAATCAGCGGCACGGTGTTGTCGTTGCGCTGAACCAGAGCGATCATGTCGATGTCATAAAGATTGATGATCAGGCGACCATTGGGACTTAGATGGCGATGGATGGAATCCAGGCAGTTGAGTTGGTCCTCCTCGTGATGCAGATGCATAAACTCGCGAAAGGGCAGGTAAATCAGGCCGAACTCCTGATCCAGGTCAAATTCGCGCATATCGCCTTCGAGCAACTTGACCCGCCGGGCCACATCGGCGGGAAGCTCGGCCAGTTTGGCGCGGGCCTTATCCAGCATAGGGCCGCACATATCCAGTCCCCACACCGGACATCCCGCCTGGGCCAGAGCGAAAAGAATACGTCCTGTGCCACAGCCTAACTCCAACGCAGGGGGATTACAACGGCGACCCCAGCGCACATAAAACTGAGCGTCATCGGTGTAGTCTCGGTATTCATCGTCATAGATGTGAGAGTAGGCTTGATAGTCCATCGTATGCGGTTCTCTTCGCAAGGACGTTTTACCCCCGACCCCAAAGCTATGCTTATGGAAAGTCTACTGCGCGAAGTCCCGGAAGAGTTGCTCCACCAGCCCCATCACCCCCTCAGCGAGCAGGAAGCTCAAGAGCAACTCGATAGCATGTCAGCCCTGGTCGAGCAGGTTCTGGCCACCGACAACCAGCAAGGGGATGTATCCGAGCAGTTTGATCTGGACCCTCGGCCGGGCCACATTTTGCTGCGCAACAACGTCTTGCAAGGGCACGTCTACGACAATCTTGAGGAAGCCGAAGCCAACTTCAAGGGCAGCCCCGAGCAAGGCGTTCTGGAGTGCAAGTTGCGCCGATTTTCCCCGCAAGGCGGCCTGATTCGCGTAGAGGTGCTCAAAGCTCAATCGACGGCTGACCATGTGGATCTGTTCAGAAGGGTCTGGAAGCTGGAGGCCGGCGACCGCATTACCTATTTTCATATCGACCGCCACCAACTCGAGCGGTCCTATTCGCAGAGCCTGCCGGGCTAAACTCGTGAACTTAAGGACTGTGGAGGAAAAGGCCGTGGGGGCCCTGGCTGGCCTATCGGTGTTGGCCGATGAACCGATGCGCATCGCCAACGTCCTGGCTCAACGCTCGGTGGGCCTACAACCCGATGTATCACGCCTGCTGGCCCACCTCAACACCCGCCAACTGGGAGCCTCCAACAGCACCATCCGCTACCGGTGGGAGCTGTCCCATCGACGGTGCGATCCGCCCGCCTATGCCGGCCCTATCGAGAACTGGAAGACCTGGCGGCCCCTCGAGCAACCGGTGTTTGAGCAGGACGCTGTGGTTTTTGAAGAGCGTCTGACCATACCCATCTTGATTGCCGACGCCAGCGAACTCCTTGACGAAATCGCCCGTCAGCCGACTCCCGGCCATGTGCGCCTGAGTCTGGTGAGTGGCAAAGCCGAGCCTGCTCCTCCACTGCTGGCCGCCGCCATGCTGGCCGAAGCGGAGCCTGTGCTGCGCAAAGACCTGGCCTTTTTTGTGCAGATGCTCAACGCCTGGGTAGATACGTTTGCCCTCTTTTGCCTGGCCCAGAGACCGCGAGCCATGGCCCGCCATCGCCCTATCGCCCTGGCCATCACCGCCTCCTACGCCTCGGCCGCCCAGCCGGGCTATCTGGAGGGAACCCGCTTCCCTTTTCACGGTGTCCCCCTGGTTTCAGCCACCGCCCACCTGGCCGCCGGACTGCTGGCCCTGGGAACGGAATTTGGGCTGCTGGGGCGTCTGGTCACCTGGTTGAGTCGAGCGATTCAACCTTGCGGGGGTTTTCGCGACGGCGAAGAGCCCACCGATGTGTTGACCACCCTGGCAGCCGCCCAGGTGTTGGCAGGGCTGGATCCCAGCTTCAACCCGGCTCCCACGGCTGCGTTCTTGATGAGTAAACAGGACCGGCAAGGCTTTTTCCGGGCTCTGGGCCCAGAAGTGCCCTGGCTGACGGCGCTGGTGCTGATCTGGCTGCGCCAGGCCGAACAACAGTTTTGGCAGCGTTTCCACTGGCCCCATCCCAACGACAGCAATACCGATCGCAAAACGGGGCTGGCCGGTTTCACCTACTTTCTGGAATTGTGCGATCTGATTGCCCACTGCCCCTGTCTGGCCACCGCTACCATGCCCTTTGCCTTCATCGATCTGGTGGGCTTTCGGGCTTTCAACAACCAGTGTGGCCAGGACGCTGGCGACCAGGCGCTGGAGGCCTGCGCGGCCGCTCTAGAAGAGTTGCCCGGCGTAAAAATTGTGCGCGACGGAGGGGATGAATTCTTGGTGATTGGTGCTCCGGGGCGTAACCCACTGATGGGCGATTTGGTGCAACTCAGGGCCGACTGGCCAGCCAAATTCCAGGCCCGTTTCGGTCCCGATGTGCCGCTGGTGCGCATGCGGGCCCTGGTGGGATTTGTGGCCGGCAAGCGGCTGCGAGATGCCCGCGAAACATTAGGACGACGCATCGGCGAACTGAAAAACGTGAAGGAAAATCACGGGGCGGTCATTCGTGACATCGGGGCTATTGCCTGAGCTGCAGCAGCAACTGCCGATTCCCTTCACTGATATCCTGTTTCAGCAGGGGCTCCACCGTCCAGCCAGGCATGATCTGATCGATCACTTCCAGTTCTCGCCAATAGAGCAACGCCCGTAGCCTGTGCTCCAAATAAAGATCGGATGGATCCGTGTTGCTGTAGAGTTGGCCCAGCAACTGACACAACTGCGACTCGGTCAGTCGCGAATCGCCGTCTTCCAGAGTCAACACCGCCAGCGTTGCGCCGGGTGGGACCCATTGAAAAGGCGGCCCGGTCTGGGGGGCTTCCCAGCCATCCAACCAGGCCCAATTGGTATAGCGCCACACCTGCCCGGGCCGACCATCGGCGCGCAAATTCAAGCCGATTTGGGCATCGAAAAGCATAGGGGTGCACCGAAAAAAGAGGGGCTCGTCCAGAATTCGATTTCCTTTGGATAGGCGAGGCGCTCCTCGACCCTGAAAAAACACAAACTCCCTTTGCACCGGAAAGAGCAAAGAAAGTAAACCGTCATGAGGGTTGGGCCTGGCCAGCACGGGACTGCCATCATCCAGACTGCCCTCAACCGGTTCTCCCGGGTGGGTGACTGGCAGGTATCCCAGTCGCCGATAGGCACGGCTGGCACAGGCCACCGAAACCTCACCGGGGCCCAACGACCAGGACTCGAGTGGGACCATCTCTCCTCCGCTCCACCGCACCTTAAAGTCCGGTAACTGGTGGGTAACCTGTTGACGATAGCTCCACAGCGTTATGGCAAGATCGGGAACGTTGAGGAGCGCCTTCATCCCCTGGCCAGCATACAAGTTTGCCAATACGGCCAGTTGCGACTCATTGATCCAACAAGGTAGGTAGCGTAACAGTTGGGAAAGGGCGGCGTCCTCCACCAGCGCTTCCATGGTCATATCGGTCTTAAAGTCGTCGCACCAGATCAGGATCTGACAACCGCCCTTTGGCAACTGACGAAAGCGGAGGGGGTAGGCAACTCCAGCCGCAATCAACAGCGTTTGTTGAATAGGGCTCTCTTCTCCCAGCAAAATGACTCCGCGCATAGATGCCAGGTCGGGCACGTCCAGTTGCCCTTCCAATCTGGCCGGAGCCGGGCCCTCAGGTGCTCCGCCGTTAATGGTCAGGCAGGTCAAAGGGGAATCCATCCAGGGCAAGAGCTGCCTGGCTTGATCCACATGCAGTGTTGGGGGGCCGAAGCAGCAGCGCTTTTGCAAAAGCGAACTCACCGCTTGCCGGCTGCGTAAGGCTCTAGAATCGAAGAGAAACCGGAAAAGATTCCAACTTCCCCCCTGCACAATCAAGCAGTGGCAGTTTGGATCAGCTCCGCCTTTGATTCGCTGCCAGCCATTTCGGCTCAAAACAAGCCGGTCGATGCAACCCGTGACGTGCAGTTGAACGTCGCCGCAATGCAGGTTCTGCACCAGATTGAGAGCCATTCCCAGGTGCTGCAAGCGGGCGTCCCCAGTCTCCACCGACCCCTTGGAAAGCACACTGTGAACACGCTGTAGTTGGGCCGAATCGATCGGTTGTCCGTCGAACTCCAACCGAAATCCTCCAGAAACAGGGCTCAAATCAAAGCGGGTAGCCCCACCCAGAGTAGCCGCCGAGAGCAGACTGAGCACAAAATTCTCGGGGTTGCGCAACTGATGCCTGGCCAGCTTCTGCATGCGTCGGTCGAGATCAATGGTAAACTTTCCTTGACTATCCAACTGGGCGCCATCGTAGAGAGCGGCCAGGTACTCATCGAGCGATTGAGCTTCTTTCATCGGGACATTTCGTATTGCCGGGCCACTTCGCGCCATCCCAGGCCGATCAGTTGCTGGTAGAGGGGGCTGCCCACCGGCTCATTGCTCACCCGCAACGTCCCCACTACCGGCAAATCCCCCCAACAAGCGCCCGGGCCCACCTGATGGATCAGGTTGCCCCGATAGACCAGCGAACCTTTCACGACCCTCAGGTCGGCCAGGCGGGCCAGCGATTCTGACTCGCGTTGCCAACAGGGAGAACCGGCCGGTTGAATCTCCTGGTGGGGCGGTCCGGCTGGCCCCTCGAGCACGGCCAGTTGCCGAGTGACTTCGAAGCCGGCCCGACGGTAAGTTGCCTGCGCTTTCAAATTGCCCGTCAGCACCTCAAGCTGCACGCAGTCAGCCTGCAAACCCTCGAGGCAGGCTCGCAGAAGGGGCAAACTGAAGCGCCTGCCCCGATAAGCCGGAGCGATGCCAAATCCGCCGATCCAGGCCCGCTGACCGCGCAGCGCCAGCAAAGACAAAGCCACCACTCCCCGACGGTCAACCCACAAGGGGGAGCGCTGCGGGTCTATCTGATGTGCATGGAGATGCTCGACCACCCACTCTTGGCTGACCTGGAAGGGCATCGTATAGTCTTGATAGACCAGGTTGAGAGCATGAGTCTGTTGCTCCAGAGAGAGGTCGGAAAAGTGAAGATACTGCAAGACCCAAACCTATTCTGGAGCGGTGGGCTCATGACCCTGCTGCTCAGCAGCGCCGGCTTCGCCCAGCCAGCGTCCATAAGGCAACGGCAGTTGCTGCCCACGGCCCCTCTGCGGGCCCATTGGAAACATCTGCAATTTACCCCGATGGTAGAAACCGATTGTCGACCCGGCATGCTAAAAAGCTACAAATTCTCCGACCGACAGCTTCCCTGGGCCGTTTTGGGCGACTTCAACGGAGACGGAAAAACCGACCTGGTGGTCGACGGCCACTCGGGCGCCCACTTCCTGCGCCTGGCCTTTCTCTCTCCCGGCTACACGGTTACGGTGGTCGAGAAGGGCCAGTGGACTGCGGGTGACCACTGGACCTACCTGAAGCACATGCCGCCCGGCGTCCACGACATGCCCATCGGCGATCAGAAAACCGTGACCCTGAAGAGCGATGCGTTCTGCGAGGTATTCCCGGAGAAAGCAGCCATTATGCACTATTGGAAGGGCGGCAGGTTCCAAGAATACTACCTTTCCGACTAAAGTGTCGGGCAGGCGACGCTCCGGACCCCATCTCCCCTTTTGGGATGCCGCTTGACCTTGCGGGAGGGGCGGGAACTCGTTTTGCTTTGATAGAATTGACGCTCATGCGGAACTCTTTCCTACTGATCGTCCTGTGTCTGTTGGCCGGCTGCGGCGGCCCCAAAATCCCCAAAGCAGAACAAGAGAAGCAGGCCAAAACCCGAGACTGGGAAGCCAGGCTGAAGGCAACAGCGGAATCCATTTACCTGGACGACCTGGCTGCGGTGACGGAAATCCTCACCCTGAGCCAGCAAAAAGTGCAAGACCTGAAAGAAGATACCTACATCGCCGGGCAGCTCCAGGCCTCGCTACCTTTGCTGAAGGTTAGCCAAAGCGGAGGCGGGGTTGACTTGCTGCTGCCGGTGAAGTTGGGATCCACCACGTTTTCCCAAAACATGGCGGATTTGCAGCAACACCAGAGAGAGTCCCTGGCTGGCATGCTCGAGCCCGGCCTCTCGGCCCTTATGAAGCGCCACCTGGTGAGCCTCAAAACCGAGGTCCGACTGGAGATGTACAGCCGACAGGGTTTCAAGATCAAGGAAGTTGTGGAGTCCGGTCAGTTCGACATGGCGGGTGTGGAGAAGCTGGTCCAAAGCCAAAACATCCAGCCCGGGCAACCCGTACCCAAGGCCGAACTGGTGAAACTCTACCGCAAACTCAGCGACAACTGGTCCAAGTTTGACTTAACTCGCATGCGCTAGGATCTTCAGTCTCGTACGGCGTCCTGGCTATAACCCAGGACTTGTCCTACCCTGCAGGGGGGACACCCTCAAAACTCTTTAGTCCACTATGAACTGGGTGAATGAGGAATAACTCAGCCAAAAAGCCAACTGAACCAACAGCACAATCAGCCCCACCAGCACCATGGCCGACGGCTGAATCATGCTCACCAGATTCTCGATCTCCTGTTGCAACTGCGCATTCATGGTTTCGCAAGTATCGGCCAGCGCCGAAGCCAGATCTTCGCGATCCTCGCCAGCCTGCACCCCGGCCACTACCATAAAATCAAAACAGCTGTTTTCCAACAGCGAAGAGAGCGAAGAACCGGCGCTCACCCCTTGACTTAAAGCCTGGGCCTGCCGGCCCAACTCGGGATGTTCCAGGCCTTCAGCGGCCACCTTCAGAGCACTCGGCAAATCTAGTCCAGCCGCCAAAAAGTGGCGGAGACAGTTGCACCACAGCGCTTGCTCGGCTCGTCCGCGCATGCGCAAACTCAACCAAGACCCCAGGCGGCGCGATTGCGAGCCGCCTGCATAAATCCACAGCCCACCCGCCAGGATCACGACGCTGGCCAGCAACCGGGCCGGCCAGGCCAGCATCCAGCTCATCCCGGGCGGTACGTGGCGGCCATCCATCTGCATAATCTGTTCGGCCAACTGAGGAGTTGTCCAGGCCAACATCACCAGCAACAGAGCCAAAATCAACACCAGCAGACGCGGGTAGAGCAGAGCCAGGCGAGCCTGGTTGCGCAGCCGCTCGCTGAGAAGGCAATGGCCGGCTAAATTGCGCAACATCTTTTGCGGTTCGGGCGTCTGACGGGCGGCCTCAATCCAGGCACTCAGGGCCGGAGTGCGATACTGCTCGGACAATTCTTGCCAGGGCTGGCCTGTTTGGCAAAGTACGGCCAGCCGCTGCAGTTCGTGGCTCAGTCGGCTCACATCGATCCAATCAAGGCCAGAACTGGCGACAAGACGATCAGCAGCATCCCCAGCGTCAGTCCACCGATATAAAGAATGAAGCCGGTCTGCAGCGAGATCAACAGCAATTGCGATTGAAAGCGAAGGGTCTCGCCCAGGCACTGGCACGCCAATTCCAACGATTCCTGACTCTGGGCCTGGCGCTCACACTGCAACCACAGCCAGCGAGCCGTCGGACTCCACAGGGTCAAAGTGGGCAGGCACTGCTCCAGCTCGCTGCCCCGCTCCATCTGATCAGCCACCTGCAAGAGTTGCTGGCGCAGGGGTTGAATCACCACCGCTCCACTGGCAACGCGGATGGCCTCGGGAAAGCTGTAGTGGCTCCTCAAGGCCAGTCGCAACCAGGTCAGAAAGGCCAGACATTGATCGCTTTTCAGTTGGGCGCTGGCGATCGGAATGAAATTTGAGCGCAGCCGGGGCGAGCGCAGAGAGAGAACCGCAACCACCGGAAGCATAACCAGCACGGGAGCCACTCGCATCACCCAGGCCGAAGCCACGCAGATGGTCTCATAGAGGGCCCCGGTGCCGGCTCCGAAATTCACCACCAGGTAGGTCTGAAAAAGGTAGCTCACCAACAGCAGGACGGTGATCGCTCCGCCCAGTAGCAGGCTGGGGTAGATCAACAGGCCGGCCCAACGACGCCGCTGCGAATCGCGGGCCTCGATCATGCCGGCCGTAAGCTGTACCGCCTCGGCCAGATCGGAGCCCAGTTCGGCGATCAACAGCGGCAAGGCCTCGGCCGGAAGGGAGGGCACCAGGGCCAGCCCTTCAGGCCAACTGGCTCCAGCGTTCAGAGCCTGAGCGCAAGCCGTCCATTCGGGTTGACGCCGGGCCAGCCGCTCCACGGCCACCACCAGTGGCACCTGTTGGCGCAGCAGCAAGGCCAGAGTGCGCAGCTGAGCGGTCAGGTGCTTCATGGCAGGCTGGCCTCGCTCATCACCGACACCCCCATCTGGATCAGGGGGACAAAGATGGCGCAGGCCATGCACAAAACCAGCAGAGCGGTCAGGACATGAAACATGACCACCACCTGAGACTCGTGCTGAACCTGGCGTTCCGCCAACTGATTGGCCAAAATCACCTGGCATTCTTGCAACGACTCATTCAGCTGCTCATGGCGCTCGCCATACTCGATCAGGGCCAAAACTTCGCTGCAGAACAGCGCGGGAGACCGGGCCACCACCTGGGCCAGAGTGTGGCCTCGGCGGGCCAACTCCGGGTCCAAAGCCTGCCGGTAGGCCGAGTGGGTCACGCTATCCTGGCCCAACTCCAAAACTTCCTCCAGGGACTTCTCCAGACTGGCCCCTGCCGCCAGAGCGTAGATGGCCAGTTGCTGCTGCTCGGTCTGAATCAATGGCCAAAGCAAGGGGACTCGCTGCAGGCGATCACCCAGCCGTTGTAGCCCACCTGGCAGGCGCAACACCGGCAGGGTCACCAACAACACCGCCAGACCCAGCAGCAAGAAGATAACCGTGCGCGCGCGCGAGGCCAGCACGAAATTCTCGATGTAGCCGAGACCTTGCATCAAGTCGAGCATGGAGTCGGTTGCGCCCCAGCCGAGAACGGCGATCACCGGCACCATCAGCAAGGGGCGCAGCAGTTGCAGGCGCTGGGGTCGGTTGCGCTCGATCAGAGAGATCTGCTGCAAGACCTGGCCCAGACGCTCGCTACGCTCCCCAAAACGAATCAAGGAAACCCACAGCGAAGGGAAAAAAGCCTGGGCGGCGACCGCTCCAGAAAGCAGCGAGCCTTGCCGCAAATCAAAAGCCAGATGGGCCAAGACCGTGGGAAAGCGATGCCGTTTACGACCGATATCGCTGATCGACTCCAGGTAGAGTTGATCCAAAGCCTCGGGCAGGGAAGCCTCCATCTTGACCACCACGGCCAACTGGCCGGCCAGCATAGCCCTTTGCCAGTTCTCCCCGGGCGTCACCAGGGGGTAGACGAACCGAATCAGAGCAGACAGCACCAGGGCCAGCAGCCCGAAGGCCAGCGCCGTGACGTCGTCGCCGTGTTGCAAGAAAAAGCCAGGCACCATCGCCACCACACACCATCGCAGATATCCAGACCACACGCCGGCGGCCCGCAGGCGCCCCCCTGCCGAAACGTGGGCGCGGCCGCTCAGTTGAGGTCGGGCGAATCTTGTCAGAGCCATAGGAATGGCCATGATCAGACCGCAGATCAGCAAGTAGAAGCTAAGAGTCCGGGCCGAGGTGGCTACCTGACTTTCGGGGAGTAACAGGTGAGGTAATGCCAGCAGCAAGCAGCCCGCATAAAACATCTTGGAGCAAGTCCAGAGCAGCTGGCTCAAGGGTATCGACCCGACTGCACGCATTCGGCCCGGCGGCACAAGCCTTTCACGGACAGCGCCCAGCCGTTGCCCTGGCGGCGTGTCTCCAGGCGGAACTTCGAGCCGTCTTCGAGGGGCGGCGAAACAAAGAGCATTTCCTTGTTCCACCTTCGCTGGGCCAACATGGCCCGCCCAAAGCGCAAACCGGATTGGGCCATTTGCCGGGCCTGCAGGCCATCTCGGTAATGGCTCAAGCGGTGGCGCAAGGCGTCTTCCAAATTCAGCACCAACAGACCCAGCAAAAACGAAATGGCGGTCAGCCACAGAAAAGAAACCATGGAGAAACCGCGGCGCTTCATGGTTGTAACTCCTGACGATATTCAAAGCGGCAGGGCCGGGGAGGGCCCTGGTAGCGAACCGGGGCATTCAGCTCAAAAACCAGGGTCAGTTGCTGGCCCTGGCGCAGAGCCAGAAAATCCCGCACCGGCCTGGCCAGAAGCCGGGCTTTGCCTAACCACAACTCGCTGCCGCGCCGCCGCAACTGCACTCCGTTGGCAAAGGTCAGGCCACTCTGGTCGGCCTCGATTCGGCAGCGCCCACTGGCCGCCATGTGGAAAATTCGGGCCGCGGCTCTCTGCGTCTCCAGCTTGAGATCGGCTTGAATCTGAGCGGAGTGGTAGATTCGCAGAAGGCTGACGAAACTGACCACCAGAACCGAGGCCAGAATGCCGTATAGAAACAGCACAATGGAAAGTTCGACGAAGGTAAAGCCCCGGCGTTTCATGGCTGATTCATCCGCAACGTCTGCAGAGTGACTTTGCCGCCCCCTCCATAGCCAGCGGTGATCGTCAGCAACTTGATCGGCGAAGGCGTCAAAGTGGGGCGCAACTGCTCATCCAGAAATTGCCCACGAACCCGCAGGGCATCGCCCGACCCCAGATAATCGACGCACACCACCGCACCGGCCTTGAGGCCTGGCACAAACAACTGGTCGTCGGTAAAATTCCACGCCTTCACTGGCACCATCTCATCGCCCCGGGCCTGGCGCACGGCGGTCACCCGGCGCACTGGCTGGTCGCGCAGGGGGACGGGCTGGTCAGGGCCGGAGAGTCGATGAGCCTCCAGGCGTTCCTGACCGAAGAACTGGAAACTCACCAGCACGTTCTGGTGGGCGTACTTCCCGTCTAGTTTGAGCCCCCCCGAGGTACCACGGAGCAGTTTGATCGGCTCAAAACTCCCCTGCAGAGGTCGTGCCTCAAGACTGTCGGGATCAAACTCCAGGGGTCCCAAGGGCAGCTCGCCCCGCGCGCCCACGCGCAACACCTGGGGAGGCAAACTGGCGTAGGGCACAGTCTGCAACCAGTCCAGTTCCTTCTGGGCCGACGTGGCCGCCCAGCGGAAATCTTCCTGAGCGCGCAGGCGCCGCACAGACTGCCAGATCCCCAAATGAGCACTCAAATAGGTAGCCATCAAGGCGATGCAAATCATGATTTCGATCAAGGTGAAGGCCCTCTTCATGGCAGCGCGTCCCATTCCAATTGCGACAGAAATCTCAACTTGGAATCCTCGTCCAAAGCCATACCTGTCCACCTCTGGGCCGTTTCTCGGGGCGAGGCCCCGGCATCCAGCCACAGTTTGGTGGGGTAGTACACGCGCACCTGCCCGCCGTCATAGCTGGCCACCGTTTTGGCCGTGCGCGAAAAAAGCACCTGTTTGATCGGTCGCGGGTGCGGCAACCAGCCTGACAGAGCGCGGCCCGTGGAAGTCTCCAAGATCCGCAACTGGCGCCGCTGGCGCACCACGGCCAGGCGACTGCCGTCCGGGCTGAAGGCCACGCAGCCGGGAAATTCTTGGTCGGTGCGCGGCTGTTCGCCAGCCATGGCCACCCGACCGGCCGGACCCAAGTCGGCCAGCAACCGACCCGAGTCCACTTGACTGTGGTAGGCCTGTCCTCCACGCAGCCACACCAGACTGCGGCCCGAGGGCGACAGCTCAAAGGTATCCACTTCGGCCAGCGGCGCTCCCAGCGGCCGGCCCTGGTAGTCCAACAGTTGCAGCCCCCGATTGCTCCCCAAAACGCCGATGCATGAGGAACTGAGACGGACCAGCGCGGGGTTCACCGCCAGCTTAAACTGCCGCTTCCGCCTATCTCCTTCAAACAATTGACAGGCACCGTCAGGGCCAACCGCAAGCCAGTGGCGCTGGTTGGGAGCGACGGCCAGGCAGGCCGCCTGTTGCGGCCCCGAAAGCCAGGAATTCATGGTCACGGGGTCCTTCTGCCAGGCCTGCAGCAAACTCTTCCCTGCCGGACTCCACAACTGGATTTGCCCGGTGCTATTGGCGGTCAAAATTCGTTTGCCCAAGAACTCGATCTGAGCCAGTGCCGGTGGATGCTCCAACAATGGCCTTCTGTCCAGCACCAGGCCACCCGGGCAGGCCCCCAGGAGAACCTCATCCGACAGAGCCAGGTGAGTGAGATCGTCGCGGTCTAACATTTCCACTAGCGAACACTGGTAGCTGGCCATCAGCTCCGGCAATTCCACGGACTCGGGCCAGTAGGTCAGAGCCTGCGCCCAGAGCAACACCGCTTCCACCATCTCGCCGCGATCTCTGGCGCGAATGCCCAGCGAAGTCTCAAGCCGGGCAAACGCCTGCCGTTCCTGCCCCACCTCGGCCAACTTTCTTTCCATTTCGACCTTGGCCTGGGCTAATTGCGTGGCATTGTCGGCCACATTCTTGCGCTCCTTGCTGACCTCCGCCCAGGACAGCCACAGGCCCCCCAGCATAATCACCACGAAGCTAGCCAGAGTGGCGCTCAGGGCCGGGTTGCGGCGCACCGCTCTTTCCAACTGGTAGGCAGCCGACCAGGGGTGGCGGATGCGCAAAGGCTGTTTCTCCAGGCGACAGCGCAGATCGTCCTGGATGGCCTGGGCATCGGCATAGCGGAAGACCGGCAGGAGTTCCAGGCACCCCTCAACGATGGCCGCCAGCTCGTGATCCACCTTGGGGTTTAACCTACGCACCGGCACCAGCGAACTCTGCGAGACTTGCAGAGCCAGTCGCAGACGGTACTGGGTGCTGGTGCTGCTCATGGTCAGCAAGGCTCGATCCTCCAGGCGCGGCACCTTGCCGGTTAACAGACGGTAGGCGGTGGCCCCCAGTGCATAAATATCCCAACGCACGTCAGGTTGAAAGCTGCCGTGTCCCAGGGCACGCTGTATCTGCTCGGGCGGCATGTAACCCAGGGTTCCCAGAGTGAAGCCGCCAGCGTTGGTGGCGAACGATTGCCCAAAGTCGGCCAGGCGGGCGCGCCCTTCCCCATCGAGCAAGATGTTGCCCGGCTTCAAGTCACCATGCAAAATGTCACGGGCGTGGATGTAGCTCAGCCCCTGGCATACCTGATCCAACCAGGTGGCCACTTTTTCCGGGGTGGCCGCGCTCTCGGCCAGGGAACCGGCCAGCAGCGGCATCACAAAAAAGGGAGGATCGTGGTCCAGATTGGCGTCCAGCAAGGTGACTACGTTGGGATGCTCAGCCACCTCGATCAGGCGCTGGATCTCCTGACGAAATAGAGTCCAATCCAGGC
The DNA here is from genome assembly GCA_018780265.1 of bacterium. GTDB lineage: Bacteria > Vulcanimicrobiota > Xenobia > Xenobiales > JADMJV01 > JADMJV01. Next base: position 19,133 of record JADMJV010000077.1, read on the forward strand.
CCTTGCGGCTGAAGACTTTGACAGCCACGCGTTGACCGGTGCTCACCTGAACGCCCGCCCAGGCCTCACCGAAGGTTCCCGCGCCCAGACGTCCATGTACCAGATAGCCCTGCAGTTGCGGAACGACTGCGCCGCCGGTCGAGGCTTCGCGCGACAGCGAAATCAACTCCGCCCCCTGGGCCATAGTGGCGTCTAGAGTTAGCTCTATATCATCTTCAGAAGCCAAGGACCCTCGTTTGCCCTCGGACCACCCAATCCTGCTTTGAAAGATTCTCCAAGTCCGCCCAGTGAATGGTTTTTTGGTGCTTTCCTGGCCGTGCAGTGGTCCATAGAGGAACGAGCCAACAGAGCATGGTTCCAACTGGGAAGGGGCTCGTGGTGCGCTCCCTCAGCTCGCGCCAGCGGCCCTACGGCCGTTAAAGTTGACGTGCCTCGGCAAGCGATTTGAGTAAAGCTCCTGATGAATATCTCCAGGGGCGGCGAGCCCTCGGTTTCAAGCCGCCGGACGCTGGCTCAAGGCTCCGCAATTCGCATTATTCCTGGAGGCACTTGCACCTGGTAGTCAGCATACGCGGAGGCCTGGATCTGTGCCAGAGGCACAGAGGGTGTGTTGCCTGTGCCTATTTTGGGGTTCAGGCCGAGCCCTGACCGTGCAGGTGACCTTGCAAGGCGAGGAGGCCGAAACGATTGGCCAATGATCACACCGGGAGAGGCACCGGGAATGCTATGCATCGCCCGAGCCGTGGGCCAGCCAGCCATCCATATTCGCGACCACGTGAGGGAAGCCACTCAGACCCCGCACTCTCTGTGGAGCCAGTGGAGGAGCCGCCAGCGGGCGGCTGTTGGGGCCAGGTTTGGCCAATGATTTCACATGGGGGGCATTTTGGGCCTGGCGATTCCTTAACCAGGCCACTTCCCGATATAATTGTTACCCGGCCACCCTCGATTTCACGGGGCATTACCGCTGTGCTCGCAGACCCATTTTAGTCTACAAGAAAAAAAACCAGGACGTAGCCGTGACACCCTGATTTCCCGCCAGTTGTCTCGCTCGTCCGGTTGCAGCGACCCGGGACCGCCTTTCCCTCACGGATTTGGCCTGGGCGACGACCATAGTCAGGAAATTTGAGAAACAGAAAACCCATTCCCGTGATTCACTCTGTGCCGTCCACTCTCATCGGGAATAGTCATCAACCCAGCTAATCTTGCCAGAGTAAAGTAGCAGCACTCGTCGGGGGCTTTCCAGCATAATCAGCGGCTCTGTGATGTCGAAGTCGATGATGGCCCAGAACCGGGCCAGTTCGTGAGTCGTGGGCCGGCGGGCTTGGAAGCCGCCGTCGGCGACCAACGTTTCACGCAGTTGATCGTCCAGTGCCGATAGTGATTTTCCGCGGAAACAGCGGCCCTCGCCGCCGGGATTAAAGGTGGCTGGAATCGACTCGATCGACTCTGGAAATTTGGCTTTCTTCCAGGTTTGCCAGAGTCCCGGTCCGCAGAAAACAAAGTCGGTGAAGAGATGGTCGTCGCCAGCGTACCCGGGGGCCAGAATCCGCCCCACGCGGGCACCCTCCTCGCGCATGCGTTCGGCCGACAGAGGCGTGTATTTCACTCCCGGCGGGGCTTGGGGAACCTGACTCCAGGAATCTTGCGCAAACAGCGGGGCACCTACCAATACCAGGCAAAACAAGCCGAGAACGAACACTTTCATAGGGGGTCCTTACGACAGTTGCCGGAACGTTCCCTTGGCTCTGGTACACTTCTGGAGCCAGCGGTTTTTAAGGGACCCCCAGAGCCGTTCGTCGCGCTTTTCCTCGCTCTCCCATCCACCCTTTGGCACGACGTGGCGTCGCTCCATTTGACAAAAGCCGCATCGTCAGGGCTCTGCTCTTGAGCGCCGCCTGAACGGCGCAGCGACTCTTGCCGCCGACCGATCTGAGCGGCCTCGAACCAGAACTGCTCCTACAGGCTCTGGGACTTGCTCGAGTCGAAGACTTGACCCAATCAGCGCCGGTGATCGAGGTCGAGGTGAGTGCGAATTCGTAACATCGTTCGGTTAAGCTGAACCTATGGCGAACATTCCCGCTCCCTCCGGCCACTCAGCCGCTCCGCTTCGACCGGCCGTTTCACCCCAGAAGAGCGCCCAAGAGGTGCCCGTGCCGGCACCGGGCAAGGAGAAGGGCAACGTCGACGGGTTCAAAGGCTCCCCGGAGCTATCCACTGACAAAGATCCCGGCTCGAAACGTGACCTTTCCAGTCTAAAAGCGGCCTTCGGCAGCCTCACGCCGTCCGAGGGCGAGCTTACTCGAGCCCACAGCCGTGGGCAGAACGCCTCGGAGATGAAGCGCGACCGCGACCAAGATCAACGCATCGTCGACCACGTCTGCGGCGAGGGCTGCGGTTGCAAGCCAAAGCTGGGCGACGACCCCCTCAAATCGCTGCAGGCCCGCGACGAGGAGGTGCGCAAACACGAGGACGACCACCTTAAGGAAGCCGGTGAGTTTGCCGCCGGCGGGCCCACTTTCAAGACCCACACCGCCAGCGACGGCCGGGCCTACGTCACCAGCGGCGAGGTCAACGTGGACGTCGGCGAGGTCAAAGGTAACCCGCAAAAAACCGTCGAGAAGATGAATCGCGTCGAGAAGGCCGCTCTCAAACCCGAAAACCCCTCCGAAAAAGACAAGCAGGTAGCCCGCGACGCAGTGAATACACGCATGAAGGCCGAAAGCGATCTCAAGTACCAGTAGGCCGAGCGTCCTGTGCCATAGCCCGCTACAGTATTTCCAAGTCACGGGCGACCGGATTTCACCGTTGACAGCCAATTGATCGCCCACCAAAGTGACCAAACCCCTCAAAACGAACGCGGGGTCGTCGGCCACACTCAGCCCTCCCGAACCAGTTCCACGAAGAAGCCAATGGTACCACGCAGCAGCCGGTCAGAGCTCCCCCCGGGGCATCCCATATCGATCCAAAAAATGGACACCCCCCCAGACGGACACATAGGGCGGTCCAGACCGGCCGCATGGCCGCCTGAGTCGAACTTGGAAGCCAGCCACAAACCCGCTCCGACGCCGAGCGCGCCCGTGCCCACTTTGCGGAAAGGCGAGAAAGGCCGTGGACAAGCCTGTTTAACACTCTAAAACAAACCGGCCATTTTCGGGCAAATTGACTTTAAATATCAGCCTGGATGTAAAAAGCCGACCATCCAATTCATCCGCCCTTTACTCTGTGCCTGCGATAATCGGTCCAGGTCAGGCAGAGGAGCATTGCAACCATGGCTTTTTCGGGCATCAATGGACTGGGGTTCAGCGGGTTTGGGATACCCACCTACCCGGGCGTAGGGGGCTTTGGGGGTCAGACGCCGGCCTTCGGTACTCAGGCACCGGGATTTCAAAACAATCCGATGCAGATCTACCAACTGACCCAGATGCTGCAAATGATGATTGGCGCCCTGCAACAATTGCAGATGGGCTATCAACAGATGATGGGCAAGAACGGCCAACCGATGCCCTTTGGTCAGCCTGTGCAACCCGCCGGCCCCGGCCACGGGAATGCCGGTAACGCTGGTAATGCCGGGAATGCCGGCAACGCCGGAAATGCTGGCAATGCCGGTAATGCTGGGAATGCTGGCAACGCTGGCAACGCCGATAATGCTGGGAATGCTGGCAACGCCGGGAACGCCGGTGGCGCCAAAGGGGCTCCTGGAGTTGCTGACCCGGGGTTTGCGAACTGGGCGGCCAATCCTCAAAATGTGGGCAGTGCCGAGCGCACTCGCATCAGTCAAATGACGGATGACCAGCGCGCCGCGCTGCACGTGTGGGGGATTCAAGCCGGCTCGTCCGGCAAGAATGATGGCGGTGTCTACTTCAATGTCCTCAACAATCCGCAAGACTTTAAGCCAGCCGAAGTGGCCCTGGTGAAGCGACTCTATCAGGAGGAGATGAATACCTACGGGGGCGTCACCGGCAAAGCCCTGGACAAGGAGTTCTTCAACCTCTATCAGGGGATGACGGGCAAAGACATCTCCCAGCGCTACGCCAATCGACCGGTGCAGTTCGCCACCGGTCCAGTCAACATGAACAATCGAGTCACCGGTCAGAACGGCCTGGGCCAATTTGACAATGCGGTCATCCGCCTGTGGGGCCACGACCGCCTGGACAACGGAGCCAACGACGGGTCGATCGTGCAGTTTACCCTGGGGGCGGGCAAATCGATGGACACCGACCTGGTACAAAACCAGCGAGGCAATCTGGAGGCCCTGCTGGCTGCCGATGAAGCCGATGGCGGCCGAGACGGCAGCGCCCTGGAACGGTCCTTCGTCGACTCGCTGGACCGCATTTACCTGGGAGGGCCAGGGGCCAATGTTGACAAGACTCTGGCAGAGTCGGGCATCAACCGCACCACCGTAGGTTCGGTGCTGGATCGCATCAAGAACACGCCCTTCCCCGGCATCCCCCCAGGGGTAGACATCACCAATATGCAAAACATCGGCAAATGCCCCTTCTTCAAAGGCGGGGTCACCGGCCAGGTGAGTATCAACAACTAGCCCCAGGCACAGGGTGGACTGGCGGCGAACCTACCCCGACCATGGTTATGCGCCTGTTTTTGCTCCTCTGCCTCACGGCCGCCCTGTGGGCTGAACCCGAGCCCGCCCCGCTCGAGTTTGACAGCCCCCAGGAGTTGTTACGGGCGGCCCGCGACCTTCGACTGGATTTGAGCGACTTGGGTAACACCCAGTTCCGTGGAGGCTCCAACTTTAGCAACGGATTTGACCGGGGCGACATGAGCAAATTGTCCCTGGCTGTGAGCTATTTCGAACGGGCCTGCATGCGTGTGCAAGATCCCCATGAAACCATCGCGGCTTTTTGGGACCTGGAAAAAGCTTATCAGCGCGCCTGGCGCCCGGGACCTTATGGAAGCGCCAGTGTGCGCGACTTCGAAAAAATCATGGCTGGCCTGGAACGGTTTTACGCCACTCTCACCAAACCCGAAACCCCGACCCCATAGGCTTTCAGCCCGCGCCATGACCTTCTACCGCCATCCTTACCGTCATTACTGGCCCCTGTCAGACAAGCGCACTCTGGTCTGGTCACCCAGTCTGGGGGAGACAGTGGCCCTGGAAAACTCCGACCTCTGGCCCATGCTGTATCATTTGCGCAGCCTGCCCGGTGAGAGTCTGGAGGTCGAAGGCGACTTGCTGGTCATGGCCAATTTTCTGGTCACACAGGGGTATCTGCTCCACCACCCCTGGTCAGAACAGCCAGATTACGCGACAGATTACGACGGGGTCGTGATTTGGAATCGATTTGACTTCGACGGTTGGATGGACTATCGAAGCGCCCGCCCCCACTTTCACCTTTTCCCGGGGATCGGGCAAGATCAGGGCTGGTGCTTTTGGGACGGCCAGCCAGGAGCCTGCCTGCGCTGTCAGGTGCTACGCTGGCTGGCCAATCGTGACTACAGCAAACAACTGATCCAGGTGCGAGCCGCTCGCCAGGCCTGGGGGGACTGGCCCTACTGGGGAGCCCTCGACCACCATGCCCTGGACATGTTGAGCAAAGCCCAAACTCATCGCGGATCCCTGATTTGGGAGGGACAACTGCACTGGTTGTGCCAACCCGCCCCGTTGCCGGGGTGCCTGTGCGGCCAGGGGGCCCCAACCCCTACCACCATTTCAAGACCGCAAGCCAGCACTAACTGGCAGTGGTTTAACCCCTTGGGAGTCATCTGCCAAACCCGTTGCGACAGCGGTCAGGAGCATTTGTGGGGAGCCCGCAGCGGATGGGTAAGTCTTCTGGGGGGTGCCGATGACGAGCGATCCAGTGGAGCGGGCTGCCACCCAGACCCCGAAACCGCCTTTCGGCAGGCCGTGGGTGAGACTCTCGAGCGCTACTGCGCCCGATTTCTGCCGCCCCAGGCGCCGCCACAACTGCCTCCGCTAGTTTGGACGGAGTTCTCTCCCCAGCAAATCCGACAACCCAAGTTTACCTACCGAGATTCGGCCCAATTTCAGCACTGGTGCGCAGTTCAGCCCCTGGCCGGGGGACTTGAGTGGAAAGCTCCCACTCAGGCCATGTTGCTCTGCACACCGCCCGGAGAGCCACAGGTGTATCCCAATCTATCCCACGGGCTGGGCTGTCAGCGCAGCCTGGAGTTGGCTCTATGGGGCGCTCTCTGGGAGTGCCTGGAGCGGGATGCGGTGGCCAGTTGGTGGGCCCAGTTGTGCAGCTCGGGAGGCCAGACAGCTCGGGGCAGGTGTGAATCAAAAGACGACGGGCTTGAAGTGTATGAAATCCCTTGTCTGGCCGGTCGCTGCGCCGTGGCCTGGACTTGTGATGCACAAGGGAGGCGAGCCGGGGGGTCGGCGGCCAGCCTGGATGAGCGTTGCTTTACCAAAGCCATCCAGGAATCGCGACACAACTTCCGGTGCCTGAACGAAGGCGAAGTATCGTCCCCTCGTCCCGATCCGCCAGTGACTTTCCGTCAGCATCTGGAAACCTATTGGGCACAGCCCCAGCGCTTCCCCGCTGACAGGCTCAAGCGCATGGCGGACTTGCCTCCTTTTCGACCATGTGGCTCGACCCCAGAGTCGATTGCGGCCTGCCTGGCCGAGGAGGGGATTCACCTCTACTGGACCGAGCTAACCACCGCTGATGTGGCCGCCCTGGACCACCGAGTAGTCAAGGTGTTCAGTCCTCAGTTACTCTATCTACCGGCCCAACACCAGCACTGGCCGCTGGGACGTAAGCGCTACCGACAACTGGTTGGCCACAATCAGTTGCCGCGGCTACCTCACCCCTTCGCCTAGTCTGGTTTGTCTGGAGCTTCCTCGGGCCCCGTCGGGGCTGCCGCGGCACGGCGCAGCGTTTCTAAAATCGTCAGTTTCTGCCAGATCTTGCGGGAGAATCCCGAAGTGAGCGACTCCACCTCGTCCACGGCCGACAACAAAACCGAGTCTTGAAACTCTTGCACGTAAAGGGCGGCGATCTTGCTGAGCAGGGCCAGCGAATCACTGCAATAGTCTAAATAGCGGTTCAATTCAAAATAGGTCATCTCACGCCGCTTGATGGGAGAGGAGGCGGATAAGCCCGAGTAGCTTTCCGGGTCCTTGGTCAACTGGTGCATATCCACAATGTGAGCCATGGCTCGAAGCTCGTGCACAGCTTTTAAGGCGCGACTGCGCTTGATGCGATTCTCCCAGCTGACCAAAAAGACGATGGCGGCGCCGATGAAAACCACCGAACTGATGCTGGCCTCAACGGCTTGAATGGCCGAAGTGTAGTCGTCAAACTGAACGTGGCGAATGTGGTGAAGCAAACTCCACACCAGGGCTATAATGGACAGGCACAACAGAGCCACGGCGCCACGTATGTAAAAATGTGGCTTTTGGATCCAGTGGGTTCGTGCTACGGTCTCTTCGGCCACCCGACTCATTTCAGCCACCACCTGGGCCAATCCTGACCCGGGAAAACGAGCCTCAATGCGCAAATGCAACGTCCGCACCGTCTCCACGATGAGCCGAGAGTCCAGGCGCCGAAATCTGGCGTCTGGACTGGCCTGCTCGGCTGGCTGCCAGTTGACCGTCGTATCGGGTGCCATGTCCAGGGTGTTTTCTCCTTCCGCCGGCTATTCCTGGCAGGGGCACCAGGGGAGGGTCGCCACACATTCGAAGGCCCTGTGGCGTGAAGTTAAATCCCGAGGTGGAATTTCCCATCTATCTACTGACAGCAGAGCTCGAAAACGGCCTCTTCTGGTCAGAGGGGCTATTTTTTCCCGAAGTCTCTCGCCTGGCCGGTCGTCCCCCCCTAGAACCCCTCAAAGGCAGCCTGAAAAAACGCCTGGAACTGATGACCTCCCTGCAACTGACCCGTCGTCAACGACCCGGGCGAGTAAAAATTCAGACCTTTCAGGTCGACCTGGTTCCGCCCAAACGCTCCGGCCTCTGGAACGAACCCTTCCATCTACAATTTTTTGCCGTCGTGCATCAGGTGCCGGTGAGCGGCGGGGTGTGGGCCGCCCACCTTCCCCAACTCCAACTGGAGGCCACCGCCGCCAGTCTGCCGGAGTTAGTGGATGAGGTGGCTCGGGAAGTGAGGGGCGAGCTGCTACGCCGCAAAATTCTCACTCAAGTGGTCGAACTGATCTTGCTGCAGCGCTGGCAGAACCTGCACGGCAAAGCGGCCCGACTGCAAGTGCGCAGCCTGCCGCAAGAGCAGGAGGAAGAAACCGAAAGCCAGTTGGCCAGGCTCACATCGCGCCTGACAGGTAGCGGCCAACGCGCCCTGGAGAGGGAACAACCGTTGCAGCAGATGGCTGACCTGCTGGTAGAGCAGAACATCTTGCTGGTGGGACCGTCGGGAGTCGGCAAGACGGCCCTGATTCATGAGCTGGTGCGGCGCCGACAGGAATTTCAACTGTCGGCCACACCCTTCTTTGAAACCAGTGGCTCGCGACTACTTTTCGGTGAAGCCGCCTTTGGGGGCTGGCAGGACCGCTGCGACAAATTGATTCAAGAACTGGGCAAACTCAAGGGTGTTCTCCACCTGGGAAACCTTCAGGAGCTACTGGAAAGTGCCCGACACCAAACCAATCCTTATGGCGTGGCAGGCTTTCTGCGACCCTACCTGGCGGGACGCAAACTCCAGGCCATCGTGGAGGCCACACCCGAGCAGATGGCCTATGTTGAAAGAGAGTATCCCCAGTTTTTAGAGACCTTTACCCCCCTTCGCCTGGAGCCCACCAGTGGCAGCCAGACTCGAGCCATTTTGGCCGGACTGTTCCCTACCCTGGTAGCCCAGACCCACGAGGCCGTGGCAGAACTGCACGAGCGATTCACCTCCTCGTCGGCCGCGCCTGGTTGGGCGGTGCGTTTCTTAAGGGCGGTGGTGCGCCAACACCCCCGGCCACATCGTGCCGAAGTCGTCGAGTATTTTTCCCGTCAAACCGGCCTACCGCTGCTTTTCTTGGAAGACCGGATCCCATTTCACCGGTCTCAGGTAGCCGAGTGGTTTGGTCAACGGCTGCATGGACAGGATCAGGCCGTGCAACGAGTGGTGGACCGGCTGGCCGCCTTCAAGAGCGGTCTTACTCGACCTCAGCGACCCATCGCCAGCTTCCTCCTGATCGGCCCCACCGGGGTGGGCAAAACGGAACTGGCCCGCTGCCTGGCCGAGTTTGTCTTTCAAGACCGCAATCGACTCACGCGCCTGGACATGAGCGAGTATTCCGACCCCTGGTCGGTCAAACGTTTGATAGGGGGAGAGGAAATGGGCGTCCTGGTCTCCCGCGTGCGCGACAGGCCCTTTCAAGTCTTGCTCTTGGACGAAGTCGAAAAGGCCCACCCCGACTTCTTCGACCTGCTCCTCCAGGTGCTCGGCGATGCGCGACTGTCGGACACCAGCGGCAGAGTAGCGGACTTTAGCAACTGTCTGATCCTGATGACCTCCAACCTGGGAGCCGACCGCTTCCATAAAGGCCCGCTAGGTCTGCGCGAGCAGTCCCAGCAAGGTGGCTTTCTAGAAGCAGTGCGGGCAGCTTTTCGACCCGAGCTGCTCAATCGCATCGATGAAATTATTCCTTTCCAACCCCTCAGTCCCAACACCGTGCTGCGCATCTGCCGCCAGGAATTAAGCCGACTGACCTCCCGCGAGGGGCTGCGCAACCGTCCTATCGAGGTGGTGGTGGGCAGCGGGGTCGATGAATACCTGGCCAACAAGGGCTACCACAAACTTTATGGAGCCCGGCCTCTCAAGCGAACCCTGGACAGCCTCCTGCTCGCCCCCATCAGCGCCCAGATCAACGCTCAACCTGCCCAGGTCCCCCTGAAGATCACTCTTGAAGTGGAAGGGACCAACCTGCTTGTGAGGGCGGTTGCGCAAAGCACCTTGGAAAAGGCCAGCGCGGCCGAAGAGAAGCAACGCAAACACAATCAGCAATTCTCCCAACTGCGCCGGCGCTACCACCGCTTTGATCGAGGTGCTTTGCTCACCGAACTGCGCAACGAAAAGGTCCGCCACGAACGTCGATTCAAACAGCCCTGGCCGCACCACGCCTTGCTCGAGAGAGTTGCAGAGTTGGCCCCGGCCATCGAACAAATGGAAGAATTAGCCCTGGGCGCCCTGCAAGATGCACTGCTGTTTGACCAACTGCCCCAACGCTTCCAAGAACTCGGCGACCAACTACAGGCGGCCATGGTCTCGGCCTACTGCCTGGCCCAGCAAGACCCCAATCGAATCCTGCTAGCCCTCTACAGCGAGTATCCTGAGGGTCTTGGTCGACTGACGGAAGCTTATCTGGGCTTTGTGTGCGCCCAAGGTTGGAGCTTAAAGCTGGAACGCGTCCGGTTGCGCAAAGGCAATCCCCCCAGCCGCCAGCCGGCACTGCCCGAGAGACTGGTGGAGGCTCACAACGAAAGACCCTTCCACTGGACCGACCAGGGCTGGACTCGGGCTCCCCAACTGGAAAGGACCCTGCTTGAACCCGACTCATTTCCCGGACTTCCCGGTCTGGGCTACATTCTGGAGGTGAGCGGCAAGAACTGTGCGCCCTGGTTACGCAGCGAGGCGGGTCTGCACGTTCACCTGCACAAGGGGCGTGAATTCAAGATTTTGATAGAAGTATCCCAGTCCCGAATGCACAGCAGCGACGCCGATTCTCCCTATGTGCCGCCGGCCTATGAACCGCCCCTAGAAATCCACCGCAAGGGAGTAATCGCCCATCCTGTCCTGGTGCGACAGTACAATCAAGACGACGATGTGGTGGTCGACTCCCTGGGCTACAAGGTTGACCTCCCAGCGGACAGTTGGTGCGCCACCCTGACCACCCTGCTTAACCGCCGCTTGCAGCAGCGAGCCGAGGAAGCGGTATTGAGGTGAAGGTTCGCATCCCGATCTACATGCAGGGCAGCACCGATCCGCCCAAATACCTGGCGCGACCTCTCTTTTGGCCGGACAAATGGTATGTTGAATCGCCCCTGCTCCAAAAGGTGATTCAGTTGGCCCAGCAGACCACCAGCCAGTCGCTGGAAGAGGCCCGACGCGACGCCCGACTGGAGGAACTCACCAGGCTCACCTTTTGTCCCGACCTGCGCGAACATTTCTTGCAAATCAGGTTTGAATTTGAGAAACGGACCGCCCAGGTGCGCCTCCTATTGGTCAGCTTTACGGCACTGGGTCAAAGCATCGTCTATTCCCCCACCCTCTCAGATTTGTGGTTTCCCTTCAAAGATGGACCCATGGAAATGCAGGCAGCAGAGGCCCTACGCCAACTTCTGCGCCAGCAGAAACGCGACGGCCTGGAAGTCGACCCCGACAAGCTTTCGGTCAGTGGCAGAGCCTGGATTCACTACTACGAATCGGACCTGGCCGCGCCCGGGGTGGTCAGCCCACCCGCAAAAAAAAGTCTGCTGGCTCTGCTGGGGGCTGCCCCCACCCGGTCGGGCGCCGAGGAACTGGCTCAGGTCGGACGCGACTTACAACGTCGCACCCGCGAGAGTCCCGAAGTATTCTTGGGTAGAGAACGCGAGTTGGCCGAGCTGGCCTCCTGGAACCAGCAAGAAACCAGAACGGGGATACTCATCGTGGGTCCCCGCCTGGTAGGCAAAAGCGCGCTGATACGAGCCCACGTGGCGCGCCTGCAGCAAGCCCGTGCCCTGGCCGAGACAACCAGGCAGCGCAAGACCCAAAAAATGCGTCGCGGCACCTGGCTGCTTTCTCCGGGTCGATTGATTTCGGGGATGTCTTATCTGGGACAATGGGAAAACCGCCTGCTCAACATTCTGCGACACTGCCGCAAGCACGACCATGTAGTGGTCTTCGATGACATGTTGGGACTACTTACGGCCGGTGTGTCCCGAGACTCTTCCTTGAATGTTGCCCAATTGCTCAAGTCCTTTCTCGACCGGGGCGACCTGCGGGTCCTCGCTGAGATCACCCCGGAAGCCTACCAGATACTGCGCGAACGTGATCAGGCTCTGGCCGACCATTTTCAAGTAATCTTTCTGGAAGAGCCCACGCCCCAGTTGACCCGCAGCATAGCCCTGACCGCCGCCCGAGCAGCCGAGGAAAGTCAGGCCTGCACCTTCTCCCTGGAAGCCGTCCACAACGCGGTTCAAATAGGAGACCGTTACCTCACCGACTGCAGCCATCCCGGCAAGGTGGCTCGATTAATTTTCCAGGTTGCCGCCCATCACCGCCAGCAGGGGGTGGGCGGGGGCGAAATACTCCAGTGGTTCTCGCAGCACTCGGGAATGTCTCTTCAGTTGCTGGACTCTCGAACCCCATTGGAGTCCAGGCAGATTCTCGAAGGGCTGCGTCAACATATGGTCGGGCAGGACGAAGCGGTCGACTGCTGCCTGCAAGTAGTCCATATGACCAAGGCCCGCATCCAGTTGCCGAACCGCCCTTTGGCCAGCCTGCTCTTCATTGGTCCCACCGGAGTGGGCAAAACCGAGTGCGCCAAAGCGCTGGCCAGGACCCTTTTTGCCAGTGAAGATCGGCTCATCCGCATCGACATGAACGAATTTGTCGGGCACGACTCGATGGCCCGCCTGATCGGCACTTTTCATCGACCCGAAGGCCTGCTCACCGAGGCCGTGCGCAGCCAACCTTTCTCGGTCTTGCTGCTGGACGAGGTCGAAAAAGCCAACCCTCAAGTCTTGCTGCTACTACTGCAAATCCTGGGCGATGGACGCCTCACCGATGCGCGCGGTCGAACCGTAGATTTCTCCCAAACCATTGTGGTCATGACCTCCAATCTGGGCGCCGAAAACACCCGGCGCAATCTGGGATTGCGCCATCGAAGACATCAAGAAGAACTGGTCTATCGGAGGGCGGCGGAAGATTTCTTCCCACCCGAACTGTTCAATCGAATGGACCGCATTGTCCCCTTCCATCGACTGGACCGGGCCACGGTGGCCCTCATTGCCGAACGGCTGTGGCAAAAGCTGTTGCTGCGCGAGGGTCTGCGTCGTCGCCAATGTCTGCTAGAAGTAGACCCGCAGGCGCGCGAACGGGTGGTGGACGCCGGCTTCCACCCTCAACTGGGTGCACGCGCCCTGAAACGCACCGTCGAAGACAAAATCGTGGGACCGGTAGCGCGCCGCCTGGCCGCACTCCCCCCCCAGGGACTGACGCTGATCCGCGTGGACGCCGACCTTGAAGTCAGCGTAGAATCTCTGGCCGGACTGGCCAGCAGCGCAACGGCCTGGGGAAAACTGAGCGAAAACGAACTGCAGCAGCAGATAGACCAGGTAGAACGACAACTACAGTCGCAGTTGGCTCCCGCCGACCAGCCTCTCTACAGCCAGGAGGACCTGCAAGAAGAGCACTTACTTTACTTCGAACTCAAGGAAGAGCTTCGCCGGCTACGGGCGGCTTTGCGGTCCACAACCCACAAAGGTAAGCCGCGCCGGGATCAGCCCCCTCCTTTGCGGCAACTGAGCAGCCTGGAAATCGAGAAAATACTGAGCAGTGATGAACTGTCACAAGACCTGGAGGAACTGGGACAAAATTTGTCATCACTCCCCCACCTCGACGTAGAGCTAAGGCTATCCTGGATCCGGCGGCGACTGGCCGAGCCCCAGGATGAGCACTTTGAACTCCAACTATCAGGGCACCCAGCTTGCTTGAAGCGGTTGACCAAAGCCTACCAGGAGGCCTTTAAGTCCATCGACCTGGAGTTTAAGGCCAACAAACACAACGTCGAACTCAAGGGACCCCTGGCCTGTCGGGCCGGTCAGGGAGAATGCGGACTCCATCTTTTTGTGGAGCGTGAGGGTTTTCACTGCGTCTGGGTTCAGCACGACCAGATCAAACCCCGCCTGGTGCGCATCTACATCGACACGCGTGGCTGCCTGGATCTCATCAGTCAACTCTTTTGCCGTCAGGGCTGGCCGCTAACTTCCCTGATGAGGTCGCGATGAAGATCTATCGCCACACCTCCGCCCTCTATGGCACGTCCTTTGGCTACGTAGCCGTCTTGCTTGATGACCCCGACTACACAGCCCACGGCAGCAGTGCAGAAGAGGCCCAGCAAAACCTGACCGGAAAAATCCAGGAAGCCCTCAAGGAAAACCCCTGGATGGGTCCACCCGAAACGGACAACTACCAGGTCCACGTCGTTCCTGTAGAAGTGCGGCCCGAGTATCGCACCGAAAAGCAGGTATTGCCCCAGGAGTACGCCTTCGAATTTCGTTTCGCCTGCGCCGTGGGTGAAGTGGAAGGCGGTCTCAAGATGTGCGTGGTGCCCAGCCTGGCCATGCAGTTCTATTTCGAGGGCGAGCGCTCGCTGAGGGAGCTGGTAGGCCACTATGTACAGGACAAACTCAAGGGCCTTACTCCGGCCCAACTATTACGCTTCGTCGCCCCCGACCAATTGGAGCTACGTCAGTGCCGCATCAAAAAGCCAGCCGTAGATGCCGGAAAAGGCGCAAAAACCTGGCCCCAACTGGAGGCAGTGGCCGAACTGGCCCACCAATCCAAGTTAAGGGGCTATGGCCGCGAAGGTAGCTTAAAAGAGTTGATCCACAACCTTCAGGCGGGTCTGTCCGTGGCCTTGGTGGGCGCGAGTAGCGTGGGCAAAACCACCCTGCTCATCGAGGCTGCCCGGCGCACCAAAAATCTCTGGCGCACCTCGGCTGCCCGGCTGATTGCCGGGATGTCCTACCTGGGCATGTGGGAGGAACGATGTGAAAAAGTCATTGACCAGTTGGGAAAGGCCAGCGGAATTCTGGCCGTGGACAGCGTCGCCGAACTCATTCGCCAGGGAGGCCAGGATCCTGGCTCCAGCATCGCCGCCTTCATCACCCCCTTCGTGATGGATGGCCAACTGCAACTGGTGGTGGAAGCCACGCCAGGGGAATGGCAGGCCTGTCGGCGGCTGCTGCCAGGATTTGCCGACCTGTTTCGGGTCCAGACGCTGGAGCCCATGACAGACCCCGAAACCCTGGAGGTTTTGGGGTGGGTGCGCAGTGGTTTGCGTATCGGGGTAGACGTGGATGAAACTCTGGTAAGTCTGTTTCGACGCTTCTCCCCCTACGAAGCTCTGCCTGGCAGTGCGGTCAGATTTTTGCGCCGGGTGGGAGGCGCAAAAAGGGGAACAGAGCTGACGAGAAGTTCGCTGGTCGAAGCATTTTCGAAGCAGAGTAGTATCCCGGAGGAATTCCTGCTCGACGAGGTCTGCCTGGATCCTACCGACCTGGAAACACAAATTTGCCGACGCGTCATCGGTCAACCACAGGCCCAGCAAGCCGCCTTGCGCATTATCACGGCCTTCAAAGCCGGTCTGCAGGACCCATCCCGTCCTCTCGGCGTACTGCTGCTGTGCGGGCCCACCGGGGCAGGTAAAACAGAGTTGGCCAAAACCCTGGCCGACGTTCTCTTTAGCGACGAAAAACGTCTGATCCGGTTAGACATGAGTGAGTATTCCGGAGCCGGTTCAGCCGACCGTTTACTGGGCAGCGTCTATGAAAAAGCTCCCGCCACCTGGTTGCGCGAACTTCGCCAGAAGCCGTTTTCGGTGGTGCTTTTCGACGAAGTAGAAAAAGCTCATCCCGAAGTCTTCGATGTGCTGATGAGAGCCTTTGACGAAGGGCACCTCAGCGACCCTTGGGGACGCACTACCAGTCTGCGCACTTGCGTGCTTTTGTTGACCAGCAATCTGGGCGCAGAACAACAGCAGACGGTGGGTTTGCGCCAGGGACAACCGGTAGGCTACGCCCAGGCCGTCTATCAATTCTTTCGCCCCGAACTTATCAATCGACTCGACGCCGTGGTGCCTTTCCAAACTTTGACTCCGGAGGTAATTCGGGCTGTTGCTGAACGTGAGGTAAGTCAACTGGAGAAGCGTCCCGGGCTGAAGCGGCGACGACTGCGCTTGCAGGCCACGCCGGCTTGCCTGGAATACCTGGCCCAAGCCGGCTACGACGTGCGACTGGGAGCCCGTCCGCTGCAGCGATTGATCGAGAGGCAACTGATTCCGCCCCTCAGCGAATGGCTCAGAGTGCAGGAATATCAGTCTGGCGGCCTGATCCATATCGACCATATCGACGGTAACTTCGTCCTGTCTTTAGCCCCTAAAATCCAGGCTGCTGAAGTGGAGTGACAAATTTCGTCAGCCAGGATCTCGTCTCAATATTCATATCTCTGCAACACCTTGGCCAGCTAAAGAGTGCAAGATGGTGGCGAAATTTATTCCAGCAAAGGAGGCTCTATGATGAGCAGTGTGGCTTTCATGCTGGTGCTGATCTGGGCACTGACTCGGCCCGACGCGCGCCAACTATAATTTAGTGACAAAAATAGTCACTTCCTTTTGAGACCGGCATGGACCACCATCGCCAAAAACAGGCATGGCCAACCCGCCGCAAATCCCCCCAGCACATCGCCTGGGTAATGAGCAGATAGGTAGACTCGGGAGATCCCTATCGACATGACAAGAGCGGCCGCCAAGGCCACCTTTGATGGGGCTCGCGAAGGACGTCTGCGCACCCACAGATAACACAGAAAGCCGTAAATGCAGAGCGAACTCATGGTATGACCGGAAGGGAAGCTATAGTAGCGCTCTTCCACCAGCGGACTGTAGTCCAGACCGGGTCGGGGTCGGCCGAACCACAACTTTAACAGGCTGTTCAGCGCCCCCTGCCCCATGGACAGGGCGAGCAAAACGGCTTTATCACGTCCACCCAGGCGCGCATGGGGTTGCACCTGGCAGACCATCACCAGCAGTGTTAAGGCCGCAAAGCTCCCCAACGAAGTCAGGCCGCGCGCCAGCAGTGTCAAAGGGGCTGACCGCCATCGCAAAATCGGTTGGGCCAGCCACAACTCAAGATCCGCCCAACCGTCTTGCATCCAATCTCCACCGATGTCAGAAAACGCCAGCACGGCCACAAGACTGACCAACAAACCCACGTAAAATTGCCACCTTGTCATCCTGCATGCAACGTTCCCGGCGCAAGAATCTCAACCTCCCGTCGCAGAATTCTGCCATCAGGCGTTTCCTTTTGCAAACAACGGGTAAGCATGACTCAGGCCAGACATGACAATTGCTGTCACGAGAGACAGGAATTGTCAGACTGGAAGTAGCCTAATCTTCATATCCGGGCAACATGTTAGCAAACCGGACCGTGCAAGATGTATACGAAGTCCTCGGGGGAACTTCTCCTGAAAGGAAATATATGAGTAGTATCGCTTTTATACTCGTAGTACTGTGGACGCTGAGCCGTCCCGACGCTCGCCAACTGTAGTTGAAGCCGAGCGGCCCACAACGGGCCAGGTTTCAATGAAGACTCGCGCCAACTCTGGCTTCAGGGTCAAGCCCCGAAGGCCGTTGCGCCGACAACTATTTTTGCGCGCAGGCAAAGACCTGCTCCCTGAGCACTCCTTGGGAGACTCAGCCCTCACATCGCCACCTTGGGCAACGCTCGCCTGCAGGGTGGCTTTTTCGTGACAGGACCTGCAGCGCTCTCGGGGAATAACTCCAGGTGGAGACCTCACTCACTCGCCGCTCGTTTTGCCAAATGGGTCTGGCCATCGCCTGCTGCGCCAGGGACGAGCCCCCTGGCTTTTTGCCGTAACCGCTCGACCCGAGGGGGCTCGTCATTTCCTGGCTAGCCCCACCGACTCGCCCGCGCTGGATTGCTTCCTGAACGGGAATACAGCCACCTTGACTCACGCGCAGCGCGAACAATTATTTTGGCGGGCCTCAGACCTTCTTCTTTAGCACTGGGGCCAGGGCGAAGGCCTCAGACAAAGCACTCTCGACGGAGGCGCATCCCTGGCCATCCGAATGGCACAGGTGAACTTTGCCGAAGTGACGCGGCAGGGCCAGCAACTGGCGTATCACTCCCTGTCTGGAACAGAAGATCTGATGACCGTATCGCGTGATACGCACCTCTTTCAATTTGTCCTTAGGAAATTGGGTGCGCAGTTGAATGTCATCCACCACCTTGCGGGCCAAAGGAGCACCGTCGCCGGCCTGCAACAAGGCCCGCCCCACTACGGCATCGCGGAAGGGCGCATAGACCGTGATGACATTGGCCGTCTTGACGGGATTGCCGGCGGCATAGTCGGCATCGACAAAGTCAGCCCAGGCGTCCTGCCCCGGGCACCAGTGGTCATATCCTTGGTGAAACACCTGGCCTTCAAAACACAGATTCACCACCATATAGGATCCATACTCCAGCCCCCGCATGGTCTTGAGGGCCTGGGGGTCAGCCCATGGAATCAGGCGAGCGGCAAAATAATAGGGGCAGGCCAGCACCACCTGCTCGGCCTGAATACAGCGAAATTCCGGATTCTCTGCGTGGGTGTCAAAAAAGCCCACGCGACCATCCTGCTCAACCTTGTAAACGGACTGACCGGTCAAAATCCGTTCAGGGCCTATGGCCGAGACCAATTTCTTGGCGATGGCGGCGTTGCCACCGGGGAAAGCGTACATATCCATCACCAGCTCGGAAAGGCCATTGACGCCGATGTAGGCGGTGATTTTTTTGCTGCTGCCTCCCAGCGCCGTCCAGCAATACTCGTCGGCCAGGGGTATGTATTCGGGGTAATCTTTCTTGAGCCAGTCGTAGTAACTGATGTCATCTAACTTCAAAGCGGCAGGAGTGGCGCGCTGAATGGGAATATGCGGATAGTCCCGGCTATCCATCATCTTGCGCATTTCCTTTTGGATACGCTCAATGGTCTCAGCCTGAGCCCCCTTTTCCATCTGCACAAAACCGCTAGGCGTCCAGACCGACTCGGTTGGCTGGGGCAGTGGCTTGAGGTCCATGCCCAGCTTGCGGTAGAACTCGCCAAAGGGCTTCTCTACATCCACCAGATAGGCCGAACCCAGGGCATACTCAATTCCCTGGTAGTTTTCGCTTTTGGCATTGCCTCCGGGGGTGGACTCTCGCTCCAAAACCAGCAGGTCCGTGTCCTGACACATGTGCGCCAGCGACAGCCCGCTCAGCCCTCCACCGATGATCAACAGCTTGACCTTCTTTTCCGGTTTCGGCAATTCGGCTTTGATTCCGTCCCGAATCCGGTGCATGGCCGGAAAAGTATCCCCGGTCCACTCACCCAGCTTATAAGCGTAGTCGGGCGCTGGAGGGGTAGCCGGGGGGGTAGGATCGGCCTGGCAACCGATCAGGTCCAGGCATGCCAGGCTGAGGCCCAGCTGCCCACTGTGGCGCAAAAACTGTCGTCGTCTCACGAGGAAGATGGTTGGCGGATGTACTCGATTCCCCCTGCCGCTAAAGTACGCCTAAGCCGCCGGGCACTCAGGTAGGCCACAACCATTAACAAGACGGCCAGCACTTTGAGCACCAGGGGCCCCAGCCAGAGGACGGTGGCGATAGGCAGGTGGTTGACCATCCACCACTTCAGGAAAAACTCACCCACCATCAGTGCGCCTACGCCACAGCAAAGCTGATTGATGAAGCGCCGACCGTGAAGATTGTTCATCAACAGCTCCAGCCTCTGCCGCTGAGGCCCATCGCCCGCCTGCTCGCGCATCATCAACCAGATCAACGGTTTGCCAACCAGAACCGAGAAGAGAAACAACGATCCGAAGAGCGCTGTGCAGAAAGACTCACGGATCTGCAGCATGCGCACATAGTGAGAGAGCATCGCGCTGACCAGGCTGAGAGCCAGACTAAATAAGGAGAGACCGGCCACCAGGCTGGCCCGCCTCTGCTGAAGCAAAATGAAGAGACCGTAGAAAACCGGAATGACCGTCACCCAGAGCAACGCCCGAAAATCGCTGAACCCATAATGACGCTGCAAAAACTCGTAGCCCAGCCAGGGCAACAAAGCGTTGCAGGCAAGATCTAGGAAAAGGGCTTTGCGCGACACTACCTGACCTTAGTTCTCAGAGGGAGTACCTCAACCCTCCCTGTGGCTTAGTGGGCACGAAGCCGGTGACCGGGCCATCGGTCCGGCCGCTCCTGGATCTTGCCGCCAGTAACATCCTTAAGAAAGCAATAAAAGAAGGTCGCCCAGACGATGACTAGTAAAATACTCATGCATCGAGCATAGGCGACCCCCAGTCAATGGCAGGTCAAACGGGACCTCGGTCAGGTCAAGAAGGCGTCAAGACCTCCTATTTGCTGGAAGCCTCCAGGGCTGCCTTGGACAGTTGACCCAGGCGTGCGGCGACTCTGGCCGCGTCGGCCACACCTGAATTGGCTTTTGAAATTCCGATCACCTGATGTTGCGTGCCTTTCACGTCAACGTTGGTGGGAGAAAAAAGATGCTCGTCCGACCTGGCCGCCACCAGCATAGCCACGGCATCGTAGAGATTGAGCTGAGTGACCTGTCCCCAAATCGACTCCTTGGCGGGTACATCCTGTCCCTGACCGGAGCAAAAGGTGGTCAAAAACCAGGAGCGGTCACAGCGAGCCGGCAGGCCGCCGCGCTCAGGGTCGTCGGCAGGCAGATTGGCGCGGTGCCAGAGCCCGTCCAGAGAATCTTTCTGGGTGTCGCGCAAACGTTGGCCCACGGCGTGGCCGGTAGACCCCAGGTCCTCGTAAAACTGCTTGCCCACCGCCGAAGCGTAAGCGGCCGTTTTGGTGACCACGGTCATGGGGATGTTCAAATCTTGCAGTTCGCGGTAAAGGCCCTTGGCAGCCGGCATATCAAAAGTGTTGTTGTTGGCAGAGTCGGGGGTCAGATAACCCTGGTCATCGCGAACCACCTGGTCCTTGTCACAGGTGACTCCCCCCATTATTACCACTCGGCCCAGTTTCTGCTTGGCCAACTCGGGGCTGTTGTGGACCAGTTCGTAGCAGTCGGTCATGCCCGAAATCAGCAACAGCGTCATCTCGCCGTCTTTGGACTCTTCCAGTTTCCGCTTCAGGAGGGCCTGACCGTCGTTCTCTACTTCGGTTGAGTCAGCGATGTAAGTGGCGTCAAACTCGTGAGCGTGGGGTTTCAGGTTGGCCTGTCCAGCCGCGCTGCCCACCGCCACCGGCACATCGTCCATGGCGAGGCTCTTCAGGACGCCCTTGGCCAGGCGGGCTCGCATATCGCTGGGTTGGAGGTTGGCCACCAAGCCCTCCAGGCTGACCTGGTCGTTGGCCACCAGTTGGCCCAGGGCCACCAGCGTGGTTTCGTCGTCCTGGTCGCGGCCGATGTCACTGACGACCAGCATTTTTTGGGGAGTGGGTTGAACGGCGGATGTAATCTCCATACACCCAGAATAGGGGCAAATCCTGAACGAGCCCTGAAATACCGGTCACCAGAACGTCACGAAACCCTTGAATCAGGTTAACCTTTCGTGACACATTTTTCCTGCAACATTTCACGCACGATCAGAACCGTAGGCCCCGACAGCTGACTACAGAGGCCTGACGAAGTGGAAAGGTGAGGGGGCTCAACTTCGCAGTGCAGAAACAGCGCCTCGTGCGAAGCCAGGCAAACCACGGCCGAAAGTCTCACCCAACCTTCACGTAAAGATTTGGACCATTCAACCTTCGAGCGCCTGGGATCTCAACCCCTCGCCGGTCTCACCGGTTGCCAGGAATCGGTGCCAGTGGAAAGAGTTCCCAGGCTTCTCAGCCCAACAGTTTAAACCAGTCGCCCGATGGCTCCCGACGTAAGACCGTGCCCTTCCCGCGCAGCCTCGCAGTTCTGGATTGCGTTGCACAACCTCATGCAGTGGACAGAGACCGAAGTTGTCGGGATCGATCATTTCTGTTTCGTTTTCTTCTCCGGTAGTGAAGAGCCCATGCCCGTCCTCAAGCCTCTCCGCCTCGACAATTAATTCGACCGCGCTCCTCCACCCGGCGGGCTAGCACTGCCCCAACCCGTCGGAGCAAAACGTCCCGGGTATTTCCCCTGACGCTCTTCATTGCCAACTATCAAGATTTCGGGGACCCCTTTCTCGTTTTGGAGAGTCCTCGTGTCTTGGTTTTGGTGATGCCGCGATCCGCGCGGGTGACCGGCGTGGGCAAAGCGGCTTTCACCGCCGCTGATGGTGTAAGGGGAGAACAACCTGGGCACAACCAGAGCACCACGGCCATCGCCAGGACCTTGGCCGGGGTGGTGATTCGAGAGAACCTCCCTCGGTGTCGGGGGAGTCTTGTTGACACACTTTGTCTCGCAAAGTATATTTATCAACTTTGCATCACTAAGTTGGCGAGTGGACTTGATTCTGGGGAGGTGCTGATGAGTCGTAAGTATGGATTCCATCTGCTTTTCCTATTCGCATCAATTGGAATCTGGGCGAGGTCCGCGCCTGGTGCAGTCGAATCCAGACTGACGCGGGGAGTGACGGTCTATTTCTTCGCGAGGCCTGATGAGGGCATTTTCATTACCTTTCAGGGCAAAACCGCGAAGTTTCGCTATTTGGATGGGATGAAAGCGGACGGCAGCCTCCAGTCTCAAGCGGACCAAGGTACGTTTACCGTTTCCGGGGAGAAAGTCACGGTGCGGGGGGCTTTCCTGGAGTTCAAGCCGGTGGAATATGCAAACTGGCCGATGCTGGCAAAAGAGGAGGGGCCTGGCTTTCAATTGGCCAGCCCCGATTTGCCCTTCGGCGGGATGGGGCCCGTCCTGCTTCCGGCGGAGAGGACGAGGCGCTAGATGAAGCCGGTCCCTTGGCACAGAGGGGCGCTGGCCAGCGAGAGTGAGAATTGAGTTGGGCTGGAATACCGAAAAGCCGTGGGCGATCCTTCGCGTGATGTATTTTGGATAAGTTCGAGGGAGGGAATTTTGGAGTCATTTGGACAACAGTCCCTACAGGGAGAAGCTAGTTTGCCATCTGCACCCAAATTTCGTGGAATCAACTGGCCTGAGCCATGACCGGCTCTCCTCCTGCGATCCCTATGTGGGAGCCCCCGCCCAGTAGCGAACCGGAGCGTCGCACCCTGCGCACCACAGCCGACACCAGCAAGCCAGCTGTCCCCGACCCCGCCTCATTTACCGGTCTCTTACGGAGAATCCCGGGTCTGCTCATTCGTCAGGCCCTTTTTCGTCTGCCGGCCATCGCCCTGACGGTAGTGCCTGCCTGGATGGTGCATACCTATCTGGTGGTTTTCAAAAACGAAGGATTTAATGGCGTCCAGCATTGGGCTGCGGCCTACTGCAACGTCACAGGCAACGGAACCACCGCTTTTCTGTCGTTCGGGCTGGGTTCGGCCATGTT
>JADMJV010000041.1:0-29886 GCA_018780265.1 bacterium
GTAGAGAGGGGGTATTGAGTCCGAATCACAGGCTGACCATATCAGGGGGGGCAGGACCGACATGTTACAAACATGTAAACCGACTACCATTCCCGTTCACATGTCGGCAACATTATTCACAACTTGGTTCAGATTTCGCCGACAAAAGTAGGGCCAGTCCCCGCTGAGACAGCCGGTAGCCGGGATGCAGGCTCTCGGTCAGCCCAAGCTCTTTGAGCTTGCGCACCTGAACCTTAAACCAGTCCCGGTCCATTTGCAGACGCTGGGCCAACTCGACCGAAGATTGCTGAGGCAAATCGGCGATAGTGCGCAGCACCTCGAAGGTCCAGGGTCCGCGCGGACTGGACTTGTCCCAGCGGTCCAACTGCTCTTTGACCTGGCGCAGAGCAGCCTCACTGAGATCGGTGATGTCGCGGAGAGCAATTCGTGGGTCGGGCCCTTCCATGCGCAGGCCAATCCGGTACAGTTGTGCCTGAGGGTCGGTGCGCAGATCGGAAAGAAGTGCCAGTCGATCGAAGAATCCTGCCCGCCGAGCGTCCTGATCGCTAACGGCGGAGTCATGCAGAGCTTCCAGCGATTCGACCGCCACCACGCCCACCTTGGTGCGCAAACGCGTACCCACGCGCACACAGGGCCTCTTCCAACGGCGAAACGCCAGCGTAACGTCGCCGCGGGCAATGGCCTGAAGAATGGCGCGTTTGAACAACATCAGCCGGACAGGTTCGCCGGGCGGGCCCAGCTCCTGCCTGAGGTCGTCAGCGTTGGGCCAGGACCCAAAGGTGATTGAGGACTCCATCTAGTTTGACGCGGGTCAGTCCCTGTTTTGTCAGCCAGTCGCGCAATTGCTTGGCGCAAAAAAGATGTAGATGTTCGGGGTTGTCGTCGGGCTGGGAAGGAACACTGAGCAGCAAGGCCTGGCCGGTCACGCGACAGACCTCAGCCAGGGCCCGCTGCGGGTTTGCGGTGTGCTCCAACACCTCGAGCATGGTGACCACAGGGAATTCTCCATCCGCAAAGGGCAGCGCCTCCAGCTTTGCCTGATGGGCCTGGAGCCGGGTCAACCCACCCCGGGCCACGGCCTGAAGGTCGGCCACGCGATAGTCGAGACTGTCCACGCAGGTCACCCGCAATTCTGGAAATTCGTCCAACAGGGGCCAAAGAAAGACTCCCCGCCCCGTGCCCAGATCCAGTAAAGACTCGGGAGCCAACGCGTGGAGGGCGCCCAACACCTTGCGCACACGCGGCAACTGGCTACTGCGCTTAAAACGGTGCAGACGCAGACCAGCGGCGCGCGCCCGGCCCAGCGACTCCTCATCGCTACAGTGGGGGTCCAGGTTCATTTTGCCCCGCGCATAGGCTGCCGCAAATTCTGAGTAGAAGTTCTCCATAGGCGTTCTATTGTACTACATCCTAAAATCCAGCAGGGACCTATGATCTAGCTCAGGGTAGCCCAAACCTGGACCGGCTAGAGTGTGACTATGCGAACCTGTTTTATGCTCCTCGGCCTCATTCTCGCCTGGCCAGCGTGCGCCCAAGAAGACCCGCCCAAAGCCGGACAGAGCTACCAGGTGACCCGGATAGACCTGAATGGCGACGGGAAATTAGAAAAAGTGGGCCTCACCTGCGTCGAGGTCAAGGAAAGCGGTTGGTACAGCCGTCTGACGGTGTGGAACGCGGCAGGCCAGAAGATTTGGCAAAGTATGCCGGCCAAGGTCGGAGTTTGGGCATTTGGAGGCTGGGACTGGGGCATCAGTGACCTGCAATGGGTGGGCGACATCGACGGCGACGGAAGCATCGAAGCCATCTCTCCCGACCCCGTTTCGGACGTAAGTCCGGTTAGCTTTCGCGTTTACCGCTGGAGCGGCAAAGCCTTTCATCACCTGCGCACGGCCGCTCTCGTGCCGCTCTCTTCGAACGAGTTCGGCTGGTCGCCAAAGGCCGAAGGCAAAAGTTGGATCGGGGCCTTTAAGAAAGACTCTGTGGGTGTGGTATGGGAGACAAAAAGTGACGGAGAAGTGAGCCTGAAAGAGGCCCGTTTACAGGGCACCCTCAACGGATTTAAGGTGACCCGCTGGTTGAAACCCTAAGCGTTCAGATAAAATTCAGCCCACCTCTCTATGCTTGAGGGGTTTAAAGAGGCGCAAAGCCCGAGGAGAGGTGAGCACCATGAAGATCCAACAAAATCCCAACATGACCCGACCGCCCCGCGAGCATTGGAGTGTGGGCGCAGAACTGCAAAAAGGGATGGATTTCCAACAGGACAAGTTGGTTTCCACTGCCGATGTGCTGCAACGCACTGCCGACATCCCCGAAGACGGTATCCGGGCGGTTTACAGCTTCCAGCGCGATTGTTCGCGCATGAAACCAGCCGCCATGAAACAATACGGCATGGCCGCCGCCAAGGGGGCTGCCTGGGGGGCTGTGGGAGGCGCCGCTTGTGGGCTGGGCCTCAACCTCTTCGGCCAACTTTTCGAGGTTTTCACTCTGGGCATGCTGGGTCAGTCCCAGAGCCTGGGTCTACTTGTGCCGGCCCTCATGGGGGCGGCCGTTGGAACCTTCATCGGCCCAGCCAATGTGCACGCCGAACACACAGACTATCCTCACTATGGGGAGTCGCTGGGCGGAACCCTCAAGGGCGAATACGGCCCGGACGGGCAAAAGCACCTTCGCTTTTATTACGGTGGCGTCAACCAGAAGCCCGAAAAGGTAGATCTGGAAAAATTTGTCGAGGCGCCGATCGTGGGGGGTGGGGAGCCCGGCAGCATGGATGCAGATCCGCAATGGTGGCAGGCCGGTTACCCCAACGTCAACTACTAAGGGCAAAGTTGCAGTCGATTTCGAACCAGTGGCGAAGGTTCACCGATGTTGCTCAAGGAGTGTGCTCAGGAATTAGGCGTGACCGTCGCGTTGTTGCGCGAGATGCTGCGCACCGGCCTTTTGTCGGGAGAGAAAGAGCCCGGTAGGGGTTGGTGCGTCGCCGCCGGGTCAGTGGAGGCATTGCGCCAGTCGCTGGCCCTTTTGCGCAGTCAGTCTCAGCCCCCCCTCAATTGCTGGAGTTGGCTCTATGAGACCGATTCCCACTCTCAACTAAACCCTACCGAAATAGGTCCCTGGAAAGCCATCACACCTCACAACGCGGGCGACTGGCTGGGCAGCCCACCCACCCGCTGCCCCGCTTGCAAGACCGAGATGGTGCGAACGATGGACGCCAGCCTGGGGGAGGCCCAGCACTGTGCGCCGTGTGGTATTTGGGACCTGGAGTCCACTTCCAGGCACCAGGTAGGCCCGCCCCGCTGAGGACTACCTGGACCACTGGCAAAGAACTCTTGGACATCGCCACAACAAACAACGGGAAGAGTAAAAGTGGGTTGGCGTCTGAGTCCTCATGAGAAAATGCGTGCGACTGGCACTGATCACCTTACTAGCCTTCTTGGAAGCGTCAGCCACGGACCCACCTTGGCGCACTTGGAAATCCGGACGGATGCTGGCCCTTGAAGTGGAAAATCGGCTCTATCGCAACGCTGCTCACCAGCTCTGCCTGAAAATGGGACTGCGCAACCTCTCAAATTTGGCCATTGGCCTTGACCCCGACTTCGGCCTGACCATCAACCAATGGTGCAATTCTCCGCACGCCACCCGTCAGGTGATAGATGAACGGCGCCTGGCATACAAGCCCCTGACCCCAGACGATTGCCGTGACCTGGAGTCTCGATTCAGAAGAGGCCTATTGACGACCATCGACCCGGGCCAGGTTCACTTTTGCTGGGTCCGCTTCAACGGGCCCGCCGATACCGTGGACATGGGCAAGGCGCGAGAAAATCACCTGATTCTCTCACTGGACGGGCAAATTCGCTGCAGCAACGGAGAAACGTGTGAGTCGGTGGGCCGCCGGGACGAGGAATTTGGCGACGCCGATCTGTCTTTCTCCCGTCCTTTCATGTGGAGTCGGGTTCCCTGAGGGCTCGCGAAGGCCCAATCCGCAGCCCCAGGTAAGGCCCGTGTCCACCTCTCGGACAGTGGTCAAACGGGTTGCGCCCAACTGAAGCCGATCAATCGCCAAACTCGGCCACCACGTAATGAAGACCATCAAATTGAAAGTCGACGAAGTTGCCGCTACGCGGAGCAAAAATCAATCGAATACGGGGATACTTTGACCCCTCCAGCACATGTAGCCCGGACTTCTGATCGGCGCTTTCAGCAATCTCGTCCAGGTCGGTATGAAACGGTTCTTCAAAAGCTTCGCTGGCGAACTGCAACACGCCGTTGCCGTCCAAAATCTGCAGTACTTTGCGGGAATCCGAATTGGGCTCGGGATTCCGATCGAGAGCCACTACCCGAGCCGACTCTGGCTGCTGGTCCCCGTTGAGGTCGCGCTCCAAGTGATAAAGGACCACATCGGCCGGGGGAGTGGGGCTTGGCGTGACCTGGGAAACGGGACTCGCCAGTTCGAGACTGGCCTGGGGCGCAGGGGTAGCCAACGGGGGCGCGACGGTTGCCGTCGGAATGAAAGATGACGTGGCGGTAGGGACTGACGTGGCCACAGGCAGTCCTGAGATTCCTTTCCAAAGCATATAGACCCCGAGCACGGCCACCACCGCCAGACTAGCCTTGCGCAGCCAGGGCGACAAAGGCGCAGCCGAGGAGGGCGGGTCTGAGTGGATGCTGAACCCGCAGCCCACGCAGAATTTCGCGTCAGCGACCAAGGAGGATTGGCATTTAGGGCAGACCCTATCGGACGGAACGGCTACTGGCTGGCCGCACTCCACGCAAAAGAGGGCATCCGAAGGCAAAGGGTTTGCGCACTTTGAACAGTTGGGCATGGGCAAATCCTACCCGTTGTCGGAAGTCATGCCTATGAGGCATATCATCGCGGTCACCAACTAGCCGCATCCAATCGAAACAGTCGGTTCACAACTTTGTTGCAAAAAGTTCATCAAGCCTTAACCATCGAAAAGTCTGGAAACATCTTGTTCAAGGTATGATAACAATATGAACAACAGGCGCAAATCTCCACGGCTGGAAAAGCGGTTACCACTTCAAGTCGAGGGTCAGCCCTCCTGGCTGGTGGATTTAAGTGCATCGGGGGCCAGAATTCAGGTGACCGACCAGGCGACTTATTACTACACCCTCTTTCAGGTCAATTACGGCGGATAGATCTCGTGGCAGTCCGCCAGCGACCTCCAAAATGCCAGTCACAGGAGGCGTCGGAGCGAATCGACCTATCGCCCGCAGCACTTCTTGTATTTGACACCACTGCCACAGGGACATTTTTCGTTGCGCCCGATTTTACGGGTGAGACGCACGTAAGGTTTCGGTTTGTCGACCGGTGCTTCCACGATGGGTGTCTCCTCTGCGACAGGTGTATCTTCAGAGACGGCCGCTGGCACAATTGCAGGCAACGCGGTCAGGGCGATTCGGCGGGGGATGGGCGGGGCGGTCGGCACGAACTCGTCTGGACAGCCGAAGGGCACCAAAGGTTGGCTGTCGCTGAAGTCCGTCTGTTCCTGCTCGGGGAAGTCTGCGGTAAATTCGGGGACGGGGAACTCCGGAACAGGAACCGGGGGGCCGGGCTCAACGGGCACCGGTGCGTAAGGTTGATTGAATACGGGGGTGGGCAGGTTTTTTCGCGGAGGAGGAGGGATCCTGGTAGGGACAGGGACTGGCGGCAAGGGCTGGTGAACCGAAGGAAGTTGGGCGGCAGAAGTATAGGTGGAGGCCGCGGGGGCGGAGGCGATGGGAGTGTTGGCGACCCAGGTAACCGCTTCCACGGGGCTGGCCGCAGCCGAGCGGGTCAACTGGGCCAAATCGACCGTGGCCACATCGCCGTCGGCGTGCTGGCCTTTGCCAATTCGCAATTCAAAGGTCAATCGACCCATCTTGATCCGGTCGCCGGGATTGATGTGACGGGGACGGACCAACTGAATGCCATTGACTAAAGTGGCATTCGTGGACGAGCGGTGGGTAAGCAGATATCGGTTTTTCTTCGGGTCCCAATCCAACATCGCGTGAACTCTGGAGACGGTGGGTTCGGGAAACAGCAAACTGCCTGCCGGGGGGGCTTCGCCGGGGTCTAGTCGGCCCAGAATCACTTTGGGTTCCGTAAGAAAAAACCGGGAGTGGGCTCCCCCCCCTTCGACCACTACCACTTCCAAAGGCGAAATCCTCAAGCCACCAACCTCCCGAAGGCCAACTGCTGCGTAAAACAAGGTTCGCGGTAGAAGGGCCGCCTCCCCGCTAGGGTTGAACCTGAACCTGTTGGATTTTGTACTGACCACCCTCTTTGAAGAAATTCACTGCCAGGGTTCCTTTCTTCTGAGAAAACTGCGCATCATAGACAATCAATCCGACCCTATCCGAGAAGGTCGACTTGGACTCGTTGATTTTGCGAGATTTCAGGGTTCCGTACTGCTTCAAATCATGTTCTTACAAAGAGTCGTAAAGGTCTGTTCCGTTTGTATGGCTTTGGTCTGGTCGGCCCAGCCGGAGCCGTAAAACGCCTTCCAACTTCCGCTGTTATAGCCATCCATGACTTTGCCGACCTGAGCATCCAGGGCAGCCAGACCGGCCTTATCGATGCCAAAGACGTCGGCTCCGGCCACCCAGGGAAAAAAGGCCAGAGCCAGTCCCGCCCAGGCCACTTTTAAAAAATTTTTGCGCTGCATTGATCAATCTCCCCCAAAAAAGTCCAAGACATTACCGGCCAGGGCCGTTTCTCGCCCGGCCCCAAAAGTCCGCCCGCCAGGGCCCAGGCAGTTGGTGACGAATGTATCTTGATGGATGAACGGGTAGGTTTCACGGTTGAGCGCGAGCCTGCCAGACGGCGCTGGCGTCTGCCCGCCCTGATGTTGCTGCTGGCCTGTTTTTTCGTGACCTATTACAAGACCCGACCTGTGGCCTTGATATCGGGCCAATATGATGGATTTATTGGAGGAGCCTACAGCAACAACAAGACCCACCTGAAACTGCGACTGACCCAAAACGGCTCCGACCTGAAAGGCGATTGCGTGCTCAGTCATCAAACCGGCCGAGCCATTACCAAACGCACCGCCAACCTGACCGGCAAGGTGAGCACCAACCATTTCGAAGCTCGGGGTGTCCTGAATAATCAACAGTTGATAGTCTTCGAGGGTGAATTCGTGTCCCAAAAGGTCGGCGGGCAGGTGCAGGGGCAGGTCCATTTTGAGAGTGGCGACAAGCGCGGCGATACCAGTCCCTTCCTGGGCCGCTTCCAGAGCGCCTACTCGGCCAAGCAACTGCTCAATCCATAGTCCTCCTCACCCAACAGGGAGCCCACTGAACGCACCACTAACAGATCCGTCCAGGGTTTATCAAGGGCAGCCTGTGTCGTTAAGGTCGCGCTGTGCCTTGTAGTCAGCCCTCAACTCCCAAGGCCGGGATGGCGTACTTCAAGATCACGAGTCGGCCATCAGAATGGTAGAGAATCTGCCTCCACCGGATATGGGCCAGGTTCTGCTCCAGGCCCGTCGTGAAATGAGTTGGCCCGATGGATGTCTTCCTTCTACCTGCTGCTCGGTATGCTGGGCAGCCAGCCGAACTTACGGCTGGGTCTGGAGCGGATGGGCCTGTCGAAAGAAAAGTTGATTGCCATACTGCCCCAATGGGCTGAGCAGGAGAATTTGCGTGACTTGGGCCAGGATGAGGCGGCTTTCAATGGCGACGTTTGTCGCCTCTGGTACGCCAGGCAAGCCTATAGCCATCTGTGGGTGCGGGACTTTACGGGTGCTTTGCTGTGGGCCCGCGAGTCTACCCGCCACTTCTCTCGCCACGCCGACAGTTGGAGCCTTTTGGGTCTGGTCCACGCTCGGGCCTGGTTGGGGAACCATCGTGAAGGCATCACGGGGGGCTGATTTCGCTGTTGCCCGGTGAGCAATGGCCCAGGAGGTCCCCCAGGTCGTTCGAAGCATCCGCTCCATGCACTTTTCTGCAAGCGTCCTGGTCGCTTTTCTGAACAGTATTTCGTGCAGCAACTTGGCCGGACCTGGGCCCCCAGATTCTTATCAAGCCCTGAGGGCTATGATTAAGGCCCGCCCGCCATACCAACTG
Organism: bacterium; assembly: GCA_018780265.1. Classification (GTDB taxonomy): domain Bacteria; phylum Vulcanimicrobiota; class Xenobia; order Xenobiales; family JADMJV01; genus JADMJV01. The sequence continues at coordinate 8,065 of JADMJV010000041.1, forward strand.
TTGGCTCTGACTCTGGCCAGCGGGTTCTTGTATTTTCTCTCCATTCCACCGTTCGCCCTGGTCTGGCCAGCCTGGTTCGTGTGGCTACCGCTGCTCTGGGGGGCGCGTCGGGCCACCTCCGGGCAGGCCTTCCTGCTGGGATGGTTGGCTGGTTCGCTGGGCAGTCTGGGCGGCTTGTGGTTCATGGTTGGCGTGATCAGCACTCACTCTACTATCCCAGTCCCGCTGGCTGTGATTCTGACGGCCTTGATGGCGATGCAGCAAGGGATGGGGGTCGGTCTCTGGCTGGGTCTGGCCCGCAGACTGCACGACCGGGTTCCGACCTGGCTGCTCTATCCCACCCTTTACGTGGCCGTCGAGAGTTTTTACCCCACAGTCTTTTCGCTTCACTTGGGCGACTGTCAGTCCGGCTGTCTGTGGACCCGCCAGTGTTTTGATCTTACCGGACCGGGCGGACTTACCTTCGTCATTGTTGGCTTCCATGTGGCCCTGTGGCGCGTGCTGGAGGGATATGCCAGGGAAGCTGTAGTCGGAGTGGCTATGCTGATGGCTTCCCTGATTTATGGTTGGGTTCGCGTGGGCCAGGTTGAACGACAGATGGCTCAAGCCGGTCAACCTTTACGGGTGGCCATGATCCAAAATGACATTGGCACGCCGAAAACAGCCGAGCAGATGATCGAGGGCCTCCATAGGCTGCAGAAAATGGCTGCCGCTGTGGCCAGCAGCTCTCAGCCAGACCTTATCGTTTTTCCCGAAACAGCCGTGCGCACGCCTCCCCCCATGCATCGCGTGGAGGGTGAGTCATTGATGCGTGTGGCCTCGGTGCGGCGCTATCCCATTGCGCTCACTTACCTGGCACCGGATTTTGCCTACTCGCCCCAGTCGGGTTTTCGGGTTCCCTTGCTGTTTGGCGCGATGTCTGAAGACGAGACTCACGATGGCCCTATTGCCGGCCGTACAGCCCGCTACAACGCCGCATTTTTGTTGGACGGCCAGGGCAACGTGCTGGGACGCGCACTGAAAAACAAGCTGTTGCTGGGGGGCGAGTATATCCCCGGCGCCGCCTACTTCCCCTGGCTTTACACCAAGGTCTTGACGCGAGCCTCGTTATTGTCGGCCGGCACCAAACCGGCGGTGCTACCGTTGGCAGGCAAGAATCTAGGAATCAGTATTTGCTACGAGGACACCATGCCGGCCCAGTCCTATCAGTTGGCTCGCCAGAATCCCCAACTTTTGGTCAACCTGACCAACGACGCCTGGTTTGGAAAATCGTCCGAGCCCGCCGCCCATCTTGCAGTATCCGCCGCTCGCTGCATTGAGTTGCGTCTCTATATGGTGCGCTCCACGGCCACCGGCATCAGTGCGTTTATCGATCCCCTGGGTCGCATTGTCAGTCAGAGCCAGCCGGACGGTCCCCAAACTCTGCTAGGCGATGTGGCCTGGATGCCGGGTGGTACGGTCTTCAGTCGCCTGGGGCTGAGCTTCTCCTGGCTGTGTGGCATTCTCTCGGCCCTCTGGTTGGTTCAGGCCCGCCGTTCTGCTTCGAGATCATTTGAATTGATGCCAACTGTGAAAAAATCTATCTAATTCTGCCTTGCCCCATTGACCGACGATACCCGATTCGCCACCTCGATCATCCATGCGCTGGAAGTGCCTATCCACATGACCTGAGCAGGTCTGTGATTTCTCTATTGGTATGAATGCGTAGGTTTTAGCCCTATCGGAACCAAGAAACCCATCGAAGTCACCCAGTATCTCCTTTGCGGTCCCCTGATCTTTGAACGGAGTGATCTGAACGTGACGGGGGTGAACGGTTACATGCCGTCAGGCGCTCGCCAAAACGGATGGCCAAAGACGCACGGTGGCGCGGTACCGGCAGGGGAGCTCAAAGCGCAGCGGGGCATAGGCCGTTCTCTGGCGCAAGAGTTGAGTCGACCTCCTGGATCTGGAGCCAGCCCGCCATCCGCGCCGAGCGCGCCCGCCGACGGGGTGGGCGATTCCCAGTGGAACGTGGTGGTGCGCCCCCTACTTCTACACAAAAACAGCCTGCCCCACTCGATACCGCCGAGGCCAGAGCACGAAGTACGAAGTGTTCCGGGTCTGCAAGTTGGTAATGACGGGTCAGCTGAGCCCGACGGGCCAGGTGAAAACTGGCTGCCGGACACAAATTGACCATCCTGACAGAGGCATCACAGGTAGTTTGTGCACCAGCCAATCGATTCCTGGGCGCAGGGTATGTATGCAGGCTTGCGAACCCAATCGGAATGAAAGTTGGAGACAGGTTACGCGACCGCTACAGCATCGTGCGCAGCATCAAGAGTGGCGGAATGGGTGCGCTCTACCTGGCCCGCGACGGGAATTTGGGCGAGAGCCTGTGCGCCGTCAAGCAGATGCACAATCTCGGCAGCGAGCTTGACGATTATATGAAGGGCCGATTTGAGTCAGAGATGCTGGCCCTGGTACGTTTGCAACACCCCGGAATCCCCCGCGTGCGCGACTATTTTCAGCACGAGGGTTCTTTATTTTTGGTCATGGACTACATTGAAGGGCAGAGCCTGGAAGAGGAGATGGAACAGAAGCGTCAGGGCGGCCAAACTTTTGGCGCCCTGGCGGCGGTCAGCGACATGTTGGCCGTGCTGGACGTGCTGGCCTACATGCACGCCCAGGATCCAGCCGTCTTGCACCGCGATATTAAGCCGGCCAACCTGATCCGAGAGAGCGGCAGCGGAAACATCAAAGTGGTAGATTTTGGGCTGGCCCGATCGGTCGAAGGCGGCGGCAGTCAAACCACGGTGGGCACTTTAGGCTACAGCGCCGTGGAGCAGTTAACGGGACAACCCGAGCAACGCTCGGACGTATACTCGGTGGGAGTGACCTTGCACGAAATGGTGAGCGGGCTTAGACCCAGTCTGGCCGGCGTGGTTGAGCTGACGGGCAACAGCATGCCAGACTTTGACGCCGGCCTGGCCCGCGTTATCGCCAAGGCCGCCGACCTGGAAGCAAGCCAGCGCTATGATTCGGTGCTGGACATGCGCCAAGCGCTGAGCGATTGGGTGGCAGCCCGCAACTCTACGGGCACGGTAGTGGTGCGCGGGCTGGTCATGCCGCCCGTGACCAGGTCACGGCCCCGCAGACGGGCCTGGCTGCTGGCCGGGGCACTGTTTACCTTGGGCGGCTGGGCCTTGTTTTCTAAAGTAGGGGTCCGGCTTCCCCCAATCCCAGCTCAAACGCAGCCGGCGGCGGACCCGGGTTTGGCGGGCGACATCTTTGCCTACCGGGCGGAAAATCAAGCGGGGTCCGTAAGCCTGGGAGAGGACATTGGACTTTTCCAAGTGCGAGGACTGGGCACCACCACAGCGGTGGAAAGATCAAAGGTCCTGGCCGGTCGCCTGAACGACCTGTATCATCACCGATGCGACAAGTGCGGAACCTTTCTGTTGGAGCCAGCCGGCATTCGGATCGGCAAGTATGACAAGGACGCCATCCACGAGACGGTCATGTTTTATGCCCATATGCACGGCGATGACTATATTACTCCCCCTTTGCTGCTGGCGACAGTGGACAAGCCGCTGGCCGATCGACTGAACGCTACACCGCGCACGGTCGCGGGTTTCTGGCGAAACCTGTTGCGCGACGTTGTGTCGCTCTCCAGGGGTGAAAGCACCCATCAGTCACCGCTGGGACCCTCGTTACGAAACCTGTTGAGTGAGGCACGACAACAGCAAAAGAAAGGCGAGGCCAGCATCGGCAACCTGCAGGCCATTTTAAAGAAACTCCCCGGGCAGCAGTCCCGCGATCTCCAGAGTGCCTTACTGAAAATACCTCCCGAACTGGTCGTAGACGTCGATCGATTTCCCACCACTGGAGCCTTCAGTCCACTCACCATTTAGCGAAGCTTCGCCTCAAACCGACCTCGTACGCCGGCTCGGTGGTCTATCAACTCCGACCTGAATTCACAAACGCCTCCAGGGACTTCGCGGCCGACTGAGAAATGGCAGGTTATGACATCTGATGCCACCAGTAAGCGATGCGACTGCCCTGGCTGCGGGGCCACCCTGATTTTTGCGGCCGAACTGCAAAAGTTGCGCTGCGAGTATTGCGACGCCGAAGTAGACGTCAACAAGGCCAATCAGGGGCCTCCTCCGGCCGGCCCGGTGGAACGAGGGCTGGCCCTCCTGCTCAGCGCCGAGACCTCCAAGGGATTGGGCGTCTCCACCACTGCCCTGCAATGCCAGCAGTGCGGAGCCGCCATCAGCTATCCGGACAAAGTCACCTCGGGGGCGTGTTGCTTTTGCGGTTCCCACCTGGTGGTAGAGAAGGCCAGCAACGCTCAACTCATCACCCCAGAGAGCCTGATACCTTTCAAAGTAGCCAAAGAGCAGGCCAATGAAAAATTCCGGGGCTGGGTGGCCTCGCTCTGGTTTCGACCCAACGACCTCAAAAAGATGGCCCGCGTCAAGGACATCGACGGGGTTTACGCCCCTTTCTGGACCTTTGACGCCCAGGCTGACACTCGTTGGCACGCCGAAAGCGGCTACCACTACTACGTCACCGAAGAATACACCAATTCGGAAGGCAAGAAGGAGACCCGTCAGGTGCAACACACCCGCTGGGAACCCAGTTCAGGCCACCACCGGGGCAGCTATGACGACCTCTTGATCTGCGCCTCCAAAGGGCTCAGCGAAAGCCTGGTGCGCATTCTGGAGCCCTACAACACCACCCAAAACCTGGTTGGCTACCAATCCAGCTACCTTTCCGGGTGGGGCGCCGAGGAGTATGCCGTGGGCCCCAAAGAAGCCTGGGAGAAAGGCCAGAAACGCTTTGAACAAAACGAGTATTCGGCCTGTGCCAGCGAAGTCCCCGGCGACACCCATCGCAACTTAAACATCTCCATGCGGCTCTCGCAGGTGACCTGGAAACATTGCCTGCTGCCCGTCTATATCGCCGCCTATCGCTATCACGACAAGACTTATCGATTTATGGTCAATGGGGAGACCGGCAAGGTGTCTGGAGAAGCGCCTTACAGTTTCTGGAAAATCTTTTTCGCGGTGGTGGCCGTGATCGCCCTCATCGTGCTCTTTATGAAATACCAGAAGTAGGCGCCTGCATCCTTACGCTCTGCCATTCTTGCACCGTAGTGCAGCCGGCCGCCAGGGCGGCGTCCAGGGCGCTGAGCAAGCGGCCCACTTCTGCATCGGCCAGGCGCTGGGCGGGAACCCAACCCACCACATAGCCGGCGTCGACCAGCGGTTGGCCGGCGCGATCTCGCAGCCACAGAGTTCGCTGGCGAATTTCGAGCAGGTTTTGACTCTCCTGGACCTGGCGCCATTGGGAGGCGGTCAGGTGGGGGCCCTCGGTAAAAGGCTGGAAGCCCATATGTTGATAGCATTCTTCTGGCGGTAGTGTAGACATGCCCTGAACTTCTCCCCGGCAGGCCTATGACAAACCTGTAAGAAGCCAGCCCCATGAAAATCGGCATTTTAGGCTGCGGCAACCTGGGCAGTACGCTGGGTAGATTTTGGAGTGAAGCCGGCCACGAAGTGGTCTTCGCATCAGGTCGGCCCGAAAAATCCGCGGCGCTGGCTCAACGCCATCAGGCCCGCTCGGGTAGCTACCCCGAAGTGGTGGCCGAGTGCCCCACTTTGCTCTACACCTTGCGTCAGGTCGTCCCCCAACAACTTTGCCCGGGGCGCTGGGCAGGCAAGACCATCATTGACTGCAACCAACCTGACCTCTTGCCAGGTTTTGAATTCAAGCCTCGCGGCCACTCCCTGGCTCAACAACTGGCCGACGATCTGCCTCTGTGTCAGGTGGTCAAGGCCTTCTGCCTGCACCCCGTGGAGCTTTATCATCACGGCAGCGAGACGCTGCGCAGCTGGGGGGTGCAATCTTTCTATTGCGGCAATCTGCCCGAAGACAAAGAAAAAGTGCGCCAACTGGCTCTCGATCTGGGGCTACTCCCTTTCGATTGCGGTCCGCTCAGCCGCGCCTACCTGCTCGAAGCTCAAGCCGACTTTTGGAGGATGTTCCAGCTTCACCAGGGCCAGGCGCTGGTCTCACAACTTCAACTGGTGGGTTACCCCGAGCCCGCCGATTTTCAGCGCCAGCCTAGCTTCGAGTGGCCCGGCGCAGGCGGTCCCAAACCGCTTCCCACTCGGGAGTCTGAGGCGGAGGCTCCACCAGAATAATTTCGAGTCCGGCCCGATCCAGTTCACGCAGGGCCGAATAAAGGCGCTGCGCATAGTCCGTGGCATTGGCCGGAACAATCACCTCATGGCTGGCTCCGCGGGGGGAAAACCCCAGCCAGCCCCACCTCCCCGGCGGCGGCTGCTCGCCTCCACCCAGCCGGGTGAAAGTGCGCGGCGCATAATGCCGGTCTAGCGAACCGGGCACTCGCGGAACCTCCCCGACCAACTGGTCCAACTCCCCCACCACCGCCTCTAAATCGGCCCGTGACAACTGGCCCGGCCGCAAAATCCGCGGGCGGGGCCCGCTCAAATCAAGAATGGTGGACTCCACCCCAACCAGGCACGGCCCCCCGTCGAGAACGGCCACCTCCTCGCCAAACTCGTCACGCACGTGCTGTGCGGTGGTGGGGCTGGTATGCCCAAATCGATTGGCCGAGGGAGCAACCAGCCCCCGCCCCAGACGCTGCAACACTTGTAGGGCCAGGGGGTGGCGAGGCACCCGCAAGGCCACGGTGGATTGACCTCCGGTGATCAGCGGGTCTACCCAATCCAACCTGGGTACGACCAGCGTGAGCGGCCCCGGCCAGAAGCGTTGGGCCAGGCTATCAAAAGGAGGCGGGAGGTGCCCCCACGAGGTCGCCCACGAGGCGTCTCCCAAATGCACGATCAAGGGGTGGTCGGCCGGTCGGCCCTTGAGCTCAAAGACACGGGCCACGGCTGCCGGTTGGGATGCATCGGCTGCCAGGCCATAAACGGTCTCGGTGGGAATGGCCACCGGTTGACCCTTGCCCAGTCTTTCCACTGCCTCGGCGACATCCATGATGCCTCTACTATCCTACAGCAACGCAGGCCACCTGCCGGCGACCTAGAATTGGGCCGGGATGGACGGAATCCGCCCCAAGCTTTTCGCGCTGCCCAACGCCACACCGGCTGCAGCCTTTGCGCCGCCGACCGCTCCCGTTGACCAACTGGGCCCGTCCACCTTCCAGGGGGAAGCCGACAGGCTGCGCAGCCTGGCCCAAACCCGCCTGCAATCGGTTGAGCCCAACCCCGGCCCGGGGCTGATCGAACTGACGGCCCTGCAGCTGGCCGAACAAGAATATCTCCAAAGCGGGGCCCCTCCCCTTCGGCCCAACATTCCCCTCCAGGGGATGCTGCTGTCGGCCACCTATCTCAATGCCCTGGCCTCCGCTCAACTGGGCGTGCCTCCCGCCCTGGCGCCAGCCCTCATGGAAGTATTAAGCGAGTTAGACCCGTCCAAGATCTTCGGCGCTCCCCAACACAACGGTGCCAACGCCTGGATTGTGGCCGGAGGCACCCTCGACACCCAGATCAAAGCCAGCCAGGCCGCTGGAAGCCAGGCCAACCTGCTGGGCTTCCCCATCACAGGGGTCACCGACCCGTGCGAGATGCAACATCTTAAAGACGCGCTCCAGCCCCTGATCGAGGCCATGGGTCCCCAACGTTTACACACGCTGGTGCAGCGAATCCACGTCCAGACGCTGCTGGGCGAAATGCAGTTAGCCGACAAAAACTGGAGCATGGCCGGGCTGGGGGGCCAGGGCAGCATCGGATTGGCCCGCGAAAGTCTGCTCGATCCCAACCGACTGCGCGACAACCTGGCCCACGAAGTGGGCCACCTGGTAGACCAGCAGGTAGGTGGCCAGCGCGGCCTGGCAACCTTATCGGGGGCCCCCGATAGCCCCTTTGGGCGCGGTCAGTTCGCCAGCGACTTTCGCAGCCAATATGCCACACTCAACGCCAGTGAAGACTTTGCCGAAGCCCATGCCGACCTGATCAAGAACTGGTCAACTTACCAAAAGCACCCTCAACTGACCATGCTGGCTCAAGGCACTTACGGCGAAAAGTTAACCTACATCGCTCGCGAAGCCTACGGTTGGCAGCTTCCGCCGGCCAATCCCGCCTATACTCAGATGCGATCCGAGGTAATCGAAGGCAAATCGCCGTTTGGCTACTTCGATGGCCAGCAACGCCTGGTGGGAGCGGCGCCAGCCTTCCAGCAAGCACTGCGGGCACTGATCGAACATGTCGGCAGCGACGGCAAGCCGCGGCCTTCCTTCCTGGAAACCAGCCCCCCTGCCGAACTGGCCGGTCGCCAATGGTTGCACAGCCAACTGTATGACGAGCCGGCCCAAGCCTGCCAGCCCATCTCGGTGGCCGGACTGGTGGCTGATCTCCTTCAGGTGGCCACCTTGCCGCCCGAAAGCCCCCAGCGAGCGCTCTCTGACAGCCAGCTCTTGAGCAGTCTGAAGCAAGGCGGGAGCGCCTTTTTTCAAAGCTCCTTCGAGTACATTCAAAGCCACTACCCGGCCCCCCAGGCCGCGCAATTGCTGGCCAGCCTCAACCCCTACCTGGCCGCAGCCGCTCCCCATTGGATAGCCGGTGGCTGACATGGTGTTGACAGTGAGTTGCCGTTCCGCCTATACTCCGCAAATACTTTCCCCCGCCACTGGCGGTGGGCTGCAAACGAGGGAACGGTTCGATGGCCAAGGTCAGTAAAGTTGTAATGAACAATCGCCGCAGGGAGATGGCTCTCCGCCATAAGGCCAAACGCGAGGAGCTTCGCAAGAAGGCCATCAACCCCAACGTCAGCCGCGAAGACCAGGAGGCTGCTCGCATCAAGTTGCAGGCCATGCCTCGCGACGGTTCTCTGACTCGCGTGGTCAGCCGCTGTCAGATTTCGGGCCGTCCCAAAGCCGTTTACCGCAAATTTATGCTATCACGCATCGTGCTCCGCGAAATGGCCCACCAGGGCCTCATTCCGGGGATGAAAAAAGCCAGCTGGTAATCAGCTCGGAATCATCTGCGCAAAGCCACCGTCCAGGTGGTTTTGTTATTTGTGCGAGGTTTTTTGTACCAAGATCTTATCCGGAAATCCGTCCAGGAAGGCATCGAGTTGCGCCAGCAACTGCTCTCTCTGGGATCGAAAATCGAGGCGGCCGGGCAATGCCTGATCGACCATCTCAAATCAGGCGGGCGGGTCTTCTTCTGTGGCAATGGTGGCAGTGCGGCTGACTGTCAACACCTGGCCGCCGAGTTGGTGGGGCGTTTTGAGATGGAAAACCAGCTCAATGCCCTGGCCTTGACCACCGACAGCTCGATTTTGACCGCGGTTGGAAATGATTTTGGCTTTGACCAGATCTTTGTGCGTCAATTGCGCGCCATGGGCCGTCCCGGCGACTGCCTGGTAGGTATCAGTACTTCAGGCAATTCGGCCAACGTAGTCAAGGCGGTGGAAGCCGCCCGGGAAATGCAGATCGCGACAGTCGGCCTGAGTGGCGCACAGGGCGGCCAACTCGCCCAGTTATGTACCCACTGCCTGGTCATCCCCTGCCAACGCACCTGCCGGGTTCAGGAGATGCACATTGCCATAGGCCATATCTGGTGCGAGATGATCGAGGAAGCTCGCCGACGTGGACATCTCCCTTAGAGTCGGCCTCTTCAGCAACGCCTATCGCCCTCTGGTAAGCGGGGTAGTGAACTCGATCGACCTGATCCGCAAGGAACTGCTGCGCCAACATCACGTTCCCTTCATCTATGCCCCCCGAGTGTCCGGCTTTCACGAGCAGCACGCTGGCGTCTTTCGCATGCCCTCGCTGGAAGTTACCCGCCGAGTGCAATACCCCCTGGCCATCCCGTGCTGGCCGCCCACCCAGTGCGCCATCGCGCGCAGCCGGCTGCAGGTTGTTCACACCCACCACCCCTTCGTCGTGGGCGATCTGGCCTGGCTGTGGGCCCGCCGACTGGGCGTTCCGCTGATCTACACCTTCCACACTCAGTACGAGCAGTACTGTCACTATGTCCGACTCCCGCAGGCGCCCCTCAAAACGCTGACGCGCTGGGCTGTGAGCCAGTTCGCCCGGCGCTGCGATCTGATCATCGCCCCCAGTCCGGCCATCCGGGATTTACTCTCGGGCTATGGCATCCGCACCTGGACCGAGACTTTACCCAACGCCATCGACTTACGGCATTTTGCCCTGGGCCGTCAGCGTCAACGGCAAAACTGGGGTTGGCCCGAAAGCGCCCAGGTCGGACTCTACGCCGGCCGCATCGGCAAAGAAAAGAACCTGGAATTTATGCTCCGAGCCTTTGCCCCCCTGGCCCTGGCCAACCCCGACGCGCACTTCGCCCTGGTGGGCGATGGTCCCGAGGTGCCAAATCTGAAGACGCTGGCCCACCAATTGGGTATTCAAAAGCAAGTCTTCTTTGTAGGTCCGGTAGCTTATTCGGAAATGCCATCCTACTATGCCGCTGCCGACTTCTTTTGCATCAGTTCGGTTACCGAAGTCAAACCGCTGGTTGTATTGGAAGCGCTGGCCAGCGGCCTGCCGGTGCTGGCCGTGGCCGCCTGCGGAACGCAAGACACCATCAGTCACGACCATGATGGACTGCTCACCCCCCTGGAACTGGAAGCCTTCCAGGGCGGCTGGCGGCAGATGCTCCAGCCCCAACTGCGCTCACGCCTTTCGGCAAATGCCCGCAGAACCGCCACCGACTACTCCATTGAGAGCTACACACGCAAACTGGTCCACCTTTACACGGAAGCCCGGGCCCGGGTCTAACGCGCGAAGAGGTAGTGCTCGGGGGCGGCTTTCGGAGTCATCCCCAGCCGCCCTTAGTCCACCAGCTCTAACTTTAGATGAGGATACTCCGGCGGGTGCACGTCGGGGCGCAAAAAAAGCCAGCGCAGCAGGTTTCGATAGAAGCCGTAGAGCGGAATGCGGCGGGCCACCTCGGCGCGCAGGTCTTCGCGGCGGGTCCTGAAGCTGGCGTGACTCTCCTGGCTCAGCCGCTCGCGTTCTCGCAAGTAGTTGCGCAACGGCTGCACCTGGACTTCGAAAGTTTCTCCCCACCAGCGCACCACCGACTTGATGGCCTGCCAGCCGCTGCGCTTGGGATCGGTCCCATCCAGATAGTCCTTCGTTTCTACGAAGTCAAAACCGGCCGTATTCTCCTCCAGTGGGATGGACAGGTCCCGGCGCAATGGGTCTCCCAGCCGGAGTTTCCCCAACTCGCTGTGAAAGGACCGCACCTTTTCGCTCTCGCCGACGACCACCTTAAGGCCAAAAATGTCTTTCACGTAGCGCGACAGATGGCGCAGTTGCTTGTCGCGCTTGACCAACAAGTCAAGGTCGAAGAGTTCGTCGACCACCTTGTTCCAAATCTCTTCTTCAGCCTTGATCCGACTCGTGATGCGATGGATGGCCCGATGATCCAGCTCGAGCGGTTCGTAATCTAGAAAATTGGCCACCAGCGTGGGCCGATTCCAGCCGCGTTGGTCGTCGCCAATGCGCAGCTTGCGCAGTTGCCGCTGGCCGAGATCAAGGTCGGTCATTTGAAAGACTTCCCCGGCCTGCAAACTCTGCACCAGGGTGAAACGCTCGCCCAGTTCGCGAACCTCACCGATGACCACACTGTGGATTTCCCAACTGGTCAGGTAACTGTGACAGAGAACCGCGCAAAGTCTGTGCAATTTGGACTCGCCGCGGCGAATCAGGGCGGCAAAATTCTCGCGCATCTGATCGACCACACTCAACGAGACACGCAATTCATGATTGCGCTCAGGGTAGGCCAGTTGCTCCTGGCAGATACGCTGCAATTCGGCCACCCAGTGGCTGATCACCGGCTCCTGGGTAACCATCCACAGCGGCGATCGGTAGGTCACGTCTTCGTTGCTGTCTTTGAGCACATCCGGGGAGTGGGTCAACGCGTACCTCCTTCCCCCGAAGTCTACCGATTGGGTCTGTCAATCACTACGTTGCCGGTGGTGTTGATGCCTTCAATTTGGTAGCGGCGACCATTGGCCCAGGTAACCTCGATTTTGTAAGTTCTGCCTTTAACAGCATTGTTAAATCGGGCATTGACTTCATTGCCGCCGAAATTATTGTAGGTAGATTCGTTGCTACCGTTCAACTCCCAGATATTGATCGACTGAACCTGCTGCAGTTGCTGGCTCTCATCATAGTAGGCCCGGGCTGTTACATTCAGCGGCAACGCTTGACCAGACTGAGTATTGGTCTGAGTTTGATTGCCCGGCCGAGTCCCCTTGACGCGGGCCGCCGCCAGCAACAGATCGTTAAACGGCATGGTGCGCCAGTTAGGGATCTTCTGCTCGGCACCCGCCCCCAGCGCTTGCAAAATCTGCAGACGCTTCAGGTAATCGGCCTGCTGAAAAATCTGATTGGACTGCTGGGCGCTGCCCACGCTGCCACTGCTATCAAAGCGGTCGAAATTGTAGTTTTGGGCGCCACCGAAGGGAGTGTTGACATTGGTGGAAAAGTTGTTGGACCATGAAGTCCAGGGATTGTAATTGTAGGTAGGAGTCGATTGGTACGAGTTCCAGGCGTTATAGTTTCCGTAGGCGCTGCCGTAAGGGTTGCCGTAGTTCCAGCCGAACATGATGCCTCCAAGCAAATTTGAATCCAGTATGGCCAAACACCTTGAAAAGCTTCTGAAAAATCCCGACCGGCTCGAGCACTGGCTGCGCCTTCACCCTCCCCTTGCCCGGCCTCAACCCAGTATTCCCCAGGGTTGGGGCAGCTATCCGGAGGAACTCACCGACGCCTCCGTGCTGCTCTTGCTGCAACCATCCCGGTCTGGCACCCAGTTGTGGTTTGTGCAAAGGTCGCCAGACCTGCGCCACCACGCCGGCCAGATCGCCTTTCCCGGCGGCAAGCAGGAGCTCCACGATGCCAGCCTGTGGCACACGGCCCTGCGCGAAAGTCAAGAAGAGATAGGCCTGGATCCCGAGGGAGTACGCCAACTCGGTGCCCTGGACCAGTGCTGGACTCCCAGCGGATTTCGCATTCACCCATTTCTGGGCTGGAACGCCGGTCAGCCGCCACCAGCCCTGCCCAACTCCGAAATCGAGCGGGCCTTCTGTGTCCCGCTGGCAGACCTGGTGCAGGCCCAAGAGGCCGCCCCCCCCTGGCCTCGCTACGCAACCTCGCACGGCGTCGTCTGGGGGGCAACCGGCCGCATGCTGCACGGCTGCCTGCAAATTCTCCAGGAGGCCTCCACCTGACCTCGTGGAAGCCCATTGATATCTACGAAATGAGGGTTGTTTCATGAGTTTGTTACGCGGGATGGGGTTAGCGGCGCTGTTATTTGCCTGCGGTTGCGGCGGAGCCGGTGGCGGCAGCTTTTCCACCTCGGGCGGCAGCAGTGGAGGGACCAGCCCCGGCGGCGGCAGCAACCCCAACCCCACGGGAGTCAACCTCAACTTCGCCATCGCCGGCTTTGGCGGCGCCCAACAGGCCACCCTCCTCAAGCGCAATATGCCGGCGACCGAACAGGGCTCGGCTGCGGTGGCCAACTCCAGTTCCAGCAATCGCCTGTTAACCCGCGCCGAACTCGAAGGCAAGGACATGCCTCTCGAGTTGTTAGAGCAAGAGGCGGTGCGCCTGCGGGCGGTAGCCGGCCCAGCCTCCGAGGCGGGACCCATTCGCCCCAAATTTCAAGAGATCCCCGAAGGCGGCACGGTCAACTTCTTCATCGTGACCTCGGGGCTCACCGTCACCTGTCAAAAAATGCACGCCGACAACGAAACCATCCACAGTTCGATCTTCGCCGAGGTGGTCGGAGGCAACCCCGTGATCGACAAGGCCAAAGCGCTCGATATGGCGGGCGCCTTTGACACCAACAACCCCTTCAATCCCGGGTTGGGGATCTACGATCAGGGTCGTGATCTCTTTGGATCAGAGTGGACGTCAGGCGGCGGTCGCGACGGAGACGCCAAGATCAACCTGGTCTTTCTCTCCCCTACCAGCATCGGAGGGGCCAATTTCTTTGGCTTCTTCCGACCCACGGACGAATATTCCAAAGCCCAGTTCAGCACCAGCAATGAGGGGGAGATCGTTTACCTCAACGCCTCAAAAACGGTGGGCGACGGATTTGACGTGCTGGGAACCATCGCCCACGAATTCGAGCATCTCATCGCCTATAACACCAAACTGGTGCACCAGGGAGCCTTCGACGGCACTCAAGAGAACGCTGGCATCGACGAAGGCAAGGCCGTACTGGCCGAGGACCTGCTGGGTTATGGGTTAACCGCCAGCGGCGGTGGCAGCGGGTTTGTCTTTCGCGTTTGCCAGGGTTTTCTGGCCAATCCTTCCCGAGTGGGCTTGTTTACCTTTGACGGGGGCAATGACTGCTATGGTCGTGGCTACACCTTGATGCGCTACATCGTAGACCGGTTTGGACTGCCCGCGTTTCAAGCCTATGCCAAAACCAGTGGCGTGGGTCTGGCACAGCTCAATGCCAGTTTCGGCGGATTTGCGCCCCTGTTTGGCGACTGGCAAATGGCCTTGCTGGCAAGTCCGCTGGCCGGTCCTGTCCCTGCGACGCTGAAATTTGGACCTTCGTTCAACCCCAGCGGAACCTACAACATTCGTGGCCTGGGGGTGGGCACGCTCAATGGAGTGACTCCCTCCCAAACGGTGACTCCCCCCACCGGTGTGCAGGCGGCCAACCTGCCGGCCTGGGCCATCGGTACGGTGGTCTATCGCAATGGCACCGGCGGCACTCTCAACCTCAATCTGCAAGGGGACTCCACCATAGGCGGTGGAGTGCTCCTCGAAAACCCCCAGGGAACCTTCAACGGAGTGCGCTAGCCCTATGCAAGTCGCGGTGCTGGCGGGGGGCGTCGGCGGGGCCCGGCTTTGCCATGGCCTCTATCGCCTCCAGCCTGAGGGGCTGAGCCTGGTTGTCAATACCGGTGACGATTTCCGACTGCACGGACTGGCCATCTCTCCTGATCTCGACACCGTTCTGTACACGCTGGCCGAATGGGCCAACCCCGTTCAGGGCTGGGGTCTGCGTGATGAGACCTGGAATTGTGCTCAGCAATTGACGCAGTTGGGGGGAGAGAGTTGGTTTCGTCTGGGAGATCGCGATCTGGCCACTCACCTGTTTCGAACTCATCAGCTTGACCAGGGCCTATCGCTGACCCGGGTCATGCAGCAACTGGCCGCACGTGCCGGCCTGCCCACCGACCTGCTCTGGCCTATGTGCGACGGCCAGGTGCGCACAAAATTGCGCCTGTCCGAGGGTTGGGTCGACTTTCAAGACTACTTTGTCAAACGCCAGCACACCGACCGCGTCCTGCAATGCCGATACGAAGGAGCCGACCAAATACCGCCCACAGAGGGCGTAGTTACGGCTTTACTGGCGGCAGATCGCATCGTTCTCGCTCCCTCGAACCCCTATCTCAGTCTCTTGCCAATTTTGTCCCTGCAAGGCATGGCCGCCCTGTGGCCCCAACTGCGGGCTAGAAAAGTGGCCGTCTCGCCCATGATCGGCACCCGGGCCGTCAAGGGGCCGCTGGCCTCCTTGCTGGACAGCCTCGGCCACCCCGTCTCCAGCCTGGGGATTGCTCAACTTCTGCGCGACTGGATCGACGTGTTGATCATCGACTCCGGGGATACCCATTTGCAGCCCCAAATTGAAGCACTGGGCCTGCAGGTAGGGCTGACCCCCACCTTGATGAAAGACACTGAGGATCGCGAACGTCTGGCCCGGGTAACCCTGGATGTCTGAAGGATGGCGGGCACTGCTGCCCTACAAGGGAAATGGCCAGAGCAAGACGCGCCTCCATGTGTCCACCGGTCAACAGCTTTCGCAGCAGTGGCTCGAAGGCGTGGTGCAGCAATGCCAGCAGACCTCTCTGATTGAATCGATCTGGGTGGTCAGCCTGGGCGATCTATTTAAACTCCCCGAGCGAGTCGGCTGGCTGCGTCAAAGCCGTCCCGGCCTCAACGAGGGCATTCAAGAATGGCTTGATCTGCACCGGCCCCGGCGCTGGGTGGTGCTGCTTCCTGACCTCCCCCACCTTGGCAGCGAAGATGTGCTCCAACTGTTGACCGCCTGTCCCGCCGATGGCATCGCCCTGGCTCCAGACCGACGCGACGAGGGTTGTAACGGTCTGGCCGTACGTGAAGCCCACCCTCAACTATGTTTTGGTCCCAACAGTTTTCGTCTCTATCAACAACAAGGCCTGAACACGGCCATCGTTCGTCGGCCCGGACTGGCCTACGATGTGGATACCGCTGCCGATTGGGAGAGCATCGCATGGCACCAGGTCTGAGTCTGCTGCCCGTCACCGGGGTGCCTGAAATCCGCCCCGGTGACCCCCTTGACCAAATCATGCTGCCCTGCCTGCAAGGTCTGGCCCAGGCCGGGGACGTGCTGGTATTGACCCACAAAGTGGTCAGCAAAGCCGAAGGCAGGGTGATCGATCTCACCCAAATTACTCCTTCTGCCTGGGCCCACCAATGGGCCAGCCGCTGGGGCAAAGACCCCCGACAGATCGAAGTGGTTCTCCAGGAAAGCGCCGCCATCTTGCGCATGGAACACGGGATTATCATTGCCCGCACCCGCCACGGCCTGGTCTGCGCCAACGCCGGTGTGGACCGTTCCAACAGCCCCGGAGAAACCGTTTGCTGCCTGCCCGAAGACCCCGACGCGTCGGCCCGCCGCCTCAGCCAGAGCTGGTCACAACCACTGGGTTTCACCCTGCCCGTGCTCATCTCAGACTCCTTTGGCAGGGCCTGGCGTATCGGCATTGTCAACGTGGCCATCGGGGTGGCAGCTATGGACCCCTTCACCGACTACCGCGGCCAGGATGACCCCCACGGCTATCCCCTGGAAGCCAGCATTATGGGCTCGGCCGATGCACTTTGCTCAGCGGCCGAACTGGTCATGGGCAAAACGGCCGGCGTACCGGCCGCCCTGGTGCGCGGCTTCGCCTGGCAGGCTGCAGACAAACCCGGCGCCCGCCAGATGATCCGCCCTCTCGAGCACGACTTCTTTCGCTGATCGCCATCGAGGACTCCGAGCACAACCGAAGAATCGGTGCCGATGGGTAGTTGCCGGCAAGGTGGATTGACGCCAGCAATTGGCCAGCACAGCCATGTTGTGGACCAAGGGGCAGCACATCGTCGGGCTCCTAGAGAGTGAGGATAGGATAGTCTGGGCTGCAAGTCGCCCAATAGGACTCGGAAGATGGGAAGATGCCAAATGCCTCCCGATGGACGGATTCATTGTGGTATAATTCTGCTGAATGAGGAAAACGCAGGGGACGGCGGTCTTCACGATTTTGCTGGTGGGCTCGCTGCTGGCGGCGGTGTTTTTTGTGACGGCTGCGTTGGTGAGCGTTCAACTGGGCTTTGTGGGGCACCAGAGTCAGCGGCAGAGCGTCCGCAATCTGGCCGAGTCGGCCGTAGCACTGGCCATCGCGCGACTGGTGGAAAACCCAGACTTTGGGCGACTGCCGGGCGGCACGGTGCAGGTGCCGGGCCTGGCTTCGGATTGTTACGCCGGGGTGAGTTTTGATGGACTGGCCCCCAATCCACAGGGCCTTCCCGTGTCGGTCAACAATCTGAAGCGGGACCAGTCGGTGCAGGGTGCCATGGGAGCTGTCTTGCCTCCTCACAGCGCTCAAATTCTGGCGCTGGGCGCCAGCGGGCAACAACGTTGTCGACTGGAGGTGATCCTGCACGTTCCCCGCTACCCCTATCAGGTGGCCAGTTCGGGCCCCATTCGTTGCAGTGGCAGTTTGTTGGTGGCCGCCGTTAAAGGGCCAGCGGCTCTGGCGGCCGGGACTGTTCAGGAAGAGGACCTGGAGCCGGGCATGCTGGCCTGCAATTCCCTCGACGTGGGCGGGGTCAAGTCGGTCAAACTGGAGGGTAGCGGCATCCGCGTGGTAGGGGACGTGCAGTCGGTTGGCGGTATCGAACTCGATTCGGCGGTGACCGTGAGTGGCGAGGTGCGTGCCAATTCCTCCACCGCTCCTCTGCCCGCCATCCCATTGCGCGATTTCGACACGGCCGGCAAGCCGGGCCTGGTCAATGTGGCATCCAGCAGCAGCCCCGTTCAGATCAAGGCTTTTTCGCGCCATCAAGGCAAACTGACCCTGGGCGGGGGTCTTGAGTTGCAAAATGGAGTGTTGTTTGTGGATGGCGATCTGGAGGTGCGCGGCGGAATTCAGGGACAGGGGGCGGTGATTGTGACCGGGAATACCACCGTCAGCGGCGGGGGCAGCCTGGGCACGCAAAGTGTGGCCGCTCTGCTCTCGGGGGGCAGTTTGACGATCGAAGGGAGTGCCGCCCAGAGCGCCTCGTTCCAAGGGATGGTTTACTCAGGCAAAAAACTGGCCACCAGGTACGCCGATGTGGCCGGCCTATTGGTGTGCAACGACCCAACCGGGCAGGGTTCGGTGAGCCTGGAAAACAGTCGTGTCCTGCGCCTGCCCGAGGCCTCCGACATTCACTTCAGCGTGCAGCCGCCGGCCACTCCGGGCTCCTGGCAGGCCCCTGCCACACCGTTGCAGCAGTGGGCGGTGCCCGTACCGGCGGGATCGGGGGTCACCCTGAATCTGAGTATCCAGGGTCTGCCTTACTACAATCAGAGCGGCGGCGCTGCCACGGCCCACTGGGAGGTGAAGGCCAGCGACCCCTGCATTTCGAGTTGGGACCTGATCATTCAGGATAGTGCGGGGCGCTCCTGGCATCCCGGCTACTTTCACGGCGAGATGGAACACTATGAGAATACCGGCAACACTCAACGCCAGGCTCTCCAGGATGGCATTCTCAATGTTCTGCACTGGCAAAATGTGCCTACTGACGCCGCTTATGTGGCCCAACTGGACACCTACCTGGACGCCCAGGCACAGGTGCTGATAGACCTGGTGCAGGCCAAAGTGGACATGTTAAATGCGGCGGGAACGGTGCCCCCCGCTCCCGCCCCCGGCACCACCACAGCCGGCTCAAGCTTTGACCCCATGGAATGGTCGCTGGATCTGAGCCGCTTTATGAACCTCAGTGATCAGATTCGCATCCAGCAGTGGCGGGAGATCTAGCCTGCCAGGCGGAGGGGGGAGGAGCGGCAGGCAGAATCCCCTGCTCATGACTGGCAGGTGGCGTGTAGCGGGCATGGGCCTGGCGATTTTAGCCTGGATGGGGCCGCTGGGAGCGCAACCGCCGGTGGAACTCAACTATCTGCAGTTTGATAGCTACCCTTCCGGCGCGGAAGTGCGCCAGATCGTAGCCAGCCAGAAGGAGTCCCAGGTGGTGCGGGGTCATACACCCGAAAAAATTCCCATCGACCCCAAGCAGGGCGTAGGAGACCCACTCAATCCAGATTACAAAGTCTGCATCTCTCTGCCCCACCACGTGGAGGTGCGCAAGACGATTCCCCATCAATTTTTGAGTGAAAAATACCCCGAACTGATCGTCCTGACGCCCGGCAATGAGTGGGTTCGCGTGGCGGATTTGTGCCGGGCTAATGTTGTGTGGGTCGGCGGGGGGGTGGGGTTGTTGGCTTTTGGGGGGCTGGGCTGGTGGAGTCGCCGCCGCAGTTTGCAGCGCCTGGACCAGGTCGTTGCTCAAGTTCAGGAACTGGAAGCGCGGTCTGACCAGGACAGCCTGGTCGGGATGGTGCTGGGGGGCTACAAGTTGACCCGGCTTTTGGGTACGGGCGGGGCGGCCGATGTGTACCTGGGCGAGAACGAGCGTGAGAAGGTAGCCGTCAAGGTACTGCGCTCGGCCCACGGGGAAGAGTTGGAGCGCTTCAAACGCGAGGTCGAAATTGCACGCACTCTGCGCCACCCCAATATTCTGCTGCTCTACGGTTATGGTGAGGAGCGCGGGCGCTTTTTTTTGGTGTTGGAACTGATGCCCGGCGGCGCCATGCGCGAGCAACTGAAAGACGCACTGGCCGGCGAGGAGGCCTTGAAGATACTGGAGCCTCTCTTTGCGGCTACGGCTTATGCCCATTCCCAGGGAGTGGTGCATCGGGATCTGAAGCCAGAGAATGTGATGGTGGGGGCCAATGGTACTCTTAAGGTGGCGGATTTCGGCCTTGCCAAAATCACGGCAATGAGTACGGTGACTCAGGATGGCACCATTCTGGGCACGCCGGCCTACATGTCCCCGGAGCAGGTCAAAGGGATCAGCCGCGACCCGAGCATCGATCAGTACGCGCTGGGGGTGATGACCTTTGAAGTGCTGCTGGGAAGGCTGCCCTTTGAACATGAAAATCCGATTCAGATCATCTTCAAGCACGTTCACGATTCGGTCCCGCCCCTCACCCCGGCGGTCACGCCCGAGGTCGAGGCTATCGTCCAGCGTATGCTGGCCAAGGAAGGGGAACAGCGCTTCACAAGCGTGGCCGAGGCCTGGGAGGCGTTGCAACGAGCCCTGAGAGCCAGCCCGTGAGGCGAGGTTTCACGCTGCTAGAGGTGGTTTTCTCGCTGGCCCTGTGCTGCATCTTGATTTTGTTGCTCCTCGGCATGGTGCCCAGTTTGATCGCCGGTTCGCAGCGAACGGCTCAGGAGTTGCAGGCCGGTGACCTGGCCCAATCTCTGCTGGAAAAGCAGCGCACCCGGCCCTTTGCTCAGCTAACGCCTGGCGTGACGACTCTGCCGCAGCTTTACACCCTCGACGGGACCTACACTCCTGTGTTGGAGATCGATGCCGTGCCGGGGGAGCCCAACGCCGATCGGGTGCGTCGCCTGGCGGTTACGGTGAACTGGAGTGAGCGGGGGCGTGCCCATCACATTCGCAGCGAGGTGTATGTTGCAAAAATCCAACGCTAGAGGTCTCTCTGTGTTGGAGCTTGTGGTAGCGGTGACCGTGGGTTTTGCCCTGACCTTGATGGCTATGGACTGGTTTACCCGGGGCGGGAAACTGGCCCAGCTTCTGTCCACGCGCTGCGCGTTGCAACAGGAAGCGCTGGTGGTGTGCAATCAAATCTGCGCTGACCTGGCCCGCACTTCAAAAAGCGGCCTCTCGTTGCGCGACTCCGCCACTGCCACCGACCCGCTGGTACTGGCCATACATCGCCTCTTTGATGCACCTTATCCGGGTGGGGTTTTTCGCGAATCGCAGTTGCAGGTGTATCATTGGAGGCCCGCAGAGGCCACCTTGTGGCGCAAGACATATCCCCCCGCCAATCCGGATCTTGGAATTTCGGTGGTCTCCAATGCCTGGTGTGTCTGTTCGCCCGGTCAGTTGTTGGCTCTGGCCAGTCAGCCCAACGGCAGTGCGCGCAAGCTGTGCTCGCGACTTTCCTGGCTGCTGGTCAGCCTGGACCCGGGTGGCGTCGTCACGGTCCAGGTTCGCCTGCTCGATCCGCCCCTGGACCCGAAGGCCAGGGCTCGCTGCGAGACGTCTCGCTCGCTCTACCTGCGCAACCACCCCTGAGGCTGGATGCAGACCCAGGTTAAGGCTGGCCCTTGCGAGCGGATTTGATGGTCAGGTCCACGTCATCCAAAGGTGATATGCACGATGGGCAGGGTCACGGGTAGGCAATCCTTGACGCTGTCGGTCAGTTGCTCAAACTGGCCTGGTCCACTGCAGTAATCAGTTGTTACAAATCCGTTGTTCACCTGCCCAGAATAACTTGGCCTGCTATCAGGCGGATCCACCGCGGCCGTCAGGCCGCGTCTGGGATCGTCTCACTCTGGACCCGTCCTACGGAACGGAGTCCCGGGGACGGACTGGCACTCCACTCTCAGCCGGCTCCCAGCCCCTTCCGGTCTTTGGCCTGAGCTACTGTTGATTCGGCTCGGCCACGTCGTTTCGCCAAGCGCTCGGACCCGCTTTATCTGGATAAA
>JADMJV010000041.1:29896-42203 GCA_018780265.1 bacterium
CCGAGCGCTTGGCGGGAACTATTCGATCCGCAATGAAGGGCTCACCAGTGAATGCATATTTCAACATTCTCATCCCGGTCAAAGATAGGGCCTGGACCTTGAAATCCACTCTGGAAACAGTGCTCTCCCAAGACTACCCACACTTCCGAGTGATAATTAGTGACAATTGTAGTCAAGATCACCTGCATCAAATACTGGCACAATTTTCTGATTCGCGCTTGCACTATGTCTCGACCCCCCGGCCCTTGGGTATGTCGGATAACTTTGAGTTCGCTTTAGAGCACGTCGACGGGGACTGGGTTGCCTATCTGGGGGCCGATGACGGTCTCTTGCCCGGCTGCCTGACGCGGGTAGCAGAACTGATTGCCAAAACCGATTGTGAAGCGGTCACGGGGGCTCCCGCCACCTACCTATGGCCCAACCTGACCCCGAGTTCCCGGCCGCGGCTTACGATTCCTCTAGGAACAGGGCATGAAGTTCGCGAATTGGCGCCGATGCGGGACAAACTCGTCTCCGGGCGGTTGGCCTACCCGCATTACCCCTACCTCTATACGGGTGGCTTTGTAGCTACGCGGGCGATTCAAAAGGGTCGGGGCAAAAACGGACGGTTTTTCCAATCCATCATTCCCGCCCTGTACTCCGCCCTGGTCCTGTCCTGGAAGCTTGATCGCTACGTCTATAGTCGGCGCCCCCTTACCCTGGCCGGCATCTCCTCGAGCAGCACGGGAGCGGCCTATTTCGGCCTGACCAACAAGTCGGAAGTGGCCCGTGCCCTGGTGGAAGACAGTTCGGTCCGCTTTAATCCTCGTCTGGGGCCCGACCTCCCCCACAACTTACCTCTCTTGTTGCTCGACAGCTATTTATGGGCGGAGCAACAAGTTCCTGGTATGCCTTCGGTTCAATTTGAGCGGCAGTTGGCCTGTTCCATCGCCTCCGAAGTGACTCTCCTCAAACTGAAAGGCCAGCAGCGCCTTGTCCAGTGTCTCCGTCGTCTGCTCAAGGACCCCGGCACCCGCCCAGGGGTATTTGCCGCTGCCCTTCCCAAAGCACTTTGGGACTTTGGTTGGGCCAGAGCAGCCAGCCTCAAGCGACACCAGTCCACGCGCAGCTGGGACGGGGCGGCCGGAGCCTGCACCATCGCCGAAGCATGCTGGGTGGCCCAGGGAATCTTAGCCCACGGAGAGTCCAGCTCTCTCTTTTCAGCTCCATTGCTGCAGCGGACCGTCAGGTCCTAGGAGATCGAGGGCGCGCGACAAAGCCCTGCACATGCTCTTTCGATGGTTAAACCGGCCGTTGGCTACGGCCCGTGTGATAAAGCGAGAAATTTTGTTATTGTTAAGAGGTCGCTTTTTGCGGGACCTCATGATCAGCGACTACCTTCAAAAACATCTCCACGAGAATCCAAAGTACCAGCAGCCTGGCAAGCTGAACCGTTTTGAACATCAAGTATTTTCTCAGAATGGTGAGGACGGAATGTTGGAGGAGATTTTTCGCCGCATCGGTTGCCAGCAGCGCTACTTCGTTGAATTTGGGGTAGGTAACGGCACCGAGAACAATACCGCAGCCCTTCTGTTTCAAAGTTGGAGGGGGCTCTGGCTAGAGGCCAACGCCAACTCGGCGCGGGCCATCCGCAAAAATTTTTCGCGACCTCTGGCCAGCTCGCAGTTGATCTTTCGGGAGGCCTTTCTGACTCGCGAAAACATTTGCAGCCAGTTGGAGCGAGCCGGTGTCCCTCACGAATTCGACTTGTTGTCGATCGATGTGGACGGAAATGACTTTCACTTTTGGGAGGCTCTCCAGGAGTATCGGCCCCGGGTTGTGGTCATTGAATACAACGCCATTTTTTCACCCAGCATTAGCTGGACCTTACCTTACGATCCCACCACCGTATGGGACCGGAGCAGTTGGACTGGTTCCAGCTTGCAGGCCCTCTTTGAGCTGGGCACCCGGTTGGGTTATGAACTGGTCGGCTGTAATTTCTCGGGGGTCAATGCATTTTTCGTGCGCCGGGACCTGGTTGGGGATCGCTTTCTAGTGGGCCCCGACTGCGAGTTGCACTACGAACCACCCCGCTATTTCCTCCATACTCGCTGGGGACACTGCCGACGGATCGAGATGTGAGACCCCTACACCCACGAGTATGCAAACTGGTTGCCGGTGGCGGCTCGAATCTCGCTCAGATAGTTGCGGTTCATCACCACAATCTCAGCGCCTGGGCAGAGCAGATTGGAGATCGATTCGGGAGACTCAACGCGAATGCCGGTGGAGGGTAGAAATTTTCCCTGCTTGGCCGGATTGACATCGATCACCGGCAAGGGCACCAGGCCGGCTCGCTGCATATAGAGAGTAAAGATCACACCTTTGGAAGCCCCACCCCAAATGGCCACGCTACCGGGCTGCCGACCGCGCCACCGGTCGGCCTGCTTCTGGACACTTTCTAGGAAGTCTGGGGGAACGTGGGCCCGTGCGGAATCGTCGTAAACCGGACGGGACAACGTGCTGAGGTCCGCCACTACATAGAGATACTGATTTCCAAACAGGGACCCGGACTCATAGACCTGGCCAAACATGCGTCGCAGGTCTTGCAGCCGGAAGTAATTGACGTGCTCATAAAACACATCAAACCAGGCCTTTTCCTGGCATATCCAATCAAAACAAGGCACCTCGATGTACACTTTAGCCGGCCCCCCGAGGGAGTCACGCAGACTGGCAAGAAAAGACAGAGGATCGGGGATGTGCTCCATCACGTGTCGCAGGATAATTCCCTGGCAGTCTTGCCCAAGTTCAGGGCTAAAGAATTTTTTAAGGATGCGGGGGTTGCTGCCCTCGTAGGTAGGGTCACAACCCCGAATATCAAATCCTGACCCCAGTAACTGCTCCAGGAAGTGACCCTTGCCGCAGCCGACCTCTACCAAAGCCTGGCGAGTAAAGTTCCGACCTATGATGTCGGCCACCTGGTTCAGGTGATCTTGAAAAAATCGGCTCAGCGATTGTTCGTTTTGGTAGTCGCTAGCGTAATGAATCAATTCGGGCTGAAAGTCTTGATTGAATAGGAGGCCCGTGTCCAAGTCCTGCACCAGTACCAACTGGCCCTGCCGGCACCGGACGGCCTCTCGTCGGGTGGAGAACACCTGATTTTGCATCACCGGCAAACTCCCAGCGCGGAAAAGTACTCGTGCCCGCTCGCAAGCCATGGCCTAGTTCACCCTTTTCAGGTAACCGTCAGGCGCCACACTGATCAACAACTTATGGTCAATATCCTTGTCTATAACAAATTCAGAATGGTCTTCCAGGTATTTCCATACGGCCGTTTTTGGGCTATTTCCAGGCCCCCATGGACGATCCGGATAGGCGTCCGCCGGCATATCCTCGATGATAGTGTCGAAAACAATGCAGTAGCTGCCCGGCGAGGTGAAAGGCCCGTAGGCCTCCAACTCCGCCAATACGTGATCGTGGGTGTGGTTGCTATCCAGGCAAACCAGAACGCGCTGTTTGCCCTCGACGCGACGGGCCACCTGACTCACGATCTCGGGATCGATGCTCGAGCCTTCTAGCATGGTAATGCGGCGAATCATGGGATGGGCTTCGATCGCTTCTCGATTGTGGGAGCGGATCTCAATATCAATTCCCAGGACTCCGGCCTCAGCAGGCCCACCGCAAACCGCGTTCAACTCCAACAGAGACGCGTAAAATATCAACGAACCCCCGTGGGCAATTCCGGTTTCGATAATGAGATCCGGTTGGATGGCCCAAATCAACTCCTGCATCGCGAGCATGTCCTGCGGGTATTGAATGATGGGCCGACCCAACCAGGAGAAGTTATAGGAGTATTTCGGCCCCACCGAAGCCTGCATAAAAGCCGCACCGTGCTGGTTTAGGCTGAAGTTGGCTTGATTGCTGAGCAAACGTTCCTGAACTTCGTCTTGAAACGACTTCATGGCGCCAGTCCTTTCTGGAAGGCGTTCACGAATCCCTGTCAGGATTCAAACAGCGCTTCAGCCAGGACACGTCGCCCCAAAAAGCCATCGCTTCAAAATCTGGATAGGGGTAATGTCCGAGATTGAGTGAGATAGAGCGCTGCTCGCGGACCAGCCATTCTTCCACCAGGCGACGAATTGAAATGGGCTGTCCAGAGCAAACGTTGACCAGGCCCGCCGGGGCAGCGTGCATCGCCAGCGACACCAACAAATGGGCGGCCTCGGTCACGGGGAGGTAGTCGCGCAGTTGCTCCCCTCCCGACATGTTGAATTGGGACTCCCCTCGTTCGAGGGCGCTTTGAAGTTGCGCGAGCACCGAGTTCTGGGCCTGACCTTGCCCGTAGAGGTAGAAAATACGAGCCCAGGTCAGTTCAAATGGCAAATCTCGCTGAAGTTGCCGTAGTTGCTTATGCAGGCAGTCCTTGGCCAGAGCATACGAGTGAGCGGGCAAAGAAGGCATGTCCTCGGTGAGGGAGCCTGATTGCAAGCCATATTCGGCACAGGTCCCCGCCACCACCAGGCGCTTCAGGCCAGCTCCGACAGCCCTTTTCAAAAAATGATAGTGAGCGGGCAACTCGCTTTCAAAGTGGTGTAGCGATCGATACCGAGGCAGCCCGCCCCAGGCCAAATGCAGCAGCACGTCGCAGGCCGCCAGTTGCTGCAAACCCGAAGGGTCCGGGTGGTGCACATCCATGACGATGCGGGGGAGATCCATGAAATCCAAGGATTGAACACTATCTGAACGAACCACCAGCGTGGGCGTCAATCGGCGCCGAAGTATCTCGGACACCACGTGTCGGCCCACGAAGCCCGTCGCTCCCGTGACCGCAACCTTCAAACCAGGCTCAATTCTGGGATGGCGGTGACAAACTTCCCTCCCCAACTGCGCACATAACTCAACTGGGCCACAACTTCTTCTTTGAGGTTCCAGGGCAATATCACCACGTAGTCTGGCTTTCGTTGCTGAAGGTGTTCTTCAGCCACGATGGGGATACGGCTGCCGGGCATGAATTTGCCCTGCTTGGAGGGATTTCGGTCGACCACAAAGGCGAGAAGGTCACTACGAATCCCCGCATAGTTCAGCAGTGTGTTCCCTTTGGCGGCGGCTCCATAAGCAGCCACACTTTTGCCGTCGTTGTTCGCCTCGATGAGAAAGTGTACAAAGTTATTCTTGATGCGGTCGGTACGGGCCTGAAAGTCAGCATAACCAGCGGCGGAGAGCAGGCCCGCCTCCGCCTCCTCGTTCATCACTTCAGCCACGCTGGCAGTGCTTGGGTGGGTGCCGGTTTGGGTGAGCTGAGCAAAAACTCGCAGGCTGCCTCCATGAGTGGGAACCTGCTCCACATCAAACACCCGCAGCCCGTTGCTCTCCAGGATTTGACCGACCGCGGCCAGCGACAGGTAGGAAAAGTGTTCATGGTAGATGGTGTCAAACTGGCATTCTTGCAACAATTTCAAGAGGTGGGGGAATTCAAAAGTTGCCACTCCATGCTCCTTGAGCAAGAGCCGGAAGCCGGCGACGAAATCATTGATATGAGGCACGTGAGCCAGTACGTTTTTGGCCACCATGAGGTCGGCCTGTTGGCCGCGACGCGCCAGATCCTCGGCTAACCGGGCGCTAAAAAAGTCTTCTACAATGTTCAATCCTTTGGCGCGGGCGGCCGCCGCGGTGCCGGCCGTGGGCTCAATCCCTAAGCATGGAATTTGAGCCCTTTGAACGAACTGCAGCAGATAGCCGTCGTTGGCGGCCACCTCCACCACCAGGCTCTGGCTGTGCAGGCTGAAGCGCCCAATCATGTCGTTGACATAGCGCTGGCAATGGTTCAACCAGGTAACGGAAAAGCTGCTGAAATAGCTGTAGTCGGCGCAAAACAACTGGTCGGCATCTGCAAAATCCTCAGTCTGCGCCAACCAGCAGTGTTGACAAAGCAATACCCTGAGGGGAAACCACGCCTCGGGCCTGTGCAGGGCCGGCTCCGTCAGGTAGGCATTGGAAGGAGGGGAGCTGCCCAGGTCGACCAGGGACAAGTGCAGGGGGGATTGGCAATGCCGGCAATTCATAAGTCAATCCCTGCAAATTCTGGACCGATCCAGGGATGTCCCTGGTCCCGGACCGACAGATCGCAGGGCGGCAAGGGCCAACCAATACCCAGAGCCGGATCGTCGAAACGAAGGCCACCCTCCAGTTCGGGCTGGTAGCGCTCGGTATGCAGGTAAAGCAGTTCGCTGCCCGCCTCCAAAACCTGAAATCCGTGGGCGCAACCGGCCGGAATAAGCAGCATGCGATTGGACTCCGGAGTCAGTTCTTCCGCGTGCCAGCCGAGAAAGGTGGGTGAACCACTGCGCAAGTCCACAGCAACGTCCCAGACCCGCCCACGTAAACAACGCACCAGCTTGATTTCGGCTGCGGGGGGATATTGAAAATGCAGCCCTCTGACAGCCCCAACCTGCTCGGTACGCGACACATTGATCTGTCGAATCGGCTGCGCTGTCAGATGCTCTTGCAATTCCAGGTCGCAGAAGGCGCGAAAAAAACTGCCGCGAGAATCTCGTAAGGGGGTCGATTCCACGCTCACGACGCCGACCAGGGGAGTGATATGAACTTTCACTCCCGGAGTCGCTGATATTCATCGATTTGTTGCCCGCAAAAGTGACCCATATTCTCACCTCGTAAGTAAGCTCGTTGCCAGTCCACTGTAGCCTGCAGGGCCTCGTGCAGGCTCCAGCGCGGGGACCAGTTCAATCGGTGACTGGCCTGGCTGATATCCAGCCGGAGCAGACCCGCTTCATGGTATTCGGCGGGCTCGGCACAGTCCATCACCATCCCACTCCCCCACAATTGGGCCAATTGAGCGGCCACCGTTCCCACCGTTGCGTTGTCGCGGGCTTCGGGTCCAAAGTTCCAGGCGCCAGCGTATTCGCGTCCCTGTGCGCCCAACAACCGTTCGCCCAGCGCAAGGTAACCGGCCAGAGGCTCCAGCACGTGCTGCCAGGGGCGTTCCGCCTGAGGATAGCGCAGTCGCACGGGTTGGCCGGCTTCAAAAGCGCGTAAGCAGTCCGGAACCAGTCTGTCAGGCGACCAGTCACCCCCACCGACTACGTTGCCGGCGCGCGCGGTTGCCACACATATCCTCCGCGGATCAAGAAAGCTGGACCGGTAGGTGGCCACCACCAGTTCGGTGGCGGCCTTACTGGCGCTGTAGGGGTCCCTCCCCCCCAAAGGGTCAACTTCGCGATAAGGAAAGAGCCACTCTCGATTTTCGTAGACCTTATCGGTAGTGACCACCACCACCGCACGCACGCACTCCTGTTCTCGCACCGCCTCCAGCAGGTGGGCGGTGCCCATGACGTTGGTCGCCAGCGTCTGGATCGGGTCTCGATAACTCTCACGCACGAGTGGTTGAGCGGCCAGATGAAATACCACCTCGGCCTGGGCTTCATGGAGCGATTCTTGCAGTCCAGCCAGAAGGGCCACATCCCGGCGCACATCCGCAGCCAGCACACTGGCCACATCGGCCACCTGGAAGAGGCTTGGCTGAGTGGCCGGGTCCAGGGCGTAGCCATACACTCGGGCTCCCAGGCGATGCAACCAGAGGCTGAGCCAACTTCCCTTGAAGCCAGTGTGACCGGTCACCAGAACTCGTCGATTTCTCCAGCCCGTCAGACTCATGCTATTACCAGGACTTCCAGGGAGGCTGGCCGGAACTCCACATCTGCTCCAGTTGATTCTTGTCTCGCAGCGTGTCCATCGGTTGCCAAAATCCGTCATGTTCGAAGGCCATTAACTGGCCCGCCTCCGCAAGGCTTACCAGGGGGTCTTCTTCCCAGGGCGTGGAGTCTCCACGGATAAAGTCGAGGCAACGAGGGGAGAGCACAAAAAAACCGCCATTGATCGACCCTCCCTGGCCGCGGGGTTTTTCACTGAACCCGACCACACGACTTCCTTCCAAATCCAGAGCGCCGTAGCGGCCCGGAGGCTTGACGGCGGTCACCGTGGCCCACTTGCCGTGGCTGCGATGGAATTCGATCTGTTGAGAGACGTCGATGTTGCTCAGACCGTCTCCATAAGTGAAACAAAAGAACTCCTCGTTTTCGATGTAGCTGGCAACCCGTTTGAGTCTGCCACCCGTAAGAGTGTTATCACCGGTGTCGACCAGGGTGACTTTCCAAGGCTCGGCATAGCGACAGTGAACATGCATCTGGTTGTTGGCCATGTCAAAAGTGACATCCGATGTATGCAGGAAGTAGTTGGCGAAATATTCCTTGACAATGTATCCCTTGTAGCCGCAACAGATTACAAAGTCGTTGACGCCGTGGCTGGAATAGATTTTTAGAATGTGCCACAGCAGCGGTTTTCCGCCCACCTCGATCATCGGTTTGGGTCGGACGTGAGTCTCCTCGGAAATCCGGGTGCCCAGGCCGCCCGCCAGGATCACTGCTTTCATGGGGAGCAATTGCACCGTGCGGAGAGAGGTTTCCTTCTCCGTTGCGAAGGCTGGGCCATGCGACTGCCACACCGAGGCGAGACTTTGGCGATACTTTCGCGCATAATCGTGGTGGCCAGCAGCGTTCTGGTGGGAGTGGTAGCCGCTCGCCAGTTGGGACCCGCCGGAAGAGGCCAACTGGCTTTGATTCAAACGGCCGTGCTCTTGGCGGCACCTCTGTTTTGTCTCACGTTGGCCAACTCAAACCTGTATTTTGCTGCCAAAGAACCCACTCGTCTGGGGGCCCTGATCGGAAATTCCCTGGGGGCTTTGTTGGCAAGTTCTCTGCTGCTGGGTGGCCTGGCTCTCAGTTCCGGGCCTGAGGAGTTGACCCGTCCCACGGCTCTCTGGCTGTGGTGCCACATGGTGTTGTCGCTCTCGTTGACGCTGGGACTGGGAAAAGGCTGGATTCAGCGAGTCAATCTTACCGAAATATCGATCAATCTGGTTTTGCTGGCGGGTCTGGGTTGGGCTATCTGGAGCCAGCAACTCAGCCTCTTGTTTGTCGTCTACCTGCGGGCCGGCACGGCGGTGTTGGGGGGCGGAATATTGCTGCTGTGGCTCGCTGGTAGCGCCAGGTTTTCGCTACGCGCTGACTTTCAGTTGCTAAAGAGTTCCTGGACCTACGGAACGCGCATCACCGTGGCCGGTTTTCTGTCGGTAGCCCTGGCCAACGTGAACCAAATCACGGTGGCCTGGTGGAGTGGTGATGCCGTGGCAGGTCTTTTTGCCGTGGCTTCTCAAGGAGGCGCCGTGCTCCTATTCGTGCCTACCGCTTTTATCAGCGTTTTTATGCCCTCGTTTGTAAGCTTGCCCAGCAATGCAGACCGCGGCCGGGAAATGATGCGAGTACTACCTTTCTGGTCAGTTTTTTTGCTATTTACGTCTCTGGCGGCAGGCGCCGGTTCTCCCTGGTGGATGACAGCCGTATTCGGGCAGCAATACCATCCTTGCGTCCCCCTCTTTCTCTGGTTAGTGCCGGGGTATTGGTGCATGGGAGTACAGCAAATGGCCAGCGTGATTATTTCCAGCAGCGAAATTCGCCATCCTTACTTAATTCTGACTGGCCTGGCAGTAATTTTCAACTTGGGCCTGAACACGCTCCTGGCCCGCTACGGAGCCCTGGGAGGAGCCTGGGCCTTCACCGTCACCCACTGCCTGTTCTTGTTGTGCAGTCTGGCCTATTTCCGTCAGGTGGTTCGGGCCTAGTTTAGGGCACGCGGAGCGCGTTATAGAGGTCCTCATCGTCGTGCCAACTGTTGGGGTCCCACTGAGCGCCAATTTCTCGGGCCAGGCGTAGCGCAGTTTCTTTGTCTTCAAAGGTGACGGCGGCGCGGGCATAGCGGTTCTTGACGATTTGGGAGGGGGATGCCTTCAGCCTCACCTCATAGCTGGCCTTGAGTTGAGGCCACGATATCTCGACTTCCTCCTGGATGCCACCGAGCATCTGAATCGCATCCCAGACGACGCTGTAATAGGCCGGGTCCTTCTGGGACCATTGCCTGGCGAATTTTTCCAGGTCACCACTTTCGCCCTGCCAACGGGGAGTGAGGTAGTAAGCCGCGTTTTCCAGCGCGGTGGTGCAGCGGGGAAAAGCGGTCATGGAGCGGTTCAGGAGGTCTTCCATCTGGGCGCGGTTCCAGCCATTGGCCATGGCCAGGGTTATGCAGGTCGCATAGCCATAGGGATCACCGGGGTCCAACTTCTGGGCCAGGCGCAGGTCCTGCTCGGCCAGTTCCAATCTCTTGTGAAACAGTTTCCACCCCTGCTCTTTGACAGTGTTGGCGTAGCCCCCACCGCGGGCGTTCCAGGCGTAGGAAATGTAAAACTTGGCCCGCACAATCCGGGCCGAAGCCGACTTGGGGTAGGCGACCACCCAGCGGTTATGGCGATGCAGGGCGGCGCTCCACTCGGACTCATTCGCGCCACCTTCCAGGTCTCCCGTAGCCTGCTCGTAGAGAGTTTCCAGTTGCGGTCGTCCGTCGGGAAATCGGGCCTTCTGCTTCAGCAGTTGGGCGGCCAGCTTTTCCAGCTCGGCGAACTCTTCGGCATTTGCGCACGCCACCACTCTGGCGTTGAACTTTCGAATCTGCTGCCTCTCGGCACAGATGACCAGCGGAGGCCGTTTGTGAGGGCTGGCTTTGGCCACCAGAATGGACCGCACGCCCCCACCTCCCTCCATGACTTTGGCGAGTTGGGTGCGCTTGCGATCCAGGGCCACACCGTGCGGAGTATGCCCCTGCCTGTCACGAGTCAGGCCAGACAATCCAGCCAGCATCAGGGGCACTACCCTGGCCTCGGCCGGCTCCTCGGCGTCCGGCTGCCAGGGGGAACTGTACGCGGCGGCCAGATGCAAGGCTCCCCGGCCATCGGGCAGCGTGGCCCGCAGGTCGGCCCCTCGTTCCATCAGACAAAGCATGACGCTGGCGTCCTCCCGTCCCTCCTGACAGGCTCTCAGGAACGGCGTAAACCCTTCACTATCGCGAGCCTCGATGGCGGCGCCCGACGCCAGCAACTGTTCCACCATTTGCCGACTTCCCCAGCGGGCCGCCATATGCAGCGGCTGCTGACCCTCTGCGTCAACGCAGTGAATCAGGTCAGGGTGCTTGACCAGCAGGTCGGAATAGCCCCCGCTTTTGAGCTCCTCCTTCAAGTCGGCCATCACGCCTGGCCAAATTTTTCCATCAGGCAAGGCCTCTTGAGCCCAGGCCCAGGCCGAGGGCTGGGCATGGGCCCCGAGATTGCGTCCCGGGCCCAGTCGATAAATCCCTTCTGAGAGGGCCAGATCCAGAGGTTTCAGCTGTCGAATCAGCTTGACCGCGGCCAGGGCGGCCGGGCTCGTAGCCGGCCATTCTTGAGAAAGGGCATCGCCGTCCGAAGTGGTCACGCCGATTTGAACCACCTCATGCACTCCTCGTCGCCGGGCGGGGGGCTTATCAAGCCCCAGGCTCACCAGGTTTGCCACCAGGCCTTCCACGGCCAGGGACTCCAATTCGCCTTTGACGAATGTGTCGCGATCCGTGGCGGCGTTGTAGCGGAACCTGCCATCAAGTTGCCGACGAAGGGTGACATTCACCCGGCCCAGCCCGGTCACCCTCCACAAAGTGAAGGTTGCTGTCTCGGGTCTGGCTCGTGATGAACTGTTTAAATAGACCAGAGCCCCCACCAACGTCAGTATGCCAAGGCCTGACCATAGAAAAATGCGTTTCGCTCTCAAGTGTGATCCCCGCCTTCACGTGTCGCATCAATGCTCGTCGTTCGCTGAGCGGAGACAACTGGCCTGCCGTGGCCTGCTGGACCCGTAGCCCGAGGGGAGGTCGGAGTTGCAGGCGCCGCGAAATGGCGGAGGTGGATGACGACGAAGAGTTAAGCCTGGAACAGGATGCATCAGCCTGGCTGAGCTATTGAGTGTAACCCGATATCAGGACGAGACTCCTGGTAATCCCTAAAGCTGGCTGTCGAAGAAATCCAACATCGGCTGATTGTAATTTCCCCTCCAAAAATGCTCCAACAGACTCCGCCTACCGTCCTCGTCAGTCACGACCACCGCCCCCGCGTCGGGGTAGCCGTGGGCCGTCAACTGGCGTCGCGCCTTGGCCATGCATGACAGGTCCACGCCCGCATCTCCCTGGTGGTGGAACTGCTTGAAAGGCGGAAGAGTCGAGTCGGGATGCTGAGGCCAGGGGGACTCGTTTTGCAGGTTCAAACTTTGGCCCGCGCCCGCTACCGAGATGTCGTGTTTTGACTCGTTGTCGCGAAAGACACCGGGCGCGTTCTTCCGATTCAAGATTCCCTTGGTGCCAAGGTCGAGGTGAGTCCCGTAAGGATCTCCGCATGAGACGGGCG
>JADMJV010000123.1 GCA_018780265.1 bacterium
ACCGAACTTCAGATTCTGATGGACTCAAAATTTAGCGCCGTTTGCCACCCTGGGGTTATTTATCAGGTTTTTTCGGGAGCCAACAATGCATTCACTTTGCACTACTAGTAAGTCTCGTTCAAGTATTTATTGGCGAGTTTCCGAGCTTTTGGTCGCTCTTTTGTTAGCGACACTTGCATGCCGATTAGTTGTTCCGACTCCGAAAAATTGTACAACAAGAGCTTCCGGCCTGTCCTTAAATGGTTTTCGACTGGGGGATCTGCGCTCGGAAATGCATGTAGGCGTGACAGGAAACCTGTGCACTGGGCTAAATCCTCCTGCGATCCAGTTTGACAGTGGAGACCGTATTTCATGGATTTATGGAGACGGAATTCTTTCGACGTCTAATGGCGATATCGGTAGTGCTTTGGAGGTCGCGGACCCTGGATATCGAGGAGATTTTCCTTCGGCAAGTTTCGAGAGGGCACTGCTTGATACACTAGGGAAGCCAGACCGCGTTAGCAAGATTGGCCTCAAATGGTGTCGGCAATATCACGCGCTAAATTTAAAGGTGTATTTTACGAAGTCAGTCGGAGAGTTCGAGATTGGAGAACTGAAACCAGGGCCTTGCTACAAGCTGATTGGGAGCGACACTTCTGAAAGGCTAGTTGAATGTGAGCATCCAGTTGGTTTGGGCGAATGAGCGGACCCCCCGATGTGTGCTTAAGTGGGGTCACCTCACGAAACGGAAAAAATCGTACGCTAAGGATTTACGAACGGCCTAAGAGGCCGAAATTTGCCGGGTTGCAGCTTGCTCGTCTTCCAGACGTAATCTCCGGTCAAGTTAATGTGCTCCCAGCCGAGTGGCGACACGTGGCCCAGCAAGCTGTCATCTACAGCCACGCCGTGAGCTTTTAGACCCTGGGGTCTGCGAATCGCGGAGCAAATCGACGCCAAGATGCGCTTCTTCGGCTTCAAGTCGGTCACGACTTACCGGCTGATCACCCTGGATCTGTTCACCCAAAGAACATCAAAGGTGCCAAAGACCTATCGGGGATGAAGGACAGCTGGACCGACATCCAGCACTGGCTGGACGTTACTGGCGGGCTCCACGGCGAAGCCAAGTCTCTTCACTGCGACGTGATTAGCAAATCCCGCCGAGAGCAGCTCTTTAAGGAAATACGGCTGGGGGATCAGCGCCATCGAAGCCTGAGCCAACAAGTCCAGGCCGGCCCGCCCGCCTGAGGCCAGATGCGGGACCTGGCCCAACATCTTTAACTGCATGGCCAGGAAACTGGAGGCCACCGTGTCGTCATCGATCACCAGCACGTTCACCCGGTTGGCTTTCCCTGGGACAGGATGACTCCCTGCGCTCACAAAGGCCTGATTTTGGCCGCCAGTTTTGCGCGCCTGCCAGCCAGGTCGCTGGCCGTAACCGAAGGCTGGAGCCTGAATTGGGCCTCGGCCGCCAGTCCCCAACAGTTTGCCCGAGTGCTCCTGCCCTGGGTGTACAGCCCTGAGTTCTTTGAGGACCCGCAGAATTTTGAACTGGCCGTGGCGGCCATCGGCCAGGCGCCTATCCAACCGGCGGCCCAACATGACTTGCTGGCCCAGGGAATCCCATCGGCCCGCCTGCAAATGCCGGACTGCGCTCATTCGTGTATGTTCGAGCGAGCGACCCAATTCAACCAGGCCGTTTTAGATTTTCTAGCCGACCCTAACTGACGCTACAGTTGGGTTCGCCCAACCGGTCGAGGCTGGGGTCGCGCGGGACAAAGATATCGCAAGGAGCGCTGTTGTCGGTGAGAGTGGGGCCCAACACGACCAGTTCGGGCCGAATGACCGGCAGTCGTGTAAGGTTGCGAGCGATTTCAAGATTCTTACGGATTTGTGGATTGAGCATCACGGTTTCCCCCTGAGGTTTGTCCAGTATAATCAGGCGATTGTTGCCCAAATGTAAGCGAGTCGTGTCCATTCCGCCATGAGGATTCCAAGAGCGTTGCCTTGAGCGCCGGTCCTTGAAAAGGATTCTAGCCTTTCTCGAACAAAATTCGAAGAATCGTTCGATAGATCGTTCGCCCCTGGAACTGGACCTTCTGCGACCGACTTAGGAATCGTATTGAAGAAATCCTCGCTGCTGCGAATCCTGCGAGTGATGGCGCGCTTCTGCGCCCTGTCACTCGGACTGTTTATGGTGCTCCTGGTGGGCGCCTTCGTTCTCACGTACTTATTCCGCGGCAATTTGATCAACTACTACCGTCACCGGGTTGAACTTAGCCTCAACGTCAATATCGATATCCACCGGTCCAACCTGACCGGCCGAACCCTGACTCTCGAAGGAGTACAAATTCAGACCAGGGGTGGCCTGCCGCTGGCCCGTATCGAAAAAGTGGTAGCCCCCCTTCATCCCTACGACGGGCTAAAATACGGGCTATCTCGCTGGGTGAGCGACGTGCAGCTCACCCGCCCCAACCTGATCGTGTCCTACGGCAGCGATGGTCACCTCAACTGGGACTCGGTCACCTTGCCCAAGCGGCTGGCCGAACTTCCGCTCACCTCAGTTGCGACGCGATACGTAGTCAGCCATGGCTGATAGCTGCAGGGGCAGGGTCTGCTGATCACGGTGCTGTAACCTTATGGCAACATTTGTGCGCTATGCTGAGAAGCACATGAATCCCATGTCCGTGAACTACCACGCAACGACGCAGTTGCTCTACTCCAGGGGAATCTCCACCGAGAAACATTCGGTCATGCTCGAGAACCTGGCGCATTACAATGCCCAGCTGCAGCAGCCACTGGCAGACGAAATGGAGTTGATGGACCTGTCGGCGCAGCGCACTCCCGCCGAACAACGCTGGGTCAACAAAATTCAGCGGGAGCTGAGCAAGCCCTACGATGACACCCAGGTGGCCGGCAAGATGCCGGCGCTGGAGACCGACCTTAAGGCGCTGGTCTGCGTCAAGGGCGGGCAGTTCCCCAGCAAACTGTATGTGACCGGCAGCGCCAACAAGGGCAGGTTTGGTGGCAATTCGGACCTGGACATGCTGGCGGAGGGGCTGCTCAGCGACCGCAGCGCCGGCTACCTGGCCGCGCAGCCCGGTTGGAAGGTCCACAACATCCTGGATCAGCAGGGGCAGACACTTCGCCAGGAAGTGAGCACTCCGGCGGGCGGGCACGTCGACTTCGTCATGAAGCCCGAATTCGAGCAGCTCTCCAACTGGTTCGGCAAGCATTTTGAGGTGGACGTGGCCAAGGTCCAGGCCGGTCAGGCGTCCGGGCTGCAAGAAGCCATTCAACACGGTTTCGAGGAGAAAGGCTACAACGTCAGTTGGGAAGGCGATGCGCTCACGCTTCTGGGCGATGGTCCCACGGAGCCCGTGCAGGAGAAGTTCACGCCCTACCCCTTCAAATTGCCCGAGGATGACGGCTACAAAGTGGTGACGGTCGCAGGCCAGGCTCCCACCTGGAAAGAGCGCCTGGGCGACTGGCTTCACGCCCTCTAGCCAGGGGCCACCCCAAGGAGGGCTGAGGGCAAATTGGCGGGAGCCTGCTGCGTGTACGGGCCGGTTCACGCCGGAGGAGTGTACGGTCGGTATCGACGGTTCCGACCTTGCAGCGCCACCGAAGGCGCAGGATGGAGCCAGGCCCGAAGAAAGGTGGTAACCGGGTCACTGTCGGAATAGTAGCTGAAGGTGATTAGACGGCCGGCTACGGGGTCGTTCACCCGCAGCGTTTGGGTCTGCCCATCAACACGCGGGGTCAGGCCGTAATCATAGTATAGGGCTCTGCCTTTACCGTCTGAAATGACCAGGTTGCCCGAACTCCGGTCGTAGGTGTTGACGTTTCCGTTGCGGTCGATGTCTTTGAGGATCTCGTGCCATGCTGAGTGTCTCCCGTCAGGGCTCAGCGTTGATATAATTTCCACGACGCCAGGGGCATCTCGGCCGGCACTGGTTGTTACCTGCCGCGAGCCGAGTTATTTGAGAGGCTAACGCACAATATTTGAGAGTCTGACCT